>DATGWL010000027.1:0-8692 GCA_035299505.1 Saprospiraceae bacterium | reverse complement strand
ATCCTGCCGATACCCGGATGCCGGATTATTACAACGGTAAACTCATCATTTATGAGTGGATGCGCGGCTGGATGATGGCCGTAACGGTGGATTCCATGGGCAATTTCAGCAAAATGGAGCCTTTTGCGGAGCAACTCAAATTCTCCCGACCCATGGATATGGTGGTGGATAAAAATGGTTCGATCTGGATACTGGAATACGGTACACAGTGGTTTGCCACCAACCCGGATGCCCGCCTCTCGCGGATTGATTACGTGCGCGGCAACCGTCCGCCCATACCATCGCTGCAAGCCAGAAAAACCGCAGGCGCCGCGCCGTTTGCAGCCTGTGTAGACATCTCCAAAACCCAGGATTACGACGGCGAATACCTGGAATACACCCTTGATTTTGGCGACGGTACGCCGCCGCTAAACATTCACCCGAAAAAGCCCACAGCACGGGGTGGACTGGCTTCGGTGGAGCCCAAAAACATGTCGCACAAGCGTTCGGAACTGGATAGCATAGTGCACCTGTATCAAAAACCGGGCAATTATGAAATTACCCTGAAGGTGAAAGATGCGGCGGCAGCCATGCGTACCGCCAAGGTGAAACTACACGTGGGCAACGAGCCTCCGTTGGTGTATTGGAATTTTAATGGTAAAAACAGAAGCTTTTACCAATCAGGTGATGTATTACATTATCAACTGGAAGTAACAGACGCTGAAGACGGATCGTTGATGAAGGGTAATATAGCACCATCAGCAGTGGCCACCACGGTGGATTATCTGGAAACGGGCTTTGATATTACCAGCATTGCCCAGGGGCACCAGGCGGCCAAACAGGCGGTGGAATACGCCCGTGGTAAACTGCTTATCAGTCGCTCGGATTGTGGCACCTGCCACGCTGAAGACCGTTTGGTGAATGGTCCGGCCTATACAGCTATTGCGGAGCGTTACCGCAACAACGAATTTGCGGTGCGCAACCTGTCGAAAAAAGTCATCACCGGAGGCGCAGGCAACTGGGGTCAGACGGTGATGAGCGCCCATCCGCAGGTATCGGAAGAAGACGCAGGCGAAATGGTGCGCTGGATTTTGTCGCTCGGCAGTCCGCCCAAGCCCAAACAATCTTTCCCGTTGGCAGGAGATTACGCTTTAACTCCGCCTCCGCCGGCCGACAAAAATGCCAAGCCGAAGCAGGGCACTTTTATCTTCAAGGCCAGTTATCGGGATAGAGGCAGCGCCAATCAGGGGCCGCTGGAGCATGGCGAAACCATAGCCATGCGTCCGGCGTTTCAGCAGGCCGAACAAGCGGACAGCATGTCGAAAAACATTCGGACGTATCGGCCGTTTAATGGGGATACTGTTGTGCTGAACGAGATCAAGCCCAACAGTTTTTTCATGTTCAAGCATGTGGATCTGACTGGTGTACACGGCGTTGCAGTAGGCATTGGGATGAGCGACGGGCGTTATCAGTATGGAGGAGGCAGGATAGAAGCCCGCTTAGGCTCGGCCAAGGGTAAATTGTTGGGGCAGGTGGTTTTGCCTGTGCCGGAACAAGCCGCCCGAATGACGTTTACAGAGGTCAATATTCCGCTGGAAGCCGTGACTGACGGCTCGTTTCACGACCTGTTTTTTGTGTTAAAAAATGAAAATGCGCCCTCCAAACCGGTTATTGCGGTGGATTGGGTGCGCTTTGATATGAGAAATTGAACAAGGCAGCAACTTTTTCCGCAATTTTGCGTCTTGGGAGAATGAGATTAGAGGGCATTTGAGTCATTTAGGGGTCTTTTTTAAAGGTCATTTTGAGCGTCATTTATAGGTCATTTGAGTCATTTAGGGGTCATTTTTAAAGGTCATTTTGAGCGTCATTTAAGGGTCATTTGAATTCAGTGTGGGTTGTCATCTTGAACATTAGCCACTAAATGACCTTTAAAAATGACCCCTAAATGACTCAAATGACCTATAAATGACGCTCAAAATGACCTTTAAAAATGACCTTTAAAAATGACCCCTAAATGACTCAAATGACCTATAAATGACCAATAAATAACTATTTTTAATGCTTGATTTGTCTTTTCAATACCCTGCCTGGTTTTTAATCTTTTGCGTGTTGCTGGGGCTGGGTTATGCGTTGTTGCTGTATTATCGGGATACTACTTTCAAGGAACAGGCCCCAAGGCTGAACCTGGGGCTGGGTATATTGCGTTTTTTGGCGGTTACGATACTGAGTGCCTTGTTGTTGTCGCCGCTCCTGAAAAGTTATTTCAACGAAACCAAGAAGCCCATCGTTGTACTGGCTCAGGACCAGTCGGAAAGTACAGCAACCGATTTGCAGGGAGAGGCATTGAACAAGTATAAACAGGATTGGGCAACGTTGAAAGAGGCCATGGCGGAATCCTACGAAGTGCATGAAATTGCCTTTGGCGATCAGGTGCGCGAAGGTGTTGATTTTCAGTTTACCGATAAAGTTTCCAATCTTTCAGAACTGATGCGTGGGGTGTACGACCTCTACGGCGGTCAGAATTTCGGGGCTTTGGTGCTGGCATCAGATGGTATTTACAACGAAGGCAGCAATCCGGCCTACTCAGATGCACCCCTGTCGGCGCCGGTGTACACGGTGGCCCTTGGCGATACCACTCCGAAACGGGATTTGCTGCTCAAGCGGGTATTTCACAACAAAATTGCCTACCTGGGCGATAAATTCACCCTTCAAATTGACATAGCCGCTACCAATCTGGGCGGGCAACAAAGTGTAATAACGGTATCCAAATCTACTGATTCCGGACTCAAGCAGTTGCAGAGCATTCCGGTATACATTTCCGGCAACGATTTTTTCACCACCAAAGAGGTTATCCTCGATGCCGATCAGGCCGGCGTTGTGTCTTATGTGATCAACGTAGCCGCTCTGCCCGGAGAAGCCGGAACCAGCAACAACCGTCGCGAAATTTTCATCGATGTGCTGGATGCCCGTCAGAAAATCCTGCTGCTGGCCAATAGCCCGCACCCTGACCTTTCTGCCCTGAAAACCACCCTGGAGAACAACAAAAACTATCAGGTATTTACCAATTACATCAACGATCCGGGCCTGGACGTAGGGAAATATGATTTTGTGGTATTGCACAACCTCCCTTCCTCTACCAACGATTTGTCGGGCCTGCTGAATACCTTGAACGACAAACGTATTCCGCGCCTGTTCATAGCCGGTATGCAAACCGGATACAACGCGTTGGGCAAGGCGCAGGGCCTTATCAGCATGCAAAGCAATGCCGCCCAAAGCGATGAGGTGCAGGGCCGTGTATCTCCGTCGTTCGCTGCATTTTCACTGAGTCCGAAATTGGTGGAGGAATTGTCGCGCTTCAATCCTATGACTTCCGCTTTTGGTAATTTCGGGGCTACGGCACAGGCGCAGGTGTTGTTGTACAAACGCATTGGCAAAGTAGATACGGATCAGCCCTTGCTGGCGGTTGGCGAAACTAACGGCATCAAAACCGGAATTTTGCTGGGCGAAGGACTTTGGCGCTGGCGTTTGTTTGACTTTTTGCAGCACCAAAACCATGAGATTTTTGACGAACTGATTGGCAAAACCGTGCAGTATTTGTCGTTGAAAGAAGACAAACGCAAGTTCCGGATTACGCAGGACAAAAACATTTTTAATGAAAATGAGCCTGTGGGATTTGGGGCGGAATTGTACAACGACAACTACGAACTCACCAACGACGCCGATGTGGCCATGAGTATTCGGAACCGCGACGGCAAGGAGTTTACCTATACCTTCAACAAGCTGGGCAAGGCTTATACCCTGAATGCCGGTATTTTGCCGGTAGGCGCCTACACGTACAAAGCGACGACCAATTTCAACGGTCAGGCGCTGGTGTACGAGGGGAAGTTCAGCGTGCAACCCATTGAACTGGAGTTGTTTGAAACCACGGCAAATCATGCCGTTCTGCGGCAATTGAGCGCCAAATTTGGCGGAGAAACCGTTTTTCCCAATCAAATTGCTGCCATTGCTGAAAAAATTAAGGCCAACGAAACCGTGAAGCCTGTTATTTACCAAACCACACAAACCAACCCGCTCATCAACCTGAAATGGATTTTTGCCCTGCTGGCCCTGTTGCTGGCTGGCGAATGGTTCCTGAGAAGGTATTTCGGAGCGTATTGATTATCTTTGCTTAAAAAGTGCTTTATGAGGATCAAAAAATTAGAGCTTCAAAATTATCGCGGGTTTAAAAATGCTTCGGTAGCATTTTCCAATGATAATATAGCTGTTCTGTTCGGTTGGAATGGATCAGGCAAAACCTCTGTTTTAGATGCAATAGCTACTTTGGTAAGCGGTATTCCTTTTCCTAAAAAATCCTTCCTTGGAATAACCAAATCTGACTATGACTATAACATTCTTGAAGACGCAGATATTTTAGTTGGACAAAACGAAGCTAAGATTACAGCTGAGGTGGAGAATCTTGATGAAAGCCTTATACTTGAAGAATCTATAAGGCGTGGGAATCAAGCTGTTTTTACCAATTCATTCATACCCAAATCAATTAAATTAGAAGACGTTCTTCCTGTAGTAGCATATTACAGAACCAATAGAGAAATACCCTCAATTAAAAACGATGAATACCCGAATAATCTGAGATCATTATTCAATTCAAGAACCTATGCTTATGCTACGTCCATAAACGCCAAAGCAGGAACATTTTTTGATTTTACCGAATGGTGGCGATACGAGGAAGACATTGAAAATCAGCAAAAAATAGACAAAAAGGATTTCTCCTGGGAGCGCCCTACACTACATGCTATTCGTCAAGGTATCACCAAGTTTTTGACTCAAATGGGTCTGAATTTTTCCGAATTGCGGATTAAACGACAAGGAACTTCTGAAATTGACTTTGCTAAACCTTCCGTTAAGGCGGAACTCCACATTCTAAAAGGAGATACCGAGCTGAAACTATCACAGTTGTCTGCCGGAGAACGCTCCATCCTTTTACTGGTGGCAGACATTGCCAGAAGGGCAGCCATACTTAATACAGGGTTCATCAATCCACTTGAAAGTCCGGGCATTGTTCTGATTGATGAAATTGAACTTCATCTGCACCCTAAATGGCAAAGAGCAGTGATTGGCGCGCTCCGGAATACATTTCCTAATATTCAATTTATTGTGGCGACCCATTCGCCACAGGTACTTGGCGGTGTGGAAAATGGAAATGTATTTGAAATTGAAGATTTTCAGATACGGGTAAGAAATACCTTCGGAAAGGACAATAACTGGTTGTTACATGTGATAATGGATGATGAGATTCGGGATAAAAAGGTTCAAAAAGACCTCGCCCGATATATTGAATTCATTAGACAGGGCGACCTTGATAAGGCTGATACCTTAAGAGAGGAACTGGTAGAAATGATTGGTTCGGATGATCCGGAATTGGTAAAGGCAGATATTTTGATTCAGAAAAAATCGGCGAAAACCAGATGAAATATATTCAAAAAAGCAAAGAACCTGAAAACTTTAACGAATGGAAACGCGTAAAATCAGCAGATATTACCCGGCTTTCCAGAGCGGGAAATATGGATAATGTATTCGGGTTGCTGCAAAATCAACCAAGACAGGAAACCGGAGTAGCTGAACTTGATCCATATACCAAAACGCAATTGAGAGAAGATTTGCTGCATGAACAGGGGTTTTTATGTGCATATTGCACACAACGGATTGAAAATAATCACAGGACTAAAATTGATCATTTTCAACCTAAAGAAAACCAGCAATATCATCACCTTGTTTTTGAATACTCGAACTTGTTAGCCTGTTGCGATGGGGGCGAAAGGGACAAGTCTAGGCCCAGAGAATTATATTGCGACACTAAAAAAGCATCCAAGGACCCTACGCAGCCTGACAGGTTGGTTTCGCCTTTGGATGCACATTGTGCCGATCATTTTTTATACGATGAATTCGGCATTATAAAACCGGCCCAAGAGGGATCAATGGCAGAAAAAACCATTCATTTTTATGGGTTAAATTCAAAAGCGCTGACTGTGTTGAGGAAAGCTGCTATAGATGCTTTCATAACAGAGGTATGGCCTGAACTTGAAACAGACGCAGCCATTAGTCAGCTCGGGCAAAAAGTAAACAATCGGTATTCTCCCTTTTGTACCGCAATTATTTCAGTTTTAAACAATTACGCTTAACCAAATGGAACGACCTGACATCCGCACCCTCTCTCTCCCCGACCTTGAAGTGGCGTTTGCTGCCTGGGGGGAACCACGTTTCCGCGCCGGCCAAGTGTGGGACTGGCTTTGGAGCAAGGGCGCCCCGGATTTTGATTCCATGACTAACCTGTCGAAAGCCTTGCGCGCGCGCCTGGCCGAGACCTATGCGCTTAATTCCCTCACGGAAGAAAAAACGCAACACAGTCTGGACGGAACGCTGAAAACACGCTGGCTGACCTACGATGGTCACCGCATTGAAAGCGTGCTGATTCCGGTAACTGACGACGACCGATACACCGTATGTGTGAGTACACAGGTAGGGTGCAGTCTGACCTGCGCTTTTTGCGCTACGGGGCGCATGGGCAGACGCAGGAACCTGGAGGCTTCCGAGATTTTTGACCAGGTGGTGGGCGTAAACCGACAAAGCCTGGAACATTACGGCAAACCCATTACCAACGTAGTGTATATGGGTATGGGCGAGCCCCTGCTTACCTATCCGAATACCATGGCCAGCATAGCCCGACTCACGGCCCCGCCGGAAGAAGGCGGGCTGGGCATCGGGGCGCGGCGCATTACGGTAAGTACGGCTGGTATTGCCAAAATGATCCGAAAACTGGCCGACGACGGCTTCCGGTCCAATTTGGCCCTCAGTTTACATGCGGCCGACGATGATAAACGCAACGAAATCATGCCCATCAACGAAACCAACAACCTGAAGGTGTTGATGGAAAGCCTGGAGTATTTCTACCGGAAAACAAAGGGCCGCATTTCTTATGAATACATTGCCTTTCAACAGTTCAACGATTCGCTGGAAGATGCGCGCCGGCTGGTGCAGCTTTGCCGGCGACAGTTTCCGGTTCGGGTAAACATCATTGAGTACAACCCCATTGGTGGCGTGCCCTTTGAAAAATCCGACGAAAACCGTTTGAATGAGTTCGGCGCATATCTGGCCAAAGAAGGTGTAACCGTAACCGTTCGCCGAAGCCGGGGCAAGGATATCGACGCCGCCTGCGGGCAATTAGCGAACAAGTGACGGTTGACGGCCTACGGTAGACGGTGGACGGTTTAGGCTCGGGGTAATTGAGCTCTCTATCTACCCCGAGCCTAAACCGTCCACCGTAGGCCGTAAGCCGTCTACCGTCCACCGTATAAAAAAATGATCAAACGCATTGTAAAAATGACCTTCCGCGAAGAGGCGGCAGACACCTTTGTGTCGGAAGTTTTTGAACAGAGCAAGGAAAAGATCCGCGCTTTTGAGGGTTGCCGGCATATGGAATTGTTGCGGCAGAAAAATCAACCTAATGTAATGTTCACCCTCAGTATCTGGAACGATGAGGAGGCGCTGAATGCGTATCGCGCTTCGGAGTTATTTGCGGATACCTGGGCTAAAACCAAGGCATTGTTTGCTGCCAGGGCAGAAGCCTGGACTACTGAGGTCATTGACGAGCCAGATCACCGCGAAGTACGCTAAGTACGCAAAAAATCACAGCTTCGCGCACTTTGCGTACTTCGCGGTGAATACTCCTCATAAAGGCATTATTTGCCTAAAGTGCAGAAACTTGAACTAATGTGTTCATTGACGAGCCAGATCACCGCGAAGTACGCTAAGTACGCAAAAAATCACAGCTTCGCGCACTTTGCGCACTTTGCGGTGAACACTCAAATAATCGATATCGAATATGGAAAAAGAAAATCTGGAGCCAAAGAACGGCTCAACAAGGAAACAAAAACAATGGAGTAAAAAACGCGGCGAAAATGCCTGGACGATGTTCAAGGTGATGGCCGAGTTTGTAGATGGATTTGAGGTGCTGAACGAGGTAGGCCCCTGCGTGTCCATTTTTGGATCGGCCCGTACCAAACCAGGCACGGTGTACTACGAACTGGCGGTAAAAACAGCTTCGAGGCTGGTGGAAGAAGGCTACGGTGTGATTACCGGCGGTGGTCCGGGCATTATGGAAGCCGGAAATAAGGGCGCCTGGATGAAAGGCGGCACATCTATTGGACTCAACATCAACCTGCCGTTTGAGCAGCACCATAATCCGTTTATTGCGCCGGATCACAACCTGAAATACCGCTATTTCTTTGTGCGGAAAGTGATGTTTGTGAAATACGCCCAGGCTTTTATAGTAATGCCCGGCGGTTTTGGCACTTTGGATGAACTGTTTGAGGTGTTAACCCTCGTTCAAACCAATAAAATTTCCCGCATGCCCATTGTACTCATGGGTGTTGAATTCTGGGAAGGATTGAAAAACTGGATCGTGGAGATTATGCTCAAGCGTCACCACAACATCCACGCCGAAGATCTGGACCTCTTCCTGGTCACCGACGATGTGGAAGAGGCTGTTCAGTACATCAATAAATTCTACGCGGAAGATTCCAGTCTGCTGGAACCGAATTTTGAGTTGTAAACGGACTACGGTTGACGGCTTACGGTGGACGGCCTACGGTGGACGATTTGGGCTCGGGGTAAAGTGAGAGTCTCACTCAGAGTGAGACTCTCACTTTACCCCGAG
>DATGWL010000026.1:0-18002 GCA_035299505.1 Saprospiraceae bacterium | reverse complement strand
TGACATTAGTTCATCTGTTTGGCATTGTTACTTTTCTTTTTGCTTGCCCAAAAAGAAAAGTAACCAAAAGAAAAAAGGCAGTCTTTCCGGCAAAGCCAACGACCTGCGGGGATTGCGCTGCTTTTTAACCGCAGGCCGTCGAATTTAGCATCATCGTGCTGTACCGCCGGTTAAAAAGAAGGCGCTCCCTCCTTACGTCGGGAACATCCCCTTCGGTCGGGCTTGCCTCGCAGACGGCGGGGCCTGAGCATGGGATTGGTGCGGAGCTAAGACTCAAAATACTTGTGTACATACCATAGGTTTCCAAAAACCTTACAGGTCTGAAACCAAAATGTCCGGTAGTGTGGGTAAAAACATAAATAGTCATGTATACATTGCTATCCATTTCTGTATTATTAACCAGCTTATTTGCCAGTCATCTGGCCGCTCAAAACACCGTTCCCAGTCTGCAGCATCCGCTTGCAGCGTATCATTATTCCACACCTGCAGAACAGGTGAGGAGTCTGGACCATATTTCTGTCCGGTTTGTGAATCCGGGCGCCCAGCCGGTAGTGGATGTACTGGTGAAGGCTGAAATTCATGAGCCAGGCGGCCAGGTGGTAACGCTCAGTAGGGAATTAGACTGGGTTGATGCAGGCGCTGATACCCTGGTGATGTTTCCCTCTTATTTGCCACCACAGATTGCAGGCGACTTCACTGTAGTGTACAGCAATAGCGCCTACACATCGAGTGTGGATACTGTACGCAGAAAGTTTAGGCAAACCACGTATGCAATATTTGCTTCCAATAATAATACCATTATTCCCGGAGGGGTAGGTTTGAGTGATTCTGCTTTTATAGCAGCTGATTTTACCATACAATTTGGCAGTCTGTTTTTTACAGGAGCAAACACTAATTTGGGTTATACATATGTAAAATTTGGCATTGCAAATGCAGAGGAAGTGTATGTGCCTTTTGATCCAACCGCTAATATTATTGCGATATTGCTCTATGATGCAGACCCCTTTGATGAAGGTGGTATTCATTTTGATACCACCTGGGAAAATCTGGGAGTGGGTTTGATTGGCTACGGCGAATATAAAATGATGGGAACAGAAGATGAATTTATTTTGGTGTCTGGCTCTATAAAAAATTTATTAACTCTTAGTCCTGCTTTTAAATTAAAGCCAAATCACCCTTATTATATTTCATTGATCTATAATGGTCTTTTCGCAGGTACTGGAAAATGTATTCGATTCAGTAAGTCTTCTAAAGAAGCATATTTTGATTTTCCGAGTACTCCATTGTTTGCCGGCCAAATGATACGGAATGGTTGGGATGAATGGACGCCAATTTTGGAATTTCATCCAGAAACCATTTTTTACAATACTGAATCGCCACTCAGTCCGGATAAATACTCCATTTCTCCTAATCCTGCTTCCTCATCCTTGCAGGTAACACTCGATTTGGATCAGCCTAATGCAACGGTGGTGGTGTCGTTAATCAATGCTCAAGGTCGGCAGCTGCAGTACCAACAATTGCAGGGTTTTCAAAACGGCGTGGTGGTTTTTGATACACGGGATTTGCCCGCCGGAATGTATCTGGTTCGGGTTGCCACGGAAGAGGGCAGGGGAGTGAGGAAAGTAATGATTGGCCATTAGAGCCATATCTGCCGAATTTTTCAGGCTTACATCGCAACAAGTTTATCTACTTTTTCAGCGCCTTATCAATTCTGGCCATTAATCGTTTGGCGTTGCCTTTGGCAAATTCCAGAGCCTTGCGGGCTTCCCGCTTGTAGGTCAGATTGGTAATAAGCAGGTGCTTTAATTTGGGCTTCTGCAAATGCCTGATCTTTTCTTCTGCCGGCACTATATTGGTTGTGTCAATAATAACCGGGAAATAATTGCTCATTTCCGGAATAAGTTGTGTCATGGTGTGGGTTTTATCCACATCGCACCATTCCTGCACATACGGCATAAGCGAAGTATAATAACCCAGTATAAAATTCTTGAGCGTGTCGTCTTGTATCAAACCAGAATGTCCGGTTTGTTTCATTTCCTCGTAGGTGGTTTGATTGGCTAAAAAACCTATGTAGCTGGCCGACATGTCTATATAATAGCTTATGCTGTCGGTCAGGTTGGGGTTGGGTTGGGTCAGTTTTTCTGCGCCTGCTATCATCCGCTCCACGTTAATGGTGGTCATTTCCAGTATCATGCTATCCTGCTTGAGGTTAGCCATCATGTTTTTGAGGATTTTTTGTTCCATTTCCCGGTCTTTTCGGTCTTCGCGCCATTCATCGAACCAGAATGAAATGGAAATGCCGATGAAGATGGCTACTACTTCGCCCAGGTATTTTCTCAGGGTATCGCTAAACGTGTTTGTCATGCCGGAAGTGCTTTGGCGTAAATAATTTCCGGCAAATGTAGTGTGAGGTGCAGACCCGGAGAATAAAAATGCGGTATAAAAGAATGAAGTGGTAAAGTGGGGGGTATCAACGTATTTTTCTGAGTAAGACTTCATTTGAAATATGATGGTTTCTGGCAGATATCCGGGGAGAACTAAACCTCCATTTCTTTTCATGGACTTCAACCACTTTAGCAAGATTTATATTAGTTTTGCCACGAATATTTTACCACACTCCCCCAAAAAAGCAGCAAATAATCCCACACATTGCCATCCCTGACTCCGTGGCCAATCCATAAGTCATTCGCCGGATATGCGTTTCATCCAAGGAGCTGTTTTAAGTATTTGTTTGTTTTGTTTCAACCATCTGTGTTGGTGCCAACCCTACCGTTTTATTGCAAAAAAGTACGGTGTGGAAGAGGGGCTGCCTCACCGGATAGTGTATTGCCATTTCCAAGATCAAAAAGGATTTATTTGGGGAGGAACGCCCTCTGGGTTGTTCCGCTTTGACGGTCGGCGGTTCAAGATTTACAACCGGTCGGAAAATGGCATGACGGATGACTTGGTTAACTGGATGGCTGAAGACTCGGAAGGAAATATCTGGCTTGGTTGGTTCGGAACAAAACCCTGGTTCGACATTCTCAACCCGGTTACTGGCAAGGTCACGCATAGTGCAGATTTCTTCAAACAGGCCCCATTGCCCGTTCCGTTAGAAAAAATTAGTGAAGGTTCACCCCAACGTTTGAAAGATGGGACGCTGGTACTATGTTTGTCTGATCATTCCGGCTGGATGACCTATCACCACCAGAAAGGGTGGAAAGTGGTTTTGGCCAAAGATTGGGATTTGCATAACATGTGTCAGGTAACAGAAGGTGGTACAGTCTGGGGGATTTTTAATAATAGGCAATCAAAACAAATTGCTGTTGCAGAATTGGATTCCAATGGCATTTTACAAAACCATTTTGGGTTGGAACCTGATGAGTACTATTTAGGGATACGAAACTCTCTCTCCAAATCGAATTACTTTTTTATAAGGAGCATCAATAAAGTATCTGGCGTTAGTATCCTAAAAGTAGGCATAGATGGCAGTAGCTTAGAGAAACTTGATGCTCAAAAGGTTCTTAAGCATACAACATTTTATACAGAACTGGAAAATGGAAATCTAAAAATCGGGTTTCCTCAAATACTTGACCGTGAAGGACGGGTCTTGTTTGATATTAAAGCCAAATTTCCGGAATTGGATGAATTACAGTTCCGGGATTATTTCATGGATAGGTACGGAAACCTATGTTTTGCCACTTATTTTGGTCTTCTGGTTGTAGAGATCCATGGGGATTATTTTCAGCGGTTACTGCACCAACCTGATGCGCCCGGAGGAAGGGGTGTCCCATGCAGGGGAATTATTGAACACAATGGACAACTGTTGGTCAATTCAGAAAAATTTGAAAGTGCCCGTAGTGTTTTGGACCTGAAAAGCGGCAAGGTTAAAAGGTTGCCCGGAGGCTATTCTCATGGTATAACAAAGAGTTCAGAGGGCGGCTATTGGACCGACCTGGGACTGCAAGGATGGGACCAGGTCACCTTTGGTAAATTCAACTGGGATGGCACCATTATTAAACAACCAAATGCCTGGCATAGAGGGTGGGCCGGTGTTTGGTCGTTTTTGGAGGTGAATCCACAAAGGCTGCTTTTAATGCACCTGGATGGCATTTCCATCTACAACCCGCAAACAGACGAGCATAGCTCTTGGCCCATTGATGCTCAATATCCAGAGTTTTCAAAGAGTCAAATGAATTATTTGGGCTACGATCCCAATGGACGCCTTTGGGCTTGTACTTCGCTGGGTTTGTATGAACTCAACCCTGCAGGTGGCATTTTGGGGAGATATTGGCCTGAAGGGCAAGGAAAGCATTTTTTGCCGTTCCAGAATATCCTGCACTTCCATTGCGACGCAGATGGTGTTTTCTGGCTTGGTAGCAAGGGCGGCGGGCTCATCCGCTGGGATGGTGATAAAACGATACAAATTCAACGAAAAAACGGCTTGCTCAACAGTGTGATTTATGCTGTATATGAAGACCGGCATCAACATCTTTGGTCGCCTACGGATTATGGCATTGTGCAGTTTGACAAAAAAAACATGCAGGTAAGAAGCACTTGGTTGACCTCCGATGGGATTACACACAATGAGTTCAACCGGATTTCTCACTACCGGGATGATGCCGGCGTATTATACTTCGGCGGTCTGAATGGAATCACGGCATTTAATCCTGAGAATTTTTATACGGGGATTGGAAAAAACCAACAAAAAGACCTGCTGCTTTCCGATGTGCAGGTGATGAATGGTCGTACAGGGCAATTGGAAACCCGAATGCCTGAATTATGGCAAAACGGACACGTTACGATATTTCCGGATGACCGTTACCTTCAACTGGAGTTTTCTCTCCTGGAGATGGTAGAGCAAAACAAAGTGATCTATTCCTGGAAAATGGATGGAGTATCGGACGATTGGCAAATAATTTCAGAACCGGTTTTACTTATTTCAGGACTAAAAAGCGGAAATCATCGCTTGTATATCAGGGCTCTGTCCGTAAACGGGGCCATGGCTAAAAACGATTTGGAATTGAACCTGAGCGTTTTACCCCCGTTCTATTTACGTTGGTGGTTTATCCTGCTGGAACTTGGTTTAATTGCCTTGATTATAGCCTTTTGGCTTCGCTGGAGAGAGCGGTCGCAACGAAGCATCCAAAACCAACTCGAAGTAGAAGTCTTGCGGCAAACGGAGACCATCCGGCAACAAGCAAATGAACTCAGGCACCTGGACCAGTCAAAATCCCGTTTTTTTGCCAACATAAGTCATGAACTCCGGACACCACTGACGCTGATCATTGGCCCCGTTGGTTCCATATTGAAAAACAATCAGTTGCCAGCCAAGGAAAAGTCACTAATTGAACTTGCCCACCGCCACGGTATCCATTTGCTTGAACTGGTGAACTCCTTGCTGGACCTGAGCAAGATGGAATCCGGAAAAATGACCTTGAACGAAAAACCTGTCCATTTCCTTCCGCTCATCCGCCGAATAGTGAGCGCTTTTGAAAGCCACGCGGAGTGGCTGGGCATCCGTTTCGTTTTTGACTACCAGGCACCTCATCGGATCAAACTCCTCGTAGATGAGGATAAATTGCAAAAGGTCTTGAATAACCTTTTGTCCAATGCCTTAAAGTTTACACCCCCCCGAAGCAATGGCGTGGTTACGGTTGGCGTAGTACAGGTAGAGAATCAAATTCGAATCAGCGTAACAGATACAGGGCGAGGCATCCATAGGAGCGATCTTCCACGCATTTTTGAACGATTTTATCAGACCAGTCAGGCAAACGCTCCGGTTGAAGGCGGCACAGGCATCGGACTTGCTTTGTGTCGGGAAATCGCCCAACTGATGCAAGGACGCATCTGGGCCGAGAGCGAAGAAGGCAAGGGGAGCCAGTTCTATTTTGAATTCCCCATTAAGGAAGTGCTAGGTATGCAGGTTGAAGCCACAGAACCCGCCCCGGAAACCTTGATACCTTCAATCCTGGCGCCTTCACAAGGGGGCACTGAGCCTGTTGGTGTACAAAGTGCAGGAAAGATCCTGCTCGTTGAAGACAATGCCAGCCTTCGCAGCTATATACAATATATCCTGAGCGACAATTATGAGGTGTCTGCGGTAGAAAATGGCTTGCTCGCTTTAGAGCAATTGGAAAAGCAAACGCCAGACCTGATCCTTTCTGACATTATGATGCCGGAGATGGATGGCTTCCAATTGTTGGAAAGGCTCAAAAGTGATCCCCTTCGCCGGCATATCCCGGTTGTCATGCTCACGGCTCGTGCTGATGTACAGGATAAATTGCGTGCCCTGCGCATCGGGGTGGACGATTATCTTCTGAAACCTTTTGAGGAAGATGAATTACTCGTTCGAATCAACAACTTACTCCAGAACTCCAGGAACAGAAATCAGCAGCCAGTACCAGAGGACCAAACCGGTTTTGCCGAGCCTTTTACGGATGGGAAAGCAGTGCTCATTAGTTCAGAAGAAATGGAATGGTTGGCCAGACTGGAAAAACTTGTGTGTGACTCCATTGGAGATTCAATCCTGAATGTGGATTGGCTGGCAAGCAAAATGTTCACCGGACGGAACCTGTTTTTTAAACGGGTTAAATCCCTGACCGGGCTTACCCCTAACGAATACATACAAATGGCAAGGTTGACCTGTGCCCGTGAAATGCTGGAGCAGGGCAAAGTCCGTGCCGTGAAAGAAGCCGCCTACAAAGTAGGCTTCCGCGACGTCAAATATTTTTCCGAGCAATACTTCAAACACTTCGGGAAATTGCCCTCATCGTACCTGTAATCTGCCCTGAAGGTACGATTGTCCCCCATATTGGATACGGATATCCCCCCTCCGTACGATAGTCCTACCTATAGGGTATGATCGTCTGCCGGCCTCCATTTCACCTTTGTTATATCAATCGGTGATGCCGATTTCTAACACATTTTTTTGACTAAAACGTCTTTTCAACATGAAAAACACGAAGCATTTCATCATCGTGGGGGCAATGCTATTGTTTTCTGCGCTAAGTACTTGTGGCTTTGCACAAACCAAGAATGGTGTGCTGAAACTACCACCACCTGCTCTGCAAGAGATTATACACAAAGTTTGTCTAAGTGGATATTACCAGAATTATTCCGCTATGCTAACGGATGCTGTATTGGCGCGCCTGGTATAAGTGGTTCAATTAGAGTTCATTGTTCATGTTTCAAACCCATTTTAGCATAGTCTTTTCTATGCTAAATTACAAAATCCTATTTTTGAGATGGCTTCTTTTCAATTACTAATAGAAATTTTCAGATTTTATTATTTCCTAACATTATTTTTGCTAGTAAAGAGAAAGCTCCCCGCCACAGCTGAACAAATTCGTGCATGGAGTTTCGCCACTATAATTCACTTATGGAATAAACCATGCCGTATTGAAGGTGATACATTTTCACAATATCTTGTGCGTTCTGGCGTTAATTTGCCAAAATTCTTACTAAGAAATGAAGTTTTAATTCTAATCTTTATTTACCTATGGCCATTATTGGCATTGTTGATAGTATGGAAGCATAAAAAACAAAGGATTAAACAATGGCTTTTTGCTATAAAGCGCCCAGATTTGTATATGGTTTTTCCACAAATGCGATTTGATGAAATATCAATTACACAGCGTCGCTGCGATATGTTTTTAGCCATTTTTAATGCATGGGATTTTTACAAAAATCATTGCCTAGAATACGAAATCGAAAATAAATATATTTTAGAGCAACGCGCTTGTAATGCTGATATTCCAACTGTTCCAAGCCTTTCATTGCAAGAAGCAAAAAATCTACAAAATAAAAGTGATAGGCCGAGTCTTTTTTTTGTAAAAAACCCTAAAGAAGATATGGGTTTAGGCATCTATGGCATTCATTCTATTGAATCTTTGGAGAGAAATTTTTCTGATAAAAATATTTTGATTCAACCAGTAATTGCAAATCATACAGAAATTTTACCTCTATTACCAAAAGATGCCCCACTTTGCACATTGCGATTACAAACCACAATGCTACATGGTGAGCCAATTTGCCATATTGCTTATTTCAGAGTTGGTGCCTCAAAAAGTATTGTTGACAATCTTAGTCGTGGCGGAACTTTAGTAGAAGTTGATATAAAAACTGGCTTGATGCTAAAAGGTGTTGAATATCAATCGCTGCAAGGAAAAATGCCAGTAAATGATTCTCAAATAATTTTTCAAAATAAACCATTGCCACAATTTCATGACGCGGTTAATCTTGCAAAAAAAGCTCATAAAAAAATTGCTCCATCACTAATTTCAATTGGCTGGGATATTGCATTAACCGATACTGGACCTCTACTTATAGAAGCAAATGTTTTTGCAGGCTCTTATGAAATTTTACAGATGAATCAATCTTATAAAATCAGCACTGATGCCATTCTTGAAAAAATAAATTACACCAGATTCCATCTTTAATTGGGCTTTTAGGTAAAAGATTTTTGAAGAGAAAATTTAAAGGAAAAGCTGCATTTGTCAAGATATAAATAGGTGGCGTTGAACAACCTATTTCCGCCATGCGCAATCGGATCGCTTTTGTCCGCTTGCGCATTTTTTATGTGGCTGAAAACAGCCGGGATTTTTAAAATAGTAACTGTTATACACGCAGGTACAAATGCCCCCCAATGAAAGTACGAATTTCCCCCCATCCGTACGATTGTCCTACCTATCGGGGATGAACGTCTGCATGCCCGTATCCCACCTTTGTTGCATCCGTTGAAACGGAGATGTTATTCATTTTCCTGTAAAACAAATCTTCTATTTACACATGGGACACTTAGCCGCCAGCATCAACAATTTCGATCTCCAGATCTGTCAATCACCCCTCGATCTTCAAAAGGTAGCCAGACTTCGCTACCAATGTTACCGCAGTGTGGACGCGATTCGCGAAAATGAGCGGGAGGAATTTCAGGACCTGTACGATGCACAGGCCAATACAAAATCCTGTATGGTTTATGAGGACGATCAATTGGTAGGCTCCATCCGGGCCTGTGTGTATGCTGCGGAACTGGGGCACCTTTCCATACCAGCATTCGAGGTTTACAAGGAGGATATTCAGCAAGCCATTGGACTGGATAAAGTGATCGTGGAATCCAACCGATTTGTAATTACCCAGGAAAAGGCCGATTCAAAGGTGTTGTTTAAAGTACCCTTCCGTTTTATCGTGCTGAATATCAACAAATTCGATGCCGATTACGTCATCACGGCCGTTCGGGAAAAGCACGTGCCGCTCTACCAGCGCTTCCTCACCATGGAGCCCATTTCTCAGCCCAAAAAATATCCGGGCATCAATGTGGACATGGTGCTCATGGCCGGCAATTGCAAAAAGGGCATGAGTGCGCTGTGCGCTCGTGAACCTATGTACGCCATTCCTTCCTACGAGGTTGAAAACTATTCACTGTAATTTCCCAATGAGCAAAATCATCCTGGTTACCGGCGCCAATTCAGGCCTTGGTAAAACCATGACCCTTGCACTGGCCCAGGCTGGCCACCGCGTTTTTGCGACTATGCGGGATACGGATCAAAATCCGTTTCCTCCCGGCGGGAGCATCAGCGTTCTTAAAATGGACGTCTGCGACGAGACGCAAATTGCCAAGACGGTACGGGAATTAAGTCTGGTGTACTGTATCGAAGGTCTGGATGTGTTGATTAACAATGCCGGAACGGTTATACCGGGGCCGCTGGAACGGGCTTCCAGGTCCATGATGATTGAGCAATTCAATGTCAACGTTTTCAACGTTATTGCCGTTAGTCGCCAGTTTTTGCCTTTGTTGAAAAACCGTGGCGGAAAAATCCTCAATATAGGTTCTATGAGCAGCCGAATGGCCATTCCGTTCGTGGGGCTTTACGGGGCATCGAAAGCCGCGCTTAAGCAGGTTTCCTAGGCGCTTCGCCTGGAGTTAGGGCCCTGGGGGGTGGAGGTTTGTCATCTTGAATTGGGCAATTTCCCTTCCGCCATTTGGGGAAAGGCAACTTTCGACGCCAAAGATTGGGAGAGCGATCCATACCTCCCTTTCCTTGCGAAAATCAGTCAGTTGATGCTAAGCCGGTCCTCATCCTTCAACTCTCCGGATCTGTTGAATCGTAAGGTGCTTCAAATTATGGAAAGGGAACGTAACCCATTCAACACAGTTGTTGGCCGTGACGCCCAGCTGCGGCGCTTGCTCACATGCCTGGTTCCTGCCCTTTTGTTGGAACAACAACTTATCCGGAAACTATTTCCATCTGAGTCGTGAAAGTAGCCCTGATTTCTTTTGGCAGCAGAGGCGACCTCGAGCCGGTCATGGCGATCGGTGCAGAACTGGTGTTGCGCGGCTTTGAGACGCGTATGATCGCCAACGATGACATCCATGAGCTACCCGTGCCCACTGGCCTGGATGTACGTTGTATTCCCCTGAATGTCAAATCATTGTTGCATCGGGAGGGCGATGCGCTCCTGAATGCGCGTTCCCCGGTGAAATCCCTGAAAATCCTCTCCGGGATCATTTTGAACAACTTGTACGAACTTTCTCATGAGGTATTCGAACTGGCAAAAGACTGTGATTTGATCCTGATTAATGAACGCTATTACATCCTGGCTCAGAATTTTATTGATCATAACCAGGCAAAGGTGGTGCAGTTTTGTTTTCAGCCGAAAGGTGCAACGCGCCAATTCCCTTACCTGTATTACCGGCCCTGGTTCTTTCGGTTTTTTCCGCACCGGCTAACACACCAGTTTGTCGATGCCATGTTGCTCCGCAAATTCATGCCCGCCGTCAACCGGATGCGTGCAGACCGCCTGGGGCTTCCCCCACTGCGGCTTTGGTCGATTTTGCGACAAAAATGGCAGGGTTTGATGCTACAAGGCTTTAGTCCCTCGCTTTTCAACCGTCCGCAGGACTGGAATAAAAACCTCATCGTTTGCGGACAATGGCGGCAAGCCGGTAAGCCGCCCGCAGTGCTTCCGCAAGCATTACAGGAATTCCTTATCCGGCCCGGGTTTACCCTGTGCGTTGGGTTCGGCTCGATGTTGTACCAGGGAAAAAAAATGGGACAAATCCTCATTCGATTGGCCCATGAGTTGAATATCAAGATCATTTGGATCCAGAATTGGAACAGTGGCCAGGCCCCCAAAATCGGAGTGCAGGACGAGCGACTTTTTATCCTTCCAGAATGCGACCACGATGCGCTTTTCCCGCATGTGGACGCTGTATTGCACCATGGGGGTTCCGGCACGGTACACAGCGCAGCCCGGCATGGAAAGCCGCAATTGATTGCCTGGTTTATGCTGGACCAGTCATTTTGGGCGGCACAAATGGAATCGTTGGGACTGGGATTAAATCTGGGCGCTTTTCAGGAGTTGAATGCAGAAAAACTCAAACACAACATTTGCCTGATCGCCGCTGGCGGACAAATGGTTGTCAATTGCGCCGCAACCGCTCATCGAATGGCCCTTGAAGACGGAGTAGTTTTGGCTGTTGACCGGATTTTTAGCTAGTGGTACAAACGCACCCCATCGTCCATCGTTCACCGTCCCGTCGTTACCTTTGCCCCGTGAATCCTTCCTGTTTCATCCCTTTCCAATCAACACCCGCCGGGCCGCTGCCCGAGCGGTTCACCTTTCCGTTCCTGTATACGCCGCATCCGCTGAGTATGCTGGCGGCTGCAGAGCTGCGGGCGTATCTGGAAGGCGAGCCTGATTGGCAACATGCATTCTGGATGCAGGAGGATCAGGATGGCGAGGCCTATGGCAAGATGTTTGGCGTACTGGTGGTGCGCACGGAGCAAGGTGAGCTGGGATACCTGGCGGCATTTTCGGGTAAATTGGGCGGGAAAAACCACTATCCGGGTTTTGTACCGCCGGTGTTCGATCTGCTGGACGAAGAAGGCTTCTACCGCCGCGGAGAGGAGGAACTGAACCAGATGAACCGCCGGATTGAGCAGCTGGAGCAGGATCCGACTTTGGCCACCTTGGAAGAGCAGTTGCTAAAGGCACGGAAGGAGGCCGCTGCTGCCCTGGATGCAGAAAAACTACGCGCCAAAACCGCCAAAGCCCTGAGGGATGAACGTCGGGGGGGCATGAACGGACTCGATGAGTCCGCCCGACAGGCGCTGGAAGAGGAATTGATGCAGGAAAGTCGCTTCGATCATTTCCGCATGAAAGACCTGAAACGCCACTGGAAGGAGCAAACCGATGCGCTGGAACAGACCCTGGAAGCGCGCCTGGCGGAGATTCGTGGTTTGAAGGAGGCCCGCCGCGAGAAATCGGCTGCGCTGCAGCAACATATTTTTGATCATTACTACTTCCTCAATCAGGCCGGCGAGCGTAAGAGCCTGGCAGATATTTTTCAGCGCAATGCCGCAACGCCGCCTCCCGCGGGCGCGGGCGAGTGCGCGGCGCCCAAGCTCCTGCAATACGCGTTTTTGCACGGGCTCAAGCCTGTTGCCATGGCGGAATTCTGGTGGGGGACAGGGGGCGGGACGGAGACAGGAGCGGTAAGGAAGCACGGTCATTTCTATCCGGCCTGCCGCGGCAAATGTGAGCCTATTCTGGCCCACATGCTGGAGGGTATCCCGCTGGAGCCCAACCCCATGCAGCAGGACGCCCCTCCGCAGGAAGACCCGGACATTGTGTACGAAGACGAGTACCTGGCTGTGGTGTACAAACCCGCCGCCATGCTGTCGGTGCCCGGTAAGCAGCAGACGGATTCGGTGCTGCTGCGCATGAAACGCCGCTACCCGGAAGCTACCGGCCCCTTGCTGGTGCACCGACTGGATATGGGCACCTCAGGACTCCTGCTGGTGGCTAAAACGGCGGAGGTGCATAAACAACTGCAAAGTCAGTTCATGGGCCGCAGCATTAAAAAACGCTACGTGGCATTGCTGGAAGGCGAGCTGGCCAATGATTCCGGCGTGATAGACCTGCCGCTACGGGTGGATCTGGATGATCGCCCGCGACAAATGGTGTGCTACACCTACGGCAAATCGGCGCGCACGGAATGGGAGGTGGTGGCGCGCGGGGAAGGACTCACCCGGGTGTATTTTTATCCAATAACGGGCAGAACGCACCAGCTTCGGGTGCATGCGGCGCATCCAGCCGGATTGAATGCGCCCATTCTGGGGGATGAATTGTATGGTACCAAAGGCAAACGCCTGCACCTGCACGCCGAGCGACTGGAATTCCGACATCCGGTGAGTGGGGAGTGGGTGGTAGTGGAGAGGGGGGCGGAGTTCTGAGGACAGGGCGCGAAGTGGGGGCACGAAGGCACAAAGACACGAAGGCACAAAGAGGGTGTCGAATAAGCCACTTTTTTGGGTTTGCCGCAGAGAATTGATAGTCAAATGATTACACTTCGGCGTATCTGCTTCCACAGTAAAAATTACTTCTAAAAAAACACTTCGTGCCTTCGCGTCTTTGTGCCTTCGTGTCAAGCCCTTACCAACTTCTTTAACAACACTATCTGCCCCATATGGTAATAGAAATGCTCTGTTACCCCTGTGAGGTTGCGGTAGTAGGTGCCGTATTTTTCCTGCACGAAGATTTCGTGTAGCTTTTCATCCGGTAGTTGCTCGATGGCCTGGGCGAGGGTTTCGGCGTCGGCCCAGACTTTGGCGAGGAAGGCCTGCCACTCAGCTTCGGTTTGGAAGTCGGGAGTGGCAAAACTGTCCTTGTCGGTGCCTTCGAGTGGGCCGCCGGCCAGCACGGCCATCTGGCGTTCCACATAATAGTGCATGTGGCAAACGAGCGTGGCAATGGTGTTCAGATCCTGAATTTTGGTGGTGGCCATTTTCAGGTCTACATCTTCAAGGGTGGTTTTGAGGTCTACCCAGGTCCAGTTTTTACCAAAATGGACTTCGCGGAGGTGTTTAGCTACTAAAGCGGAAAAAGCCATGGGATAGGAGAATAAAGGTTCACCGCAAAGTTCGCAAAGTACGCGAAAGGATTCACCGCGAAGTACACGAAAGGTTCACCGCAAAGTACGCAAAGGGCGCGAAGCGCACTTTATTTTAGCGCACTTTGCGTACTTTGCGGTGAATACGCCTTCCGAATCTCATTAGACAGTTGTTTAACGTCTTTGTTGTTGGGGCGCATTTGTTGTTCCTGTTGAACAAACTGAAGGGCCTGGTTGAAGTCCTTGGTGAGTTCCAGATGGAAACGCGCTGCTTCGAGTGCCATGTTGTGCCCGGCAGCGATGTCTTCCTGAAACATTCCTTTGATTTCTTCAATCAGGGCCAGGGCTTCCTGTTCGCGGCCGGTTTTGCGGTAAAGTTTGGCCAGATCAATGTTGAATCCAACTTCAGGTATGATGGCAATGGCTTTTTTCAGCAGGGCTTCAGCCTCGTCATTGCGACCTTTTTCAACAGCCAGACCTGCCAGGGCAGCCAGGGCAAAGGGGTAGTCGGGACGATTCTGCAGGCAGACTTGGTATTGCATTTCTGCTTCTTTCCATTTTCCGGTTTTCTGGTATAATTCGCCTAATTTGAGTCGGGCCCATTCTGTTTGCTCATAACCTGGATAGCCGGCTTTTACGGCCATATCCATGGCTTCGATGGCGCCATTCATGTCGCCGTGGATCTCGCGCAGGTACGACACGCGTGCATACGAGCGCAGGTCGGGGCGGATGTTTACCATTTTATCGCAGGTTTGTACCGCCTGATCGTACTGGCCCAGTTCTACCTGGGCATCTACCAGACAACCATAGATATAGGCATTATAGGGGTTGATGGCGATGGCTGCTTCAGCGGTTTGGCGCGCCTGATCGAAGGCGTGCAGGGAAAGCTGTACGCTGGCTTTGTGGCTCAGCGCCCGGAAATACAGGTCTTTTTCTGCCGGATTGAGGTTTTTTTGGGTGCTTAATTGGGTAATAACCGGCTCCAGCATTTGCAATGCGGCAGGATAGTAATGCGGGTGCTCGCCGGTTACGCGGGCTTCCTGCATGAACAGTTCGGCCAGTTTTACCCGGGCTTCGGCATCGTTGGGGTTTTTGCGCAATACGGCACTTTGCTGGCCGTAGATATTTTGTACCAAATCCCATTCCTCACCCATACGCAGCGCTTCAGCGCGATCGAGCAGGGTAGGGAGGGTGATTGGATTTGTGGCGCCGATTTGAGCGGCGGCAGTGGCGGTTGATGCGGTGTTGTTTTGACAAGCGGTCCAGAAAAGGACGGCGGAAAAGAGGAAGAATAGGAGGCGCATGGAGGAGGAGTGTTTGAGTGTGGGAGTTGAGGAGTGTTTGAGTTGGGTTGGGTTTGGGATTTTTGATTACATGATTGACGAGTACATGATTACATGATTGAAGAGGGAGGCGTTCGGTTTGAGGTTTCGTCGGGCCAAAGGCCCTAACGGGATGATATTTTTGTTAGGCCCTTGGCCCGATGGTATCTAAAAACTCAGCGCCCCTCCCTCTTCAATCATGTAATCATGTACTCTTCAATCATGTACTCTTCAATCATGTATTCCCTACTGCTTCAACAACTTAAGTACCTGGGTTTCTTTGCCCTGGTTGTTGGTGATGCGGGCGAAGTAGATGCCTGCCGGAACGGTGGCGGCATCGAAGCGGACTTCGTATTCGCCTGGTTCGTATGGGGCATTTACCAGGCTTTGTACGAGTTTGCCTGAGCGGTCGAACACGTCAATGCGTACATCCGTTGGAGACTCCACGAGGAAGCGGATGTTGGCGCTTTCGGTGAACGGATTTGGGTAGCTCATGGCCTGGATTTTGGTGGATTCGCCCAGTTGGGTTTCGTTGGCGCCGCTGATGCCGCCGCTGAGATCCTGGTTGCGATTGCCTGAACCAGCCACTGTGCCGCCACAATCGCCGTCGCCGGCATGAGGCAGGGCTACGTATGGGAAGCTGTTTTTGAAAGGCAAATCGTTGGCTTCCACACCGGTGCTGTAGCTGAGTACATCGAGCAAATCTGCGGTAACCGGATTGCTACCGTTGAAATCATCGTACCACAAACCAATGGCTGCCAGCGCAACTCCGGAAACGGCCTGCAATTCAATGCGGGTTACATCGTCTTCGAGTCGGCGACCATTCGGGAAGCCATCCATGTTCGGGATCCACTGAATGTTGGTGTTGTTGTACTGTGGATCGGTGAGTCCGCGCACGGCGGCATCAATAATACCCAGACTGCTGAATTGAGCGCTGTTGCGCGGTGTGGGTCTGGTGGCCATATTCAGGCGCAACATATCGCCGCCATTGGGCAGGAAGTTGTGGATAAACGGCTTGCCTGCTGCCAATGGGTTCCCACCTTTGCCTGTAGCCAGTTGGTACGGACGAACGTTTGGAACGCCTGTGTGGAATATCGGCCAAAGGTCCACCGAACGCGGTTTGCCCGGTCCAGGCAACAAAAGGGTGCCAAATACGGCATCGTCCAGAGCGGTTCCGGCTACTGCCGCGCTGCCTTTCAAGCCAAACAAGCCATCCTTCCCGTTGCCAAAGTCAAAAGCGCCCAGGGAATTGCGCTGAATGCGCAGTTTGGAAAAACCTGGCACAGCGCCGCCAAACAGATCGTCGTCCATGTACAGCGCCAGTTCCGGATTGTAGAAAAAGGCGTCCAGGGTATTATCGTTCAGTTCCTGATACGGGGTGAGAGAGTTCCAGTAATCTTTGAAGCCCACCGGAATCACCACTTCATTCGTCAGTGGCATGCCCAGGCGACTCACCTGAACCCAGTTGCCGGTGTAAGATTCTGTGCCGGTACCCAGGGTGCGCACGGCGCGACGGCTGGCGCTGGCCCATACGCCAATGACGTAGTTAGGGTCCAGATCGTTTTTAGGGGCTCCGCCAATGCCTTTTTTGCGCAGGAAAGCAATAGGCACCTGAATGGCAATGGTGCTCACGTTTTTGCAAGCCAGACCATCACGGGCATTGCCGTTTTGGCGTGGCAGATCGCCAAGGTCAAAGGCGCCGCCGAGGTCTACAAAGAACGGATCGTCTGAAGGACCAATGTACACGCGCTCGCCCGTGGTGGCATATGCCAGGGCCTCATTCACCAGTTGCTGGTAGGTTTTGCCCAAACCAATGGGTGAATTGATGCTGCGTTGTCCGATATTGGTTGGAGGTACCACTTTGTTTTGTAAAATGGTAATGAACGACTGGCCGCCATTGTCGGAACGGGAAAGCGTGTAGGTCATTTTCAGGTTGCGCTTACCCAAACGAATGTTGAAAAACGTGGTTGGGTCTTCGTTTACCATTTTGAACTCTACCCGGTAAATGATTTCGTCACCGGGTTTGGAAGCATCGTTGTCGATGTGCAATTCGTACCGGATGTTTTCTCCAAAAGAGAAGTAGTTTGGGCCGCCCTGAGGCAATTGCAGCGGAACATAAGTAGCAATCAGCGTAACCGTATTAGGCCTGTCCGGGCTGCGGAAAGCATACACGTCTACGTTATCTGCGAGCGGATCGTCTGCAATCAGCGGCGCCTCGCGGTGACTGGAAGCCAGTGCCTGGCCCAGGGTGGCCAGCATCATCAGTGCGGCCAGTATGTTTTTTATATTGAGTTTCATTGTTCAATTTTTTATTTTTTGATTTTTTGACATTGGACTTGATTAGAAGGGGATTTTTGTTTTCGTCCACCGTCCACCGTCCACCGTCCATCCCGAGTACTCGGGACCACCGTCTAATTCGTTTCCGTTCCGCTCCATGGGGCTGCCAGGTATGGGAAGCCAGACTGGAAGGATTTGTCGTTTTGGTTTACACCGGTGTCGTAGGTGAGTACATTCACCAGCTGATTGGTTACCGGATTGCTGCCGTTGAAATCGTCGTACCACAAACCGATGGCTGCCAGCGCGATGCCGGAAACGGCCTGCAACTCTATGCGGGTAACATCGTCTTCGAGTCGGCGACCATTTGGGAAGCCATCCATGTTGGGGATGAATTCCACATTGGTATTGGTGTTGTAAGGCGCCTGGGTTAATCCGGCCACGGCGGCTGCGATGATGCCTTCGGAAGAGAAAGCCGGGTCGTTGCGCGGAGTAACCGGGGTGGCCATGTTGAGGCGAAGCATATCGCCGCC
>DATGWL010000025.1:0-54401 GCA_035299505.1 Saprospiraceae bacterium | reverse complement strand
TAGCCGCCGATGTTCGAAAGAATGTTGACTTCGGCGGCTGAACCCGCCGGTACGTTAGATGTCGGCGGCTGAACCCGCCGGTACGAGGCGCTACTTCTTCCCAAAATCCATCAACGCCGTCCAAACGGATAGCGCCCCCTGATCCAGGCGGGTCCAAATGGGTCGAACCACTCCATTATGCGCTGAAATATGGTTGTAATCGCCAAAGAACACTTGCGTAACAGGGGTAAAAGACTTGGCGCTCACTTTCATATTTCTGAAGGTTTTACCGCCATCAAGACTGCTGGCCACATACACATCCGTGCGGTCGTCGGTGTAATGACGGCGGTCGTAAAACACAATGTGTAAATGCCCGGTTACCTGGTCAATGGCCATCCAGGGCAGAAACTGCTGACGTCCCTTGCGGTCATTGTTCACCCGTTTGGGTTTGCTCCAGGTGTTGCCGCCATCGGTGCTTTTTGCCAGGAAGATATCGGTGTCTTTTTCGCCATTTCGCTGATCGCCCCAGCACAGGTACAGGGTACCCCGATTGGGTCCGTCAGACAGGTCGCAAACCAGCACAGGCATTACGTTGGTGCGGTTGAGACCGGAAATCTCCACATTCCAGCCGCCGGGTTGTTCAGCGGCTACAATGTCTTTGTCCAACCAGGTTTTGCCACCATCGGTGGAGCGATCGAACCAGATTTTTTCGTCGTAACTCCAGGCGGCATAGATTTCGCCGTTGGGGCCATAGGCCGGCACAGCGCCTTCAGGGGTATCGTCGTCGTCGAGGCAATTACCCTCCAACTGACTGATATTAATGGCTTCCGACCAGGTTTTGCCGCCGTCCACACTCTGGGAGAAGAGAATTCGGCTGTGGTCTTTTTCCTGATCGCGTGAGTTGTATTTATCAAATTCTGTCCAGGTGCAGGCCAATGCACCGGATTTTGGATCCGCACATAGCCAGGGTTTGTCCTGATCTTTTGGATGCCTGAGCCCGCACCAGGAACCATCGTCGTAAGTCTTGCCACCGTCGGTGCTTTTTTGAATCACAATGCGGTCCAGCAGTTTCTCGCTCGACCAGCCTTTGCCATCCGGGTTGCTCAGGTGGGAGTAGTAAATATGGCCGTTCCAATCCGCGAGCAGCACCGGGTCGCCGTACACACCGGAGGTTTTAGAGGTTATTTTCCCTTTTTCCCAGGTACGGCCGCTATCGTTGCTCCAATAATAATGGTCCAGGATAGCGCCGGCCGCCACGTTTTGCGGGTTTTTCGGATTTACTACAATACTTGGCTCACAGGGTCCAAATGCATCCCCCTTTGCTGCTTTGGCAATGAGTATGTTTTCAAAGGATTTGGGGAAAGCGGCGTTTTTTTGGGAAAACGCATTGATGCTCAATAGCAGGAGAAAGGAGGTGAGTATTTTGTGTGGGTGCATGGTAGCGGAGGAAGGGTTTGAGGGGTTTGAGGGGTTTGAAGGGTTTGAGGGGGGGCAAAGCGGGTTTAGACGCCGCTGTTATGAATTAAAACCAACTGACCTCGAAGAGGTCAAACTCTAATAACATCAAAAGTAAGGGTTAAATGCGGACTGAGAATCGGGAGGCAAAGAGCAGAAGGGCAATTTAGATAAACGGGGTATTTGAGTGCGTTTTGGGAAGTTGTTTAATCCCTTGTTGGCGTCCTCGCCAACAAGAATCGGTGGAATGAGTGGTTTAACCTTATTTATTTTTTTCCCTTGTTGGCGTCCTCGCCAACAAGAATCGGTGGAATGTGTGGTTTAACCTTAATGATTAGCTGCTTATGGCTAACCACTCACTCCGCCGTTGCTGTTGGCGAGGACGCCAAACAGCGAAAAAGAAGACCTCGCAAGAGGTACAACCTTTGTTGCACCAAGGCCCGGAGATATGCCATATAATACAGGAGAGCGGATTACCTATTTACTGTCGGTGTAACTTCGGAGTCTCCCCGACAGTAAATAGGTAATCCGCTCTCCTGTTATACCAATCTTACCCTATTTCTTAAACCTGTTATTCAAATAAAAATACGTAATCGGAATATCCACCGCAACAAACGCCCCGTAACGGTAACCGCTGCGGTCTACTTCCAGGCCGTTTTCGGTTACTTTGCGCAATCCGGGGCCGAGCTGCCCGCCTACCCC
The DNA here is from genome assembly GCA_035299505.1 of Saprospiraceae bacterium. Classification (GTDB taxonomy): domain Bacteria; phylum Bacteroidota; class Bacteroidia; order Chitinophagales; family Saprospiraceae; genus M3007. Next base: position 52,265 of record DATGWL010000025.1, on the reverse strand, counting down.
TAAGGCAATAGGCCATTTTCTGGGCAGGTGGTAGGTGAGGTAAAGTCCGGGCGAGAGTATATTGCTCCAGGTGAGCTCCGGCAGGTTTTGAGCGCTATCATCTTTGAACCGGTAGGCCGTCACAGCGCCTACATCTATGATGGGCACAAAAAGTCCCAGACTTCCGTATTCGCGCACTTTGATCTTGATTTTGCCCGATTTAAGGGTATCCACTTTTGTTTCAGGATGGCGTTTGCCAAGTCCCCACGACAAGCTCAACCCAACCGGCGCGGCTACTGAACCGAAGTTTTGCACCTTGCTTGCTCCATCCAGCACCTCCCAGCCGCCGGCCAGACCCGTGTAGGCATTGAGCGCCACCGCAAACTGTCCGGGCTGCTTTTTCATTCTGCTGCTTCCTGGTGGCAAAGCAAAAGCTTCAATGGCCCGTTCCATTTCGTCTGGGGTATTGGCTTCTGCCACCGCAGCCATGAAATTGGCGTATTTCAGCAACGTTGCAATCTTTTCCTTATCGCTGCCAATGAGGTTCAGGCAATAAATCACATTGCTCACCGCACCTGCAAAATTGCGTTGCCGCACATTGAAATACAGGGAGTTACAATGCCGCATCAGGAAAATATAGTCGGTTGGAATAATGTCTTTTTGTCGTCCCAGCATGGTTTTACCCATCTGGTTGATGTTCTGCAAAATATCCGTCACAGATTGCGCGTAAGCAAAAAAATCGTCGGCCGTGGTGCCATCCGTACCGCTGCTGCTGCGCAGGGAGAATTGAGTAGCCTGGGTCAGATCAGCCATAGATTCAATGGAACGGCGCCAGTTGGCTACCAGATTACCACCGGTGTTTGCCTGTCCCATCAGGAGGCGCAGGTTGGTTTTTTGCGCCCCGGAATCGTCCAGAAACTGGATATCACCGGCTTTTTGCCACAACAAACCCAGGTAAATGCGCAATAACACGGGGTCCTTAAGTTTTTCCCGGATTTCCTTGGATGTGTACCACGGCATCTTTGGATCCATCGAATTGGGATTGCGGAATGACTCCGACATCAAATTCAAAAAGCGCAATCCGCCAGCCATGTTGTACAATACCGGCATGGTTTCCGGGGTGCTTTGAATGGCCGCATAAGACGGATCTGCCAGATAACTGATCATATCCACCGGCGATTCTCCGTTCACCATTTGCTGGGCAATATGGAACATATCGGCCAGTACGATACCTGCCTCCTTTTGGGTACAACCCTGACAAAAAGACTCATCCCGCACAAAGGTTTCCAGGCTCATGGGCAGGGAAGTCATATCTGCTGTAAACCCTTCCCGCAAGGATTCCAGGTAATCGTTGAACTGATACACATCGGAATCTATGCGCAGCAGTTGCGCCTGGGTGAAAGGACAAAAATGCCCAACATATCTGTCGTTGCGTACAGTTTCCTTAAACTCGTCAAAAAAGGCCAGCGAAAGTTCCTGTTTGGTGCGTTTTACCAGGAATCGCGCCAGTCCGTCGGCCAGGGTGCTCACGGAAAAGCCTGAAGCAGAAACACCGGTTTTAGACGATTCTACGCGGTCTTCACCTGCAAAACCAGCCAGCAGAACCCGGTTTTGATCTGTTCTTTCTACCAGCAGGAACACATTATCACGAAAAGACTCCTCCACCCAATAGGTGGTGAGGGTATCCTTGGTGATGCAGTATTTGCGCATAATTTCAGAATGCCGGGCATCCAGCGCATCCCAGTTGAAGATGAGTCGCTGGTCAAAATCCGAAGCATCCGGCTGATCAAAATACTCACGCAGCGCCTCTGCATCCTGCAACAAGGTTTGCGCGTGTGCGCCTGCGTGCAGGAGCAGGCAGAGCAAAAGGAAGAAAATGGGTCTCATGATCGGTCTGGTTAGAAGTTTCGGAAAAATGCCGGGGCAGTTTGGCTTCCGGAAGCATTTTGGAGCGGTGTACAGCTGGTGGCCAGCAACTGGGCAAATTGCTGGCGTGTGGGAGTAGCGCCGCCATTTTGTTTTTTATAATGACTCAAGGCCAGTACAGCCACACCGCCCATGATGGCAACGGCGCCGGAATTGGAAAATTCCATATCTGCAGCATCTCCGTTTTTGGTGAGCAGTTTACCGGAAAAACCTGCCAGCATGAACGAAATATTCTGTGGGGTAATAACGGAAGAAACCGATTCAAAGTTTACCGGCAAACGAGCCACGTTAAACACCTCCGCGCGCAGGTTGGGAATATTATCGGCAGCGATATTGGCCCAGGGATCCGAGGGTTCCAGGTTTTTCAAAGGCGCAAAAATGAACATGCGCTGCACCGAGGGCAGGTTGAACACCCGGTCAACCGCAGCCATGTTGAGTCCTTCAAACGGCAGTTGAGCTTTGGAAATGGATTGCCCCAGGATAACAATATCTACTTTCAGGTTCCCGGCCAGCTCAATGGCATCGAGTATGTTTTTGGCAGTGGTCTTCTTATCGTTGGCATTACGCGCCTTGATAATGAAGTATTTGGCGCCATTGGCCAGCCCGTTCACCAGGTCTTTATCCGCAGGTGGTGCGGCCGGAATTTTACCAGCCAGCAGGGAGGCATACAGTGTACCGTGTCCGCGACCTTCCGTACCAAAAGCCTCGCCTACCAGGTCCTGGCCTGTGAGTTTAGCTACGGAAAACCCCGGAGCGCCGGTGAAAAACTTAGCGCCAGGCTGGTTTACATGTTCCAGCGAAGCGAGTCCGAGGTTTACTCCCCGGTCAATATAGGCTACTTTAACGCCATCGCCGTTGGCGGCAAGCCAATCAGCAGGCACCGGGCTTCCGGGTAGTTCAGCAATGGTTTTGGACCAGTCAAATGTAATAGGCATAGGTGTTGTTGGTTACGATGGACGATGGTCCCGAGTACTCGGGATGGACGATGGACGATAAAAATCTCGACATATCTTTTTGATTTTCAAACAATTGAAAGAAGAATAACAACTTCAGCATATCCGAATGACATGTAATATTACCATTCCAAGCCGTCGTAACATCGTTCATCGTCCATCGTTAGTTTATATCAGCTTATTCCAGCGCATCAACAGCAGCAGTGCCGCCATGGATATCGGAATTCTTGCCATTTGAAACCAGGGGAAACCTGTCATAAGCTCTATACCAAAAGCTCCGGTCATACCCAAAATCATGGCCCACATTCCCCAGCGCTGGTTTCTCAGTGATCCAATTGCGCCCAAACCTGTAAGTGCCGCAGCAGCCACATATTGTGGGTAAAAGGCCTCCATATCGGGGTATTGGGTCAGAAAATCGTTCCGCATCAATAAAAAATACAATACTCCCACTACCATGCCAAACAGGGTAAGCATCAGGTACACATGATAAAAAATTCGGGCGGCCTTATTCATGTCAATGTTTGTGCCGCCAAAAATGCGCAAAAGCGCGAATTTGCAGCCTTAATTTTTAAAATGATTCCTTCAATTCGCGTTTTTCTCCGTTCCGGCAAGGAAATTCCGGTGCTCCGATTCCACCCATGGGTTTTTTCCGGCGCTATTGCCCGCACGGAAGGTCAGCCGGAAGACGGCGACCTGACTTCTGTACACGACAAATCCGGTCAATTACTGGGCATCGGGCATTTTCATCATGGCAGTATTGCCGTCAGGCTCATCAGTTTTGGTCCGGCCAACCTCAATGAGGTAGATTTTTGGGCAGACAAACTTCGAACGGCTTACGACGCCCGTTTAGCAGCTCTGCCGCAAATATCGGATGCGCTAAATGGCGGCGCTCCTACCGCTTTCCGGCTTGTGCATGGCGAAGGTGATGGGCTTTCCGGGCTGATCGTGGATGTGTATGGCCAAACGGCCGTGGTACAATGCCACAGCATCGGTATGCACCGCCAACGAACCCTGATTGCAGCAGCGCTGCAAGAGGTGCTGGGTAAAAATCTGTGGGCTGTGTATGATAAAAGTGTAGAAAGTTTGCCACCCAAATACGCTGAAACACAGCAAAACGGCTACCTGTGGCGCACTGCAGAGCATACGGAAGATAGTGCCATTGTCAATGAAAATGGGGTGCAATTCAGGGTAGACTGGGTGAACGGCCAAAAAACAGGCTTCTTCCTGGATCAACGGGAAAACAGGCTTTTATTGGCTCAATATGCCCCCGGCAAAACGGTTTTAAACGCTTTTTGCTATACAGGCGGGTTTTCCTGCTACGCCCTTCAGGCAGGCGCACAACTGGTTCATTCGGTGGATATTTCCCCAAAAGCCATTGCCCTGTGTGCAGAAAATACCGCCCTGAACACCCCCTACGAAGGCACGCACGAAGGTTATGCAGAAGATGTGATCAAGTTCCTGAAAAATACGGAGCAAGCTTACGAGGTGGTGATTATTGACCCACCGGCTTACGCCAAGAGCCTGGATAAACGGCACAATGCGGTGCAGGGCTATAAGCGTCTCAATTCCGAAGCATTGCGTAAAGTGGCGCACGGCGGCATTATGTTCACGTTCTCCTGTTCACAGGTAGTGGATCGCGAGTTGTTTTACCACACGGTTGCTGCTGCTGCGATGGAGGTGGGACGTCCTGTACGGGTACTACATCATTTATCCCAAAGTCCGGACCATCCGGTGAGTTTGTTTCATCCGGAGGGATCGTATTTGAAGGGGTTGGTGCTGTATGTGGAGTAAGTGAGGCGCGGAGTTTTTTTACCGCAGAGGCGCGGAAGCGCAGAGTGGAGTTTTTTTTACCGCGGTAAAAAAAACTCCACTCTGCACCTCTCTTAAGCAGCTTTCAGTCTCCCAATTCGGGAATGCTCGAGCTTTTCGGCTACATAATCGCGGTCAATGACCAACTGACGTTTCTCGGCTTGGTTGGCAGCGCTGGGCAAATCGAACATGGCATCTGTGAAAATGGCTTCACAGAGTGAACGCAGGCCGCGGGCGCCCAGGTGGTATTCCAACGCTGTTTCTGCAATAAAGTCCATGGCTGCCGGCTCAAGGATAAGCTCCACGCCTTCCATGCCAAACAGTTTTTGATATTGACGAATGATGGCGTTGCGCGGTTCGGTGAGGATACGGCGCAGGGCATCCAGATCCAGCGGCTCCAGGTAGGTGCAGATTGGCAAACGCCCCAACAATTCCGGGATCAAGCCGAATGATTTTACATCGGCATGGGTCACGTACTGCAGGAGGTTATCGCGGTCAATACGTGCGGTGGATTTCTTGTTGAACCCGATTACCTGGGTGTTCACACGCCGGGCAATGAGTTTCTCAATGCCATCGAACGCGCCGCCACAGATAAAGAGGATGTTTTCGGTATTCACCTTCACCATTTTCTGCTCCGGGTGTTTTCGGCCGCCTTGTGGAGGCACCATCACTTCGGAACCTTCCAGCATTTTCAGCATACCTTGCTGAACGCCTTCGCCGGAAACATCACGGGTGATGCTCGGATTGTCCTGTTTACGGGCAATTTTATCAATTTCGTCAATATAAACTATGCCGCGTTCGGCAGCTTCTACGTCCTGATCACAAATTTGAAGCAAACGTGCCAGGATACTTTCCACGTCTTCACCCACGTAGCCAGCCTCGGTAAATACCGTAGCATCCACGATGGCAAAGGGAACGTTGAGCAGTTTGGCGATGGTTTTGGCCAGCAGCGTTTTGCCGGTGCCCGTTTGGCCTACAAGCAGGATGTTGGACTTTTCAATTTCCACATCATCTTCCTTGCGCACCTTGCCTTTGTTTTTTTCCAGTTCCTGCAAGCGCTTGTAGTGGTTATATACCGCAACGGAAAGCACTTTTTTGGCATCATCCTGCCCGATCACGTATTGATCTAGGAAGGTTTTGATCTCACGCGGGGGAATAAGGTGAATAGGACCTCCATAGCGTTCGCTTTTGCCGGCGCCCGGCTGAGGTTCAGGTTTTTGACGGCGATTTTCCCGCTTTACGCCTGCGTTATCCAACTCAAGATCAATGATATCCTGGGCTTTTTCTGCACAAGCTTCGCAAATCTGGGCTTCCATGCCGGACACCAAAATCATGACTTCCTCTTCCGTACGGCCACAAAAGGAGCAGTAGTTATGAGGGTTTTTACCGCGTTTATTCATATTATTAAAGAGAAAATTGGCCTGCAAAGGTACGGCGGCCATTGCCCAAAAACGGCATTTGCCGGTCCGAATTTTCGGACCGGCAAAAAATAGCTGTACGGTAGACGGTGGACGGTAGACGGAAGACGGTAGACGGTGTGTTATCGTTGGATCAACAAACGGGCAGTGCAGTTGTGGGAAGGCGCCAGCACCTGATACCAACCGGGAGGGAGCATAACAAGCGAAACCGTAGCATTTGTCCCCTGTAGCCAAACAGATTCGCACAGTTGGCCGGTAGCGCTGAATACCTGAACCAAAGTAGGCTCCGACTCCGGCAAGGTGAGTTGAATCTGTTCGCTGGCCGGATTGGGAAAAACCGCCAAAGGCTGTGTAATATCCCACTCACGAGTGGCAGAGGTAGCCGTGAGGGTAACAGGGGTTAGTACGAAAGTACAGCCATTGGCATCAGTAGCTGTTTGGGTATAGACACCTGCCGGGGCATCAATCAGGTCTTCCTCATTGGAAAACGGGATATTGGCCTGATTTACCCATTGATACTCAACAGGCATGGTGCCGCCGGAGGTTTCCACTTCCACAGAGCCGGTGGGGTTTACCAGCAATGGCAGTTCCGTGATGGCCGTAAGGTGCAAGGCTTCCGGCTCTGCAAGTATGGCTGTAGCCATGGCCGAACCACCGGCAGCATTTTGGACCGTCACGGCATAGGCGCCAGCAGGCAGTCCGGTCAGGGAAGCGCTTGTGGCGCCGTTAGACCACAGGTAGGAATACGTAGAGCCAGGCGGATTCACTACGGCGGTAAGCGCCCCATCGGCAGCTCCGTTGCATTGAACGTTTTGGTTGACCTGGATCTGGACATTGAATTGAGCGTGTATGATTTGGGCCATGAAGAGGAGGCCCAACAGCAGGCTGGAGGTTTGCATTTTCATAATCAAGCATTAAAAAGTGTGGAGAATGAGGTTATTTTCCTTTGGAAAAACGGACTTCAAATGGTTCGCTGAGGTCCGATTCGCCGCCGTCGGCCCAAATGACCTTGACAGCATACTGGTAGCCTTCTTTGTTGGATACCAAGCTTTCATCAGTAAATTTTCGGTCGGAGCCAGGCACCTGGGCAATGGGCTCCGGGGCGCTACCCGGAATATTTCGGTAAATCATGAATTGGTAGCGGCCGGAAGGCTTGTACTCCCATTGCAGCGAAAAGGATTTGGCTTTGGTATCGTAAACGCCTTGTAACGCTTTGATTCCGGGACGCACCCCGTTATCAGCTCCCACGACGCTCAGAATGGATTTGCCAGACGACAGACCGGCATCATCAAATGTTTCCAGAGCGTATTCATACTGCATACCCTGACGGGCAGAGGTATCCAGAAATTCTGTTTTTGCATAAGCCGTTACATCTGCCAGGGTTTTCCAGTTATTATCAGAAGCATTTCTGCGGAGCAGAAGTGTTTTGACCACGTCCTTACTGCCACTTTTAGCCCATTTCAGCAATACACCTTTTTGAGAAGCGGAATAATCATTGATCAGGGCTTTTTCTGGCGCGATGGTATCCGCCAGGGCAACTTCAACGATCTCCGAAAATTCAGAAGCATTGAAACTAAAATCCATCGCTACAACAGTAAAATAGACTTTTTCAGTGAGGGAATTCAGTTTAACCCTGTGTTCAAAATGAGGCTCAAGGGGCAGTTCCTGTTCTGTAATCTGAAACCATTCCCGCTCTTTGGCGGTGGCCATAAACACCCTGTAACCCATGATGTCAGGTTCTTTTCCGGCCTCCCAATCCAGAGAAATCAGGCCCGTTGAGTCGCAAACGCCTTTTAAGCCAAGAGGTTTTGCCGGAGCTTCGGCATCGTGGTGAATGCCACCAACCACAGGGCTCATATTGAAGTTTTGCTTGTCGTCCAGCGCAAAAACCACATAGTAGTTGGTCATGAGCGGCACCGGATTTTCATCTACAAACTTTCGGGTTTCCTTTGGCAGCGGTTTCTCCATCAGTGGGGCAAATGGGCCATTGGCACTCAGCGAGCGGCCGATAATCCAGCCGGCATGATCAGCAAACAGGGTATGATCGGCTTTCCAGCTAATTTCAAACTTATTACCGATGTCGTTTGCCCACAATTCAACCGGAGGTAAAGGTGCATTCAGGTCTTTCCCCATACCGGTGAGCACTTCGCTGGGCAAACCAAACTCTGCAAAAGAGTTAATCCCAATGACCCGGTATTGATAAGCCCGGCCATTAACCACCTGGGAGTCTACCAGGTTAAAGTCTTCATGTTGCCCTTCGTTAAATCCAAACACCAGCGGGTATTCATTCAATCGGGTGAAGGTTTTGCCGCCATCGGAAGACTTTTCAACGAAATAGGAGGAAAAGAGGGTCCTGTTTGCCGGTCTGCTCCAGGCAATTTTGATGTTGTGATCTCCTTCTTCCAAATAGGCAGAAAGCACACTTTGAGGTTCCTGAGGGAATGCAGGGTATACCATAACATAAGCAGTATCCGTCACAAAACCTTTGGTTGACGGGACATTAAAAATGCGGTAAACATACTCTTTAGACTTATCCAGCCCTTTGTCTTCAAACCGCAATCCGAGTCCTTCGGCTGCCTGCTGGTTTAATTCGGCGGCCTGAAGTGCAAAAGCATGGCGAAGGGATTGTTCGTTGTATTGCTCGTGCAGCAATCCCATCCCGGAGGCTCCGTTTTTTCCAAACATACTTTGTCCGTACAAAGCCTGGGCAGCTGTACCAATGGCCACATTGGTTGTATCTGCCTTACTTTTCCATTCCGCCAGGGTGTAGGGTTTAAAAGGCTGAGGTTGAACCCGTTGAAAAGCCAGTTTGCGCAGATCGCCGGGTTTTTCCGGAACCTCGGCCCTTTCCAGCACATAGCCGTTTTTATTGCCGAGTCGCCAAACAGCATAAGAACGCGGCGCCCATCTAATGACTACCGATTCAGGCTTAACCAGGGCAGCGATGCCATAGCTGGCGGAAGTATCCATAGGCGCCTGTTGCGCCTGCACAGAAGACAAGACCAGCAGGACAAAAAAACAGAAGAATGTTATCTTTTTCATATTGCAGGGTTGTAATGCTAATTTGTTAAAACAAAGGTCCGAGCCGAAGCCCGGACCATTTTTCAAGCAAAACACAACAAGTGTAAAAAAAGGTAAATCAATGTTCAATATCCAATATCCAATGTCCAATGTCCAAGTGGTGCGGGAGCCTGGCGTCAGCACCTTTGCCTGGCTTTACTCGCCTGAATGGCGAGTGCAAAGCACCTGACTTCGCCATTCAGGCGAGGGTAAGCAAGCAAGTGTGCTGATGTCAAACAGGCGCACAACTTGGACATTGGACATTGGACATTGGACATTGGATATTGGACCTTGGCCATTGGCCATTCCCTACTTCTTCCAGGTATACGGCTTCGAGCTTCCGTTCATGAGGATACTTTGTTTAGCCTCCGGGCGGGGCTTGAGGTAATCCTGCATGTAATCGTAGGTGTTCTGAAGCCAAAGCTGCTTGGAAGGTTCATCGTAATGGGTTTTAAAATAACCCCATCCATCGCGCATGAAGATCCAGTAATCCCTATTGATTACAAACAAGGATTCATCAACAATTGGCACACAGAAATCACTGTCGGCGCCGGCAGCCAGCCCCATTCCAGGCATATTCATGCCATTCCCTGGTTGTTGAACATTCAGCACGATATTCCCGATGTTACCATTTCCTTGTTGTGGCCCCTGTGCAATAGCCGCATCGATCTCTGCCTGAGACAAAGGCTTGGCGGGTAACAGCACTTTCAATCCGGCAGGTTTGTAGGCATTTATACTGCCATGTTCACTGTTGCGCCAAAACTCTATGTACCCCGACCAGTTGACATTGGCCAATTGCTGGTGTGTTGGCGTGTGTACATCAGAGATATACGGCCAGCCGGTTCCAAACCAATCGCGTCCTTCAAAAATTTTCCTGATCTCTATATCGCTTGGATTTTGACCTAACAGGTATCGTTCATAGTACTCGAACGGCACTTTTTGATCAGATCCGGTTTCAAAGGTGACATGTGGTTCAACTTTGATCTCGTAATTCCCTGGATCAAGGGTGTAGCCATAAGCATCGTACTCATCAAACTGCTCGCCACCCGCCATGAACAGTATGGGTAATTCTGTAGTAACGGCTTTGTTTTCCTCCACACTATAGGAAAAGCCCTGCCCTTTTGGCGTTGCTTTGATAAATCGCTGATGCGTTATTTGCTTCAAATAACCCACTCCTTTCACCTGATAGGTGGCTACTTTTTCTGCCAGCGTATGGTATTTGCTGGTTTTGAAATAAATCCGACACAGGGCTACACGCACCTTTTTCGTGGTAGTATCCGGCAGTAACAGGCGATTAATGCGATAAACACCACCACCGTACAGCTCTTTCCATTCAGCATCGGTGTATTGACCACCTTCTGAGTTGCCATTACTATCCCCCTGACCCCAGCCGCCACCAGTGTCCGGGTTGTTCGGATCGTATTGATCTTCTGCCGGTTTAGGCAGGGTAGTCAACTCCTTGATGAGTTCAAAGGAGTAGATAGTGGTTTTCTTTAAATCTGCAGGTATGGGGAATTCAATCAAACTTCCATCATTGTTGTATGTGAAGGTTCCTATACTGCGTTTGCCGGTTTTCAACTCGGTGAACACCGTGTAGTACTTGGTTTTGGACACGTCGTACAAAGCCTTGTCGTCATTCTGCGGATTGAAGATATATCCTTGTCCCTTGTTGGGTTTGTATTTCAGGAAACCCTTTTTACCGTTGTGGTTGAAAAAACGTTTGTTGGGTTGCGGATTGCTTTCCTGTAACATTGCCCAATCCACCTTTTTAGGCCATTCACGAGTATCAAATTCTACCGTATCACGTTCCGGCTTCTTCGTTACCGGAGTGGCTTTGCCTTTTTCATAACCGTTCACTTCAATAAACAGGCGCAAATGGGCTTTTTCAGGCCACAATCCGTATTGGGTTTTCGGATAATACTGCGCATGGTATTCATCTACATAATCAATGGCCGACATTGGCAGGCTTTGATTACCGTGTTTCACTTCAAATTTTTCTATCTTGTAACAATAGAATTTAGCCGGTATTTCTGGCTGTTCTGTGTTAGCCACTTCGAAGTATCCTCTCGGAAAATTGAAGGCAATCTGCACATTTTTATGTGCTGCCACTTTATCGTTCTCCTTCGGAGAGATGGCCGCAACAATCGGGTATTGACCAAACGGACTCGGATTATAGCAGGGTTTTTCTCCGGTTTCAAACTGGAAAGAGCGATTTACTTTGATCAAACCATTCAAAGCCTGACCATTCACAGCAATAAAGCCTTTGAAATAGTTGGGATTCGGGAAACTACCTTCCAAAACGGCTACCGCATACATATCAAACAATTTCCATGAGGGGCTCTTCCAAAACCAAAGATCCAGGCGCAAACCGACTTCAGCGTCCAACAGCGCGTATGCCTGTCCTTGTGCATACCAGCCATTTACCCCAACGGTATTGCCATCGCAGGTGGTAGCGCCTTTCAAATCCTGGAGTACGGCATCAAAACCAATGGTGATATCTATGTCAGCATAAACAATCAACACACTGATATCTATTTCTGCTTTCAGGGCTGCCCCAAATCCAAATCCCGGTTTAGCACCATCAAAGGATCCAAAATCCGGCCGGTTATCACTCACCGGCTTGTTATTTTGGTCCACCATTTTATCCCGTATAGATTTAGGGAGCGGCGGCAGGCCAGGTACATCTGAGCCAATCATGAAATAACATCCTACGGATGCTTCCAATACCTTAAGATCGATATTGAGGTTGCAGCGGGTATTCTCCGGACTATTACTCCAGGGGTCCATCCCCTCCAGTTCTTTAGTAGACCATTTACCCAGATGTACATACCATTCCTGTTTGGAAAAGTGCATCGCCAGGGTAGCATCGCCACTTAACACACTCCCAAGATCTACCTGGAGCCCGGCCACAAGTGTAAAGCTTGGTGAAACAAAGTCCATTTGCATGTGCATGAAGCCATGGATTCTGGCATTATTTCGTGAATCCATTGGCTGTACTACGTATGCATTGCCATCCAGAACGATGGAATCCAGGCGGAATTTATCCTCCGTAGACAAGTACATAGTGAAGGTTACGTCGCCATTGAAGGTTTTACCACCTGCCTGCGCCCCTCCACTCAGACCAAACAATACTTTTGCTTTAAAGCCAAGTTTACCAAGTTGTGGTTCGAAAACAACTCCCGTTGCCGTGCTGCCTGGTTTGTTCAAATCGCCAGGGTTTTCACCGTATGCAGCGTAATTAAAGTCCTTGAGGGGGGAAGTAGGCTCCATGTTGTACCAAACACCACCACCAAATCCGTAGATGGAAGCCATTGGCGCTCCGGGGATTTTAAAACCCTGATCGTATTTAAACAAGCCATCAAAAAAGAAATAGTCAAAATTCTGACCTTTTTCCGTCACATTACCCACCTGCAGGGTTGCGGTTACGCCAATACCGATGCCTCTGATGGTAGCTGTGATGGAGCCTTTAAATCCATTACCGAAGGTATCGTCTTTCTTGTACAAGGCCAATGCGCCGCCTATTTCCGCCACCGACAGTTTAGCATTCACGCTAATGGAGTCAATCGTGGTATTTTTATATAGATAGCACTTTTTGTCATTGTCATATTGACCATTGATGGAAAAAGCAGTACTGCCTTTCAAACCATTTTTATTGGCTTCGCCCTTGGTGAGGGTAATATCCAGGTCGAGGCCCAAGGCCAGCACATCTCCATCGCAGTCAACACTCAAACCGCCCAGTTTCAGCGGGAACCCCGCCAGTTTATGCTGGTCGTTTTGTTTTACGTTAGGGTTATCCCACTCTATTTTGAACTCTTGCACACGGGGTTTACCCTGCGCATTGTTTTGAATAAGCAACTTGGAAAATTGCAGCGTTGGCAATTTGAAGGAAGACACGGCGTTTTCTTTTTGCGCATCTTTATTAGCTTCTTCCCAACCAACTGTAATAGAACCGTTTACATCGGCTGCCGGGCTCCATTTACCGTCTTTTTTAGCTATTGTGATAGAAGAATTAGGTCCAAATACCGCCTTGGCGATGAAGGCATCTATTTCCACTTCATCCGTGGTTTTTACACTGAAACTGAAATCAGCTTCCGGATTTCCGGCGGCAATGGTGGCAGCGTATTTTACGCCACTTTCACATACCGGCAAGCGCAGGTAGCCCCCTACCCCACCGCCTGTGAGTGCACTTGATTCTATTTTCAGTCGGATGGTATCTACAGAAAATGCCCAACCGGCCAGGTCGCCGTCGTCGAGTTTAGGCATCACGTTCAACGCCTGAACGTTGGTCCAAAGACCAGTTTTATCCAACAACAAATCTGATAACCCTACCACGGCCACCGGGGCATTTTTCTTGCCGTCTTTCATCCAATCCGGCATAGTAATGCTTACGGTACCCAGGTAAATACCCCGCCAGTCCACCTTGTTCTTCTTTGGGTGATTGGAAGGAAACTTCATGCCGGGCACATTAGCTGTGCTCGACTGATCAATTTTCAGGTTTTGGGCACTGAACAGGATGCCTTCAGCATGGGGAACGGAGAACTTCGGGTGTGATAAGGTAGCATCGGCAGTCCAGTTCATCGCATTTTCAATGGCTACCTCAAATTTTGCCACCAACTTCGCCGGTGCTGCCACTACTTTATTCTGGGCATCTACCGGAATGGCTTTATCACGGGAGAACTCCATTCCACCGTTCAGTTGCACCTTGCTGATGCCTTTACAATCAAATTCCAGATAGGTTTTGTTTGCTCCGCCAAACAGGATAAAACTGGTGTGATCGGTAAGCGCAAAGGTTTTATCACTGGCCAGGGAAATTTTGCCCCCATCCAATCCAAAGCCATTCGGGCGGATGCCAATGCCTTTGGCGCCAAGCTGGAACCAGTCGTTGTTCAAAGCTTCAGGCACCGGCATGCCGTACACCATATTGGCCTGGGCTTTGGTAGCTGTAAAAATGATGCCCAGCAGAATCAGGTTCTGGTTTTTGGCATTATCCAGTGCAAACGGAACGCCAATGGGTTGGCTTTGCTCGCCAATGAACTTGCTGACTTTTCTATTGGCATTTTGAACAAAATCGTTGATGTCTTTGACCTTTACATTGCTCAGATTTCCGGTTGGATCGTTGGCCATGGCCTGTTCCACCAGATTTGCCTGATCAATTTTCACCCAGGCTTTGCTGTTGCCATAGGCTTGTTTCTGGCCATTTACCTGCAGGTTTTCAAAGGTTACTTTGACCTTGGTTTTGAGAAATGCAATGTAAATCTCTCCTTCGCCGCTGCCACCAGCTATGTTCAGGATTTTCATCCGGAATTTGCCAATCACAACGGTATCGCCCGTTTTAGGGGTGTATTGTGTTGCGGAAGAGGGCATGGCTACTTCAAATGCGGCCATACAATCCAGCGGATCATTTGGGTCGGGTGTATTGAACACAGGATCCTGTTTGGGGTTGGCCAGATCGTCAAAAGGGATGTCTATGCCGCCTCCGCCAGAAGGGCCTCCCGGAAGGTTGGTGGAGCCATATACGAAGGTTGTTACCTGACTCCTTCCTTCATTTTTGTATTTCAAATTGCCCTGAGGATCGTACGCCTGCACGCGCACCGCATACTTGTGTCCGGGTGTGAGGGGCGGTTCTGCCAGGCCCAAAGGATGGCCAAGCGTGAGCAGGTTGTCTTTCTGAAAAAAAGGCGGGAAGCCCATGTTAAAGGCATCATTTGGGTTGGCAAGTCCATTAGCCGTCATATCCATCAACAACAACTTGTAACGGGTCACTCCGCCAATACCGGAGGGTGTCCAGCCAATATTGACAAACTGCGGCTGCAATACCGGCACTGTTGCCTTATCAGCAGGCTGCATAACCACCGGTGGATCGTACCAAGTGATGTTGAAAGGCGCGCATCCGGAGCCGTCTTTCGACAACTGGGTATTGGAATTAAAATCAAAGGCACGCACACAGAGGTCGTACAGACCTTCAGGCAATGTTTCGGTGCGGATGATTTGCTGCACGTTCACCCCTTTGATATCCATGTTTTCCAGAGAAATACCCATGTTGAGCGCTTGCAGTTGTCCGCCCGTGAGCACACGGGTTTCCAATGGGCCGAGGAGCAAAGGACTGGGCGGACGATACCCGGGTTTCAGGGTAGCGGAAATGCCATTTTGCCCCTGCACGGAAGGCACCAGGCGCAATTGCAAGGGCGTCTGGCCGGTATTTACCATGGTAATGATAACTTGTCCCTTCATTTGGGCATAATCCTCTAAATGAATAGGATAAGGTGGCGCCAGTGCTACGGAAATTTGCACTGGTTGCGCCTGAGCTGTAGCTGCCCAGATTATCAGGCTGTACAGAAAGATGGTTTTCAATATTTTCGAGACCATGTCGAAACAGATTTAGGTGATAGAAAAATCTGCGACAAAGGTCTTCGTGCGCTCCTGGCTGGAGGGTTAAGGGGATTTCAAGAAAGGTAAAAAAAGGTAAATGGGAATGAGCGGAATTGAACCCAGGGTGGATAAATTTGTCTAATGGACATGCGAAATATGATCCTTGTTGTATTGGCTGGCTGGTTGTTTTTGCCTTGTACAGTGGTTGCACAGGCAGACACCAGCAGTGCCGGATTATTTGGCCGGGTTATGAATTGGTTATCTCAGGAGCATAAGCCACCTGAGAAGCCCCGTTTTTTGTTTTACCCAACGTTGGGGTATTCACCGGAAACCAGCCTGGAAATTGGCATTGCAGGGTCTGTTTTATTCCATGCCAAAAACAAATACCTGGAAAACCGGCTGAGCGAAATCACCCTGTTTGGGTTTGGCACATTGCGCAACCAATACGGACTTTGGGTAGATAATGCGGTGTACACCGATCAGGATAAGTGGTTGATTCTGGGTAGACTGCGTTTGCAACGATTCCCATTGCTGTACTATGGCATCGGTCCGGACGCGCCGGAAGCAGATCCTGTAACGGTGAACGGTGTGTATTACCTGCTGCGGGAGCGCATCATGCACCGTGTTGCCCACAATATGTTTGCCGGAATACAGGTGGATGCACAACACCTGGGCAAAGTGGATTTTGGAGGCGATCAGCCCACCCGTCCGCTGCCGGAAGGATCAGGAGGATCTACCAACCTTGGCATGGGTGTGGGCTGGGTGTATGACTCCCGACCAAATTATCTCAATACCCGCAAAGGTTGGTTTGCTGAAATAGGTTGGTTGCACTACGGACACGCATTGGGCAGCGATTATGCTTTTGATAATTTCAGCGCCGAAGTGCGTCAGTACATACCTGTGGGCAAAAATCAGGTATTTGCCTGGCAGGCAAGCGGTAATATCGTTTCGGGGAATGCACCATTCAATATGCTTAGTTTAATGGGCAATGAATCTCTGATGCGGGGTTATTACACCGGACGCTACCGGGATCAACAGTATTATGCGGCCCAGGCAGAGTATCGTTTTTTACCCCTGCCATTTAGCAAACGAATTGGCGCGGCAGTTTTTGCAGGCGCAGGTTCGGTAACACCCAACCTTCACTCTCTGGATTGGGCGCATGTACGTTTCAGTGGCGGAGGCGGCCTGAGGTATCTGTTATTCCCGAAAAAAGACATTTTTGTGCGCTTTGATGTGGGTGTAACCAGAGAAGGCGCCAGTTTTTACATTTTTACGGGAGAGGCGTTTTAGAGATTTTCACACAATACCTCATACCCTTTATCTAATTGCTCCCGACTCATTTCGGCTGTAATGTTCATGCGTATGCGCGCCTGTTTGCGCGAAACGGCCGGATAAACAACGCCCATGGCCAGCACGCCGTTTTGGCCCATACGAACGGTGGTATCCATTACCAGGTGGTGATTGCCCAAAATGATGGGAAAAATGGCGGTTTGCGCGGCACCAATGTTGAAGCCCCCTGCCAACACTTTGGCTTTGAAATAGGCAATATTCTCCCATAATTGCTGCCTGCGGGAAGCATCGGATTTGATGATGCGAATGGCCTCCAATGCTGCCGCCATAGACGGGATAAAAGGCGCAGTGGTAAAAAAGTAAGGGCGACTGGCATATTTCAGATAGGAAATCAGCTCCTTGTTGCCGGATACAAAGCCGCCGGAACTTCCAATAGCCTTGCTTAGCGTACCTACCAGAATGTCGATGACATTTGCAGGCATGTCAAAATGGTCTGCAATACCCAGTCCATTTTTGCCGATAACGCCAAAGGCGTGTGCTTCATCCACCATGAGTTTGCATCGGTATTTTTTACACAGACCCACGATTTCCGGCAGGTTGGCTATATCTCCGTCCATGGAATACACGCCATCTACCACGACAATTTTATTGGCATATTGGCTATCGGCGCGTTTGATAGTACGTTCCAGGGAAGCCATGTCGTTGTGCTGAAACAGGAGTTTATTCCGGTTTTCTACCCCGTCCATGATGCTGGCATGCGCATACATATCCACGATGGCTACATCGTTGCTGCGGAGCAGCCCCTGCAATACACCGGTATTGGCCATAAAGCCGCTGGGGTAGACTAATGCATCCTCGCAGTCAAAGGTTTGCGCGATTTCCTGTTCCAGTTCCGATTTAACCCGGGTTCGGCCGGTAGTGATGCAGGATGAGCCAGAACCGGCGCCGAAGGTCTCCAGGGCCTGCATAGCTGCGGCTACCACCTGTGGATGTGTAGATAGATTCAGGTAATTATTGGAGGCGAAATTGATCAAATGGGACGTTTTACCGGTATCAGGATCAACCATAATACGCTCCGTTTTTGCCCCGTTTTGGGCATATTTTTTATTGGCTGTGTATTTTAAGCGGTTGCCATCCGATATAAAATCGTAGAATAAGCGCTGCCTTTCATCCATGTCCAGCGAATCCAGTCTTGGATCCAGTAAAACCTCGTAGAGGGTGTATTTTCTGGCATCAATAAGGCCATTTTCTGTGCGTTCAAAGGAGACTGGGGCATTGTTTGCCATTGGGTTGCTCATGGGTGAAAAGATTGATTCAGGTGAATAGTTAAGAAGGGGTTATTAGCCGGTTGATGTTATAATGCATGGGCGGGAAAATGCGAGGGTTGGGGAAAGAAAACGCCTCCTTCAGGGGTGAGGTGAAGGAGGCGTGTGATTAGTAAAAATACTGACTATTTGCGATGTCCTTCTTATATGTTTCTGAGTTTAAATAGAGGGTTTTCAATTCATCTTATAACTGTAACACTACCAACGCAAATAGGTACATCTACTGTGGTACCAGGTGGGACATTCCACTTTTTGCAATGATTATACCACTTGCAACCAGGGCCTGGTAACCCTCCACAATCTACACACGTCAAATCAACGAATTTGCGTTCAATTGGGCACTGACATTCCATACATGTATATTGACAATTTTCTAATCTCAATTGCCAATTATAAACATCTTGAGGTACCAAATTGCCATTTGCATCCCTTCCGTCCCAATTTATATCCCAATTATTAAATCCATTACAACTGGAACCTTTAATAGTCCTGAAAAGCTGCCCCCATCTATTATAGATGCGCAACTCATATTTAGTGGCATTATAAGAATTTGGGATATTTTTGGCCCCATTCCCGGTTATTACGTCTTTTATATATAGCTTATCTGACAACCCACCGCCGCCTGATGGCGGATAAAACTTTGAATTGTAAGCAATCTGGTTAAATGGTCCCACCATAAAATTAGCGCTGGGTATTGTAATTGTTTGAGAAACCTGCCCACATGGATTAGAAGCGGTTACAGTATAGGTACCTCCAGAATTTATAGTAATGGAGGATACATTTGACTGGCCGGTTGACCAAATTAATGAAGTGTGATTTTGAGCGTTTGCAATCAGGGTATAATCGCAACAATTACGAATTGAAGAAATTGCCAAGGTTGGTTTACGACAAAATAAGGATACTTGATCAGTATTAGTGCAGCCATTCCCGTCAGTAACTGTCACTGTATATGTAATTGGGTATTGAGTGCCCCCCTCCATATGATTGGGTGAGGGGCTATTGGGGTTGCTGAGACCCGTACTTGGACTCCATGCGTAAGTTAATGATGGATCTGTTGAATTACCCTGTCCAAGTTGAACCGTTGAACCATTAGATGTACAACTAACACATCGATCAATTCCTGCGGTAACAGCAGGACATTTTACAAACAATAATTTTACCAGTTCATTCCATGGACTGCAATCATTATTTACCGCCAACTTGATTCTATAGTAAGTATTACATTTGAAAGATTTTCCTTTGCTATTATACAATGATGAATAATTAATTAATCCTGCCTGTTGAGCAACAACCCAGCCTGAAACTTCTGAACTAGGATTAGGGCGACCTGCATTTGCATCTGATTCTTCAATACTCCAAAAATAAGACGTTTCATTTAGAGAAGCTGTACCATCTACTATTAAACTTTGTCCTAAGCAAATTTGGTTAGGCATAGTAAATGATGGGACAGCATCATTGTTGTCACAAAGTCCATCAATATAAGCGTATCCAAAGTGTTGGGTGAATGAGCAATCAGCAGTTACAAAAACAATTGTCATTGTTTCACCAATATACTTGCTAAGGTCAATACAAACAGGAGTCCACTCTCTGTAAATTACACCATTAGCTCCTTTGAAGAATGGATTACTTGCATCTGCTAAAACCTGTTTGCCGGCAATCGGCAAATTAGATGAACTAAATAAAATGGAGCTACCTTTTAAGAGATAATACGTAAAAAACGGCTGTTCTCCAGCATTATGATTCGGATCTTGTAGGACTACTGCATATTTGAAGCTAAATCTTTGATTTTGTGCATTTACTGTAAATGTATATTTTATTACATCTGCTTGCGCTCCACCTGAGTTATTCCCAAGTCGAATGGAATAATTTCCTTCACTTACTTGCGGCAGAAGGTTACCACCAACAATTGGATCGAAACCATCTGATAATTGTCTAATAGTGTGCCTGCCTGGCACTATTCCATTAGAAAGACTGTTTAAATTTACACTGCTAGAGCCTGACCTACTTCCATAATATCCATCCCAGCCTTGAAAATTGCCTAATTCAAGGTTTGAATTGACACATCCGGCAGGCGGAGGCATAACACTCAATTTTTTATTATCATTTAATTCCCCATTACTGGTCAATATTTCTTTAATATTGAAATTATCTTCAACATTGAATACCCAAATAGGGCTTTTTGAAACTTCCTTAGAGTTGTTGTGACGTAACTGTTTGATAATCAAAGTGTGTATTTTTGCTGCAAATCGTACCACTATGGCAATTAATTACAAAGAAGTAAGAAACGATCGGCAGTGGAAAGCGAGTACAGGGTTGTCAGAAGAACAGTTTTTTACTTTGGTAAAGATGTTTGGCGAAGCCTATGAACAATTGTTTGGAGTTTCCATGGTTGACCGTCAAAATAACTCAACCAATGAGAGCACTTTTAGGACCTATGAAGATCTACTTTTCTTCTCTCTGTACAGCTTGAAAAGTGGCTTAACCTACGATCTTTTGGGCCTTACATTTGGTTTGGATGGGGCGAATGCATATCAAAATCAGGCGCTTGGATTACGGGTGCTTCGTGCAGCGCTTGAACATGGTGGACACATGCCCAAACGTGCGTATCAAAGCGTGGAGGAGTTCAAAGAACAATGGTCTAATGAAAGCGAAATCCTGATAGATGCAACTGAACAACGAAGGCAAAGACCTGGTAATCAACAAGATCAGAAAGAGGACTACAGTGGCAAAAAAAAGCCCATACCCTGAAGTTCTTAATTCTGGCCAATGGGAAAAAGCAAATCAAATTCCTTAGCGAAGCTTATTGCGGCTCTGCTCATGACTATGCAATTTTGAAAAGTGAACTGCCCCCAGAGGATCGAATTTGGTTTGATGAACACCACTTGCATGTAGACCTGGGTTTCCTGGGGATTTGTAAAGATTACACAGCCCAACAGATCAGCATTCCTTTCAAAAAATCAAAGAACAAACCACTCACAGAAGACCATAAAACCGTGAACAAACAGCGCAGTTCAGTCAGAGTTACAGTTGAACATTCAATAGGCGGATTGAAGCGTTTTAGATTTTTATCAGATCGTTTACGCTGTCGCGATATTCAATTGTATAACCTCGTTGCAGGTGTTTGTGCCGGAATCTGGAACTTTTGCTTAAATGATTGATTATCATACCACAACAACTCTCTTTTTCTGCCCTTTTCCATTTGATGAATAAGTGATTATCTGCCAGACATATCGTTGAGAATTTTTCAAGGTTACATCTTTCGAAACGAGATTAATTGATTGAATACCCGAAACCTCTGTCTCATATACAACATTGTTTTCAAGCATGGCAGTTACTTCATTCTGATTTACGTACACTTCTTTTATTATTAACACATATTGCTTGAGTACAGTATCTTTATCTATATCAGAAGCATCCCATAGAAAAAATAGATTAGAATTTGGAACTTTACTTTCATTTTCAGGGGAAAGTAAAGTTTGTCCATTTATGATCCAGGGAAGGACACAAAAAATGGAAAGCTGAATGAATTTCTTTGTTGTCATAATGTTGAGATTTATTGTGATTAGCAAATTTTTACCAATTTGATAGTTTCGAAAAATTGAATGTGAAAAAAATTATTGAACTTAGATTGTTATCAAGTTCTACTCAATACGGCTCCTATTACTCTCTTGGGATACTACAACATGAAAACCTGAGCACAGATTTTTTGATGCTTTTTAAAACAAGTGAATGAAATCCCCAATCTTGAAAAGTAACTTAACAACCTGGCTAAATTCAGATAACAGTCTTATTTCATAAAATTTTTAGCCTTTACATAGTATATTCCATGTAAAATGGAAGCAGTCGTAAACCCAATTCCGAACAATGCAATAATGAACCTGCCTAACTCTCCGATTCTATTGGAACCTATAGAATAATGAAGTCCCGCCAGGCTTATAAACATCCCAATCAATGCAACTCTGATACAAAAAGCACATGCTCCAAGTTTTCTTTCAAAAATATTTAACTTAGTTTTCTCTTCGGAGAACTCTGCTCTGTTTTTGCATGAACAGCCCATAGTCTTTTTATTTATTTAGTTTGAACAGATTTAATTATTTCAAAACAATACAAACAATCATATTCTGTGGTTAATTAGTTAATGATCCGCCGTGGAAGGCACATTGGTCTTTTGTCAGCGTAAATACAAGTTACGCTGACAATAAGATCAATTCGAATGGCATAAACCATCTTTGATTTCGGGGATAAACCCTGGAAAAATGGTATTACGGCGTACAGGCTTCTATCTTCTTCAATTTTACCAGCCATACAATTAGTGCCCAAACCATTGATGCATAAGGAATCCAAAATAAGGCTGCAACTCCCCAACCATAGGTACTAAAAATAAACCCTCCTACAAATACAAACGCAATTCCACATACATCCAATAATGATTCTAAAATATTCGTCCATTTTTCGCATTCTGTTGGGCAACAGTTTGACACCCATCTTTTATATAATAGGTAAACAATTAAGATAATGAGTAGTATTACTATAATAATGACTAAAATAGCAAGTATGGGAGCAAAAGTACCTGCAAATGAAAATGCAGAAACAAGCCAGGTATATATTTTAATAAACGACGACTTTGACAACATGATAAATCCCAGAAAAGATGCTAGCAAAATTTGCCAAAGCGCAAGCTTCCATGGACATTTTTTACATATTTTATCACATGGCCTCCAACGCAGATATAATATAATTGCGGCGATGAGTGATGCCGTGAATAGGCCTGCCAAAAGGGTATAAGCAGAATTAAAAAGGTATAAAACCAATGCTATTAGAGATATTGTAGCTGAAACCTCAAATGAAAATCTCCGTTTTTTGCATTTCTTAGATTCGCAAACTGATACACAGAAAATACCAGTACTATCCGGACAGCCTGAACCCGGATATTTTATCGTAACATCGTGATTTCCACATGCATAGTCACCTGAATGGCTTAAGGTAAATGGTGAGGAATTGGCACCGGAATCCACTAGGATATTATCAATATACAACTCAGCCTGAACAATAGGTGGACACCCTGTTTTTGGTGTAGGTGTAACCAACACATCTATTTTTGCGCGTTTTGTTAAATCCTTATTACATTTTTCATCAACCTCGGCTTGAATATTAGTATTGGCAATAGGGCAACAATCACAATCTTTCACTTTAATTGGGAATTCGCATTTTATGCCGTTAAACGAAATTACAATGGTATAATTTCCCGTTTGTGTGTAGGTATACATTGGTACATTAATACCAGAACTCCCCACATTCGGAATATTCACAACAGTACCATCTCCATAATCAATAGTTAAATTGGTTGTACCTCCGCCTACATAAGCAACCTGAAACTGAAATGCTGTATTTTTGCATATTTCAGCATTAAGTCCAGTCACATTAAGTAACCTACAACCTTCACATTCTATTTTGAATGCTTTTGATTCAAAAACACCATCATTACATGTAACTCTAACTAAAATTTCTTTATCGCACAAACATCTTCCAACATCGCTACCACTGAATGTTGCAGTGAATGTTCCATTGCCTTGATTCCAGGAAATAGGTACAGTTTGCGGATTCGAACTAGTCCCATGCAAACAACTAATTACAATATGTAGTACATCGCAGGAACATTGTCCAATTGGCCCTATTGAACCAGTTACAGTTACAGAGGTTATGGTACTCCCTGATAACCCTACAATTGGTTGGTTAATAATAATTTGACACATTTCAAATTGATTTAAAGGTGAATCTAGGTTTTAAGTCAAATTGTACGAATGAATAATATAAACCAATGCGACAGATACCATTATACTATCCATTGTACAGCCTTCCCCCTCATAATGCACCCCCTCCAAAATGCAAGTGCCAAAACAAAAAAGCCCGCTCAAACCGAAGTCTGAACGGGCAGTATCGTCCTAAAAAGCAATCATTATCGTTTTCTCCTTAGCCAGGCAAACATACCTACCAGCCCCACTACCCCACCCAGCAATACTGCAAGCAGCCAGCCCATGGGCTTATGTACCGGGGCTTCATTGCCTACCAGCACCTGTCCGGCCCAGAAATAAGGGTGCTTGCGCTCTGTTACGGCTTTAGCCAAATATTCCTTTTTGGCCTCACGTAAGGCCTGATCTTTAGCTTTCCCTTCGTAAAGCAATTGCATAAAGCGCTCGGCTATGGCATTGGTTTCGGCACTGGGCACCGACCATAAATTGGCCACCACCGCCGGGCAACCGGCCAGCGCAAAAGAGCGCGACAAACTCATAACCCCTTCACCACGGCGCACCTTGCCGCTGGCTGTATGACAGGCCGATAACACTGCCACCTGTGCCGAGAGGTTCATTTGACTGATTTCCAGGGCGTTCAGTATGTCTACACCGCCTGTTGCATTGGGGAACAACAATCCGGTGCGCGTTCTTTCCGAAAAATCCACCACGCCGTGCATGGCCAGATGCAAAACGCCATATTTCCCCGCTTCCTGTACAAACAGCGATTTGTCCACCTCTGCGCCCTGCCAAACGGCTCCTCCCCAGGTTTTGCCAGCCTTGTCAACAGCCTCACGGGCTTCCGGCAGATCTGTCACTTCAGGCCCCATTACCGCAGCCAGCGCGGCCGGAGCGTTGTACTCCGGCGCAAATCCGCCATAATCAGCGCTTCCTGCCTGACTTTTCAACCTCGATTGTCTCCACAAGGCGCCCGACCATTGGTAGCTGATGTTTTGGTCTTCTGCCAGAAAGCGCGTATTTTCCTGTACCAGCGCTTCAAAAGGCACAGAGAACAGATCGCCATCCGGCACAATAATGACTCGTTTGGCATCCGGGAAATGCTTCAGGGCCGGTTTGTACAAAGCCTGATAAGCCTCCGCAGCAATGGTGTTGTATTGGTCTACAGGATCGGTCCAGCGGGTAAGCGCCACTTGAAGGGAATCAATGAGCACAGACAGATCCCGGGTATTTCCCAATAAAATTCCCTGGATGTTAGACCGGTCCAGCGCGAATACAATCACCTGATTATCGCCCCAGAAGTATTGAAGCAATACTTCACCTTGCCGAAGGGTATTTCGAATTTCCGCAAGCGGAGCATTTTGGGCCTGAAACCTGGTTTTAGCCAGGGCTGGCGCCAGGCTTTCAATGGAATCCCGCAGTTTTTGCAAACTACGCTTTACATGCAGCAGACTATCCTCCTGATTTATACTTTCCCAATAAGCCTTTCTGGACATTAAAAGCTTTTCCTGATCAAGGATAGATGCCGGTATTTGGGCAGTTTGCCTGATCTCCCGCTCCAAAATGCGTTGTTTGAGCACACCCGACTTGGCCCTTTCCGCCTGATCATAGGCTTGTTCTATGTATCCTTGCCCGGGCTTTAGTTTATCCAATGTAAGTGCCAACTCAATCCCTGTCTCGTACGTATCGTAGACATAGTCAAGGGCATCCTGACTGGACACCTCATCCTGCATTTCAATTCGAAAAGAATCCAGCGCATTCATGGCAACATGAATCGCTTTTTCTGCCAGTACAAAGTCCTCTGCATGGCCGGATCTGTCATAGTTCAGGCGCAAGGCCTCCGCTTTTCCCCGAAGCATCATGATTGGCCAGAAATCAGCCGCCTCCTTTGTTTTTGGATTTTGAGATAAATCATATCTGGCCACATCTTCTGCATACAAGTGCAGGGCGTATTGGAAGGTTTGAGCAGAACGTTGAAACTGATTTCGCTGAAATTCAGCAGCACCCCTATAATACATTGCCTTGGCCGAGTCAATGGCACTTTCAGCCAGGATATAAGCCTGATGAAAATATTGGTTCGCCTGAGTGGTATCGCCCAGCGCCTCGTGACACTTGCTCATTGCACGCGCCAATTCGGCGTCGAGTTCAGATTTTTGCACACTGCGCTTGAATTGCAGCAAGGCTTCAGCGAAACGATTTTCATCCAGATAACTCCAGCCCAGGTTGGATTCCAGGCGACCATAACTTTCGGGTAATACTTCTGCTGCACGGCGATAATAGGTGCGGGCAGTTTCTGAATCACCGGTGTAGCGACTGATGTCGCCGAGATTGATATAGGATTCTGATAAATTATAAGGATCCTCAGCCTCTAACAATGGAAGCGAAGTCAGGTAATACGTTTTTGCTTCCTGGTAATCGCCTTTGTTTTTATAATAAAACCCGATATTCATATAGGCGGTTCCCAAGCCGGTTTTGCAGTTGTGCTTGATTAAACCGGCCAGGTTACGCTCGTAAAAAAGACCACCGAGTTCATTCCTTCCACTTTCTAAACACGCGAAACCCAATAGCCCATAAATTTTAGCGGTGATGCTATCGTCTTCAGTTTGACGCTGGGCGATTAACCATAATTGTTGAACAGCTGTATCTAATTGGTGCGAATAATATTGGGAAAGCATTCTGTGCCTGATTGCAGCATAAAACTCATTCCGGGACCCATGGGTTTCTATCAGGGGAATAATTGAATCTGAAAATAATATACACAGCTCATAACCCTTCAACTCATAGAATTTTTGCTGTTTATCAAGCAGCGCCTGGAAGTTTGATTTTGGCGTATGCTCTTTACTATTTGTTTGTGCAACCATCCAAAAAACTATCAAGGCAAAAGCGGTAACAGCCGTTGCCTTGATGGTTTGAATAGAAAATTTCAACCGATGGGTCATAGAATCATGGAATTAGGGTTTTGGTCTTTCCTTTTTGGGTCGAAAAAGCGACCTGAGGCATTTACAAAAGGAAGGTTTATCACACCCGTAATAGACGGTTTCGATATTGGTTGGAATAGGATCAAGAGGATTGCCCGCACTATCGAAAAATGTAACTACAGCGTAATTATGTATGTCTCCTGTAAAACCAGGTCGTGTAGTTACTTCAAATTCATAAGCATAGATAGTTTGGCTGTATACATGAATAACATCCGTTTGACCCAAACCTGGCAAACCTGGACCGGAAAACTCAAGCTTTTTAAAAGGGTTCATACTTGGTGGCGGAGGGCTAAAAGGCATCGACAATCCATTAATTGTGGGAGGCTGGATAATATTAAAAGAGGATGGATCTAACTGAGACACCAATTGATCCCAAACCTCCACTTTATTTACCGGCGCTTTTCCATCATTATGAAATTGTACTCTGTAACGTAATGTTTTGGCATATTTTGAATCACAGATTCTTTTGATGGATACTGTTTTTTCATTTGGATCGTGGGGATCCCTTTTTATATCGTAAGAATAAATGGAGTCTGTCGTAAGGCAAGTATTACTCTCGACTTTAATTGTTATATTTTGCCCAACTTGATATGTATTGTCTACAAAAAGTTTTAACAATATATGTTTATGTTCATTAGTTGTGCTGTTTGTATGAAATTTAAGTGGATTGCTAGTATCTTCCGTTGCATTATTAAACAAAAACTGCCCTACTTTGGATATCTTTGCAGGAAGGGTAATTGTAAAATTATGCCCACCTCCAAAAGTGCAAACAGGGTCATTTCTGAAAGTTATTAGTAAAAAAGTGTATTGGCCAGGCGTAAAATTCCATGTATTTCCTACTAGCCATTGTTGATTGGAGGCAATATTAAACGGTGCCGGATTTATCTGAACTGTGGGCCCGGTGCCTGAAAATGATTCTGTAGTCTGCTCCACCAATGCTGGAGGTATACCAGCCCCTCCTTTTTTGGCGATAAAAGCATGAATTTCAGGGCTTGAAGGTAGGCTTTGGTATGGTTTCCAAAAATAAGAATGATCTGAATAAATATTTCCAGTTGAAGTATTAACTCCTTGGGCAAATTGCCCGTCAGGGAATATCCATGTAATACGATCTCCAAGCCTCCAAGTTGTACCACCTGTAACTTTTATTTTACATTCATATTCACCATTTAAATTCATTGGCAAAATATCAATATCATACCCGGCAAACACCATATGTACCATACCAGCCCAAAATACTAACATCAAAAAAACTTGCTTCATAAGTGTGTGTTGTTGAAATGATTATTTTTTGGATCATGCGCCCGAAGGCCGAATAAAACGGATTAAAAAGCAGAAATACCTGAAACAGAATTTGGCAAATATAGCCTTCGTTTCGAATTAACCAAGGGTATTTTCCATATCCCTGCCATTTGATAATGCAAGCCTGTAAAAATGCGAGGGTGGATCGCTGATTTTTTTCCCTTTTTCCTTAAAAGCTCTTTTACCTTTGGCCAAACAAAACGCATCCAACGCCTTGACTGCACTTGAATTCGAGCGATTTGCAGCCGGAGACGAAGCTGAGCTGACCGCTTTTTTTAAACAACACTACGGGTACGTGACCGGCTGGTTGATTTACCGGGAAAAATGCCCGCCGGACCAGGCCCGGGAGTGGTATGCCGATGCGGTGCTGCGGGTGCGACTAAAAGCCATGCAAGGAGAGGTAAGCGCCGGAAATCTGAGGGCATATCTGCTCAAAACGGCCATCAATTTCCATAAAATGGAACAACGCCGGGAAAGCAGTCTGCTTAAAAGACATGAAAGATATCTGGAACAACTCCCGCCAAATGCCACCGACGAAGATTTCGATGCGCTGGTGAAAGATGAAGAAACAGCCGGAATCGACCTCAAACAACAACGAAACATACTGGTGTTGCAAAAAGCGCTGGCGCTTTTAGGCGATGGATGCCGGCAACTGTTAACAGACACCATCCTACACGGCATTAAGGTGGGTCAACTCGTTGAAAAATACGGATTGAAAGACGCCCGTGGCGTAACGGCCAAAAAACAGGATTGTAAAGGACAATTGCAGCGACTAGTCCACAAGGTACTTCAACAATTGGGCTGGTCTGCCGATCAAATATCCATCCCAATGCTGTGAGTCCTACCCTGCATTTCCAATTTTCTGCATTATTAAACCACATCATCCCAAACACGTGAATCCAACTACATGAACCACAACAACGAGACACTGATTCAGGACTATGCCGCCGGGCTGCTATCGGGCAGTCAAAAGGCTGAGTTCGAGCGCCGGCTTCAGGCCGAGCCGGACTTGAAGGAAGAGCTCGACCTGTATGTGGCCATGACAGCCCTGGATCAGCAACGATTGAAAAAATCGCTTTTGGGTAGTCTTGAACCTCACGAAACTCAGCCCATAAAACCCGGTGCATCCGGCAAATGGATCTGGGGCGCTGCCGGACTGGCTGTATTAATACTGATTGGGGCCTGGTATGCCCTGCAAAACAAATCTCAAACCGCTCCACAACCAGCTACTGCTCAGGAAGTGGCACTCGCATTAATCAAGGAAGCCTACCCACCACCAGTGGCGGCTATGGGTGGCAACGATGCCTCCAAAGCCAATCAACAACAGGCCTACCTCGCCTATCGAAACAACCGTTATACCGAAGCTGCAAGCCTGCTTAAACCATTGGCAGATCAGCCTGGCGCTTCAGACGAACTCATATTCTATACCGGAGAATCCTGTCTGCAAACAGCGGAATGGAATGCTGCCATTTCTTATTTTGATAAAGTAGGGCCAGGGTATTGGAACGACATTGCCCATTGGAGAATGGCTCTTGCCTTGCTCCAAACCGGACAAAAAGATGCAGCCAAATTTTTATTACAGGAATTGCAGACCGGGAACAAGAAAAACGAGGTGGAAAAGCTCCTGAAAATGCTGCAATAAAGAGCATCAAGCCTTCGCCATTTGCCCTCTCTTATTTTTGAACAGTTGAATTAATGACCACAGAATAATCAGATTCCCGACAAAAATACCAGACCATTTCAACACCGTAAATAAGCAGCTGAGCATGGCTACTGTTGCTGAAAACCCTTTATCGTCCAGCAAAAGCCAGGTAACCCACACGTTTTCCATCCAATCTGCCAGCGTAACCCACAGACCTATCCACCACCACCTGCGCGCCTGCAAAACCACCAGGGCAGTAGCAACGAATAAGCCGGCAATTACCGGAAAAACCAGATCCACGGTCCATTGAGCGATCAAATACAAATGCCTGCCCTCTTCTCCATAGGCATTAAGCATGGCTTTGGCTTTTTCGGGCCAATAGTAAAATTCCAGGTCTATCACCCCTACCCCACCAGACAATGCTTTGATATCGGCTTCCATGGAAGGCATAATACCTCCGGTAAAGACCACGAACAAAAGCAGCAGCAAGAGCACATACCTGGGCTTTGCAATCTTGATGATAAACGCTGGTGGTTCTTTTACGCTCATATCCTGTAGTTAATGATGCAAAGTTGGGGGCATCGCAAGCGGGTATTCACCGGTGTAATGCGCAAAAAAGGTAAAAAAGTGTAAAAATTCAGGTTCCAAAAGCAGTAAAGGTGGCAAATACCCCATCGAGTGCCGATGTTTGTGGAACGAAAACCCACAACCGGATATGCAGATACTTTTGGTAGACGACGACCTGACCCTCAGCCCGCTCACCAAGGAATACCTGGAGGCAAAAGGCTATACCGTTACCCTGCGTCACAGCGGGGAGGAAGGCTTGAATGCTTTTAAGTCAGGCAACTTCGATGGATGTATCCTGGATGTTAAAATGCCCATGAAAGACGGTTTTTCTCTGGCAGAAGACATCCGGAAAATCAGCCCCGACATGCCCATTTTGTTTCTAACAGGCGCTATTCAAAAGGAGGAACGGATCAGAGGACTGGCCCTGGGAGCGGATGACTACATCACCAAGCCATTCAGCATGGAAGAACTCTTCCTGCGCGTGCGCAACACCCTCAAACGCAGCACAAACCAACAAAAACAGGCAGACAAATCTGTACATCAGGTTGGCCAATACCGTTTTGATGTAGCCACCCGTGAGCTACACGGCGGCCGCGAAATGATCAAACTAACCGCCATCGAAGCCAAACTACTTCAACTTTTCTGCGAAAGCGATAACGGCATCATTCGTCGCGACATAGCCCTTCAACGCATCTGGGGAGACGAAGACATGCTCAAAGGTCGCAGCCTCAATGTGTACGTGAGCAAACTCCGCACCTTCCTCTCTGAAGACCCGGCCATCGAGATACTCAATGTGCATGGAGAAGGGTATCAGATGGTTGTGAGAGTGAATGAGTGAATGAGTACATGAGTGAAGAGAAGAGTACATGAGTGAAGAGTACATGATTACATGATTGACGAGGGAGGCGTTCGGCCTGGATCACCTACGGGGCTACAGGCCTAAATAGCCCCAGCGGGGCGAAAACATTTGAAATACCTGATTGCGAGAAAGGCATTCGGTTTAGCAGCGGCGCCCATTCAAACGCATCAAACCTATCAAACCCCTCAAACGCATCAAACCCCTCAAACGCATCAAACCCCTCAAACCATTCAAACCTCTAAAACCCATCAAACAGCGGCGACTTAACCCGCCTGTACCACAATGACACTTAATACAGAAAAACTGGTTTCACTACTGGGTAGTGAAGAGGCTGCCCAGCGATTTGTAGAGATGTTTCGCCAACAATGGCCGGAACAACTGGCATCAATGAAACAGGCCCTTGCCAATCAGGATTGGGAGAATGCCGGCAACATTGCACATTCCCTGAAAAGCCAATGCAGGTATCTGGGCTTGGATGACCTGGCTAACATCTTACAAAATATTGAAAACCAACCGGATGCTCCTCAGGACCTATCTTTGCTACCGCCTGTCTTTTAGCATCATTTTTAGAACAACACTCAGGCCTTCAGCACTTTTTTCATCCATGCAAACAACTCCGCGGCATCAATTGGCTTGGTAACCCAGGCATTCATTCCCACTTGTTTGCATTTATCCAGCTCTTCCTGAACCGCGTTGGCGGTAAGGGCAATAATGGGCAAGGTTTCCCATTCCGGATTGGCCCTGAGCCGCCGGGTAGCTTCCAGACCGTCCATTACAGGCATTTTTACATCCATCAGCACCAGATCAAAGGCGGCACCCGACTCCATTTTTTCCAAAGCTATCCGGCCATTTTCCGCCACCTCTATATGCACCTGTGGAATCCTGTTTTTGAGCAATTCAATGGCCAGCATCTGATTGAAAAAGGTATCCTCCACCAATAATACCCGAAGCGCCCCAAAATCATAAGGCGTATCTGTTACCTGCTCCACAGCCATTTCACGGTTTTCATCGGGCAGAAATGGCAGGCGCACTACCACCTCCGTACCCTTACCTTGTTCGCTGTTCAGGTCAATACTTCCCCCTTGCTGCTCCACCAAATCTTTGGTAATACTCAGCCCCAGGCCGGTGCCTCCGTACAACACCGAAACCTCCTCGTCTGCCTGCTGAAAACTCTCAAACACCCTGGCCCGCTGTTCCGGTGCAATCCCGATTCCGGTATCCCTTACCACAAACTCCAGCATCACTTTGCCAGACCCGCGCACCTCCTCCAGAGAAGCCACGTGCAACGTTATCTTGCCCTGGTCAGTAAATTTGATGGCGTTACCCAATAAATTGGTGAGTATCTGATTCAAACGCACCGGATCTCCAACCAACTTAACCGGAGTGCCTGAATCTAGTTCAATGGCGAATTGCACACCCTTTTCCTCTGCCTTGAACCCCAGTGTATTTTGTAAGTGCCGCACAATCAGATCAAGCTCAAAGGGCTTTTGCTGGAAAGTAAACTTCCCGGACTCAATCTTCACCTGGTCCAGCACATCGTTGACAATAACCAAGAGGTTTTCTGAGCTTTGCCTGATAGCATCGGCATATTCGCTTTGTTTGGGCGGGAGTTTGCTTTCTGTCAACAAGCGGCTCAATCCCAAAATAGCATTCATGGGCGTACGAATTTCGTGGCTCATATTAGCTAAAAACCGGGTTTTATAGCGCGCATTTTGCTCTGCAAGCTCTTTTTGCTGGATCAATTCACGGTTATCTTCCCGATTGCGCCAAAACAAATAAGCAGCCGTGGCAAACAAGGCCATCAACAGCATTTTAAAGGATTCTGCCTGATACCAGGCCGGAGCAATGGCTATGTCTATGCGCAGTTCCGGAGCGTTGCTGCCAGCTATTCGCACCTTGAAGGTATAGGCTCCCGGATCGAGGTTGGTATAAACAGCCTGCCTGTCTGTACCCTTATACTCCCAAAGCGTTTTCTGACCTTTTTTCTCCAGTTGACACTCGTACAAAAGGGTAGCAGATTGTGCTGTTTGGATAGCCGCCCAGCCTATGGTCAGGCTGTTCTGGTTGTTGGCCAACTGAATGTGTTGCAGAAATTCCAAACCCGGTATGGATTGTGGGTGACTGGTTTCAAAACGGGTGAGCAGGATATGGCCGGGAGGACGAGGCACCGATACCTGCTCTGAGGCAATCCTGACCAATCCGCTCCTGGATGCCACCAGCAGGGCGCCATCCTGAAGCAACCAACCTGCACGGCGCGCCAACTGACCCGTTTGCAACAAATTAGCGGTACTCCAGGTGGAAAACCGGCCCCTTTGAGGATCAAACTGCGCCATATGTTCAGGGAAAACCAGCCAAAGTCGCTGTGCCTGATCCATCAAACCCGAGAGTATCAATGGATCGGGTAGTCCGTCTTTGAGCGTGTAATTCTGCACAACGCCATCAGCTACCTGAATCCGGCTCAATCCGCTTGAAGTAGCTGCCCAGATACTTCCATCCGGCGACAAATCCAGGTCTGTCACTTCATCGTTGGCCAGTTGTTTGGGCGGAGCGGTTTTGGAGGTGTAAGTTTCCATGGCGCCGCTTTTTTTATCCAACCGCAGCAACATAGCTGGTGCACTGACCCAAATATGGCCCTGTTTGTCGTCCAGTATTTTGGCCACCCCGCGCGCCTGTGCAGGAGGAATGGGCAGCTCATAGTTTTTTATTTCCCCTGAACGCATATCCAGTTGATGAACCCCTTTTAGCGTTCCCAACCACCAGATATTGGGCATTTCTGCATCCTGTGCGCAAGCCATGATGCGTTGGGATTGCAAGGAGGTAGGCACCAGCACAAAAGATTGCGACTCCGGTTGCCAACGATACAGCCCGTCGTAAATGGCCCAAATATTACCCTCATGGTCCCGGATAAAATCGTCCGGGTCAAAGTTCAGGGAATGTTGTTTGCCACTAACCAGGCGCTGCGGTACAGCTCCCCACTGAGGCATGTAATACAAGCCTGCCCCAGTATGCACTAAAATCCCCCCCCTGGAGTCCTGGGCTACCAGTTGAATTTGGTTGGCTGGCAAATCCGGGTTTGAAGGATCAATCAACCACCTGGAAAATGGTTGCCGCAACAGTGGTAGCCGGGCGATCCCCCTATCTGTGCCAACCCATAAATTCCCGAATGGATCGTATGCCAATGCGTGAACCTGATTACTGGGCAAACTATTCGGATCAAACACATTATGGGAATACGCTTGTAGAATACCGGAACGAGGCTCCCATCGGTAAAGACCATCATCCGGCACAGCCAGCCACAAACCGCCTTCCTCATCCGGCAACATGGCTGAAATACGACTTTGCAGGATGGAATCCGGAAGCATGGGCCAACTCGTTTTGGCGCTAAACGGATCAAACTGCAATATTCCATCCAGCCCTGCCAGCCAAAAGCTTCGGTCAGGTTGTTCAACTATGGAAATTACCCGAAATGGCTCATCAGGCGTACCTGATTGATACACTGGAATATGGCTAAACCCGCTTCTCTCCGTATTAAACAGGAATAGTCCATCCGCGCGCCCCATCCAAAGCCTGCCTCCTGAATCTTCAAAAAACTGATTCGCCCGGGCAGGTTTGACCCCTGCCTGCAGGGGCTTGATATTTTCGAATTGCTGCTGTGATTCATTAAAACGCAATACTCCTTTAGCCCCCGCCGCCCAAACCACCCCCTGGCGATCTTCAAAAAGGGAAGTACACTGGAAAATACTATCGCCAATATTGCCAAAATGCAGCACCTGCCCGGTTCGCCTGTTCAGGCAATCCAGACCATTCATGGTACTGATCCAAACCCTTTGGCGCTTATCCGTTTTAAGCGCCAGAATCCGGTCGTTGGACAAAGCATTGGGATTACCTGATTCCTGTTGAAAACGGGTAAATTCATATCCATCATACATAAAAATACCCCGCCCCCAAGTGCCATACCATAGCCGCCCGTATTCATCCAGATCCATGGAATGCGTTGGCGGCTGCACAAACACTCCCTGTAAGCGTTCAAAAATATGCTGCCTGTTTTGTGCCCTGGCAAAGAGAGCACAAAACAGGATCAGGGCAACTGCAGCAAACCTGAACCGCTTTTGGGAAATGTGTAAATGCTTGTTCATGATCAAGTTGCTGCAAGTTGAGTACTTGACCGGATATAAAAAAGTCTGCCACGCCCAAAGCATGGCAGACTTAAGGCTTTTTGGGCCTTTTTTATACTTTTTTACACTTCTGCGGCCTTATTGACCTGCTTTCACAAGGCGTTTCACAGAAACACCCTGTTCTGCCGACAACCGAACCATCAACATACCGTTGGGCAGTTCATTGAGGTCGATATCTGCTGCAACAGCGCCCTGAGCGAGGTATTGACGGTGCAATACCCGACCACTCAGGTCGTAAATTTCCAAGCTTAGCTCAGTAGTCAGCGGCGATTCAAACACCAGCCTGGTGAACGTTGCCGCCGGGTTTGGCTGAATAGACCAGGCATCTGCAGACATGAGTTCCGTTGTGGATACCACCTGGATAAATGTGCAGTTGGAGGTAGCTGTACAGCCGTTTTGGGTTACAACAACCGCATAATTGCCTGTTTGTGAAGGCGTAAAGGTGTTGCTTGTAGCGCCTGCAATTGGCTGGTTGTTGGCACAGTTAATCCATTGGAACGTAGCATTCGTAGCCTGTGCAATCAGGGTATTGCCTTGCGCAGTAACATTGGTATTAACAATGGTTTGCGTCAGCGTCAATACCACAATAGAATCGCAACCATTTACAGATTCCAAAGCAGCGGTGTAAATACCCGGGGCAGTCAGCAATTGTCCGTTGAACGGATAGGATTCTCCGGCGCAGATATTGGCTGAAATGGCCGTATTGGTTACCGGAATAACCGTCAATGTAAGTGCCACTACGGAGTCGCAGCCAACTGCAGAGGAAAGTTCAAAGGTATAGGTGCCTGGCAGAGTCAGGATGGAGCCGTTGTAGATATAGGATGCTCCCTGGCAAATGGCCGCGCTTATTTCCGTTACCGGAATAGCCGGGAAGATGGTCAGGTAAAGAATCTCCAGAGAATCGCAGCCATTGGCGCCCTGACCCTCGTAAACAAATTCATACACACCGGATGCTGTGTACACCTCGCCATTGTATTCAAAGCTTTCACCGTCACAAACCGTCACGGCAAAAGAAGACTCTGGCAGTTGGGAAACCGACAATTCCAGGGTAATGATAGAATCGCAGCCGTTGGCAGCCTGGTAAGTCGCCGTGTAAGTGCCTGGTTGCCACAGGATCAACCCGTCGAATTCGTACACTTCATTATCACAGATGGTCACCTCAACGGTTTCTGAATAAGCTGGCAGAACCGTCAAAATGAGGACCACAGTGGAGTCGCAGCCGTTTGAACCAACCAATTGCGCGGTGTAAGTGCCGGAATCGGTGAGCAGGGCGCCATTAAACGGATATCCCTCGTTGGAGCAGGTAGTGGCCTCCAGGGTTGTGGTTTGCAAAGGCAGCACGGTTAAATTCAGTACTGCGGTGGAGTCGCATCCATTCACGCCTGTCAACACTGCGGTATAAGTACCAGACTGGGTAAGGATTTCGCCGTTAAAGTTGTAGCTGGCCCCTTCACAAATGCTCACCGATTCGCTGCCTTCACTCAGTGGCAAAATTGTCAGGTTAAGTATTACGATGGAATCACAACCACCTGCTGCAGTGAGGGTTTGGGAGTATTGACCTGCATCGGCCAGCGTATCTGTTCCAAACACATAAGTTTCACCGTTACAGATGGCTACATCCAGTTCAGTTTCGAACAAATCAACAAATTCCAGCACGAGGGTTACGGTAGAATCGCAGCCGTTTACACTCGCATAAACGTAGGTGTAAATACCTGAAGATGTGAGTGTATCGCCATCATAGAGGTATGTAGCGCCTGTACACAAGGAATTGGCAATAACTGTAGAAAGGGTTGGCAGCACGTTCAATTGAAGTGTAACCGTAGAATCACAACCATTTGCAGCAGTATATTCAAAGGTGTACACGCCGGCTTCTGTCAGAGATTCACCATTGTAATCATAGACCTCGTTGTCGCAAATGGTAGCTTCCAGACTGGTTCCGAAAGTAGGCAGTACGCTCAGGTTTACCGTTACGATACTGTCGCAGCCATTTGTGCCCTCAAAATTGAAGGAATAACTGCCTTCATCGGTCAATGCAATACCGAAGAAAGAATAAACCTCGCCCTGGCAAATCACGGCATCAAAACCGGAGGCCTGGGTTGGCAATACCGTAAGGGTCAGCACAACGGTAGAATCACAACCATTTTCGCCGGTGAGTTCGGCTGTATAGGTGCCTGAAACATTCAACTCTTCTCCGTTGAAGGTGTACGTCTGGTTGTCGCAAATCACCGCCTCCAGGGTAGTTTCCTGATTAGGCAACACCTCCAACACCAGGATTACGGTGCTATCGCAGCCATTTTCATCTTCATAAACAGCCACATAAGTGCCTGCATCAGAAATCTGGTTGCCGTTAAAGGCATAAGATTCACCGGCACAAATACTTGCTTCAAGGTTAGTTTCCTGCAATGGCAGCACTGTCAGGGTAAGTACTACGGTGCTATCGCAGCCGTTTTCACCGGAATATAGGAAAGAATACACACCGGAATCCACCAGCAATTCTCCATTGTAATCATAGGCTTCTCCGGCACAAATAACCGCGCTCAGGGCTGTTTCCTGTGTAGGCAATACTTCCAGCGTAAGGGTCACTACACTATCGCAGCCATTTTCAGCGGTGTAAATAGCTTCGTACACCCCTGCATCAGTCAGGTTTTGATCACCAAAATCATAAGAATCACCGGCGCAAATGGTAGCTTCAAAGGACGTGCCGATGGCAGGCAACACAGTCAGGGTAAAGGTCACCACACTATCGCATCCATTGGAGCCTTGCAGAATGAAGGTGTACTCGCCTTCATCGGTAAGCACTTCGCCCTGGTATTCAAAACTGTCTTCCGCACAAATGGTAGCCCCATCTGTTCCGGAAGTACGGGGCAACACATTCAGCGTCAGGGTAACGGTAGAATCGCAGCCGCCTACCGCCTGGAATACTTGTACGTATTCGCCGGCAGTTTCCAGTATTTGAGTGCCAAAGACGTAGGAATTGCCATCGCAAATGGTTTGCTCGTCGGTTGTTTCAAAAGAAGTTACGTAATTCAGGGTCAGGGTAATGGTAGAATCGCAACCGTTGGCCGACACCAAAACATGTTGGTAATCGCCCGCTACGGTCAGTGTATCGCCAAAAAACACATACTTCACACCTTCACACAGCGTAACCGTTTGTGCAGATGCCGAATTGGGCAACAGGCTCAGTTTGAGCACAATAAGGGAGTCGCAACCACCAATAGCTTTCAGCGAGTCGGTGTAAGAACCTTCAGCAGTCAGGGTATCTCCGGCAAAAACAAAGAAATCGCCGGCACAAATAGACGCAGAACGATTTACCACAAACTTGTCTACCACGTCCAGCGTAAGGGTTACAATGGAATCACAACCGCTTTCGGCAGTAAGAATAGCGCTGTAAACGCCACTTTCGGTAAGTGGCTCACCTTCAAACACATAAGTAGTACCGATGCAAATTCCGGCACTAATGGCGGTATTTACAGGAGGCAACACCTCCAAGTGCAGGATCACCGTAGAATCGCAGCCGTTGGAAGCTGTCAATTCAGCCACGTACTCGCCTGATTGGGTGAGCAATGCGCCATTAAACGCATACTCTTCGCCCTCGCAGATGGTGGCTTCCAACTGCACCTCGAAAGTAGGCAGCACCGTGAGTTGGAGTGTAACCGTGGAATCAGATCCATCCGAGCCAACATAAGTGGCTACGTATTCGCCGGAAACAAACAGGGTATCTCCGTCAAACACATACGAATCGCCGGTACAAATACTGGCAGTAATGAGTGTGTCAGACAGCAGGCCCCGGGCATGCTTTGGCAAATCTGAGTGTAAGGGTTTGGCCTCAGCGAAAGAAAGAAGGCCCAGGAAAGCGCAAAAAACCAGCAGGGTTTTGAGCAAAAACGATTGTGGGGAATTTTGGGTTGGGAATTGGGCAGGTAGCAATAATTGTTGCATAAACGATTAAATGTTTGAGAAAACAATGAATGAAAAGTCTTCTCCTGGCTTTTGGAAGGGGCAAATCTCCCTGTACAAGGGAGTGTCCGGATTAAAAAGGGATTAAAAGAATATTAAAATGTATTTGAATACTTACTCTCTGGGCAATTTAATGGTAAAACAACTACCCTTGCCAGGAGTGGATTGCAGGTGAATGGTGCCACGATGAAAAGCCACAATACGCTGACTCAAGGCCAGTCCGATGCCATACCCTGGCACATGTGAAGTAGCGTGTTTTCCCCGGAAAAATGGCGTAAAAATCAAAGGTTGGTCTTCCAGAGGAATACCTTCTCCAATATCTGTAAACGCCACCTGAATGGTGCGTTTATCAACTCCGATCCGGATGTTTACGGTATGATTGGAAGAGAACTTACAGGCATTGTCCATCAGGTTGATAAAGGCTGTTTTCAGCAAATGGTCGTTCCCATTGATCAATAACAGCGTATCATCATCAGGCAAGGTACCATATTCAAAGATAAAGTGGTATTTCGGTTGTGCTTTGCGCAACTCATTTTGGGCCGTAAACAGCAACTCATCTATACGTACTTTGGTGAACAATAATCGCTGCTTATCTACATCTGACTGAGCTAACAACAACAACCCATTGGTAAGCGACACCAGGGTTTGGGTATCTTCCAACAAGGAACGCAGGGATTGTTCATATTCCTCCTGGCTCCGGCGTTTTTCCAACATCATTTGCAGCTGACTGGTAATAGCTGCCAATGGATTGCGTAATTCATGAGAGGCACTGCTCACGAATTGTTTTTGTGTAGTGAAAGCCGTTTCCAAACGATGCAGCATGTGGTTGAAGTTCATGCCCAGGCGGGCAATTTCATCTTTACCGTTGCCCTCGTTGACACGGCGGTTCAAATTACCTTCTCCAATGTCAGATATCTCGTCGTTAATCCGGGCAAGCGGCTGTAGCGCCTGACCAGCAAAAACATATCCCAGGGCCACAATAAGTAAGATGCTGGCTAAAAAGCCAGCCAGCATAACATCTCTCAGGTTTTTCAGCTTGCTCATACCATATCGGTCATAAGCAGAGGAAATTACCACAAAATCGCCTTGGGCTCCTGTATACTTTAAGCCTACATATTCCACGCTGTTTTCTGAATAGGCTATTTTTCCTCTATGCCGGATATTTTTTAGCAATGCACCAGAAACATTCGCCTGCAAATCCTCCACGCTGGAATACACCAAACTATCGGCAGCATCAAAAACCAGTACCCTTTCCTGGAAAAGGGAGTGAATGGAGTTTTTATCAATGATACGCAGCAAATCCTTGTTCACCTCTTCCACCGATACAAACAAGCGTGCCGTGGTAATGGCACGACTCTCCAACCGGGAAAAAAACTCCTCCTGCCGGTAATTTTCCGACAAAGAATACACGCCAATACTAAATACAGAAAGGATGGTGGCTACAATAGCCGAAAACTGCAGGGCGAGTTTACTTCTGATGTTCATGCTGTTGGGAGCACGTTGAGGTAATAACCCAGACCTTGTTTGGTATGTATGAGCTTGGGCTCGAAATTCCGGTCAATTTTCTTGCGCAAAAAATTGATGTATACTTCCACAACATTGGTTCCGGTATCAAAATTCACGTCCCAAACGGCTTCCACTATTTCATGCCTGGAGGCTATACGGCCATTCAGACGCATCAGGTATTCCAGCAGGGCATATTCCTTGGCGGTTAGATCAATGGTTTTACCGGAACGCACCACAGATTTAAAGGCTGTATTCACCTCCAAATCCGCAATTTTTAAGATCTCGATGGGCTTTTCCTGGGAGGGTGTTACTGCTTTTTTCAGCAATGCACGCATTCGGGCCAGCAATTCCCGGAAATCAAAAGGTTTTACCAGATAATCATCCGCACCGGCTTCAAAACCCATGAGCTTTTGCTCCACGCTGCCCAATGCTGTTACCAAAATAATAGGGCAATCCGGACGCATCTGCCGAATGTATTTACACACCTCGTAACCACTCACGAAAGGCAGGTTAAGATCCAATAATATAAGGTCGTAATGATTTTGCTGCACCAGATATTGTCCAACAGCCCCGTCGGGGGCTATTTCCACTACAAAATCATTCTCCTGCAACCAGGTCTTTACAGAATTGGCCACTTTCGGTTCATCTTCTATGACCAAAACGCTGGTTTTTCCCATGAATGATACTTTCGTTTGACAATCAATTGAGTCGGAAACTGGATGCCCCCAACAAACCTACATTGCAATAAATGGCTGCCACATAGTTGCCTTTTTTCAATTTTTCATCCAGTTTGTAACTGAATGAAAGTCGCTGGGTATCCCGCAGCGAAACAGGTTTCACTTGTTGTGCGGTTACATCCACCTTCCCGCTGGGTGCATCAACGGTGGTTTTGATGGGTTTGGAGCTTGGAATGGGTTTACCATTTTCATCCGTGATCACCAGATACAGGTGCTGATCTCCCTGGTAGGTTTGTGGTACATCTACCAGATCAAAACTCACATGAATATCGCGGGCCTTTTTAGCACGCAGGGTTTGTTTTTCGCCTTTACTGCCAATTTCAACACGGAAGGAAGTAGCCTTGAATTTAGCCGACTGAGTTTTTCTGATCTGTTCTTCCAGTTTTTTGGCCAGATCATCCACCTGCCCGGTAAGGGAGGTGTTTTCTGTTTGCAATTGGGCGTTTTCCTCGGTCAAGCGTTTGTTTTCTGCCTTCAACTGCTCATTTTCTACCTGAACCGCTGTGATCAGTGTTTCGTACTCAATTTTCAACTGGCGAAGTTCTTCTACCTGAAGTTTGAGTTCGCTGATTTGCTTGTTGTTTTGGGATTTGATTTTGCGCAAGGCCGCATCTTTTTCTGCAATAAGCTGGGCTGTTGCCGCTTCTTTACCACGCAAATCTTCATTCTCCAGGCGCACTTCGCCGTAGGAAGCGCTCAAACTGTCGAGCTCATGCTGGAGAATCATTTTTTCTGCTTCAAGCGATTGAACGCTTTCTGTCAGTTGATCGTTTCCGGCGCTGAGGTTGCGGGATTTATTCCAGAAAAAAATGCTGGAGCCTCCTGTCAGGAGCAGCAAGGCCGCAAGCACAATGGTGATGGTTCTGGAATTATTGGCTGGTTTGGTTTCAAAATTTTGGTAGTCGCTCATAATACGGGGCAAGATATGTATTTGGGGATAAACGGGAAAAAATCGGTTTTTGGTATGGCTTTCCCGGCTAATTTGGAGTGATATGGCACTCTTCCCAGAACCGACAGCAAAATTGCGGGCACCCATATCCGTTGGCCATTAAAAGGGCATTAAAAGTGAATTAAATTGCGGGGTCGTAAGACCCACGCAAGGCGAAGGTGAATGCGGGGTCGTAAGACCCACGCAAGGCGAAATTGCGGGATCGTAAGACCCACGCAGGGCAGCGCATCAACGCAACACCCAGGTATACCCAATCTGCCCACGCCATTCCGAATATTTCCCTCTGAAAACCGAGGTGCTTCGAATGAAATGAAGGCCAAAATTCAGGCTGTGTTTGGTTTGTACCAGCCAATTAGCGCTGAAAGAGGCGTTAACAATGGCGCCATCTGCCTCCCCATTCAGGCGGGCAATATTCCAAGCGCCGTTGGCCTGCAAGGTGAGTTTTTCTTTGGCCACAGGTTTGCCTACACCTGCGCTGAAGCCATAATTAGAGGTTTGGGTTTGGCCCAGTTGCACACTGTTGTAATTCAATCCGGCATTAACCGAAAGCTTGGTTTCGATGTAGGAAGCGGCCCATGTGAGTACGCCCACCCGCGCGCGCACATCGCCAAACTTTTCGGTCAGCGGATTTTGATCGTCAAGTTGCTGATATACGCCATTGAGGATCAAGGTGTGAACGGCATTTTTGCCAAAAACAGAAAATCTCGGCGTGGCGCTGTATTGGGTAGTAGCCTGGGCGAGTTTCAGGGAGTCGCTGAGTTCGAATGCCGTGGAGGTTTGGTTCATCCGGTAATTGGAATAGTTTAGATCCAGCCCGAATTTGGGCCCCGGATTGATGCTCAGATTGGCAGAGCCAATGTTGCGCCAGGAAGTTTCAGAACGGTTTCCCAGCAGGTTGTTGCGCTGTACGCCATAAGATCCAAACAGCCGTACTTTGCCCCGCGCAAACGCCATCATCGGACTAAGGGTGTAATTCTCTATGTCGTTGTTGAAAAAATACGCGCCCATGGTAGCGTATTCCGGATCAATGTGTTCGTAGCCAAGGTTCAGTCCAAAGTTTTGACTGTTATACCCCATGGTTGCTTTGCCGGCAAAATTAACGCGGGTTGAAAAGCGGGGCGTTATCACTTCATCTGCACCATAATACTCGCCCATTTGCAGAGAATCCAGCGATACTTCTTCAGAGTTTTGATTTCGGGTATACGCTGATGCCGCGCCGTCCAGGCTCAGACTGAATTTCCGCCAAAGTGTTGCCCTGCCCGACAAGCCCAGCACCAGGTTTTCTGCCGGAGTAATGCCCAGTGAATCGGGAATAACCACTGAACCCGGCTGGTCTTTGGCTTTGAAGGCCATCAGATCCAGGTAGTTGCTGCTCGTTCCAACGCCAATCTTTACGCCATAACCCATTCTTTTATAGGTAGGCAAAAAATACTCCTGACCAGCATTGGTTGCCGCAGCCCTGTGGAAACGACCATACATGGCAGCAAAACGGAACTTACCGGGCGTCAATTCTACTCCACCACCGAGAAAACTATGGCCGGCCAGGGTGTAGGGTGAAAAATCCATGTTTCGCCAACCGGCATGCAGTTTTACCCATTTATAAGTGGGAGATACGCCAAACTGATTGAACGTTGGGTAACGAACATCCCGAATTTGTTGGCCGAGGGTAAAAGAAAAAGGCAATTCAAATCCGTACAGGTAGGCAGTAGGGTTACCAGACAAACGCCAGGCAAAACGGTCGCTGCGGATGGGTACATTCCCCGAGTTGGCATAGCCGTCGAGTCCCATGTTGAGG
Organism: Saprospiraceae bacterium; assembly: GCA_035299505.1. GTDB lineage: Bacteria > Bacteroidota > Bacteroidia > Chitinophagales > Saprospiraceae > M3007. The sequence goes on along the minus strand of DATGWL010000025.1, from coordinate 7,925 downwards.
GTGCCCGTCCAACGGAAGGGTTTTTCTTTACTGATTTGGGAAAGATCCTGGGCATTTACCCAAATACCTAAAAACAAGGCCGCCAGTGCGCCAATCCATTTTTTCATGTCGTAGATCAAGGTTGGTTTACGACACAAAAGTCCTGGCTGGCGCACCGGCGGCTGTTCAAAGGGTTTTCAAAAAGGGTAAAAAAGGATTAAAGTCCACGTACGCCGGAATGGTATTCCGGCATACATGATCGTGGACTTTGCTAGTCGTTGCCGGAATACCATTCCGGCGTACATGATCGGGATTAAATCTTAACCAATTTACCGCTACAAGTTTGTGCGCCTGCGCTTACGCGCCACACATACACACCCGCCTGCGAAAGCGCTTGTGCAGGAATGGGCAACAGCTGCCGGCCGGCGGCAAAGGATTGTTCCTGTGCCCAAATTACTTTTCCACTCAAATCTGCCAATTGCCAAACCACCTTTTCCTGATTGGCTAATTGCACCGGAATCTGAGTGCCTTCATGGGTAGGATTAGGCTGCGGAGCCAAAATCAGGTGTTCTTTGGCGGTGTTTCCGGTATTTTGTTCTGTAAACTGCAAGGCAATGCTTTGTGGCTCCCCAGCCCGGCTGCCCAATTGCTGAAAATCTTTCACCAGGGAAACTGCCTCCGATAACAGCGCTGTTGATTTAACCTTTATCCTAATGGTCAGCAATTCCACACCAGCTGCCAGCGTAGCGCTTGCATCCTGTGCCCACACCAAATGTACCCGACCAGGTTGTGGCTGATAAAAGGCATCCGGATCCAGCCCCGGAAGTTCACCGGCAAGGATGTCCAGGACTTCCATTTTCTCCGGATCAAACTGCAGGGCAAGCTGCAGGCCTTCCCAGGCTCCGGCATCTTTCAATCGGATCGGGATGTCCAGTACGGCGCCAGGCTGCAGGACTTTTTCCGGCAAGGCCAGGAATTGTTTCGCGTAATCCCGATCCTCTCCGGGGGCGCCCAGACCTGTCCAGGCGTCGCAGTCAAGGTCGCCCACTTTAACGGCTTTGAACCCGGCCTGATAGTTACCATCCAACACGGCATTGGGTATGTTTACCCATTCCGGGAAAGAAGTTTGCCAGGGGTTAGCCGGATTTGGGAAGGCAAATCCGGCGTCCACATAACGCCAGGAGGTAGTGTTGGGCAATTGGGCGTACACGCCAAGTAGTAGTTTGCGTAATTCGATGAGGTCGAATCCCGTGATAGAGCCGCTTTTATTGGCATCTGCCGCCAAAAGCTGATATGGAGAGAGATCGTTCTCCAGGCCGAGTATGTATCTTTTGATTTTGATGAGGTCTAAAACCGTAACACCATTCAGAGGGTATAAAGTTTGTTGCGGGGCAACATTTATATTCCCCAGGCGACCTTTAGTACTCAAGGAGAATTCCGCACAACCACTTTGCGACAATGGACCAATCCCTCCTGCATTCCAACCATTAACAAGCAAGTCTGCCCCATGAACCGGTGCGTTATTGCAGTGACTGGTTATACACGGGGTAATATCGGCTGAGTATTGCTCGCAGAAATCTCCGTTGTCCTGAACAATCACATACGTTTCGCAGTAATCTGCATTACCCGAGGTATCCCGCGCCCAAAGTTCTACGCATTGGGTTCCTATCTCGATACAATCAAACACAACCCGGTTGATCGGAACATTATTCGCATCCAATGGGAAGCCGGTTCCTGTTCCACATTTGCGTATGGCCAATCCAATCATATCAGATGGCGTGTCGTCATCCACCGTATATTGTAAAAAATCAGGACTCCACAAGTCAATCTGTCCGGTTGGCATGAGGTTCACTGAAAGCCCGTTTATGCAGACCACCGTTGGAGCATTGCCATTATTGCCGCCGCCAAAACCACATGATCCAAAGTTGTCCTGAACAATAACATAGGTTTCACAATAATCGGCATTACCGGAGGTGTCTCTGGCCCAAAGTTCTACGCATTGCGTACCGAGTTCAGAACAAGTAAATACCAGACTGTTTACCGGATTATTGTTTCCATCCAATGGAAAACCTTGCCCTGCTCCACATTTACGAATACCCAATTCAATTTGGTCAAAAGGAGTATCATCGTCTGTGGCATACTGTAGAAAATCACTGGCCCACAAATCGATCATGCCCGTTGGCATAATGTTTACAGTCAGGCCGTTTAAACAAACCACCGTCGGCGGGTTTGAATTATTGCCATTGCCGAACCCACAAACCCCAAAGTTATCCTGTACAATGACATACGTTTCGCAATAGTCTGCATTGCCGGATGCATCGCGGCACCATAACTCCACGGATTGAATGCCTATTTCTGAACAATCAAAAGTGACTGAACCTGCCGGACTCCCATCCGGGTTTTGTGGAAAACCTGTCCCCTCCCCTACTTTGCGGATGCCGTATTGCAGCTGGCTGGTTGGGGTACTGTTGTCTTCTCCGTATTGCAAAAAATCAGAAGACCAAAGAGTGATCAAACCGGTAGGCATGATATTTACGGCAAGGCCATTTAAACAAACCACGGTTGGCGCATTGCAGTCTTTACTTATAATAGTGTATTCACAAACGGAATTATTGCCTTGATTGTCTTCCATTTCCCACTTGATCTTGTGTGTAGCGTAGGGCAATTCCGGATCTACAAATACTGTTGGTTGGGCTGCTGTATTCCAGCGCAGTTTGGCGGCAGTGGAATCGCCAGACTGAATGATTTCCACGGCAAAACGGTATTTCTCTCCCGCAGGAACCGGGCGCTGATCAAACTCGCGCGGCTCGCCACCTTCAAAATTCGGGTTGCCGGCATTGTTGAAATTCACCGTGCCTTCAGCCGGCGGATCCCAGCTTTTTACCACGGTTTCCCAGGTGCCATTCCGATCCAGATCCAGGTAAAGCAAATACCGGATGGACAGCGGCGCACCCGCGCAGGTATCTCTGGCCAAAACGCTAGCTTTCACAGGCGCATCTGCCAAATCCTGGATATTATGCACGGGATCCTGCCAATAAGCGGCATTCCAAAGATCGGCATTGTTGACTGTCAGATCGCAGGCCTGAATGCTGGACGGACAATTTTGTAATGAAATACACTGGGCGCTCAGTCCAAGGCTAAGCAACAGTGTAAAAACGGAAGTCAGGATATGTTTCATGAGTATATGTACCGGCGGGTTTAGCCGCCGATGTTTGAAGTGATTGAAGGGTTTGAAGGGTTTGAGGGGTTTGAGGGGGTTGAGGGGGTTGAGTTATCCCGGAATGGTATTCCGGGATGGCATTTGAAGGAGCGAACCTACCCTTTATACACCCGGCCGCGGTTGAGGGTTTTACCATCCTGGCTGATTTGCCAGAAATAAATCCCTTGCGAAAGGTGGTTTACTGAATACGACAATTGCTGGCCCTGGAATTCCTGCCCGGCTATTTTATTACCCAGTGGATCGTACAGACTCCATTCCAAAGGACCCAGTGGCCGGTCGCCGGGCAAACGGAAGGAAACCAGATCCGTAGCTGGATTAGGGGTTACTTCTACCTCCAGCACTGTTGGCGTTACCAGCTCCTTGGTTGCCACCGTAAGCGGACGCCCTATGGTGTGCAGAGATGGCGGGGTAAGGATCGGCTCGTTGAAATCGAAATAAATGGCAGCGGTGTTATCGATGATCGTCCCATCGGGCAGCCCGGGCATTTGGCTGATTTTGAACCAGATATATCCATGCGATCCGGGTTCGTTGGTCGTGCTGTCTACCAGTCGGATATTCGGGAATGTAAAGCTCAGCACACCATCTGCCGAAAGGTCCCAGGTATAGTCATGACTGGATATGTGAGGCCGAATAGTAGCCGGATCCAGTGTAGCGGGCAGGGTATCCAGTATGCGCACCAGAAATGCGGTATCGTTGCCGGTATTCTGAAAACGGATGCGATAATCAATCTCCTGGCCGCGTTCAATGTAGTGGTTTGGGGTTATACCCAGTGGGAAACCTGTTTTATCATTTGGATCATATGGTCCGAATACCTGATCACAACGGGTGGCTACCACAGGACTTTGTTCCAGATTGCCAAGAGCCAGCAATAATCCAAGGTTTCCATCTGCAGTACAATTGGCTACCACGGCTACCGGACGTTCCATCAAGGTAGTCTGATTGGGAAAAACGCGCAGCGCGAAGCAGGAATCTTCCGGCAAAGGAATACGTACGGTGGTCATTTCCTGCAGTGCATTAAGCTGAACCAAGCCTTGCTGGTACATGATTTCGTCTTCAATGATCACATATTCAGCGCCCTGGGTCATGTTACCCAAACCTGTGTTTTTGATGGTAAATTCAATGTCAGAGCCGGTACAAAAGCCTGTAACCTCAATTTTAGAACCATCCCACTCCGGGTTTGGAGGCAAACAAGACTGATCCGGAACAAGGAAGGCCTCCATACAAAGCACATCATTGATATTGACATTACAGTCTACCAATAACTGCAGGTTCAAAACACCGCAATCCCCAACCAGAATATCCCCAATATTGAATACCAGGGTATCGCCCAGTTGCGCAGCTATTGGAAGTGAACTGCTTTGGTACACCAGCAAAGGACTTTTCAAAAACCTGATTTGCATATCGGAAGCCAACATGGTACCGGTATTGCACCACTCAACCCTGATAGCCGTAGGCGTACACCGGCGCAGGATGGTATTGCCTACCTCCAAACTCAGTGCCGGACAAGCGCCCTGGGGTTGTTGCATGATATCAGGCGCTGTAATTTGCTGATTGACACCTGAAACAGCAATTACAGGTGCCATACATGGTTCATAAAACTCTGGCAGCGCAAAAGCCGGGTATGTGGTCAGGGTAAAATCGCCTTCTGTAACCAAAATTTCATACAAGCCATTGTCGTCTGTCTTGTGGTAAAAAATCTCGCCCTGTGCATTTTCTGCTTTTACAATAAAGTCGGCCAGGGGAGTTTCACCGGGAGTCAGGGCGCAATCCACATCAATGTCCAGGTACATATGCCCGCTAATGATATTTCGGGAGAACTGCCCCTGCAAATTGGTTTTCAGCAGCATAGCATTGGTAGGCACGCCGTTGTTATTACCCGTCAGCACCAGTCGTTGATCAGCTGTAGCCAATATATCTTTTACGTTCCCGGACAGGCCCAGATTAAATTTACCCAAAGCCACTCCATTTTCGCTCAGTTGCAGCACTTCCATGGGGGTATCCAGGGGGTCATCGATGAAGCCCCAGAACGGAATATAAAAGTGGCCATTTGGCGCTTGTGTAAAGGTGTTCAGTACAGGGAGCGCATCGCTGTTGTTGGGAAACGGCACATAGCCGCTATTCCAGATTAGCTGGCCATTAAGTCCAACTTTCAGCAATTGAATTTTCAGGGTACTTAAGCCCGGACTGGTACCCAACAGAGCCAATTGGCCATCCTGGGTGAGCAGCAGGTCGTAAACCGTTTGATTACCCGGGAAGTTGAAGGTGTTTTCCCAAACAGGATCACCATTGGCATTGAGGCGTGCGAGGTAATAATTTTGGAAAAAACCAGCCACTGCCAAATCGCCACCGGGCAGCAACACCAGTTTTTTGATCAATTGTTGTTCGATTCCGAATACTTTGTCCAGCAAAACAGCTCCGGAAGCGTCACATTTTACCAGCCAGCCACGGGTATCAAAATTGATGTCGCGGGTATTACCCACCGCAACCACTGATCCATCGGGCAGCACCTGCATATCATTTAATCCATTCGAAATATTACCATTGGGCAAAATGGTAGTCCATTCTATAGCACCTGAAGTATTCAACTTCAAAATTACATTGCGCAAAAGGCCATTGTCCTGATAGTTTTCCAGGAGCAAGACAAAGCCTCCATCCGGGCTACCTGCGGCAGCGATGGCACGGGATTGGTTCAGGGAAAGGTTGAATTGCCACAATGTTTGGCCGGTTGCGTCGGTACGGGCAATAAATACGGCTTTGGTATCGGCTTTTTCTCCCGCCAGGAAGTAACCACCATCCATTGCAGAGATTACAGCATTGGCTGAACTGGCTACCTCCGGAAAAACTTTCAAAAATCCCTGGCCGTAGGATAAAACAGCCAGGAGCAGAAAACAAAAAGTTAGCAATCGTGAACGGTACATAAGCGATCTTTTTTCAATGATGAGAGCGGGGGATTACAGTGTTGGTTTTTCTCCGGGGCCGGCCCGAATAAACTTTCATGGTACAAAAGTGAAGCGAGAAAAACTGGCCAACAAAGACAATTTTTATCATTTTTCAGATTTTAAATGACAATTAAATAAAATTAAATTATTGAATATCAATTATTTAAAACAAAAAAAAACATAAATTCTCAGAAATATCTTTATTTTTACATCCATATTTTTCTAGAAGATCTCATGTCATCAAATCTGCTGACTGTTTTGCGCGCCTTATCCAAGCCCCAAAGGCGGGCTTTGGTCAAGTTTGTTCGTTCTCCATACCATGTTACACATGCCGGAGTGAGCAGGATGCTGGATTATCTACTGGAACATCTGCACCTGCCGGAAATCTCGCGTGAGGAGCTTTTGGGCAAACTACCGGAGTGGGGAGAAGACCCTGATCCGAGGCGTTTGTACCACCTAACCAATTACACCATGGAAACGGTGGAGCAATTTCTGGCACAGGAAACCAGGCAAAACGCCCGGCACCTGCAACACGCCGACACTATTGAAGCGCTTCGGCAGCTGCGTTTGGAAGACCCTGCCAATCAGATGCTGAAGTACGCCCGCAAACGACTGGAACAGGATACACATCGTGGATTGGCGTTTTATCAGGCAGACGTGCGACTGCACTGGGAAGCCTACCACCTGAGCTTGCAGCAGGGACGGGTTAAAACCTCCAATGCACAGGCACTTTCGGAGGCGCAGGATATTGCCTTTATCTGCGATAAACTTCGCACAGGTTGCATGATGCTCAGCCAGCAGGTAGTGAGTCAGCAGCATTTTGATAAAGGGTTGTTGCAGCCGGTGCTCCAGTTTCTGGACGGGCATCACTACCTGACGCTTCCGATGGTTGCGGCGTATTATCACGGCTATTACGCCCAGTTGGGTGCACCTGGCAGCGACATTCACTTTTCCCGCTTGAAGGATATTCTGCAACATCATGCACCGCAGTTTTCCTTGTCGGAAACACATGATTTGTACCTGATGGCCATCAATTTTTGTATCCGGCAAATAAACCAGCAAAACGAGCGCTTTTATGCCGAAATATTTGATTTGTACCGTTCCGGCCTCACCCATGGCGCCTTGTTAGAGAACGGCGTATTGTCCAGATTTACCTACAACAACATCACGCGCACCGGACTGCGCTTGCAGGAGTATACATGGGTGAAACAATTTTTGCACGACTATGCTCCGTTACTTCCGGAGACCCATAGAGAAGGCGCGGTACATTTCAACCTGGCGAGATATTTTTTTGAAACCGGCGCCTACAAAGATGCCATGCAGCACCTGCTCCACATTGAATACGACGATGTGTTGCACAACCTTGCAGCCAAAGCAATCCTTTGTAAAATCTATTTCAACATCGGTGAATACGATGCCCTGGAAAACCAGCTCGACAGTATGCAAGTGTACCTGCGCCGCAAAAAAGTACTAGGTTACCACCGCGATACCTACCTCACCACCATTAAATTATTCCGAAAACTAGCCACTCTCAACCCTAATAATGCAAAGGAAAAAGAAAAACTCCGGGAAGAGATTGAATCCACGCCCGCACTAACGGAGCGGGAATGGCTGCTGAAGGCACTGGGGAGTACATGATTGACGAGTACATGATTGTAGAGGGGAAGCGCTCGGTCTGGTATCCGTACGAACACCAAGCTGAACGCCTCCCCTCTACAATCATGTACTCAAGTACTCGTCAATCATGTACTCTTACCGGCTCACCTTTCCCACAAACACCGTCTTCC
>DATGWL010000024.1:0-8260 GCA_035299505.1 Saprospiraceae bacterium | reverse complement strand
GGGCCAAAAACTTGTCCTTTTTCCGCCATTTTTCACCTTTTTTCAGTCACGTAACTCAGGCTATGCTTCTTCAAAAACGCAAAAACTGACGAAAAAAGCTCAAATTTTTGACTCCGGCAGAAAATCCCCAACATGCTCTAATGTAGTAAATGAAAAACGGAAGGTTGCTTTTGGGGGCTTACCATTAACCAGATACCAAAAGCAACCTTCCGTTTTTTTAGAAACTAAGTTGGTTCAAGGGTTAACCCATCATTTCGTCCATTGGCTGTCTGCCAAATTTTTGAAGCATGGTGAAATGTGACCGTAAGGCATGGCCAAACGTTTTGTGCTCCAGATAAGGCGTATTGAATTCGGCGGCGGTGCGTTCCACGATTTTTGCAATTTGCGGGTAATGCACGTGGCAGATTTTGGGGAACAGGTGATGCTCTACCTGAAAATTTAATCCGCCAACATACCAGGTCAAAAGACGGTTTTTGCGCGAAAAATTGACAGTGGTATTCATCTGGTGTATTGCCCATTCATTTTCCACAATGCCCATTTCATTAGGCAATGGATGGGTGGTCTCCTCCACAGTATGCGCCAATTGAAAAATAACCGTCAGGATGAGACCACAAATGAAATGCATCAGCAGAAAACCTGCCAAGACTTCCAATAATGGTATTCCAGCCAGCAATGGCAAGCCCAAAAAAAGCGAGAAGTAGAATATTTTCACGCCAATGATTTGTGCCAAAAGCACCCGATTTTGGGCAGCACTGTTTTTATTGAGTCCAATACGGCGATAACGAACAAACTGCAGAAAATCCTTCGCCACTACCCAGTACAGGGTTGTCAGGCCGTAAATAAATATAGCGTGCCACCATTGTGAACGGTGTGCCGGCTTCACATGTGTGTGTGGCGAAAAACGCAGGCCCGGTTTGTCGGCAATATCATCGTCGTAGTGGGTGATATTGGTAAAGGTATGGTGCAGGTTGTTATGCTGATATTTCCAATTACTAATGGCGCCTCCCAGAAGCACCAGCGAATAGCCGAGCAGCTCGTTGACGCGCGGATTAGCTGCGTATGCTCCGTGGATGGAGTCGTGCATAACGCTCATGCCTACACCGGCCATGGCAACACCCATCAGGGCCCAGCCTGCCAGTGACCAGCCCAAACCAGGTTGGAGCCACGACATCAGAAACAACGGCAACAGGTAAGCGGAGAGCAAAATAACAGTCTTGACTACGACACTGGCATTGGCGTGTTTGGACAAGTTGTTTTCTTTAAAATACGAATCTACCCTGGAGTGTAACGTATTGTAAAACTGAGATTTATCCTGGCTGATAAAACGAATTGGCTTGAGTAGCGCCATGTACAAAGACAAAATTGTTGACGCTGAAAAGCGACAACGTTAACATTTTACGTGAAAAATACCACCTGGAACTTGGTTGGAGTCATTCCGTCCACTCGTCCTTCTTGGTTGGAGGGAAGATTGGTAAGAGTGGCAAAGCTAACCAAAAAATCAAGTTGTTTGCCTCAAGCGCTCATCTAATCCGTCTTTTTGAGGGATTTTGTATTTTCAGGACAAAATATCCATCTTTATTAAATCGGAATGCCGATGTCAGGGATGACAACTTAAGTGGCATCTGAGATAGTGGCTGCATTTGAGCCTAAAGCAATGTAATAACGTTCAAACCCCGTAGCTTGGTATCTTGAGCGTAGCGAAAGATCTGGCCAACATACCCTCATGACATGGCAACATAACGGAAAATGCATATTTTCACGCCCTGTTTGTGACATTATGCGCCTGCTTTCCTGCCTGTTTTTTTACCTTGTTTGTGCGATCGCCGTGGCGCAAAATGTCGCTTTTGAAAAAATCGGCATCGAACAAGGCCTCTCTCAGGGAATGGTATTCGACCTGGTGCAAACCCGTGACGGTTTTTTGTGGACCGCTACCAAGGATGGACTGAACCGCTACGATGGCTACAACTTCAAGATTTTTACCCACAACCCTTTTGCCCCTTATACCCCGGCAGAAAATACGATTATTGCCTTGTTTGAAGATAGCCGGCGCCTGTTATGGGTGGCTACCGAAAGCAAAGGCGTGGATGTTTACGATCACCGCCGGGGATATTTTCACCATTTCCCCAATATAAAAGCCGTTGGGTTTTCAGAAGGGCCCGACGGAAGCTTATGGGCACTTACCGCGGGGGCCCTGATTCGACTGGCTATTCCAAAGGACTGGCAGGAGGCCATGCCCGATAAAGCAGATTTGAGTGCGCTGGTGCCTGCACAACGGATCAATTTTACAGGTTTCGATGCTGCGACAGAAAGGCTTACCAGTATCTGGCCAAAAGAAGATGGCAATTTTGTGGTGTTTTCTACGGCTAAACACTACGAAGTTTCCAGTGCGCAAAATATAGCGCTCCCATTACCCGGACCTTCCTTCTCGGGCGAAACCTATGGCGCCTACCAAAACGGAGGCCATGTCTGGATTGTCACCGACTTGTGCTCAGTCTATCATGTACACCAGGGGAAAACAACCCTGTGTTTGTCGGATAACAAAATTCGGGGCGGCACTGCCACGATTGACAAGGATGGGGAGGGGCAATTCTGGTTCACGTTCAAGGGCGCCCTCTGGCAACTTCAACCAGGCAAACTGCTCGACCCGGCAAATCCGGACTGGACAGTGGATCAGGATGTTAAATGCTTCAGCACCGACCGCAATGGAAATTTATGGATCGGTACATTGGGTTATGGATTGCGTAAAATTAATCCAAAACGCAAAGCCTTCCACTCTGGCGTTTCCAATAACAGCATCTGGCGTTTGTGGCGGAGTCCGCAAGGGACCTACTATTGGCGCGATTTCACGGAGATTTACACTTACAAACCTCTAGCTGAAACGCAAAAGTCGGTGGCTTTCCCGGATTTACTCCCAACCTGGAAGCGCGACATGATTTTTGAAGAAGATGGTACGCTATGGCTGTTGAGTACCCACAAGAAAACCTCGAAAGAGAACTTAACGGCGTATGGACCGGACGGGGTATTGAAGTGTAAATATGATTTTGACATCAACGCCTACTATTATTCCCAGCTCAAACACACCTCTGACGGCAAGTTTTGGATAACTGAAGAAGGCGCCTCGTTGAGTTGCTTTGATCCGCGCTCCAACGAACTCAGGCGCTTCGATTTTAGCCATATTTTTGGAGAAAAATCAGCCCAGGTGCAGGCAATTGCTTTCGCTCAGGATGGCAACGGGGATTTTTGGATAGGTACCCAGCAAGGGCTTGTCAAATGCAGTATGGACGCAGGCACGCCTCAGTTTCAATTGATGCAAACAGATCCCAACAACCCGACCGGACTCAATCATAACACGATTGCCTGTTTGCTGCCAGACCCCGCAAAGCCGGGCGAACGCTTATGGATCGGAACCAAAGGCGGGGGCATTAATCGCCTCGATATAAAAACCGGACAGGTGCGGCATTTTACCACATCAGATGGATTGCCTGATATGGTGGTGTACGGCATTTTACCCGGCAATGAAAGTTCCAATATGGCCTCCCCAAGTTTTTGGTGCAGTACCAACCGGGGCTTGGCTAAATTGGTATTTCCGCAACAGGTAAATAACAACGATAAACCGGTAATCACCGTTTTTTCTGCTGCCAAGGGGTTGCAGGGCAGCGAATTCAATACCCAGTCTTTTTTCAAGGCTGCCGACGGCGAGTTGCTGTTTGGCGGAACCAATGGATTGAACCATTTTTTTCCGGAGGCCGTATTGGCAGACACCGCTCGCCCGCCGGTATTCATCGTAGGCATTTCTATCAACTACGAACCCCTCAACCTGGAAAAACGTGGATTAAAATCCTCGCTTGACTGTCTGAAGAAGTTACACCTCAACGCTGAGGAGAACAATGTATCGTTTGAATTTGCAGCCCTGGATTTCACAGACCCGGCCCAAAACCGTTATCGCTACCGTTTGGTAGGCGTAGACGACGATTGGGTAGATACCAGAGGCGCGCGTTTTGCGCATTTTTCCCATTTGGCGCCGGGACGATATGAGTTTCGCGTGCAGGGCAGCAATGGCGAAGGCGCCTGGCAGGAAGCATCCAACCCGATTGTTATCATTGTTCATCCTCCCTGGTACCGCTCCACCTGGGCCTATTTATGCTACGCATTGCTGTTGGCCTGGGGAGGATGGCGGGTTTATCAGCTTCAGATTCAACGGGTAAGAGAACGGGAACAGCTGGCCTTTGAGCATCGGGAAACGGAACGTGTAAAGGCGGTTGAACAAGTAAAAACCAACTTTTTCAGCAATGTAACCCACGAATTCCGCACTCCACTGACGCTCATGATTGAGCCTCTGCGCCGTATTTTGCAAAAATCAAAAGACCCGGAAGTGTTGGAAAATGCGCGGCTGGCAGAAACCAATAGTCAAAAACTGCTCGGACTTGTCAATCAGCTGCTGGATATGAGCAAACTCGAAAGCGGCCAAATGACCCTCGATCTGCGCAGTGGAAATTTTGTGGAAACGGTGCGCGACGTGTTCGAACGCTTTTTGCCCTTATCCGAAAAACGCCGCATTACATTGAGGCTCCGCAACTGCGACGCCGAAACAGCTAAAATGCTGTCCAATGTCATGTACGATGCAGGCAAGGTGGAACTCGTATTGAACAATTTGATTTCCAATGCCCTGAAATTTACCCCGGAACAGGGCAGCGTAGAGGTTTCACTGACCATCGCAACGCCCTCGGTCGCCAGGACTGATCAGCCTCAAATCCTGCTTCAGGTAAAAGATACAGGCATGGGCATACCTCCGGAGGCTATAGGGAAAATCTTCGAGCGGTTTTATCAGGTGGACGGATCGAATACGCGCGCTGCAGAAGGCACTGGCATCGGTCTGGCTCTTTCAAAAGAATTGGCCGAACTGATGGGCGGAGGTATCCGTGCTGAAAGTCCTGCAGAGGGCCAGGGTTCTACTTTTACGTTTTGGATGAAGGCCATTCCAGGCACTCTTTCCAAATCTGTAGAAATAGAGCGTACAGACGCCCCTCTGGCGGCCCCGATGTTTATAGCAGAACGCGCACCGGGTACAGAAGCGCCTCTTGTATTGGTCATAGAAGATAATGCAGAGTTGCGCCGGTTCATCAAAACCTCCATTGGTGAACACTGGCAAGTCATAGAGGCCGCCGATGGGGAAGAAGGCCTGGAACGAGCCTTTGAATTATTGCCCGAACTCATTATCTCCGACGTGATGATGCCCCGTAAAGATGGCTTTGAGGTGTGCGATGCTTTAAAAAACAACGAACTCACTTCGCATATACCCATCATTTTGCTAACGGCTAAATCGGCCATAGAATCTAAAATAAAGGGGCTGCGAAGTGGCGCAGATGACTACCTGGCCAAGCCATTCCACACGGAAGAGCTGCTGGCCCGTATGGAAAATCTGGTGGAAACGCGTCGCCGCCTGCGCGAGCGTTACAGCCAGGGCGCCTCTGCTGCCACCCGGGAAAATATCCAGGAGGCCTCTCTCCCAACCGACCTCGACCGGGATTTCATGCGCCGTTTTATGCTCGCTTTGGAACAACACCTGTCTGACGAAAACATTGGCGTCGAGGAATTAGCACAAAAGATGTTTGTCAGCAGGGTACAACTTTATCGAAAGTTGAAAGCCCTCACCAATCAGAGTGTGACAGATTTTGTGCGCGATTACAGGCTTGATCGCGCCATGAGCATGCTCAAAGAACGCAACGTCATGGTTTACGAGGTAGCTGCCAGGGTAGGGTTTGGTAGCGAGAGCTATTTCTCCCGAGCTTTCAAGGAAAGATTTGGCATTCCGCCCAGTCAGGTGGCGTAACCACAGGGCATACACCTGTTACCAGAAGGCATGTTTGCCCAAAATGTAACAACAGGGCATGGTTTTGAAACAACAGGGCAACGTGTCTGCTGCCAGCTTCCCCCATTTTTGTGGCATCATTGGACAGCCTACATTACCATGCATCACTTATTGTCTTTACAGTCTGCCGCTACTACCCAGTCTTTAGCTGGAATACAAAAAACAAGTTTAGCGGATCACTTCCAGCATTATCGCCCATACCTTTCCCAGCTCTTTGGCGAACTGACGGACGCTCAATTGGAACAGGTGTTTGCGGCGTCCAATATTCATCAGTTTGAAACCGGACAATTTTTGTTCCAGCAAGGCGATACCGACAATACCCTGTACATTGTTTTGTCGGGCCGACTCCGGGTGATACAACAAACCGAGGCTGGGACCCGGTTGCTGGGCGATATCGCGGCAGGCGAACCTGTAGGCGAGTTTGCCCTCTTTACCAAAGATCCCCGCACCGCATCGGTGGTAGCTATTCGGAAATCACTCGTGCTGGAGATTTACGAGGAGGACTACAAAAAGCTGGTAGCAGATAACCCGCAGTTTGCCTTCAATTTGCCTCAGTTTGTCATCAATCGGATGCGGCGCAAAGGTTTTCAACAGCGATTGGAGGCAGCCCCGAAAAACGTGGCGCTGATTAAATTGCAGCCGGATAACGATTTTACGCCCTGGACAGACCATATGAAGCAGGAGCTGGCTGCCATGAAAGTACCGGTTAGCGTATATGGTGCTGAAAACCGCTCTGAAGAAGATCATCACGCCATTTTTGAGGAAATGGAAAACAGCGAAGGCTTGAATATCCTTGTTTGTGATGAAGACAACCCCGAATGGGCTAATCAGTGCCTTACCTATTGCGATCTGGTGGTGGTGGCTACCGAATTTTACGCACCCAGCAGTTTGTATGCCATTGAGCAAAAGCTGAAAATTTACAACGAAAATATACTCAATAAGAAAATCTATTTGCTGCTGTTGCATCCGGAAAACGGAGATGCTCCGAGCCAAACGCAGCGCTGGCTGGCAGAACGCCCCGTTAATTTACATCTGCATGTGCGCAAACACAATGACCGCGACATCCGTCGGTTTTGCCGCATCATCACGCATCAGGCCATTGGGCTGGTGCTGGGCGGTGGCGGGGCCAAAGGCGCTGCACACGTTGGCGCAGCCAAAGCCATGATGGAAGCAGGCCTGGAGTTTGATTTTGTAGGCGGCACCAGCGCCGGAGCCCTGTATGGCATGGGCTTGACGGTTACAGATTTTGATTTCCCAAAGGTGCGCGACTTCTGTCAGCATGGCGTTGACTGCAAGGTTACCTCCAGCGATTATCATTTTCCGTTTTTATCCCTGATGAAAGGTAAAAACATGCGGAAATACCTGAAAAACATGCTCAACGATGTACACCTGGAAGATTTCTGGGTGAATACGTATTGCGTATCAACAGACTATTCGGCGGCCTCCATAAAAGTGCACAATACCGGCCTGGCACGACAAAAAGTAGAAGCCAGTATTGCCATACCCGGGGTATTCCCGCCGGTAATCATTGACCGCCATTTGCATGTAGACGGCGGTGTGCTGGATAACCTGCCCATTGAGGCCATGTATGAAAAACCCGTTCGCCATGTGATTGCCATTGCCTTGTCGGCTCAATCGCCGCGTTCGGTTGATATCAAAACCGTGCCATCTGCCTGGGAAATATTTTTGAACATGTTTACCAAAAAACATCGGTATCGCCTGCCCAAAATGCCGGCATTGCTGATGAATTCCCTGACCCTGAACAGCGTACAACGGCAGGAAGTATCTAAAAAGCAGGTGTCTTTGTATATAGAAATGGATTTGCGTGGCTACGGACTGCTCGACTGGTCGAAATGGAAAGAAGTGATCGATAAGGGGTATCAACAAACCCGGTCGCTTTTGGAGGATATGCCAAAAACCGAGCAGTTTTGGAGGTGATGCGGCGGGTGGGTATTGCGCCAAACGCATGGTGATCAAGCTCAAACTCCGTGAGTTGTCATTCCGAGCATCAGGCTGACAACTCACGTTGGATTGGAGATGGTGGGTAGTATTGGCGTCAAGCCTCCGCCCGCAGTTTTTTATCTTGAGTATAGCGAAAGATCTGACTCTATTACGGCACAAAACCAGGCTACAAGCAACCCGCAAGGATGTTCTGGCATTGGCGGCTGTTCTATTGCTCGGAATTTCTGTTTGTCTTTTGACCCTGATTCGGCAGTGGAATTTAGGGGGGCTAAGAGCATGTTGGGGATTTTGACTTGTCCTAAAATAGGTTTACACGAAAAGTAAACATAAAACAGGACAAAGATGAAAAAAGTAAACCACTACTCGGACGAGTTTAAAAAGCGAGTTGTTGAGGAGGTTCTGAACGGATCGAAAAGCCTTGAGCACTAC
>DATGWL010000023.1:0-20127 GCA_035299505.1 Saprospiraceae bacterium | reverse complement strand
GCTAAGACACGAAGTGCATACTTGGCTGACGCCAAGTATGCACTTCCAATTTATTGGCCGAAGGCCACCAAAAATTTAGCGTCTTCGTGCCTTTGCGTCTTCGTGCCTTTGCGTCTTAGCGCCTTTGCGTCTTAGCACCTTCGTGTCTTAGCACCTTCGTGTTTCGCGCCTTTGTCCGCTTTGTGCCTTCCAAATTACTGTACGCCCAGGTAAGGTTTTACTTTACTGAGCCAGGCTTGATCGGCGATGGCGCGCATTTGGGCAATATCATCCGGCGACTGGTAGGCGCCGTGTTGCTCGCGGTAAGCGACAATGAGTTCTGCTTGTCGTTTGGAGATGTATGGATGGGCATCCAGATCAGCTACGGAGGCGGTGTTGAGGTTAATTTTCCGCAACTGGGTGGCGCCAAGGTGCAGCCAGGGTCGGATCTGACGGAAAACGGAATCTGGCAAACTGCGCATTTCTGCAATTTGCTCCACCGATTGGAATCCGCCCAGTTTTTCCCGGTACTGGATGAGTTGCCTGGCCCTTGCCTCGCCAATGCCCGGCAAGGTTTTCCATTGTTCCGGTCCTGACAGGTTGATGTCGACCAGAATGGGTGTTTCCGGCATTTTGGGAGCCTGTGCTTGCGGTATTTTTTCCGGAGCGGCACATTGGGCGTAGGGCAACAGGCGTTCCAGATCCGGGGCGCTTAGACCGTAGATTTTTTTTAAGTCGTCCGGTTTTCTGAATACACCGCCTTTTATCCGGTAGTTCAGGATACTTTTTACGGCTGCTGAGGGCAATCCCAAGCGAAATAGTTCAGCTTCTGTCACAGCATTGGGGTCAAATGCAAACAATTCTGGTCCGGTAGCAGCCGGGGACTCCGGGGCGGGTAAGTTGTGTTCGGTTGTAGCTTCTCCGCCTATGCGAATGAAGGGTTGAAGACGGCGGAATTGTTCTTCCGTGAGTCCCCAGATTTTGCCGAAATCGGCAGGTTCCCGGAATTTTCCACCCTTGTTTCGGTATTTTTCGATGGTGGCAGCCAGTTTTTCCGACAATCCGAGTTGCATCAGTTCGGCGGGTGTGGCAGTATTGGGATCGAAGTAAAACAGTTCGGGGAGCCCGGTTCTGGTTTGATCCGGCGACGCTAATGCTGCCTGAAAAGTGCTGAAATCCGTTGGGCTGCGTTCCGGCGGAAAATGGCGCAGCAAAGACGGGATGGATAAGGCCAGTCCGGCCAGCACAAACAAGGCCAGGGTACCCTGGCGTTCGGTGCGGGTAAACCGCAGATAGTTGAATAATTGCGTTTTCATATGGAGTGATTTATGGATGATATTGGTAATACCAGGCCCCTCTTTCACGGATGTTGTAGGTGGCAAAACCCAGGCGCGCGCCGGATTCCTGCCAGCGTTGGAGCTGACCTTTTTTATTGGTAGCATCCAGCAGCAGAAGTTGGCAGGGCCAGGGAGCAGGAGGCGGCCGCAGATTTTTGGATAAAACAGCCACTTCTACTGGCAATTTTGGTTGTGGATGCCCGGGATCAAGCAGGGCCATGCGTTGGGTTAAAAACTGGATGTATGGCCCTTGCACATAAAGTTGTGGATGACTGAAACGCAGCGTCGGGCCCGGACGCAGCAGCACTTTTTCCCGGATGCCATGCGCTATGCGGTTGGCATTTGCTGCAAAATTTTCCTGTTTTTCACTGAGGGTATCGCTCAGGGTAATGGCTGTTTCACCAAGGAAAAAATCCATCAAGCGGCCGTCTTTGACGCAATAGACATATACTTCTGTTTGTCGCTGGTGGCGCCAGGTGGCCAGGCCTTGCTGGATGCCGCACACGATGAGTACGGCAGCCAGGCCCATGAGCCATTTACCGCGGCGTGTGGCCAGAGCAGCGCCGGCAAAAACGAGTCCCAGGAAAACAAACGGCAGCAACCACAGCGGTATCCAGATATTGCGCCAAACCGCTCCCGGCAATTGCTGAATCCAGAAAATGCTCTTGTTCATCCAGTGAAGCATCTGGAACAAAAGCCAGCCCAGGGCATCGGCGGCGGTTTGGGAACAGGCATCCAGCGCTATCAGCACAGCGCCTCCCCACAAAAAAATAGCGCCAACCAGCACCACTACCCAGCCGGAAAGCCAGAAATACACCGGAAACTGATGGAAATAATACAAGGTGAGCGGCAAGGTTCCCAATTGGGCAGAAACACCCACCAACAATACCTTCAGGGGCTCATCCAGCCAGCGCGACATGGGTGGGAACAGCTTGTAGAAACGCGGATAAAAAAACACCATGCCCGCTACGGCACTGTACGATAACTGAAACCCCACATCAAACAACAAATAAGGGTTGTACATCAGCAACATCAGCGCCGAGGCGGGCAGCACGTTCCAGGCCGAAGCCTCGCGCCAGAAAGCTTTGCCCAGCAAATACACGCTGAACATTACCGAAGCCCTCAGAACAGAGGCCGTAGCGCCCGTTACGAAGGTAAAAGCCCAAATGCCAAGCAAAATCAGCCCCGTTTCAGCAAGTCGCCCGAACCGCCCGCGGAGTCGTAAGCGACCAACGAGAAACATCAGTCCCACGTACAACATCCCGATATGCGTACCGGAAACTGCCAGGGCATGCATGGAACCTGTTTCTGCGTAAGCGGTGCGTAGCTCGTCGGAGAGGTCTTCCGTGTAGCCTACCAGCAAGGCGGAAGCCACGGCATATTCGGCTTTTTCTGGAAAATAGGCCGCCAGGCGCTGTAGCAAATGGGTTCTGGCGGCATAGGCCCAGCGCCAGATAGCCCAGCCCTCGCGCCTGCCTGTGCGCACGCAGGAGTCTTTGGCAATAAATGCCTGATAATGAATATTCTGAAAATGCAGGTATTGGCGGTAGTCAAAGGCATGCGGGTTTTTAGGGCCTTCCACCTGGGTTACTTCGCCCCTGAATGCCAGTTCATCGCCATAGTGGATGCTATCGGTTTGAGGACCCGGCTCCAGGAGCAGCATGATGTGCCCGGAGGCCTGAAGAAAGGTGTCTGCTCCGGCTATTTGCAGGCTGTGCAGCCGGACAGGGATCTTGACCTTTTGCCCTACAGCAGGCGCGGCATACACTGTGCCAACAAAGGCGCGGGCTTGCGGGAGCTGTGCGCTGAAATGCAGGGGCTGCCTGATTTCATTGTGCCGTATGTAATGGTCGTAAGCAAAAACAACCAGGCAAAAGTGCAGGTACAGTCCGAACAGCCAGCGGTACTGATAGGAGAACTGACGTACCGATAACCAGACACCGAGCAGGAGGAAGAGGGTGAGTATACCTCTGAGGGCAGGGATGGGCGTTTCGAGCCAGGCGCCCAGGCCCAGGCCTATGGCGAACGGGAAAAACAAACGGAGGCAGGGAACCTCGTGCGGATTCATTTGGCATATTTCTCTGGGGGTCTAGGGGGTAAATAATATCAAAGTTAAGGGAAAATGGGGGAAGAATGCAATAGGCGATGCCCAAAATTTTTATTGGGAAGGCACGAGGTGCAAGAAGGCGCGAAGAGGCAGTCTCGGAGTGATGTTTACCGCAGAGGCAGAGAGACGCAGAGGTGCTTAAACTGAGAGTCTCACTTTGAGTGAGACTCTCAGTTTAAGCACGAGGTACACGAAGGCGCAAAGGCACTAAGGCGCAAAGGCTATATTTGGCTGATGCCAAAAATAGCCTTCGTAATGATGGGCGGCCGAAGGACGCTATCCAAACTTTGTGTCTTCGCGCCTTCGTGTCTTTGTGTCTTCCTGCACTTCGTGCCTTTACCCCAACAGATACCCCCAGAAACGGCGCTTTTGCTTGGCCTTTTTCTTGGTTTTTTTCACAAATACCGGGTCGCTGGGGTAGCTGCTGACGTTGGCTCGATTGAACCCAACCACCACATAGGTATAGTACTCTCCTTCCACAGCGGTATGGTCTTCAAAATACCACTTGTCTGCGTAGAAAGGGGTGAATCCCAACAGGTTCCGTGGCTGGTCGAATTTCCCAACGCCCTCCCCGTCGAAACGGTAGAGGGCGAAATAAAAAGGCATTTCATCCGCGGAGAGCAGTTCGCAAAGGTTCCAGGTGAGCTGAACGGTGCTTGGGGTGCCTTTTACCCGGCAAATAGTTGATTTAGCCGGCAACACCTTGGAAAGTGATGGCATGGGCGGCATCAGCGAAGGGTGTTTGAACAGCACATTCATCAGGGTATCCTGCACGCCCAGGGGGTTGCGCAGCAGTGGTTTTACCGAGAAGAAAATACTGCCGCTTACCTTTGGATTGGCGCGGTTGAGGGCTATTTGTTTGCTGATTTCATCCTCGTTTTGCCAGTTGCTGTCGTTGGCGGAGTTGTTGATTTTATAAGCGGCATGCCCTACATACAGTTGTTTGCCGTACAGGTGTTTGCTCCACCAGTCTACCAGAATTTCGTAGTCGGCCGGAGGGAAACCAATGCTCCAGTAAATCTGGGGCGCCACGTAATCTATCCAGCCTTTTTCGAGCCAGAGCAGCACATCGGCATAAAGATCGTCGTAGCAGGTAACGCCTGCACGGGTATCGGAGCCGCGTTCGGGGTCGCGTTCTTTGTTGCGCCACACGCCAAAGGGCCCAATGCCGAATTTGACATAGGGTTTGTATTTTTTAATGGTTTGGGAAACCGTTTCAATCAGCACATTGACGTTATTCCGGCGCCAATCGCCAATGTCCGTAAAGTTGTGTTTCCCGGTAGCAAAGCTGTCGTAATCGTCCAGGGCTTCATCCAGGTCAAAACCTTTTTCCTTGTAGGGGTAAAAGTAGTCGTCGAAATGAATGCCGTCAACATCGTACCGAAGCACCACATCTTTCACCACATTCACCAGGTATTGGCGCACGGAGGGGCTGGACGGGTTGAAGTACCATTTATTGCTGTACTTGAAAAACCATTCGGCTTTTCTGCGGTTAGGTAATGCCCGGAGCGGGTGCGAAGGGTCCAGCGCCGAGGTGTCCGGATCAAAAGTGGCGCGGTATGGGTTCATCCAGGCATGGAACTCCATGCGGCGATCGTGGGCTGCTTTGATCATGTATTCCAGCGGATCGAACAGGGAATCATCCAGCATGGCACCCTGGCGTCCTACCAGAAATTTACTCATGGGGACGGTACCGGATTTGTAGAATGCATCGCCGGCAGGCCTGATTTGTACAAATACAGCATTCATGTTCATAGCCTTCAGTACATCCATGAGGCTATCAAACTCCACCTTGATTTCGTTGACGCTCAAGCCCGGGCGGGAAGGAAAATCAATGTTGGCAACGGTAGCAACCCAAGCGCCGCGCAACTCGGTTTGAGGTGCAGGACCCGCCATTTGGGCAAATAAAGCGGAGGAAAAGCCGAACAGAAGGACTAGCAAAAGAATCGGTTGACGGAATCGATACATCATATCATGGTGGTTTTGGGGGTGAAAGTAGGGGTTTTGATTTGTTTGATGGTATCCACTGCACGATGGAAAATTAGTGACGCTATTTACCCGCGGATTTTTCGGAGTTTTGCACCGTTTTTAGTGACGGGGTGACTGGCAGTCACCCCGTCACTCTACATCCAATCCACCACCCCAACCCTTATACTCAAACACTTTTTTATGGATTTCCCACGCCCTATACCAGTTCTCGAACTTGCCCAACGTTTCAACGCCCAGATCATTGGCGATGAAACCCTTTCTGCCACCGGTATCAATGAAATTCACAAGGTTCGGCCCGGCGACATAGCATTCTCCGATGTGCAGAAATATTTCCAAAAAACCCTCGACAGCGAGGCGACCATTCTGCTGCTCAATGCTCCGGCGGTTTGTCCGCCCGGAAAAGCTATTTTGATTGTAGAAAACCCTTTTGAAGTGTACGACTCCCTTATTCAGGAAAACCGGCCCTTCGAACCGCTCAAGGAAACCATCAGTGCCCGGGCCGACATTCACCCAACGGCTATCATTGAGCCCGGCGTGGTGATTGCCGGCAACGTGCGCATTGGCGCGCACACGTACGTGCAGGCAAACGCCTACATTGGCGAGTATTCCTACATAGGCGAGCATTGCATCATTGGCCCGGGCGCCATCATTGGCCCGGATGCTTTTTATTTCAAAAAACTTGCTGATGGCTCATTTAAAAAATGGCGCAGCGGCGGCCGGGTGATCATTGAAGACCGGGTAGACATTGGCGCAGGCTGCACCATTGCCAAAGGTGTAAGCGGCGACACCATTATAGGTGAAGGCTCCAAACTGGACTGCCAGATCCATATCGGGCATGGCGCGGTAATAGGCAAAAACTGCCTGTTTGCCGGGCAGGTTGGCATTGGTGGCAAAACCATTGTGGAAGATAATGTGGTGCTGTACGGACAGGTAGGTGTGGCACAGGCGCTGCGCATCGGGCAGGGCGCAGTGGTGACTGCCAAATCTGGCGTATCCAAGGATCTGGAGGGCAAAAAAGCCTATTTTGGCATTCCGGCAGAAGAGGCCCGGCAGAAATACAGAGAGCTGGCTTCTTTGCGCCAATTACCGGAGTTTATGAAAAACAAAGGATAAGCACATGAACAAACAAGCCGGTCCGTTTAAAGTCATTCAAAGTCCACATCAGTCCTGTCTGGTGGTCATTATAATCATGGGACTGTATTTTGGTATCGGCGGGCCTATTATCCTTACGGCTGCGCATTTCGGTGGCATTCTCGGACTGTTGGCATCGTTTATGATCGTGGCATTTGGTTTGAGCCGTATCATGTTGAAGTACATCAATGCCGAATCCAGCATCCAGACCAACGATTCCGGATTGACCATTGAGGTAACGCGCAAAGGACTGGGCACGCCGGTTGGAGTCACCACTTATACGTGGGACCAACTGGATGGATACCGGTATGCAAGGGTAGCCCGGAGTCCCAATACCTTAACCCTGTATTGGGCAAGTGGCGAGAAGCAGGTTTTTCAGGCTTTTGATACAGAGTTTTTGTACCAGCATCTTTGTCGCTGGTACCCGGATAGAGAGCGTGATTTTTGGGGAAGGCCTAAAAACGAGTAGTGAATTCCGCATTTTTCCGACCAATTTCAGCAAACCGCAGTCTATTGGAAAGGGGGCGCAGGCAAACACCTGGACGCCGTTCGTTGTAATTTTGCGCCACCGGAGCGAGTCCGGTGTTGTTTACTAAGCCAAATCATCCATCTATTATGAAGTTTCCTTTGTTTTTATCCATCGTATTGGCCATGCTGGCAGCTGCCTGCGGCGGAAACCAATCCGAACATCTTCCGCCAGCCCCAACAACCATCCAAAAAGATCAGGTCCTGCTCGACACCTTTGCTGACCTGCAAATTCTCTGGTACGACCTGCCTGGTTTCGAAAAGCTCGATATCAAGCAAAAAACATTCATTTATTATCTTTCTGAAGCCGCTCTGGCCGGCCGCGATATTATTTACGACCAGCATGGCAAATACAACCTGGCTGTTAGAAAAACCCTGGAGGCCATTTTTAACACCTATAAAGGAGATAAATCCGGCGCCGACTGGAAAGCTTTTGAGGTGTATGCCAAGCGCGTTTGGTTCTCCAATGGCATTCACCACCACTATAACGAGGTGAAAATCCTGCCGGAATGTTCCAAAGACTATTTCCTGACGCTTGTGCAGGGCTCTGATCCGGCTGCATTGCCTATGCCGGTAGCCGAGATCCAAAGCACCCTGCTGCCGGTTATTTTCGATCCGGCTGTAATGCCCAAACGTACCAGCAAAGACGGTCCGGATGTGGTGCGCAATTCTTCCGTGAATTTCTATGAAGGAGTTACAGCTGCAGAGGTGGATCAGTTCTATCAGGCAAAAATCAAAGCCGCTGGTGCAAAAGCGCCTATGTTCGGGCTGAATTCCAAACTGGTAAAGGAAAATGGTGTGATCAAGGAAATTGTGTGGAAATCCGGCGGCATGTACGGTCCGGCTATTGACAAAATCATTGAAAATCTCGAAAAAGCCATTCCTTTTGCCGAAAATGAGCAGCAAAAGAAAGCCCTGGGCCTGCTTGTGGAATATTACCGCAGCGGCGATTTAAAAAAATTTGATGAATACAATATCGCATGGGTTCAGGACACAGAAAGCACCATCGACGTAATCAACGGCTTTATTGAAGTGTACCACGACCCCAAAGGATACAAGGCAGATTTTGAGGCGGCTGTTCAGTACAACGATCCTGACGCTACTGAAAAAATGGCTATTGTGAGCAAAAACGCCCAGTATTTTGAAGACAATTCCACCATAGCGGCGGCACACAAAAAGAAAGAAGTGAAAGGTGTTTCCTACCGTGTGATCAATGTGGCCATGGAAGGTGGCGATTGTGCGCCAAGCACGCCAATTGGGGTTAATTTACCCAATTCCAACTGGATACGGGAAGATTTCGGCTCCAAATCCGTGAGCCTGAACAACATCGAAAATGCCTACAACAAAGCTGGCGGCGCCCTTGCTTTGCAAGAGTTTGCCAACGATCCGGAAGAGATAGAAAATGCCAAAAAATATGGCGAAGCCTGTGGCAAAATGCACACGGCGCTGCACGAAGTGATTGGCCACGCCAGCGGCCAACTGAACCCCGGTGTTCCGGAACCGAACGTTACGCTGAAACATTACTCCAGCACCCTGGAAGAAGCCCGCGCCGATCTGGTGGCGCTGTACTTCATGCCCGACCCAAAATTGATCGAAATGGGTTTGATGCCCGACGGCAATGCCTTTAAAGCCGAATACGATCAATATATCCGCAACGGCCTGCTCCAGCAACTGCGTCGCCTGCCAGCCGGAGCTGATATTGAGGAAGACCACATGCGCAATCGCCAGCTGGTGGCTGCCTGGGCGTTTGAAAAAGGCAAGGCTGAAAACGTCATCGTAAAAGAAGTCCGCAACGGCAAAACCTATTACGATATCCGCGATTACGCCAAACTGCGCGTGTTATTTGGTCAGTTGCTGGCTGAAATTCAGCGCATTAAATCTGAAGGCGATTTCAAGGCGGCCGAAGCGCTGGTAGAAACTTACGGGGTAAAAACCGATGCCGCTACCGGTAAGGAAGTTAAATCACGTTACGCCGCGCTGCCTACCAAGGCTTATTCCGGGTTTGTACAGCCGCGCCTCGTAGCAGAAAAAGATGCCAATGGCAACATCATTGATGTAAAAGTAGAGCGCGAGCTGGACTTTGTGAAACAAATGCTCCGCTACGGCAAGGAATATTCGTTTTTACCGGTGAAAAATTGACGATGGACGATGAACGACGGGGTTGCGTGGGGTTTTAGGGTAAAGTGGGTTGTCACCCCGGGAACCGGGGCCTACACAAGCCAGGCTAAGCGGTATTTTTGGGGAGACGGTTTGCCGGTAAACCTGGCTTGTGTAGGTCCCGGTTCCCGGGATGACAATCCACGTTGCTACAATTAACCACGCAACCCCATCGTTCATCGTCCTGTCGCCCCGTAGTTCATCGTCCGTCGTCCAGATGTCCATCGTCCCTTCGTTCATTCCTCACCATTTTCCCATTTGCACAAAAATTCCGGCCCCGGCTTGTACGCCGAGGGCCGATTTTTTTACGGTAAAAATATCTTCCGGTTGTGGCAGGAAGGTAATTTCCTGGCTGGCCCAATAATCCATCTGGTACCAGATGGCCATACCTCTTACATTGGCAAAAATGCCAAACCAGGGGGTGAGGTACCTGTTCACCCGTGCGCCCAGGAACAAGGTGGGCGATAATGGCGGGGTATTGACCGGCCTGTATTGCATCACCATGATGTCGTGGCTACCGGCTTTTTTTAAGCGTGTGTGGGCCTGATCGGCAAAAACCTGAGTGCCTCCGAACATAATTTCAGGTTCAAACCAGCCATTTTTGAAGGGGAAGGCATAAGTAAAACCAAAAGCCAGCTGCGTGGATCTTCGCTCCTGAAAATCGCTAAATGGCACAAAATCAGCGTAATAGCCGGGGTTTTGCGCTTCAAGTTCTTTTTCAATACCTGCCTCCATATTGGAGGTGGATACCGCGCCCAACAGGAGTTTCATGCCCAGGTGATTTTTAAACGCAATACCGCCTTCAGCTTGAAAACCCAGGCCACTGCCCGGCGCCACGGAATATGGAGATACCACATTACGCAGCGGTTGCTGAAATGCCCCGTAATGGGCAGAAAGGCTACCAAACAGGCCTGAGGTCCATTGTTTGGGTGCTTTTTGTGCCCGGCCAGCCTGAATACAGAGCAGGCCAAGGGATAGTATGAAGTATAATCGAGTGGTCATTGCAAGGTAACGGTGGGTAAAATGAGCAGGGTATCGCGGTTTACAGTAGCGCCAAGGGTATCAAACCGGAGTTGCACAGAAAAACGGTAATTGCCGGGCTGGCTGGGTGGATCCACCATCAGCAAGTCAAACCGGAACGAATTGTCGGTTATTTCCCAGAGTTCACTGAGTGTACTGAGCGCGTTGTTCAGACTAATGTATTCCAGGTTGGTTTTGGTGCTGTACCGAAGCATAAACCGGTCGGAAATATCCGTTTGTGCGGGTATGGTATCAAAACCGTCGAGGGTGATCAGACTGATATCCGTAAAAGGGTGAACCAAAAGCGGGAAGCAGGTTTCAGAGTCGTCTGAGCTGCCCCGCACCTGATTCACAGGATCAGCTTTAAGCCGGATGCCAAAGGCATTTTTGGGCGCCGGACCTTCGACGGTTTGAGGCTCCTTGCCGCTGTTGTCTACCCATTGCGCCGACCAATTTTGCAGCTCCATACTGTCATAGCATTCCAGGTTGCATTGAAAGGCGTAGATGCTGAGCATAAATCCGGAAAGGAGAAGCCATTTTAGGTAGTTCATTGGATGTGTCAAGTTTGTTCAGGATGCAATAATGTGGTTAAGTGGTGCAGGTTAATTTGGTATTGATCCAGCACTTTTTGCTGAAAATGCAGTGGATGGTGTTTGGAAATTCCCTTTTCAGACTTCAGGGCCAGGGCGAAGGTTTCCTGGTCCATGTGTTGAAACTTGCGTTTCCAATAGCCCAGAGTAAGGGCCATGGATTTGGTATCCAGCCAATGTCCCAGAGTGCCTCCCAATACCCATTCCAGCGTTTTTTTGAACATCCCCTGCCTTTGAGCGGGCACGCTTTCGGTTGGGCGCGGTGGGAAGCCTGGGTAAAAATCCCGTGCCCAGGCATTGGCAGTAGCAAACGTGTGGTAGCCTTCACGGCCGTAAACGGGCAGAAGGGTTACTACTTCTGTTGCGGTAAACAGGTTTTTTTCAGCAATTTCCAGGTTTTCGGTATCCACAAAATAGTTGACGCAGAAATAGCGGTGGGAGTTGAGCAGACAAACCTTTTTAAATAAAATTAACAAGGTGCGGGCCAGCCACAGCCTGCCAGGTTGGGTAACGATGAAAAAATCTACGTCGCTTTTTTCCGACATAACGTGTTTGGAAAGTGAGCCGGAAACAAACACGCTGCGTACAAAAGGGAAGCTGCCAATAAGCCTTCCGATGCGTGTTGCGAGGGGTAATACTTGGTCGGCCCGCCGGTTGGCAGCTACCCGTCGTTCAACCCAGCCTGGATCGTTGTATATCTGGTACCAATGGCCGTTGCGGAAGATGATGCCACGCGCCACCCAGTTGTCTAACAGCGCTTGCACCGGTGATTGGCCCGCGTTCTGATCCGTCCCGAATTGGCATAGTTCCCCGATCGACAAGGGATGTTGGAACACTGCGAAATAAGCCAGCGACCGCAGAAGCGACTGTTCGAGTTGTTCGGTCAAAAAAGCGGTATGGCTGGTAGTTGTTTGCATAGCCAGTTGCCAGCGGGCGCAAAAGGTTTAATGTGGGTATCTGAAACGTGGTTTATCCGGCAAGATAACGGAGTCTGACCTAATGAACGGGCTGAATTTTACAACCATTTTTTATGAGTAAAAATTGAGGTTTTAACTAAGAATCTTTTGAGCCGAGGAAGCGAATTGACATAAAAACATATCTTTGTCCGACAACTTTCCTGAAATTGTTCTTTTAATCTAAAACCGGCAAAATCGTCTTTCGGCGCATGCCTACAAACTGTTTCCCATGAGAATAACTGTACAATCTACTCTTTTTGCTTTTTGCTTTTTTTTCCAATTCATTGGCAATACCGCTGCCTCAACCGCTGGTTTATCCCTGCCTCCTTCTGTTACTGACCCATCTGCCGAGCCGGTTAGTGTTTCAGAAAAACCATTGACGGTAGCACCCATGTTTTTGGTTATTAACGACCTGTGTGGGATTGGACAAGGGTCTATTAATATGACTCCAGACCCCAACACCCCGGGCCCTTGGGTACATTTGTGGTCAAACGGAGAAACCACCGAAGATATTTCCGGACTTACAGCGGGCGCTTATCAGGTAACCGTTATTGATGCGAACGGCGTACCACAGATAGGACAGGTAATAGTAGGTGAATTTCCTCCCATTGCACCGATTGCCATTACGGGTGTTGTTACCGGAAATAGTCTGTGTAATGGCAATAGCAACGGCGCCATTGACCTTTCGGTAGATCCATTACCTAACTCCTGGACCTATGAGTGGTCGAGTGGTGAAACTGATATGGATCTGGTAAATATTCCACCGGGAACCTACACGGTTTCTGTGACCTGGGGGGTAACCTGTACCACCACAGAAACCTTTGTGGTACCCAATTTAACCAATGCCCCTACACTTATTCCCCCCTTGGGTGGCTTTACCCCTGATTTTTGCAATCAAAGCAATGGCGACGCAGCCATCCAGGCTGTGGGCGGTCAGCAACCATACACCTATGAGTGGTCAAATGGCGGCACCGACCTGCAAATTTTTAATCTGCCTGCCGGTGAGTACACAGTAACTGTTACAGGTGCGAACGGCTGTACTTCTACCTATTCTGCTGAGGTTCCGGCAATGGATTTGGCCATCACCGTACTTGAGGATTACGAGATAGCCAGTACTACTTGTAATGGTGGTAATGGCAGTATTGGTATATCCCTGTCACCAAGCGGCCTGTGGCAAAACACCGCTACTTATGAATGGTCAAACGGCGCTACTACCCAGGATATTGCCAACTTGACTCCCGGCACTTATGTAGTAACCGTTACCCGGGCAGGCACCTGTACTGATCTGGCAGTTTTCTTCATAGACGACGAGCCGGTATTACCCGACTTATCCTTTACACAAACCAATGCCACCTGTGGCATGATGAACGGGGCAGTCAATCTGACCCCTCTTCCCGGAGGGGTGCCTCCTTATACTTACCTTTGGTCTAATGCTGCCACTACGGAAGACTTGAGTAATGTTCCTGCCGGAAACTACACCGTAACACTAACCTCTGCCAACGGGTGTACCACTACGGGGAGTGTGGATCTGGAGGATAATCAGGCCATATTCTCCTATAATGCAACGGTTCAGGATAATACCTCCTGCGATACCATAAACGGGCGAATATCACTACAACTATTCCCCACCAACCTGGCCTATACCTGGTCGAACGGAGCTACTACAACGAATTTAAGCCCTTTGGCGCCGGGCGATTATACCGTAACCATTTCTGCCGGCGGAACCTGCACCGCCGTGGAAACCATCAATGTGGGCAACCAGGTGGAATACCCAAGTATCCCGGCAAAAATTGACACCGCTACCTGCGGACTCAACAACGGGGGCATTGACCTGACCATCAATGGAGGCGCTTCGCCCTTTGCTATTCTGTGGTCTACCGGCGATACTTCCCAGGACCTTACCAAACTTGCTGCCGATACGTTTTTTGTTACCGTAACCTCAGCGGTAGGCTGCTCGGCTACCAATACGGTTATCGTACCTAATGTGAATCAACCCATTGGTATACAAGAAGTAGTATTGGATAATATATCCTGTGCACTGCCCACCGGAGCCATTGATCTGAATGTATTCCCGGCAGATACCAACTACGTGTATACCTGGTCGTCTGGGCAATCTACAGATAGCCTGACCAATTTACCGGGGGGCACCTATTTGGTCACGGTTACCCTGGGGGTCAGTTGTATAGCCCTGGATACATTTTCTATCATAGATCAGGCCTTACCACCCAACTTATCGTCGTCGGCAAGTGCAGCTACCTGTGGTTTCAACAACGGTTCGGCGGATTTGGTGGTAAACAACGGAGCCGCGCCATTCACGTATTTGTGGTCTAATGCGGTTACAGATGAAGACCTGGCTAACATGACGCCCGGCACGTATTCCGTTACGGTTACCGGGGCCAATCAATGTACCGCCGTCAATACGGTCAACATCCTGAACAACGATTTATCGCTGGGTGTATCAGCCTCTCCGCAGCAAAACACCTCCTGCGCAACGCCCAATGGCGCCCTTGATATTAGTGTTGCACCCGCCGGCAACTATACCTATGCCTGGTCGAACAGCCTCAATACGGAAGACCTGAATGGCCTGGCAGCAGGCACTTACACCGTAACCGTAACCTTCGGCACCTGCACTGGCTCCAATACCTTTGTTATTGCCGATAACGCTGTTCCTCCAAGTCTTTCCGTAGCCGGTTTGGCCGCAAACTGCGGCCTGGCAGATGGTTCTGCCGAACTGAACGTGAACGCCGGAGTGGGCCCGTACACCTATTTGTGGTCAACCACTGCCACAGATGAGGACCTGAGCGGACTAACACCAGGCACTTATTCCGTTACAGTTACCGGCTCAAACTTTTGCACCGAGGTGGCTTCTGTTGTGGTGAACAACAACAATGTTACGCTGAACCTCAATACCAATGCTACCGCAAACAGCTCCTGCACAGCTTTCAACGGCTCGCTGGACCTGAGCGTTACGCCTGCTGGCGCTTACACCTACCTGTGGTCTAATGCCGACAACACCGAAGACCTGAACAACCTCAATGCCGGCAACTATACCGTTACAGTTACCCTGGGCACCTGCCAGTCTACCGGTACCTTTGTGGTAATCGACAATACCCAGACGCCGGTTTTGACCCCCAATATCACTGCATCCATTTGTAGCGTAAACAATGGCGCCATTGACCTGGCGGTGAGCGGAGCCGCCGGCCCGTACACCTATTTGTGGTCCAACGCCGTAACAGACGAGGATCTGACGGCTTTATTGCCCGGTACTTACACGGTTACAGTAACCGCACAAAACGGATGTACAGAAGCTGCAACCATCAACGTTCCAAATAATGCCAGCACGTTCAGCCTGGCAGGAACGGCTGTAGCACTCACCAACTGCGCCACGAATAACGGCTCCATCGACCTGAACATTACCCCGGCTGGCGCCTACACTTATTTGTGGTCTAATGCTGCCACAGATGAAGATTTGAACAATCTCGCCCCAGGAACTTACACTGTATCTGTAACAGAATCAGGCAGTTGCACCGCAACGGCCTCCTTCTTTGTGATTGACCAGCGCACCAACCCCATTACGGCCCAGAGCCTGACCCCTGAATTCTGCGGGCTGGCTGATGGCGCCATTGACCTGACGGTTTCCGGTGGGGCCACACCATATGGTTTCTCCTGGTCGAATACTGCCGTTACAGAAGATTTGTCTAACCTCGCTGCAGGCACCTACACCGTTACGGTAACAGATGCCAACAATTGCACAGCAACCTCTTCGGCAGTTATTCCGGGCAATACCCTTTCACTGGCTTTATCCGGCAATGCCACCGCCAACAGTTCCTGCATAACCAATACCGGTGCGGTAGACCTGAATGTAAATCCTGCAGGCGCCTACACCTATTTATGGTCTAATACCGCCCAAACGGAAGATATCAACAATGTAGCCGCCGGCACCTATACTGTTACGGTAAGCGCGGGCGGCACCTGCACCAACACAGCGGTATTCAACGTAACCAGCAACGTGCCAACTCCGGCGCTCTCTCAGGCTACCACTGCTGCCGAATGTGGCGCAGCTGACGGCGCCATTGATCTGAGCGTTTCCGGTAGCCCTGCACCGTATACTTACCTATGGTCCAATACTGCCGTTACTGAAGATTTGACCAATATTCTTTCCGGCGCCTACACCGTTACGGTAACCGCCGGTAATGGCTGTACTTCTTCCCAAACGATCAACGTACCGGAGAATGTATTTACGCCGGCTATTACCAACAATATGAGTCCGGCCAGCTCCTGCGTGGTAAACAATGGCGCCATCGACCTCAATGTCACGCCCGCAGGCACGTACACGTATGTGTGGTCAAACAGTGCTCAAACAGAAGATCTGAGCAATATTGCCGCAGGTATTTACACCGTAACCGTAAGCGCGGGGGGCGCCTGCACCAGCACGGCCATCATTACCGTAACGAGCAACGTTCCGGCTCCGGCACTGTCTAATGTAGTAAACAACGCCGATTGCAGTGCAGCCACCGGAGGCATTGACCTGACAGTTGGCGGCAGCCCACTTCCATATACCTATCTGTGGTCTAATACGGCCATCACCGAGGATTTGACCAACGTGGCATCAGGTACTTATACCGTAACGGTAACTGCCGGAAACGGATGTACCACTACACAATCCTTTACGGTAGGTAACGACGTGTTCACGCCGGCCATTACCTCCACCCTAACGCCTTCCACCTCCTGTGTGGTAAACAACGGCGCAGTTGACATCACGGTTGCTCCAGCCGGAACGTACACCTACAATTGGTCGAACAGCGCCCAGACACAGGATATCAGCAATGTGGCGCCGGGAACATACACCGTAACCGTAAGCGCAGGCGGAACCTGTACCAATACTGTTTCTGTAACAGTAACTGCCAATACGCCGCCACCGGCTTTGTCTAACGTACCTACTCCGGCCGCCTGCGGTCAGCCTGTTGGTTCCATCGACCTGACTGTGACGGGAAGTCAGACGCCGTATACCTTCCTGTGGTCAAACAGTGCCATCACGGAAGATTTGAGCAACCTGCCCGGCGGCACTTATACCGTTACGGTTACTGCCGGAAACGGATGTACGGGCACACAAAGCATTACTGTTCAGGATATTGGCATTACACCAAATATTGCCAACACATTCACACCCAACAATTCCTGCGGCGCAGGCAATGGCGCTATCGACCTTACCATTACGCCTCAGGGCGCCTATACTTTCAGCTGGTCCAACAGTCAAACTACGGAAGACCTCAGCGGTTTGGCGCCTGGCACCTATACGGTAACCGTGAGCGCGGGTGGCACCTGCACCGGAACCGTTTCGGTACAAATTACCGATCAGTCTACCGATCCGCAGGCCAATATCAGTTCTGCAGGTACGGCTCTGGATTGCGACGTAACCAGCATTGTATTGAATGGCACCATTACAGGCACCAACAATCCGGTGAATCTGTTGTGGAACCTGAATGGCAATCAGGTGGGCAGTAATCCTACGCTGACGGCTACTGCGCCTGGAACATACACCCTGGTGGTAGTAGACAATGTAACCGCTTGCACAGCTACGGCATCCATTACACTTACACAAAGCCTCAATCCGCCGCAACTGAGTGTTGCCAACCCGACGTTGCTTACCTGTGCGGCGCCCAGCCAAACGCTTACCGGAAGCTCCACGCTGAGTGGCATTCAGTTTACCTGGGCCACCATTTCAGGAACAGATACTACTATTTTGGGCTCTGGCCCGACCCTGAATGTGAATGCAGCCGGCAATTACATATTGATTGGCTTCAACCCTGCCAACAACTGCTTCAACGCTGTTCCGGTGAATGTACAAGCAAACCAGACCCCTCCGGGCGCCGATGCAGGTTTGTCGTTCACCCTGGATTGTGCCGGCGAAACCTTGTCTTTGAACGGCAGTGGCAGCGGCGCCAACAGCCTGAACTATCAGTGGAGCACACAGGATGGTCACTTTGTATCCGGAGTCAACACGGCAACACCACAAATTGACAAAGCAGGCACTTATACCCTTACGGTAACCAATCCGGCCAATGGTTGTACGGCCACTGATCAGGTAACGATTACGCCGGAAGTACCCGTAGCGCATGTTTCAGTGGTTCAGCCAACCTGCGATAACCTGAAAGGCAGCATCATCATTGATTCTGTAACAGGCCTTTCAGACCCGATTCTGTACGGACTGAATGGCGGCAGTTTAACCAGCCAAAACCAGTTCATTAACCTGGATCCGGGCGCCTACAACATCATGGTAGAAGGCGGCAATGGTTGTGCGGCTACGGCCGTGGCCAATATCAATGCAGCAGATCTGGTAGAAATTACCCTGGATGCGGTTGCAGAAATCCGCATGGGCTATGGATATCAGATTAATGCGCTGGTGGATATTCCGCTGAGCGACATTGCTTCCATTACCTGGACGCCTGCTGATTCCCTTTCCTGCGATACCTGCCTGAGCACCTATGCCACGCCAACCAATACCACCCAATACCACCTGCATGTGGTATCAGAGGCTGGTTGTGAGGCTCGGGGAACCATTCAGATTCGGGTGGATAAGTCCCGTAATGTGTACGGACCAAACATTTTCTCTCCGAACGACGATGGGAACAACGATTATTTCACCTTGTTTGCCGATCCGGTGCAGGTAACCCGCATCAAGTCGCTGCAGGTATTCTCCCGCTGGGGTGAGGCTGTTTATGAGCGCCTGGATTTTGCGCCAAACGAATCAATTGGCTGGGATGGCAACTTCAAAGGCCAAAAGCTCAATCCGGGAGTATTTGTATGGCAGGCCGTGGTGGAATTTGTGGACGGACAGGAAGAGACCTTTACGGGAGATGTGACGTTGAAGCGATAGGTGGAGTAGGTCATTTAGTGGGCATTGAGGTCATTTGAGGTCATTTGAGGTCATTTAGGGGGCATTTGGAGATCAATTTGGAGTGAGGTGATAAAATGAGCCTTGAGATAAATTATTCGAAGTATCTGAAACTGCTGCATTGATGAGGCTATTTGCCCATCCATGTAGCAGTTTCGTTTTACGTGATACACCCGGATTCTTCGCTGCGCTCAGGATGACAAAGCCTGGCATTATCCGCTGCTTTTGTCATAAGCAATAATGGTCCAGATTAAGCCCTCAGAAAATGAATAAATGACCATACAAATGACCCCATAAATAACTCCTTAAATGACCTTAATAATGCCCCCTAATGACATTCAAAATGCCCCAAAATCCCTACCTGCCTCCACTCACATCCAGAATAGTTCCTGTGACATACGATGCTTCATCAGACAGCAACCAGAGTACAGATTGGGCTATTTCTTCCGGCTGGCCGCCGCGCAGCATGGGAATACCGGATTCCAGGCGTTTTACGCGACCAGGTTCGCCGGCTTTGGCGTGGATGTCTGTATAAACCAGGCCTGGCCTGACTGCATTAACACGAATGCCTTCAGCGGCCACTTCTTTGGATAATCCAATAACAAAACTCTCTACAGCCCCTTTGGTAGCTGCGTAATCCACGTATTCAAACGGAGAACCCAGGCGGGCTGCAATGGAGGAAATTTGCACAATAGCGCCCCCCTGCCCGCCAGCCGATAACGCCATACTGCGAACCGCCTCCCGGGCACAAAACATGCTGCCCAGCACATTCACCGCAAAAACTTTTTGCAAGCGGGCAGCACTCATATCCTGCACCTTCATCTGCGATTCAATGATGGCCGCGTTGTTTACCAACGCATCCAGATAGCCATAGGTTGCCTGAATTTGCTCCATCATGCGCAATACCGCCGCTTCGTTGGACACATCTGCCTGAATGGCCAGCGCGTCGCCACCCGCCTCCCTGATGGCGTTTACAACACCCATAGCCAGTTGGCGCTGATGTGCATAATTGACCACTACCCGGTAGCCTTTTTCGGCAGCCAGCAGGGCACAGGCTTTACCAATTCCTTGAGAAGCTCCGGTGATAAGTACAGTTTTGGATTGAGTAGGCATGTTTGAGGTGAGGAGGTTTTGTTTGTAACAAAGTCGCAGGACTTTTGATCATCGCCCCAATACTTTTCAGGCAATCCCTCACCTTTTCAC
Organism: Saprospiraceae bacterium; assembly: GCA_035299505.1. Taxonomy (GTDB): domain Bacteria; phylum Bacteroidota; class Bacteroidia; order Chitinophagales; family Saprospiraceae; genus M3007. Next base: position 238 of record DATGWL010000023.1, on the reverse strand, counting down.
CACGCCTGCCCGCAACACCGCGCCATCCCTCGCGCGTACGAGCAGGGTGTACGCGCCCGCGGGAATACTGCTAAGGTCTAAGCGCCGCTCCTGCCCGGGCCAATGCTGTACCATTCTGCCCTGCGGATCCAGGAGCTCCAGTCTCGTTGCCTGCACCTGATCCGGCAGCTGTACCTGCACCCACTCGCTGGCGGGATTGGGATACACATGCAGGGCGATAGCGCCCACCTCCGAAGTT
>DATGWL010000022.1:0-2797 GCA_035299505.1 Saprospiraceae bacterium | reverse complement strand
ATGATGAGGATATTTTTCATGATTTAAAATTTAAAACTCCAGGCGATGTAAGGAATGATGGGGAAAAGTGCCGCTTTTTTGAGCACTGTTCGATTTTCTCCGTTTACTTCCTCGTCTTCTGTGAAGAGGAAGAACGGGTTTTTACGGTTGTAAGCGTTGTATGCGCCGAATGCCCAGGTGCGTTTGTAGCGACGTTTTTGTTTGGTAAACTCAAACCCGATGTCGAGGCGGTTGTACGCCGGCATGCGGAAGTTGTTGCGCTCGGGGGTGTGGCTGATTATCTGCTGGTAGTTGCCGAAGTAGAAATCTGAGGGACCCAGGTATTTGGAGGTGCCGAAGGTTACGGCGTTCCCGGTAGAATACACCCAGCTGCCCGACATAGAGAACCTTTTGGTAAACTGATAAGACCCCGTGATCTCAAAATCATGACGGCGGTCGTATTTATACGGATATTCCTTGCCGAAATTGATATCATCGAACTGACGGGTGGCCCAGGAGAGGGTGTAGCCTACCCAGCCGCTGAGTTTTCCGGTTTTTTTCTGCACAAAAAACTCGGCGCCATACGCCGTTCCGTTGCCCTGCGACACGCGGTCTTCCCAGCCCTGAAACTGCAACAAACTGGAGCCTTCCTTGAACGCTATCACATTTTTCATCTCCTTGTAATACAGTTCTACGCTGAATTCGTAGTCTTTGCCCAGGGTTTTGGCGGCGCCCACAGCTGCCTGCCAGGCGTCCTGTGGTTTTACCCTTTTAGTGGTTGGCAGCCACAAATCGGTGGGCAAACCAATGGTTTCATTGGTGAGCAGGTGAATGTACTGGCGCATGGTGCTGAAGCCAGCCTTTGCCGACCAGCCCCTGCCGAACAGGTATCGGGCGTTTAAGCGGGGTTGCAACGAGAAATAGGGTTTTCCGGTAAGGGCAAAACCAGAAAAGTGCAGACCGTAGTTTACCCGCCACTGACTGTTGATTTTCCAGTCGTCTTCCGCATAAGCGGCAAATTCCGTGGCTTGTACATTGTCCTGAATGTAGTTGGCGCTGTTGCTCAGGGTGTCAAATCCTTCCTCATAAGAGTAAAAACTGGATTTAAACGTGCCCGGCCGGAATGTGTGCAGGATGGCATTAGCCCCAAAACGGATGTAATGCTCCGGATTGGGCAGGAAATCGAAGTCCATTTTGGCCGCTACATCATCAATGCCGGAAAAATAATTCAGGTCAAACCGATCTTCCGAAACAACTTTCCCGCCTTCCAGGTCGCGACTTTCAAATCCGGTTTGGGTATTGAAGCGGTAGCGACTGTAGGTGAGCGTGGTATTGGCAAACAATTTTGGACTCCAGATATGGTTCCAGCGCAGGGCAGAAGTGATGTTGCCCCATCCCAAACCGGCTTTGAAGCGGTCTTCAAATTCCGGGTCTTTTTCCCCAAAATCTGAGTAAAACTTGTCTTTCCCTGTATAAAAACTGAGATAAACCCGGTCTTTTTTGCCAAAGCGGTAGTTTACCTTGGCGTTTATATCATCGAAAAAATACCCCACAACACCATCGCCACCTTCTGAACGAAAGCCGGCCTTAATGAGCGGACGCGCCAGAATATCAATATACGTTCGGCGGCCGGAAACGATGAATGAGGATTTGCCTTTCTGGATCGGGCCCTCCAGGGTGAGTTTGGAAGCCACCAAACCGATGGTTCCTTCGCCGTGGAACTCGTTTTCATTGCCCTCTTTCATATTGATTTCTATCACCGACGACAGGCGTCCGCCATAACGCGCCGGAAATCCGCCTTTAATGAGCGAAACGTCTTTCACCGCATCCGGATTGAACACAGAGAAAAATCCGAACAGGTGGGATACATTGTACACCGGTACGCCATCGAGCAGGATCAGGTTCTGATCCGGGCCCCCGCCGCGTACGTAGATGCCGCTCTGACCCTCGCCGCCGCCGGAAACGCCGGGCAGCAATTGCAGGGCCTTGAGCACGTCTTTTTCGCCCAGGAATGCCGGTACGTTTTTGATCTGCTGAATGGGAATGTCGATCCGGCCCATTTGTACGCGTTCTTCCACGCGTTCGTAGCGTTGGGCTACCACTTCCACTTCTTTGAGGGTGGAATTATCGGTCATACCCACGTTTTGCTCCACGTTGCTGTTCAAGAGCAATTGGAAACCAGTTGGTTTGTACCCGATGTAGGTAACGGCAATCAGGGCAGAATCTGAAGGCAGCGTCAGGCTGTAGAAACCGAAAGTGTTGGTAACGGTGCCTTTGCCGGATTTCAAATCCCGCACCGTAGCGCCGATCAGGTGTTCGCCACTGGCCTGGTCGGTCACGGTGCCGCTGATGGTGTAGCGGTCTTGCGCCGAAGCCGATAAAAAGGCCACAAGGAGGGGCAAAAGCAGGAGTGCCCTCAGTGGCGGGTAGGTTAAGTGTTTTGTGTGCATAGAGAATTGGGTTTCAAACGAATGGCCAAAGGACGAGTGAAATGGCAATTGGGTTGGTTTTTGATTAGGATATTTATGTTTTTTTTAACCTGAGAGCCATTCTCCATCGTCAACGACGAAAAAAGGGGGCAATCCGTGTAAAGCGGATTGACCCCTTTGTGGGTTGTTCTAAAAGGAATGTCCACGTTTGCCTTGCCCTAAAGAACGGGACAAAGTATTTTTTAAAAAATAGACTTGTTGCGATAGGGTACTGTTTGCGCGATGCGGCCAAATTTTCTTTTATACTGCGTTATCCCGAGTACTCGGGACATCGAATTGCCCGCATTCGACTGCAAATTTTGCCTTGTCTAAAACAAAATTTGTTGCCA
>DATGWL010000021.1:0-26870 GCA_035299505.1 Saprospiraceae bacterium | reverse complement strand
ACCCTCCGCCCCTCTGCGTTAAACCATATTTCAGTCGTTCAGGGCCCAAAACAATACGTTTGTCTATGCCAGGCAAGTTTATGCAGCCTTGCTGTAACCTTCCGGTCTTTGCGGTAGTCTGGTTGTTGCATTCAGTAAAGGAGGTGCAGGCATTTATAAGGTGATTTGTAAACAGCTGTTTTCCGTTCATCCGCCAAAAATGCCATTTCATGCCGAAGAAGTGGGTATTGGTAGGATCTATGTTTTGCAAGTTACCTAATTGCGCCATCTTTGCTGCAGAAAACAAAAACAATCCTGTCGGTTAGATATTGGACTGCGTCTTTCAGTCCTGGGTCCAGCCCGGTACGGATAACAGATTAAGCTATGAAATCAAAAAACATTCTGCCACTCGTGGCCGTACTATTTACGTCCTTTACCCTTTCTGCGCAAAAAATTGCCGGAACGGTGGTAGAAGCAAACGGTCAGCCAGCCGGTTTTGCAACAGTAACCTTACACAAGTCAGCCGACTCCTCCCTGGTCAAAGGAACCATCACTGGTGAAGACGGCGCCTATGAATTGCTGGACGCCAGCGCCGGACAATATTTCCTCAAAACAAACCTGATTGGCTCCGGAACAGCCAGTTCCCCTGTGTTCGACTACGATGGCGGCAACAAAACCATAGCCCCCATTTCTCTTCAGGCTGCCGAAAATCAGCTGGCAGAAGTATCGGTGGTAGCACGTAAACCACCCGTTGAAGTGAAGGCCGACAAAACCATCCTCAACGTGGAAGGTACCGTTAACTCCACCGGCTTGAATGCCCTGGAATTGCTCCGAAAAGCGCCCGGCGTTACGGTTGATAACAATGAAAATGTAAATGTTCGGGGCAAAAACGCCGTCAAAGTAATGATTGATGGTCGCGATGTGCCACTCGACGGCAAGGAGCTGGCCGCCCTGCTCAAAGGCACCCAGGCTTCTGATATTGCCAATATCGAAATCATTTCCAATCCTTCCGCCAAGTACGATGCCGCCGGTAATGCCGGTATCATCAACATCCGGATGAAGAAAAACAAAGCCCTGGGTACCAATGGTAACCTCGGACTGGAAGGTATCTACGGCGAAACATTCAAAGCCGGTGGCAACGTTAGCCTCAACCACCGCTCCAAAAACTTCAACGCCTTCGGTAGCTTCAACGCGCACCATGGCGATTGGCACAATACCCAAAATTTTCACCGCGAACAATACCAGGACGACGTACGCGCCGATGGTCAACCGGGCGAAGACTGGCGTGTGTTCGAACAGAAAAATAAAGAATACAGCGAAAACCGCTACAAAGGCTATCGCGCCGGGGTAGACTGGTTTGTGAATAGCAAACATACCGTAGGTGTCCTCGTGAACGGTAGTTTCAACCCGGGCGACTGGCATTCCAGCAGTACCGCCAGCATCAGCGATTTACACAGCATCAACCGGATTGACTCGCTGCTGGTAGCCAGCAACGATGTGGCCAACGACCGCAACGACCTGAATATCAACCTGAACTATCGCTTTGCCGACACCCTCGGTCATACCCTGAACATTGACCTGGACAAGGGTTCTTACCGGATTCGCGGCGCCAGTTTCCAGCCTAACTATTACCGCACTGCCGACAACGCCGAAACCCTGCGCGAAGCCATTTACCGGAACAATACCCCAACGGATATTGACATCATGACGGCCCGGGTGGATTACGAACAAAAGCTGTGGAAGGGTACCCTGGGCTTGGGCGGCAAGATTTCAGACGTGGAAACCTTCAACACATTCGATTTTTTCAATGTGCAGGATGGCGTTCCGGTGAAAAACGAATTACAAAGCAATTCTGTTGATTATAAGGAACGCACCAACGCAGCGTATGTAAACTACAACCGCGCTTTTGGCAAAAAATGGAATATCCAGGCCGGTTTGCGTTTGGAAAATACAGACTATGAGGGCATTGGCAAAGATTCTGTGTTCACGAACAATTACACAGAACTGTTCCCAAGCGCCGCTGTAACCTATTCCATTAATCAGAAACTGGGCCTGAACGCCACCTATAGTCGCCGTATCGACCGGCCGAGTTACCAGGATCTGAACCCGTTTGAGAACAAGCTGGATGAACTGACCTACCAAAAAGGCAATCCGATGTTGTTGCCACAGTTTACCAACTCTATTGAACTCAGCCCTACATTCAACGGGTTTCCGGTACTGACCATTGGTTACAGCCATACCAACGATGTATTTACCCAGATCCTGAAACGCGATGTGCGCGATACCCGTGCCACCTTCATTACCCAGGAAAATCTGGCAGATCAGGAGAACTGGACCCTGACCCTGAACGCGCCAACCCCAATTACCAAATGGTGGGACGGTTTTGTGAGCCTGACCGGATTCCGGAGCCATTTCCGTGCAGATTTCAGCACCCCGGAAACCCCGAATTTCGTTGTAGATCAGGCATTTAACGCTTTCAATGCCTATGCCGAGCAAAACATCAAATTGCCCAAAGGTTTTGGTCTGCAAATTTCAGGCTGGTACAACAGCCGGGCATTCTGGGGCACGCTTCGCAGCAAGCCACAGGGCGCTATGGATATTGGTCTGAAGAAAAAAGTGCTCAACGATAAAGGCGAATTGCGCCTGCGCGTAGGCGACGTGCTCGGTACAGCAGGTTGGGGAGGCGAAAACCTCTTTACCCCGGGCCTGAAAATGACCGCCCAGGGTAACTGGGAAAGCCAAACCGTTACCCTCAACTTCTCCTACCGTTTTGGTTCCAACGACGTCAAAGACGCCCGTCAGCGCAAAACCGGTCTGGAAGACGAGAAAAACAGGGTGAAAGGAAAGTGAGTGTTTGAGTTTTTGAGTGTGGGAGTTTTTGAGTGTTTGAGTTGGCGTTCGGCCGGGGTTCACCACTAAGTCACTTAAGACACTAAGGTGAAATGTTCTAAGGATTCTTAGTGCCCTTAGTGACTTAGTGGTGAATCCCGGCCGAACGCCAACTCAAACACTCAAAAACTCCCACACTCAAACACTCAAACACACCCTTCAAGATAATGAAAGTTTGATTTGGTTTATCGGAGAAAGTGACCCCGCCGTCGGAAAGATGTGCGGGGTTTTTTGTGTTTACTGCCAGTCACCCAGACACGATCACCCATTTCACCAGCCATCGTCCGCCTTTTTCGGTGCGACAATCGAGCCAATATACACCAGGTGGCCAAAGGGCTTTGAGGGGCATACGTTGTTTAGATGCAATGATTTGAGTGGATAATACTGCACCATGTGAAGACAATACATTCATGGTAACCGGCTCATTTTCAAGATTTTGAAACAAGGCCTCGCTCCCGGCTGGCGTTGGGTTGGGCCCAAACTGAAAGGTTTTCTGCGTGAAATTTTCCTCCGTACCCACCGTTACACCAATAGTGTATTGCAGGATGGCATAACACCCCGCGGCATCAGTAACCGTAGTGGTGTAATTGCCCGGCGCCAAGCCCAAAACAGGATCCGGGGTTGGCGTATTTACCCCGCCCGTTATGCTGTCGAATACAATACTGCCGTCGGGGCAGGTGGTACAGGAGGCATTTTGAATCGTGTAATGCCACTGAAATGGATCAGGCGAGGTAATGACAGCGGCGGTTGTAGCCGTACAACCTAAAGCATCAGTAACTGTGACAAAATAAGTGCCTACCTGAAGATTAAATGGAAACCAGGGGCTGGGGCCACTGCCCAGATAAGTATAAGGAGAGGTACCCCCGGAAGCATTGCCGTCTATCCACCCATCGAAACCGCCGTAGCAACTTACATGGTGAATAATAGGGTTCATCACAATTGGCGCCGGCTCCAAAATAACCACCGTATCGGTGATATCAACGTTGTTGGCGCCCGTAACCGTGAGTGAATACACGCCCGCCGCAAGTCCGGTAAGCTCCGTGCCGGTGGTATCCCCGTTATCCCACATCACCTCTACTGGCTGACAAAGTTCATGATTCAGGAAAATCGCCCCGCCATCGTCGCCCGGGCAGGGCGATGCTTCGCTTTGGGTGGCATTTATGGAAATAAAACGCTCATAGGGGCCTATATCTACCTTATTGTTGGCAATGCGCGGATTTCCGGCCAGATCAAACAACAGGTTCAGACTATCGGCCACTGCATTGCTGCCGGCATTGATGATGGGAGAGCAGGTTTGCAAACCGAAATTGCCTTGAGCGGTATCAGCAAATAACGGATCAACGTTAAACAGATTTCCTTCGTTGCAAAAAACATGATTAAACACATTCCCGTCAAATGTTTGACAATCCGATCTGTTAAACAGGGAATGGGAAAGGTTGAAATTACCTCCTCCCGAAAACAATACATTACTTGAAAATGGCTCCTCTCTGGCCAGTAAAATGGAATTCAGGAATTGCACATCTGCGCCTGGTGTTGCATTGATTTCGGTATCTTCATTATGGTAAAAAAGACAATGGGCAAAAACAGCATCAACGTCTGTTGATAAAGAATTGACATGCACTACCGAGATAAATGAGTTTCCTATTTCATCATTTTTGCTAAAAATACAGTTCCAAAAATTGGCTCTGACCGTTGTTTGATCGAAGAAATAAATCCAAACAACTGGCAGTCCGTTTTCCTCAAAAATACAGGAGTCAAAATCAAAAAAAGCATCGTTGAGTGCGCTCTCTATACCCACATACCAGATGGTAAAATCGCCATTGCCTTTGAGGTGACAATTGGAAAAACGCACAGGATAGTTGTAATCTACCAGGTCAAAAGTGATGGTTTGTCCCCAAACAGTCCGGTTATCTAAAAATTGACAAGCTTCAAAGCTAACTGCCTGGTGGGCTCTCAGCCAAACGGCTGTACCACCCACTGTGGAGTAGTTTTCCTTAAAAATACAGTTTTTGACCTCCAGGGTAAAGGGCTGCTCAAAGTAGTTTTCCAACGCAAAGCCTCCGCCATAGGTTTTGGATACATTCCTCTCAAACAAACAATCATTCATCCGCACAATAGCCATGCCGCCTTCCCTGCCATTGGCATACAGCGCTCCGCCCTGATAAAATGCCCGGTTGCGCCTGAAAATGCAATGCTCCAGCGTCAGTTCTGCATACCCGAAATTTTCCCCGTCCACATACACACCGCCGCCGGATCGGGTAGGGCGGTGGGCGTCGGCAGCAGGGTCTGGATTATTGGCATTGCCTTCTTCAAAAATAAGCCCGTCAAGCCTGGTTTTGTTATTCGGACTATAGGTATACAGGATATTGAAGGAGTTATCTGTGGTATCGCCCGGCGCTCCAATATCGCCGCTGAGTATGGTAGGGTTGGTGGTCCAGTTGCGCTGCCCCAGTGTTGTCTCTGTGCCCGTAAAACCGCCGTACACAGCTACACCGCTTGGGAGATTGAAGTACACAAAACGGTCGTTCCCGGTGGTCGGTTTGTAGGTTCCTTTGGCCACCCAAATTTGGTCGCCGTTTTGAGCCACCGCAAGCGCTTGCTGCAAACGGATAAAGGCATCCGTCCAGGAGCTGCCTGTTCCGGCGCCTCCGGCATTCTGGTTGACGAAATAAATGGTTTGTGCGGAAAGCAGACGCCCGATACAGCAGGCACAACAAAGGAGTAAAGTCTTATACATCGGTTGGCGGATTTGGATGAGAATTTCCACCAAAAATAAGCTATTGGACAGGAAACCGACGGGAATAATGGGGGTATGTCGGGTAACAGACGGTAGACGGTAGACGGCTTACGGTGGACGGTGGACGGCCTACGGTGGACGGTACGTGGGTAGCTAGACTAATGTGAGTTGTCATTCCGAGTACTCGGAACCTACACAAGCCCGGCTGCGAGATTATCCCATGGCAAAGAGGATTGCCCGCAGCCAGGCTTGTGTAGGTCCCCTACCGGGGATGACAACTCACATTAGTTTAGTTACCCACGTACCGTCCACCGTCTACCGTCCACCGTAGGCCGTCCACCGTCCACCGTCTACCGTCCACCGTCTACAATAAAATACATATCCACCTGCCCTTTGTTGTGCACATCTTTTTGGCCGCGGTGCTCGGCTTGGTACAGGTGTTTAACGGCTGCTGCGGTGGCGCCGGATATGTTTACCCTGCCGGGTTCGCCGTGCTCTTCTAGGCGGGCTGCCAGGTTTACCGCATCGCCCCAGATATCGTAGGCAAATTTGTTTTTACCAATAACTCCAGCCATAACAGGGCCGGTATGTATGCCAATACGCATTTCAGTAAGAAAGGAATCCGGATTGGTTTCCCGCCGGTGTTTCAGCCAGGCCGCCATTTCCAACGCTGCCCCCACCGCGTCGGTTGCATGGGTTTCGTTGGGCACAGGCAATCCACCGGCACACATGTACGCATCCCCGATGGTTTTGATTTTTTCCAAACCATGACGTTCACAGATCTCATCAAATGCCAGGAAACATTCGTTGAGCTCATCAATCAGTTGTTCCGGCGTGAGCTTTGCCGACAAGCTGGTGAAGTTGACAAAATCGCTGAACAGCACGGTGGCAGATTCGTACAATCGCGGGGTGGCCTGGCCGCTGGTTTTCAGTTCGGCGGCAATTTCTTCCGGCAGGATGTTGCGCAAGAGCACATCGCTTTTTTGCTTTTCTGCTTCAATCTGGATTTTCTGCGCCTGAATTTGCCTGTTCTGACTCTCCACCCTGCGCTTGGCCCTGCGGGCAAACCACCAGGAAATACCCACTACCAGCAGGATGAGGAACAGTGCCAACCCTAAAATGTAGGCAAAACGCCTGAAGTTGGCCTCTTTTTCGTTCCGGTAGGCCTGTTCGCGTTGTATCTGTTCTAACTCCTGAGCCCTTCGGGTGCTGTCGGCCTGATTCTGCACGCGTTCCAGGCGTTCTTTTTCCCGCAGTTCCACAATCAGGCGATTCTGTTTTTCGGCATCCAGTTGCTGCGCAGCCAGGCGGAGTTGCGCCCGCGCCTGCAAGGCTTGCAGGGTTTGCTCCCGTAGTTTGGCTTGGTCAGCATCTTTCTGGGCTTCCAGCAGTCGTACCTCGTCTTCCTTTCTGCGTGCTTCCAGTTCCAGATTTTTATTCAATAACTCCAGTCGCTCGCGCTCAAATTTGACCTGGTTCAGTTCCAGATCCTTGAAATTTTGCCGGGCAATGAGGAATTTGATTTGTCCTTCCGCGGCCGATAGCAGCGCGCGTTGCTGGGTAAGACGTTGTTCCCGGGTTTGGTCTTCCTGCCTGATTTCATCCAGCACATTCAGGTATTCCCGGTAATATTCAAAGGCTTTTTCAAAGTCGTAGAGGTCGTGATACAGATCGGCGCCAGTGCGGTATGCTTCCGCCAGTACCTGTTTTTGTTTGGTGTCTTTGGCGTATTGGATAGCGGTCTGGTTGTGGGAAAGCGCGTTATATATGTCGTTGCTGCCAAAGTACACCGTGGCCATCAGGTGCTCCAGGTTGGCCAGGGCGGTATAGTCCTTGCGCGACATGAGCAGTTTTTGGGCCTTCAACAGGTATTCAATGCCCCGTTTGGATTCCCCGGTATTGTGCAGCGCGATGCCCATATTGGCCCAGAGTACCTCCGGGTAATCGCAGGGTATGTAGCTGCACTGCATTTCTGCCTTGCGGAAGTATTCCAGGGCTTTGGGATAATCCCGCAAGCTGACGTATTGCCTGCCCAGGTTGTTGTACAGCAAAGATTGTTCCTGGGTAGTGCCAGCGGTTTCAATGATATCCTGTAGCAAAAGATAATAATACAGGCTTTTTCCGGCATCGCCGGCGGCATCGTAGGCGCGTGCGCGCTTCTGGTAAATTTGCACCAGCCGCGGGTTATTGCCTTCTTCCTTAAACTTGTAAATCAGGTCTTTATACAGAATTTCTGCGCTGTCGAACCGCATATCGTACAGGCAGGCATCGGCGGCTTTTTCCCGCGTGTCAAAATCCTCGGGCTTCATGGCGAGTACCTCCCGGTAATACCTGCGGGCCGAAGCGTAGAGTTTTTCTTCAAAAAACAGATCGCCAATAGCGGTTTTGACAATGAGTTGCAGGGGTTTATTGCCTGATGATTCCAGTTTGGCCTCTGCTTCCAGGTAATATTGGAGCGCCTCCTGCGGTTTTCCGGTATGCGCATACACCTCACCGAGCATCACAGAAGCTCGTGCGATGCCACCGTCGTAGCGTAAATCTCTCGCCATGGAGAGACTCTTTTGTGCCAAACTTTCTTTCTGGGAGGTACTCACGGCGCGCCTGGCCTGCTCCAATAATTCGTCTGCTTCAGCCGTATTGCGCTCAATTTCTTCAGGCGCCTGGGCCAAAACTCCTTGTACAGTGCCCCAACACAGGCAGCACACCAAAGCAAGTCTCGCTATTATGAATGGATTCACAACGCGAAGTAAAGCATTTTTTACTTCCCTTTCCAGATCTTCAACTGAAGTGATTGCAACACCAGTTCCCAGAGCACCTCGTAAGGGATGATTTCGATCTCATGTGCCTGGTTGGCGGCATCGAGCGGAACGGTTTGCAATTGCTTGAAGTAGCGCTCTGCTTTTCTGCTGGAGGCTTCCCGGTGGAAATTGGCTTGCGGCACCTGGAGCAGCATTTTAATGAAGCAGTTGCTGCGGAAGGTGGAGTCGTCTTTCAAATAACGACTGCAATATTTTTCGATGCCTTCGATGCGGTCTGAAGATTTTTTGTAGTCTTTTTCTGCTATAGCGTAAAGGATTTGAGCAATGAGTACGCTGATGTTCATGCCGCTGCGGTCTTTGGCAAACAGGTTAATTTCATTCATGAATTTACCCATTTTGAACCGCTTGGAGCGTTCGCTGAGGATGGCTTCCGGAATTTTGCCAATCTTGATCAGATAGAACACATAAGCCTGGAAAATGCGCCACATTTCCACGATCTGCACCTGTTTTTCCTCAAAACGCGGGTAGTTGGTTACTTTTTCATACAGGTGGTAAGCTTCTTCCCAGTGTTGGGTGCGCACGGCCAGCAGGAAGAACAGCTCCTGAAGTTTGAACCAGTTGAACGAGCCTTCCTCAAAGAAGTATTCGCAGCGCTCAATGGCTTTCTGGCCTTTATCGAACTCGCCCAGCTGCAGGTAACAAACAATCAGGTTGTAGTAAAATACCTGAAGCGGAAGTCCGCTGTCGTAGTCTTTCTTGTCGAAAAACGCGATGGCTTCTTCACACAGTTTGGCGGTGCCTACGTAATCATTTACGCTGTTGTAGATCAGCAAATGCACCATACGCCCGAACAGGTGCAGTTTGAAAGAGGAACAAACAGCCATAAAGGGCTTGAGTTCTGCATAAAATTCCTCAGCCTGCTGGGTAACTTCTTCCTTGGTGGATTTGCTGTTGGTATACTGGGCCATCAGCTCGGAGTAGAAAAACTCCGCTTTGCTCTCCATTTGCCAGATCTTCTCGTACTCCACATACTGCGATTTCATCTCTTCGTAACGACTCAGGTCGCCGTCTACGGTGCTATATTGCAAACGCAATACGCGCAGGATATCGAGGGTCAGTTCTGTGAATTCGAAATGTTTGGCGTGCTTGAGCAGACGTTCCAGCACATCAATGCCGGTGATTTTGGCATTGCGGATCAGCAGAGTCATGGCTGCCGACCACTTTTTATAACATTCGAAGAATGCTTTTTGGCGATTGGTGAAGTTGGCGTCCTTGAAATCGAGCAGGAAAATGGCGTCTAGCAGCCTTTCCTTGAGCTTGTTTTTCAGACTGACAAGGTTCACATCGTCGCCGCCACTCTTTTTGAAGAGGGCTTTGGCTTCTTCGTCAGTTTCAATTTTTTTGTCTAAAAGTGCGTTAAAAAGTATCTCCATCTTCGAGTCGGGCTCGATGATGAATTTAAGTATACCGCTTCCTTTAAGTTTGGTCTTGTTGACCAGTCCCACAAGTTCCACGAGATCACGCATAAGGCCTAGATTAGTTGATTATAAAGTAAAAATAGCACAAAGCGGCAACCGTTGCTGTGTTTGTTGTTTCAGCATCAGTAAACCATTTTGGGCAGAAAACCCTGAATCGGATGGGAATACTAAACGGGGAGAAGAAGAAAACGGGAATTTAAAAGGTTGCTCTTTTCCGTTTCGTCATACTACCGAAGGCCGGATTAAAATGCATACGGGATGCATAAAAAAAAGGATTATATTAAAACTAGCCACAAAGGTAATTTTTCTCTTTTAAGAAATTCCAAATTTATGCCAATGTCTTTTAAACGTCAGCAAGAATACAATTAACGGCGTGAATTGGCGTTGGAACGGTTGTATTATTAAAAATTGTTATACAAAAAACAGTGGCTCAAAAGTGCTTTTCAGGATTTTTGGGGCATCCGCAACCAGCCAGCGCTCCAGCAAAGTTGCATAAACCTGTCGAAAATCCACTAAAAATTTTACATCACCGTCTTCCAGGTTGATCAAATCCGGCATTTGGTTGAGCAAACCTTTCTGCTTGAGTCCTCCTCCAAACAGCATCATGTTGTTGGCCGTACCATGGTCTGTACCCCCTGAAGCATTCTGCGCCACCCTTCTGCCAAACTCGGAGAAGGTAACTACAAGCACCTCCTGCCATTTGCCGTTCAACTTCATATCGGCCGCAAATGCTGCCAGGGCGCCGTTGAGTTCCTCAAACAAACGTTTTTGCTGGCCGTCCTGATTGATGTGGGTATCAAAGCTGCCCAGGGAGGCATAGTACACGGAAGTGTTGGTGTCGGATAATATCAGGGAGGCAATGGTTTTGAGGTCTCTGCCCAATCCAGTGGCAGGGTAGGTGGCCTGAGTGGGGCGTTTTTTACTTTGTTCAAACAGATAATCGGCAGAAGATAGGGTTTCGGCCATGGTTTTGTATAGGTAATCCACCGGTTTTTCATCGTTGGGTGTTCTGGGGCTGGCCGCGGCGTAGTCGGCAAAATAAGCACTGCGGGTACTTTCATACAGTCGTTTTACATCCTGAAAGGCCAGGCCCTTGGTGTTTTCGCCTTTCAGGGCCAGGCTCAGGGTGTCGTCCAACTCCAGGGCCGCTGCCGGTCTGCCTGCGCAGTGGGCATCCAGGTAGCGACCCAGCCAACCGGTTTGCCAATAGGCATCGGCCGGGCTGCCACTATGCCAGATATCCATGCTCCGGAAATGAGAGCGATCCGGATTGGGGTATCCTACGCTGTTCAAGATGGCCATGGAGCCATCGTCCCACAGCGATTTTAGTCCGCTCAGGGCAGGGTGAATACCGGCTTCATCAGTGAGCCTCAGCGCCTGCTCGCGCTTAATCCCGAGTCGCGGCCGCTCCTTATAATATATGTCGTTGCGCACAGGTATGATGGTGTTCAGGCCATCGTTCCCGCCGCTCAGCTGGATGATAACCAGTTTTCGGCCATTAACAAGTACGGCGCCGGGTGTTTCCAGTGATTTCAGGAAACCAGGCATCCAAAGGGCCGCAGTGGCCAAAGAACCAGACTTTAGAAAATCGCGACGAAGCATGGATTTAGTGTTTGAGTGTTTGCGTTTTTGAGTTTTCGAGTGTTTGAGTTGGCGTTCGGTTGAGGATTTGAATTAAAGGGGGCGCCACTAAGCTGCTTAGGGCACTGAGACGAGGGAAGATTACCTGAAATATTGTGCTGAGCCCCATCCAATCCCAAACCGAACGCCAACTCAAACACTCGAAAACTCAAACACTCCCAAACTCAAAAAAAATTAAGTGTTTCAACAACTAAATTCAAAACACTGTGTTTAAGCTGTATTCAATTTCAACAATCCTATTTTTCAACATCATGGCAACTACGAACTGGAATCTCGACTCCGCACACTCTGAAGTTACTTTCAAAGTAAAACACCTGGTTATTTCTACCGTTTCCGGCAAATTCAAGCAGTTTTCTTCTGCTGTATCTACCGAAGGCGACGACTTTACCCAGGCGCAAATCAAATTCGACATCGATGCCAACTCAATCGATACCGGGATGGAAATGCGCGATAACCACCTGCGTGGCGACGATTTTTTCAACGCTGAGGCCTTCCCTACGCTTCAATTCGTGTCAACCGGTGTTCGTTCACTCGGCGGCTCTGACTACGCTATCGACGGCAATCTGACTGTTCGCGACGTAACCAAACCCATCACCCTCAAAGCTGAATTCGGCGGTATCGCAGTAGACCCATACGGCCAAACCAAAGCTGGTTTTGAGGTAGAAGGTAAAATTAACCGCCAGGAATTCAACCTCACCTGGAATGCCCTCACCGAAGCCGGCGGCGCCGTTGTTTCCGACGAAGTGAAATTCCAGGCCAATGTGCAATACGTCAAGGGTTAGTGTTTGAGTTGGCGAGTGTTTGAGTGTTTGAGTTGGCCTTCGGTTGGGGTTCACCACTAAGTCACTAAAGACACTAAGGTGAAATATTCTAAGAATTCTTAGTGCTCTTAGTGACTTAGTGGTGAACCCCAACCGAACGCCAACTCAAACACTCAAACACTCAAACACTAACAAACCTGATATTCCGGTGTCGCCATCAACTGAATAATGGTAGACTGTATCAGATCAGCTTTTGTTTGGTGTTGTGTGTGTGCTTCTACTACTGATTTTGGGAGGTTTTTTGTGGGTACTGACCACAAAAAACCTCCTATTTTTTCTATCAGATCCTGCTCTGGAACCTGACTGAACAAATCCATGGCGGGTTTCCAGTCGATGTCTGCCGTGAGGCGTCGGTTGATGCCCCTGCCAGTTTGTCCCATCTGCTGATCGTCGTCGGTTTTGCCCTGTACATCCAGTTCCTGATTGAGGTAAATCAATTGCGGAATGCGCAGGCGCAACATCAGTGAACTACTGTCGATCCAGTTTTTTCCGCCCGCCCAGCCTGCCACATTGGGTGGGTAAAACAGGATCTGGCCGAGCGCTTTTTGGAGCATCAGCTGACTTTCCGGATCGGCCAGTTCCATGGGTAAGGTGCGCCGGATACCCACCCACAAGGCTACCGGCGATTTGATCAGGCAGCCCCTGTTTTCGGGTGCATAAAACCAGTCGGACCGGGCAATATCTTCCAGAATACGCATGATTTTGTAGCCGGAGTCGTAAAAACGATCGCCCAGCCAGCGGATGCGCTCTTCCGGAATTTGTTGTTCATTGACCAAAAAACGGTACAACTTACGGGCGATGAACCAGGCCGTTTCCCGCTTTTCCAGCAGCATCTCCAATACATCATCCCCGCCAAAAGCGCCGGTTTTCCCGAAAAGGGTTTTGTTCCCGGAATCGTGATCCCATTTGCGAAACACAAATTCGCCATCAAGCCGGTGGTTCCAGCCGGTGAAGGCCCGGGCAGCTTCTTTGATGTCGTTTTCTGTGTAGTTCCCCCTGCCCAGCGTGAACAGCTCCATCACTTCCCGGGCAAAATTTTCATTGGGATGCTGTTTCTTGTTCTGCTGGTTGTTCAAAAACGAGATCATGGCCGCCGATTTCGAAACGCCCCGCAGCAAATCCCCGAAGTTACCCAGCGCCTGTTCGCGGATCACCGTCAATAATTGTTGCTGGTACAGGATATTGATGTTCCGACTGGCAAAATGCCCATGCCAGAACAAAGCCATTTTTTCCCTCAACTGCGCCTTGGTGTGCGTCATTTCCTCCAGCCATAGCAGGTTCAGGTTCTGCAAATCTTCTTTGCTCTGCTTCCGCAATGCCTTCCGCTGCTCTTTATCCAGCTCCCGGCGCTCCATTTTGCCCAATTCGCCCACTCCCATCAATAGCCCTTTCACGGCATTATCCGCCACATCAAAATGTTGTGGCGCCGCCAACGATTCATCGCGCAACTTGGGCCACCACACTTCCTGTGGCAGCGCCGACCAGGCTGCCCAACTTTTGGTACGCGGACCAAATCCAAATCGCCAAAGCAAATGGTGAAGCATGTGTTTGAGTGTTTGAGTTTGTGAGTGTTTGAGTTTTCGAGTTGGCGTGCGGTTTGACATTGGTGTGCAGGGTAGGAAGGACCTTTCAAAAACCAACCTAACCCCAGCCAAGAAGTGCCCCCGACCTTACCACGAAGTGGTCTAACATAAATAGACTCGGGAAGGCAGGGAATGTTTAAGCATTAACGGAAATTTAAGGGATGGCGTATCTTTACAGTTGTCGGCTGATAACAGCGTGAAATGCCCAGCCCAACGCCAACTCAAACACTCAAACACTCAAAAACTCGAAAACTCAAACACTCAAACACTCCACATGTATCCCAACCTTTTCAAGCCCCTTGATCTTGGATTTACCACCCTGCCTAACCGAGCATTGATGGGCTCTATGCATACCGGTTTGGAAGAGAAAAAAGATGATTTGCGTGCTTTGGCGGCTTATTTTGCTGCCCGGGCCCGCGGCGGAGCCGGACTGATGGTTACTGGCGGCATTGCTCCCAACCGGCAGGGGTGGCTGGCGCCATTCGGGGCTAAGATGACCTCTGCGGGGGAGGTGCGCAAACACCGCAATGTGACGCAGGCCGTGCACGACGAAGGCGGTAAAATCTGCATGCAAATCCTGCACGCCGGTCGCTACGGTATGCACCCGTTTTTAGTGGCGCCTTCAGCCATTAAGGCCCCGATTTCGCCGTTTAAACCCTGGAAAATGAGCGGCCGATTGATTCGGGCAACCATTCACGACTTCGCGGATGCGGCAGCGCGCGCGCGGGAGGCCGGGTACGATGGCGTGGAGATCATGGGCAGTGAAGGGTATTTGATCAACCAGTTTATTGCACCGCGTACCAATCACCGTACGGATGAATGGGGCGGCAGCTTTGAGAACAGGATGCGTTTTCCGCTGGAAATCATGCAAAAAGTGCGGGAAAAAGCCGGTAAAGACTTCATCGTTATTTTCAGGGTATCCATGCTGGATTTGGTGGAAGAAGGCTCCACCTGGGAAGAGGTAGAAGCCCTGGCGCTTGCCATAGAAGCTGCCGGCGCTACCATGATCAATACAGGTATTGGCTGGCATGAAGCGCGGGTACCTACTATTGCCACACTCGTGCCCAGGGGCGCGTACGCGTGGGTGACTAAGCGACTCATGGGCAAACTCCGCATTCCTCTCATTGCCACCAACCGCATCAATACCCCCGAAAAAGCCGAAGAACTTCTGCGCGAAGGCTTTGCTGATATGATATCCATGGCCCGTCCGTTCCTGGCCGATCCGGATTTTATGGTTAAAGCTAAAACGCAACGCGCCGACGAAATCAATACCTGCATTGCCTGTAATCAGGCCTGTCTGGATCATATTTTTCGCGGCAGAACCGCTTCCTGCCTCGTCAATCCCCGCGCCTGCCGGGAATGGGAATTACCGTCTATCCCAAGTACTCACCGTGTACCGTCCACCGTCCACCGTTCACCGTCCACCGTTAAAAAGGTAGCCGTTGTAGGCGCCGGTCCGGCCGGTCTTTCTGCCTCCACAGAACTGGCTGCGCTGGGGCATGAGGTACATTTATTTGAAGCTTCTGCAGAAATAGGCGGACAATTCAATCTGGCCAAACGAATTCCGGGAAAAGAGGAGTTTTACGAAACGTTGCGGTATTTCCGGAAAATGCTGGATAAAAACGGCATAAACGTGCACCTCAATATCCGTGTAACGGCAGAAATGTTGCAGGCGCAGGGCTTCGAAAAAGTGGTGCTGGCCACAGGCATTCGTCCGCGTACGCCCCATATAGAAGGCATTGAGCACCCAAAAGTGTTGTCGTACCTGGAGGTTTTACAAGGACAAAAACAGGTTGGTTCCCAAGTAGCTATTATTGGGGCCGGTGGCATTGGCTTTGATGTAGCGGCGTATTTAACCCACGAGCATGGAGAGCAACCATCCGTTGCACATTACCAGCAGGAATGGGGCATTGACCCCACCTATGCCCAGCGCGGGGGCGTGGCGCGACCCGTGGCGGAAACCCCGAAGCGACAGATCTGGCTGCTTCAGCGTTCCAAAGGAAAGGTGGGCGAAAAACTGGGCAAAACCACCGGCTGGGCGCACCGCCTTGGCCTAAAAGCGCGCAACGTTCAGATGTGGAACGAGGTGGAATACCGCAGGATCGACGATGAGGGGCTGCATATAGCCATCCAGGGCCAGGAACAATGTCTGCCGGTGGATCATGTGATTATTTGCGCCGGCCAGGAGCCATTGCGGGAGTTACAGGCGCCATTGGAAGCCATGGGTATTCCGGTGCAACTGATAGGCGGCGCCAAAGAGGCAGGGGAGCTGGATGCTAAAAGGGCTATTGCAGAAGGATGGGAAGTAGCGAAGGGTTTATAATTCTACCATTACCCTGAACCACCCTTCTGATCCATCGGAAAACCTTGCGCTACCGATATACAACCCGGGCGTAAGTGCTGGCAATGCCACCCGATTGTTCTCGCAGTTTCCGGTGGAAAGCACCAGGGCGCCAAGCGCATTGTAAAGCTTTACATGCTGAACGGGTTCATCTTGCTCCAGTTCCAGGATCAGGAAATCCAAGGCCGGATTTGGGTAGACCTTAACTAGCCGGGGCGATAGATTGTTTGTAGCACTGGTGTAACAAGTGCTCAGTCCCGGCCGGATATACAAGAGTTGTCCATCGGTGCTGAAGCAACGAATGCTCATGGGAATTCCGTCCCAAAGAGAACAAAAAGTTTCTGAGTCCAGAAAATCTTCCATTTCTCCAATGCCTTCCACCCAGCGGAAAGGGCCGCAAATGCTGTTGAATCTGATGGATTTTCTGGGTATGCCGTCTAAAAGTGTCGCTGTGTCAATCTGCACCACATACCGGGTGGCCTGACCGTTGGGACCTGCACCAGGCAGAGAATCTCCTACAACAAAATTGAAATTATAAATCAGCTGTTCAGGCGAGTTTTCCATCCATCTGTACGTTCGCCCATTTTCTTCCCTGTAAAAACGCGCATCGGAAATCCAGGGGCCGCTGCTCATGTTCGTGGTATAAACGAGCTCGTGGTAATATTTCCCATCCTTGAGTGTGGAGTCTGTTGAAAATCTGTACCGGCGTATTTCAGAAGGCCAGCCGGGAAAGGGATGTTTCCAATCCACAATCCATTCGTTTTGTGGGGTTACAAATGGCAGGAAAAGGGTGTCTGAATACAGGTGGTCAGGTCGGGCGTTTAAGTTGGATAGCTGTAGGCATAAAAAGATGGAACAAACGAGTAAATGGAACTTCATAGCAGCAATTTTTATGGTATTGGAAATATTTTACATGTCGGGCCAAAACAAATTTATTGGTAATCAACGTTATAACAGCGCTTTATCTTGACCTTTGCCCAATTGCGACACACAAACCAGTCATTCAGTCTTTCAGACCTATAAGGTTTTCTGAAAACCTTATAGGTCTGAAAGACTGAATGACTGCACTCAAATCCATGTTCACCAACCGACTCATTGCTCCTTTTGCCGTTTTGGGCGCCGTTTTTCTGGTGCTGGCCTGGACTTACGACGAAAAGTACGCCTATTATTTTGTGCCATGCCTGGTGGTGGCCGCGCTGCTGTACATCACTTCTCCTCAGATTAACTGGTGGTGGTACACCCGCAATCCGCCTGAGCTCAGCACTGAGTTGCGCACATTTCTGGAGCGCAACCACGGGTATTATCAGCGGTTAAGCGACACCGAAAAACGTCGTTTCCGCGGCCGAATAGCTCTTTTCAATATGGGTACCGACTGGGAGCCACTGGCTTTTCCGGAAGATTCATTGCCACCGGATGTGCAGATAGCTATATCGGCCCAGGCAGTGATGCTCACGTTCCACCGGGAGGTCTTCTTGTTTGATGCTTTCGAAAAGGTAATTCTTTTCCCGCGACCATTCCCCACTCCTGAACATCCGTACGATCATGCCTCGGAGTTGCATCCGGGAGATGGTTGTTTGTTGTTTTCTGCAGAACAAGTCATGCTGGCATTTGTAAAGCCGCAACAGTGGTATAATGTAGCCCTGCATGAATATGCCAAGGCATTTGTGCTGAAATACCCCTCTGAATCCTGGCCAGCACTGTCTGAAGACTCCGTTTGGGAGACTTTACACCAGGTTAGCGGCATGCCCCGTACCTACGTGGAATCAGTGATTGGCATACAAGGCGTGGAGGCATTACCCGTTGCCATTCACCATTATTTTGTGTTTCCGGAGCGTTTTGCCCAGGCCTTTCCAGAGGCGAACAAAGTATTTTCCGGTATTTTTGCCCCCACGGCCACCTGAGATGCCCATATTTTCATTTCATTTGCGCATTCCAACACATTCCGCCGTACTTTAATATACAAAAAGGCGTTTACCCCAAATCCTCAAATGACCTCCCCAATGACCCTTAAATGACCCTTAAATGATCCTTAAATGACCTCCAAATGACCTCCCCAATGCCCCCCAAAAACCTCTAAATGACAATCCATGACCTTTCAACTACCCACCATGAGAAACATACTCCTCCTCTCTATTCTTACGCTGGCGTTGGCGCAAAGTTGTGATACTGCCAAGAAGAGCTCGGCATCCAAAAACAGCAAAGCCGGTGTTGACAAAACGGTTCTGGCGCCAACAGAATACAGCACCAAAGACCGCAACCTGGATTACGTAACCAAGTACAATCGTGCAGCAGTGCTTTCCATGGATCGCATTGGTGTGCCAGCCAGTATTGTACTGGCCCAGGGCTTGCTGGAAAGCGCAGCCGGAACTTCCGATCTGGCTACCACTGCCAATAATCACTTTGGCATTAAGTGTGGCGGCAACTGGAACGGTAAAACCTACAAGAAAAAAGACGACGACCGGGATGCCGATGGGAACATCGTTGAATCCTGTTTCCGCAGCTATGTTTCTGTGGAAGAGAGTTTTGTAGACCACGGCCAATTCCTGCGCGATCCGCGCAAGTCTACCCGTTATGGCTTCCTGTTCAACCTGGATCGCACCGATTATAAGGGTTGGGCGCGTGGCTTGCAATCTGCCGGATATGCTACTGCACCGGACTATGCCGATAAACTGATTAACCTCATTGAGCGTTACAAACTGTATCAATACGATACCCCGGGTTCTCGACCCAATACCTTCCCGACAGAAGGTGGTGGAAACGGCCAACCTGCCACACCGGTTGGCCCCAATGCTCCTGGTCAGAAACCGGAAGCTACCGGCCGTATTGGTCGCGTTAATGATGTGAAAGTAGTGGCATCACGCGAGGGCGAAACCCTGGAAGATGTGGCGCGCGCCTTCCGTTTGAATACCCAGAAAGTGGTGGAATACAACGACCGCGGCTACCCGCCAGGCGTCAGACTGAAGCCTAATACCCGCATTTTCATTCAGAAAAAAGGCGAAAAATGGCATGGCCGTTCTACGGAACACACCGTTCGGGAAGGTCAAACAATGTTCGATATAGCGCAGGTGTACGGCATTCGTTTGGATAAATTGCTGGAAATGAATGGTTTGCGCAGAGGTCAGGAGCCTGAAACGAATGAAACAGTGCGCATTCGCGGCAAAAACAAACGCCCGATCAAAATTAAAGAATCAGGCTCTTCAACGCCTGTACAACCTGGTCCAAAGCCTCGCCCCACCAGTCCGGTAGTGGAAGATGGCGAACTGGATTTTGAGATTGGTCCGGGCACCACTCCGGAAAAACCCAAGCCTACTACGCCTACCACCAAACCCACTACCAAGCCAACTACACCAGTTAAACCTCCGGTGGTTACACCAGAGCGTCCGTACGACGAAGATCCGACACCCAATACCAAACCAACTCCTCCACAGGACCCGGCGGCCGACTCGCTCGAACCGGCGCCACGCGGTTACCACCGGGTGGTGAAGGGTGACACACTTTATAAGTTGTCGAGAGATTACAACACTACGGTGGAAAGGCTAAAACAACTCAACAATCTGCCCGGCAGCGATATCAAAATCGGGCAATTGCTGAAAGTGCAATAAGTGGACATGGAAACGAACGAAACACCACAAACGCCGCAGGATCCGGAGATGGCCCGGCTGGAAGCTTTATCCAAACTGCTTGACAACCAATTTCGCATTCCGGGTACAAACCTCCGTTTCGGCCTGGACGGTTTGATGGGCCTGGTGCCTTATCTGGGCGATATGTCGGGCTTTGTAGTGTCGGGCTTTCTCATGCGCACCATGGCGAAGAAAGGCGCCAGTCCGTGGATGATGTTGCGCATGATGTTCAACTATATTCTCGACGCTGTGGTAGGGGTGGTGCCGCTTGTGGGCGATTTGTTTGATTTTGGATTCAAGGCCAATCGCCGCAATGTGGAGATGCTCAAGGCGTATTATGCCGATGGCACAATCAAGCCCAATGCCAGGCGTTCGGTAGCTTTTCTTGGCTTATTGTTTTTAGCGCTTTTTGCAGCCCTCATCTGGGCTGTTTGGAAATTGGCTGCCATGCTGTTGGCGTGGGTGATGGCCGGATTTGGAGTATAATGAATGCCGATAACCCCTGAAAGGGTTGATAAATAATTACCATATTAGGTAATCTTGAACGATAAGTGCTTCCATTATTAGGATGATCCTTTAATTCGTTTAATGATTTTCATCAATGAATTCAGTGGAAAATAAAAGTGCAGCGCATCCATTTGATTGGATGCGCTGCTTTTTAACATTTGGTCAAAAGGGGGGCAGGTATGCTAATTACGGATATCATTCGTGCAATCTGCCACTTCAATTCCCATTGTGGAATAAGTGCTTAGTTTTGATCCAGGAATGGTCCTGTGAAACGATTAATCAGAAGCTGATTAATTCATCATCGAATAAGAAATTAAGGTCGCCAACAGTGAGCCGGTAGGTTGTTTTAGTGTCGAGTCCGGTAAACACCTTGGAAGTTCCATTGTACGCAGGATCGAAGAACACCCTTTGACCGGTGTTTAGATTAGTCAACGTTACACCAAACGGGCCACCAGAGGTGGAAGTCCAGGCGCCTGTAGCTTCCCCTGGGCCAGTTTGTGTTAGGCTTACGTTGAGCATGAGTTCTGGCTTTTCGTTGCTGGAAGCAGGTTTGAGGCTTTTTGCGCTAAAGGCAGAAGCGCAAACGATAATGGCGGCGAGCAGGCAAATGCTGAAAAATTTGTTCATGAAATAATTTTGTGTTTAAGGTTGTGAATGAAATTAGATTGGCCAATCATGAAACAAAGGTGAGGGGAAGTGTTTTTGTTGCGTAGGAACACATTTTGGCAGGCTTACCGGCAAAAAATAAGGGCTATTAATCACTCAAACGAGTTATTAATAGCCCTTATGCCATAAACTACCTTTATTCAGAATCTATTTTTGTAACGTTAAGGGTAAGGTTTACCAATTTTATAAGGAATAAAACTGGAATTATGCCTTTTTATTCCCGAGTTCGCGGGCTTTTTCTAACAGCCACATACGCTCAGCCACCACTTTTTTTTCGGAAATGCGTTTGATTAATACTTCCGAACGTTGCCTTGCCTGAGGCCCATGGGACTGGCTGAGTTGGCGGACAAAATTGACGAAGTTGCTAAAAAGCTCATGAATTTGCGGGGAAAACACCTTCTTTCCAGCCCTGCTGATAAACATTTTGAACGCGTCAATTTTATGATCAAGCAGATCGGAATGAAGTTCGTAATAGATTTTGAGTTCTAAGCGTCGGGCCATCAGGTGATAATACGAGTAGGTGGAGCCGAATGGAATGATGTCAAGCGCTTCCTGGAATTTTTTGTTACCGAAGAGACATATCGCTTTATTCATCCGGTAGAAATCTTGCGATTCATTTTCATCAATAATTCGCTCCTTATGGGCTTCCACGAATTCAGTTGCCCAGGCTATTTCACCTGCATTTATGGCTACAGTAGTGATATTGAGGCAGGAGTTTGGGATTAATTTTCCGTTTTTGTAAAAATAACCTCTGCTTAGATTATCCTTGTTGATTTCAAAAAAAATTGGATAGATCGATATTTCACCGGAATCAACGATTAACACACATAAATTTCGGAGGAAACCATACAGTAAAGCAAGGGTTTTGGGTTGAATATTGTGTTCATTCAGTTGGATTTTAGCTAACAATCCGTAAAAACTTTCCGGTGGAACAGAACTGCTTCTGTATAATTGAAAGATATCCCAGCAAATATCCAAAAACGGGCTTTGGGCGAGTATTTCATTGGGAACATGCCAGTTTTCGGCACGGGTTTCCGGACTCCCATCGGTTTGTGCACTTTTTTTAAGCAACAGCCAATGACTTAACATCCAGGTTTTTTGGAAATAATAAAAGTATTCCAGCGCATCGATAGTATTTGGTATATTAATGTCGCCTTTGTATTTGTGGTAAATTGCTTGCCATTCCTGTTCTTCTCTTTCCAACTTGTATTTTAATAAAAGCGCATCTTCAAAAAACAAATGGTTGGTGGCTGTCATTTTTCGAACTTTTTCCATCGTTTGCATATACCGATGTTCCAAACCTCTCATTCGTAACTCAATGGCCAGGTCCAGTTGCTGGTTCTGTTGGTTGGACTCAGCATGGTATTTTTCACTAACCAGAAACCGCTCTAATAATCGTTTGGTTTCCGACATGATTTTATCAATTTTACTTTCGATGAATGGCTTTCCCGGAAAAAGTAATTGGTGAACATCCTCCTTCCCCAACTGCTCGATTTGGTGGTTTTGAATACTCTTTTGCAAGGTATCGAAGAATGGAACTACTGATTCTGCATACGTTCCATGGTTAAAATATGGACTTTCCAGAAAGGTTCTGAATGATTTTAGTTCCTCAGTTGTGAGAGTTTGAATCACATCAATGACGAAAGTACTGGTCATAGTATTTGGGTAAAACTTGCGAAATGTGTTACATTTTTTTGGAAACTCGGCAACCTACTTTTGCATAGCCGCTCAAAATGAAATGAAAACGATTACGCCACCTGAACATAATAATAACACAAACCAACCTTGCAATCATGAACATATCGAACAAATCAGCCTTTACGGTACTTTTTGTCCTTTTTTGTTTTCTCTCTTTTGGCCGCAATTCGGCAAATGTACCAAATCAAAAAGATGGAGTTTTTTCATGTCTGTCTTGTAATGAACCTGCTCCGGCTAATTTTGCAATCGTTGAGGCAACCCCCTTTACTCTGAAAGCCACCTGGGATGCACCTGCCAATTACCCTGCTGAGTATAATGTAAAAGTTTATGTTTTTCTCAGTGACCTATTAATTCAGGATTTCAACATCCCCGGAACAGCTACTGAAGTGACGGCCCAATCATTGACACCAAATACCAAATATAAAATTATCGTTACGCCTGTTTGTAATGGTGGTACCTACAGCCCGAATAGTTCGGCTGACGATGCCACAACTACCATCATAGAATTAGTGGTAAGTGGGTTCTCTGTGCCATCAAATCCTGTTATCAATTGTACCATTGAAAATAGTATGGGTGATTGTGAACTTGATCCGCCGGGTACTTATGTAGTTCCTTTCAGGATTTACAGAACCGCTAATCCATCCATTTACCATGATTTCGCGGCGTTTAAAGTTTCGAATGATTGCCAGAATTACATTGTAAAATATCAGCCTAATGTACCTTCTGGAAGCTTATTTACCTTTACTAAAGTTGGGAATGCCAATGTTTCCATAAAATTCAATGGAAATGAAGTAGCTTTAGTTGGTTTTTTTAATTCCTTCACTACCGAGCCGGACATCCTGGTAGCATTACAACTGACTTCAGGTAATAACGGGTATAAAATTGAAAGACGAACGGAGCCGGAAGGAATTCCAGATGCAAACCCAGGAGGCTCTTGCCCGGGTTCCAACAGAAGCGCACAAGAAATTACGCTTGTTCCATCCATCACAGCATCGCCCAACCCGTTTTCACAAATGCTGAATATTCAAGTGCCATTTGCCACCTCCATACAGGAAACGGAAATTACCCTGTTCGATCTCCAGGGACGTCAGATCCTGAAGCAAAGCTGGCCTGCTGGACAAATGAATATCATAGTAAGCACCAACGATCTAATTCCAGGAATGTATTTTCTGCGTGCACAATCTGGGGGCATCTCTGAAACCGTAAAAGTTGTTAGAATACCATAACACCGTACTTTACATCAAAACACATTCTCCACTTTTGCCACCGGACATTCATCATCCGGTGGCATTTTCATTGTTGCTTTCCTTTCTGGCCGAAAATCAAAGCCGTATCCTACCTTTACCCCCAGATCAAAGCCATACATGAAGCACCTCCTTCTTTTCCTCCTGCTACTGCCCTTTACAGGCGCTGCCCAGATTCTTTCAGATTCCGCCCAAATCAGCCTCATGACCGTGGCCCCGGGCGAATTCGTGTACAGCACTTTCGGACACAGCGCTATCCGGGTGAAAGATCCCGGTACCCGCTTCGATCGATGCTACAATTATGGCACTTTCGATTTCGAACAACCCAATTTCCTGCTCAAATTCTGCCAGGGCAAACTCCTCTACAACCTCGATATCGAAAGCTACAGAAGCTTTGAATACGGCAACCTGCAAGACCGCCGACCCATGCAGGAACAGGTGCTCAATATGAACCAGGAACAAAAACAGCGACTGTTTAACCTGCTTCAGGAAAATTACAAGGAAGAAAACAGGTACTACAAGTACGATTTCTTTTACGATAACTGCGCTACCCGTATCCGGAACATTGTGCAGGAAACGTTTTTTTACCAGCTGCAATTTGACAGCTCCGGACTGAAACCCAATACCACCATGCGACAGCTCCTGCAGCCTTATGTGGATGATAAACCCTGGCTGGATTTTGGTATTGACCTGGTGCTGGGCCTTCCGGCTGATCGTCGGGCTAGCACTGCCGATTTTATGTTCCTGCCAGATTACCTGCACCACTTGTTTGCCAAAGCCAAAACAGCAGAAGGCGCTCCATTGGTGAAAAGTGAACGCAATATTCCGGAAACACCGCTCAGCAAAACGCCATTCAAACCCAGTCCGCTCGACCGGCCGCTGTGGATTACCTCTTTTGTCGCCATTATTGGTTTGTTGAGCATGGCTAATGCCCGGGCAGAAAAGGTATTCGATATCATCTTTTGGTTTGTATTGGGACTTTCCGGCCTCATCATTGCCCTGCTCTGGTTTGCTACCGACCACTCTGCCACCAAAAACAACCTCAATATTCTTTGGGCCTGGCCAACGCACCTGCTGTTTTTCTGGCGTTCGCGCAACAGCGCAACCGTAGAAAATTACTTTGCCCTTACAGCAGTTGCCGCTGCACTGGTGCTGTTGTTCTGGTTCTGGTTGCCGCAGGAAATGCCAACCCCGGCGCTGCCGCTGGTGGCCCTGATTGTGGTGAAAAGCTTGTGGAAACGATATGCTGTTTCAACAACTACCTAACCATCAGTTTTTCAACAACCCAGCCTGCATCTGTTTCAATTTTTAACAGGTAACTTCCGCTTGGAATAGTAGCAAGTTGAATAACCGGGTCGGAGCTGTTGAGGGCGCCGGATTGTCTGGTTTTACCCTGCATGTCAAAAAGTTCGTACCTGCCCGATTGTTTTAGCCCGCTTACCAGCACCTGCTGCCCGGCAGGATTGGGACTGAGGGTGAGTGACATGGTTTGTGCCGGATCTTGGACGCCCACTATGCCAATTTGCTGAAAACCAAGGAAAAAGATAATGGTTCCGGTCATGGCCGGCACATAGCACTCGCCGTGATCGCCCGTGGGCAACACATCCTGAATCTGGAAATTGGTAACGCCTTTGGCCAAAAACGAATCCCGGGCCAGCAAACTGTTCCGGAACGGCACCTGATCGTCGCCCATACAATAAAACAAACGGAACGGCGCCTCCGGAAGCCAGCCTTTGTCGTAAGTGTCGTTATCGTTCAGCGCCAGATTTATCGGGTGCGCGGGGTTGGTTTGCACCGCCTGTACCAGGGCAGGTTGCAACATCCGGAATGGCCTTGAATCGCCTTCGTTGGCCGTGAGTGCTCCAATCAGCAAACTGTTCAATTCAGAAAGGCTGATGTTATTGTTGTAAAACTGACCGATCATGCTTGCATACACAGGTTTGAAAATGTCAGTCAGGTCGTTGAACAGATTGCCGTACACCGTTTGATACGACAGTGCAGTATTGGGAATGTACGCCGGATAGTAATAAACAGTGTCGTTGAGGATTAAATCGCGCATTACGCCGGAAATGCTGTACGGGCCCGACATCGGCGCGGCAGCTGTTACCGTAAATTCCTGATCAGGATCCTGTTCCACCGCCCGGTGAAGGGCCATGGCGCCGTGTCCGCCCTGGGAATAGCCGGTAATAAACAACTGATCGTTGGTGGTCACCTGTTCCTGTTCCAGCCAGGTAGCGCCGGCCCGCAGCATGTCTGTTGCCGCCCATGCTTCGCTCTCAGCGTGCACATACGGGTGAAAACCCTTGGATTTGGGGCCCAGACCCAGGTAATCAGGTAAAAATGCCACATACCCCAGCCCGGCAAACAGCATACCCACAATACCTTCTCCACCCGACAATACATTCACCGATGGCACATCCTGTTTGGAGCCCGAAGTGCCATGCTGATACACCAGGCGCGGGTAAATGCGTCCGGCCTGATCCGGAATAGCCAGCAAGCCTGTGGCGGTATCCGGAACACCCTGCACACTCATGGTGGTATAAGCCACCTGATAGTATTTGGCTCCGAACTGGATAAAAGGCAGGTTATTGAACTCTTGCAGCAGCTCAGCTTTGGTTTTTTGTCCTAAAAACGTGGCAGAAACCAGGTTTTGGGCGTTCAGGGAGAATAGAAGAGGGAGACAGCAGAGGGTGAGGAGGTATTTCATGTGTGGAGTGGAGGTGGTTGGGTGGAGGGGGTGAAAGTATAAGAAAATACCAATACTGATTGACTTGTCCTAAAATAGGTTTACACGAAAAGTAAACATAAAACAGGACAAAGATGAAAAAAGTAAACCACTACTCGGACGAGTTTAAAAAGCGAGTTGTTGAGGAGGTTCTGAACGGATCGAAAAGCCTTGAGCACTAC
>DATGWL010000020.1:0-30881 GCA_035299505.1 Saprospiraceae bacterium | reverse complement strand
TAGAGTGTTTGAGTGTTTGGGTGTTCGAGTGTTTGAGTTGGCGTTCGGCTTGGTGGCTCGAAAGGCCATATCCGGCTTAGGCGACAGCCAGAACCGATACCAAGCCGCCCGCCAACTCAAACACTCGAACACTCAAACACTCGAACACTCAAAGAGCGTTCGGCTGGAGTTTTCTCCGGCCGAACGCTTTTTTTGTGGACTGAATTTAAGGGTCTTTGCTTACTTTGCAGTACATAACATGATGCATGAAAAGACTATTAATTATAAATGGCGTATTGTGTGTGCTGTTTATAGTGCTGTCAGAACTTTTGGCTCATCCGTTTGCCGGACCTGATGCTTTACCTCGGTATATCAGCTTCAGTTTCTTGGTGACCAGTCTGGTATCCATGTATCTGACACAATGGAAATCAACACGCAGTCTGAGCGTTATACTTACAGGCCTGTTGGCATGTATTGTGGTATATGTTTTATTTACAGTACTGTTTTCTATATGAACTATCCTCGATTTGGTTACTGGCTAAATGGAATCATATTGATAGTGGCTATTTATCTGCTGATTTCAGGAGCCACCAACATGCATGCTATGAATATGCTGGTAAAATGTAGATGGGTGTTATACCTCTCCTTTCCACTTTCCTTGTTAGGCTACCTGGCTAAGGAAAAACAACATCCACAATAAGCATTGACATTAGAGCGGCCTTCGCGTACTTCGCGGTGCCCCCCCCCCGCAATAGAAAGTACCTTTCCCCCGTTTAGGACCTATGATCTCCCGAACCACACGCCTCCTGTACATCCTGTCTATCCTGGCACTTTCAGGATTTATTGCCTACCGGCATTATGAAGAGAAAGTATGGTTGAGGTATGCCACTTTGTTGCATCAGGATATGTTAAAGTATAGGAATATCCTGATCAGAAATAATGAAAACCTGGAAAATAGTGTTGAAAAAAAATCAAATGAATTCTCCTGCGCTAAAACCCGGTCAGTCTTTGATAAAGCCAAACAAATCAATTCCCTGACAGAAAAGACTTTACAATCCATTGAGGACTTATTGGAAGCCGGGAAAACAAACCCTTCGAAACATAGTGCATTCGCCTATCAAAACCTTCTCGTTGATGACGAGGAGAAAGCTGTTTTCCGACAAAAAATCGGGATTTTCAGAGATAGCCTGACCCTCCTGATAGATTCAGACAGTACACTGAGCAAACAAATTTCAGAAGCATGTATAGCAAATGAGGATTTACTCAACTCAGCGCGCACCGACCAAAAAGTGATGTACTTACTTGGATTGGAGCTTAGATTACTGACTCTTGTGCATCAGGCGCTGACTCGACTGGAGGAAGAAATAACCGTTCATGATCCAATACCTGACCGGATTTTACCGGCGATATCATTGAATACACAGTGTATAAAGGCTGGTAAGCCCTTTTCAGGAGATTTGTTTGGAATCCCATACAGCAGTCAACATGATTCCACGCTTCGTTTTTTTGTGAACAATCAGGAAATGCCAAATGAAGGTGGCATAGGCAAAGTAAAATTACCCGCAAAAGGTAAAAGCCAACAATTGGAGCTTTCTATCCACACCAAACATCCGTTTGAAGATTCCTATCAAAGGATAGTTGAAACCATGTTATACGAAGAATCATGCAAAAACTGATCAGGAATATCTTTGGGGGGCATAGGCTGTATATTATGCTTATCTTGCTATTAAGTAGCTGTATCCTGTATCAGGAATACTACAATCAGAAGCCCAAACTTAAGGAGGTATTATCTCAAGATTTGCAGGCCGTTGGCACTGTGTTTCATATACACTATAAACGTTTACACGAAGAAATCATGCAATCCTTTGAAAATTATCCCAGTCAGTATAGTGAGCATTATTGTAATAGATTACTCCATTTGGATCAACAATCAGATTCATTAAGACAGTGGGTTACTAATGGTCTTGCAGGCAAGCACAAGCCTTATTTCCCTGCGCTGAAAGAAGCCTATAACAATCAGCTGGATTTAGCTAAAATCTATTGCGAGAAAGAGTCTGAAGTCCTCAAGTCGTTTTCTGCATTCAACCCGGACATTAGTCCTCCGCAAAAATTTAGTGATTCTCTCTTTTTGACTCATCTACAGTTGGCGACAATGATTAATCAATTAGTCTCAGCAAATTACTTTGCACAAAGGGTTTTGGGTACTGATAGTAATTGTTGGGGGCCATTTGACATTTATCCTGCTTTTAACTACCTCAATTTCAGAAAGGACAACCGGATTCAATTTGACATTATCCTTGGATTCTACGGACCATATTTAGATGATCATTCCATTAACTATCACCTCTTCCTCAACAACCAGGAATTCCCCATCAAAAACGGCATTGCGCCTTTCCACTATCAATTCGACACCCCGGGCATCCATCCATTACAGGTGCGCTGGCAGTACAACCACCCGGAAACTGATTCCGTAACGGTGTTTGAAAAAATCTATTATGTCAAAGTAGATCCTTCCTGAGGCTGTACCGGGAATTAGTTCAAACGATATCCGAAGCGTTCAGGCAATTTCCTGCAGCGGAAAAGTTCCTGAGCAGGTGCTTTGGGTAAAGCCATTGGTGAAAGGGTAAGGGAAGTTTTTTTACTGTCAATATGACTTTTAAATAGGTCTGGTTTTCATACCTGAAAAACGGTATGATTATGAAACAGACAGTAAAAATGCACAACAGCAATGCCTGGAAAGCACCATTATTCACCCTTCTTCTTTTTTTCGGGGCGCAGGGTTTCTCTGTCCCATCTACGGTAAGGAAATACCAAAGTTGCATTATTGAAAACCTGCAACATACTGCAGGTCAGGGTAGTGTAACCTACAATTGGAATGCGGTATCAGGAGCCAACAATTACAAAACGTATTACGTACGTCTTTCGGATGGATATACCAGTGAAACGTTCACTGTATATAGTAACTACAAACCATTTTATGGATTAACTTCCGGCGCATATCGCTTCTATTTTGCTGCTGATTGTGGCAGCGGAACACTGGAGTATATAGCAGATGAAGTAATACTATAAATCAGGAGGCATTTGGGGAGGTCATTGTTGAGATCAGGGGGATGAAATCAGTGCTTCACAACTCATCTCGATGACCTCCCAAACACCCTCAATTAACGCCTCAAGCCCCATTAAACCAAAGGACGATAACGTTTGATCTTATCTTGCAGCCAACTTCTGAAAAACACTTCTTTTTGTTGTTCCAATGCTCCCCAAATGGCCTCTCTGGGTAGTTTCCGTTGTATAAGCATATTAAACACCTCCATAAAAGCAAATGTTGACACCTTATATGGAGTTATAGGCTTTTTGTGTCTGGTCAGGTAGGTAAAAAAGACTGAAAAATCTGTGGTCAAATCTTCTCCCAATTCATACATAGCTCTCAATTGCAGAGAACGTGCCCTGAGCCAGTGTATTTCATCCTTGATCCTGGGATCGGCCGTTAGTAAGATTACTTTATCAAAATTATTCTGCTCGAAAGCAATCATGGCATTGGCCACACACATATTTTCCTCCTTTGTTTCACTAGTAAGGAAATCTCCAAACTCCGTTACAAATTGATTAGCCCAGGGTAAATCTCCTACACTACAGGCTATGTTTACCACATTTTGAAAAAATGCAGAGGGAATAGGATTTTGTTTATGATAAAAATTTTTATCCAGCAACATCTTAAAATTTAGATTTAACTTATTACGCCAATATTGTTCATCCTTCTCTCTCATCATCCTGGCAATAAAATTTTGCACATAACGAAGTATATCATTGGCATCAGACATAGAAATATCGCCTCTATACTGATTGATCAAAAGCTCCAGCCTTGCATAATGCTCCTCTTGTCTATGCTCAAGCATAAGGGATACATATTTATAAATTATGGACATTGGATTCAATGCCGACTCGTCTTCCCGGTAATCTTCTTTAGTGGGCCGAACCGACTTAATGGTTAGCAGTTCGCATTGTAGTTTCAAACTTATCAGATCAGCACATTCCTTCACTTGGTTAACACATTGCTCTATGGACTTATAGTCCGGAATTGGCCTTCCTAAGATAAAACGCTGCTTATAATGCTTGCCCAATTCCAGGAATTGCTGACAAGTTTCATAATCAAAATATTTCCGGTAGGATGTATGATAAGAAACCGAAGCCTGCTTAAGATATTCGTCGGTAACCCGTCGCATTGCAAGCTCCTGCATCCAGGTCACCTCCCTGAGAAATTGGTCCGACTTTAACCGCTCCATAATCAGATATTCTTTCAGCCAGAAATGCAGCTTGTGAAAGGCATTCCAAACCGTTTTGAGATCTGTGAGTCCTGGCCTTGGTTCACGTTTGAAGATTTTTCGAAAGGCGAAAGAAACCTCCATTTTTTCTGGCAGTTCCTTGTCAGGAAAGAACTTCTTGTAGTACCCAAACACCCTTAATGCGATGCTTTCCTTTGGATGTTCTTCCCGCAAAAAAAGGTCAAAATCGTCCAGCTCCTTTTCTTTTAGGGTAGCTAAAAGTGTTAAAAATTTCAAATTTTGTTTCATAATTTGAATATTTTGAAAGGAAATTAAATATTACTAATTTATGCAAAAATCAGAATAAATTAGGCCAAATAGCATAATAAAAATCGAAATTGTTCAAAAATAAAATCTGAATTACTGCCTTTTCTAAAGGAAACTGCAAATTTCAGTTGTTCCCAGAACAGACTGCCTATACCATCATTGTACCGGTTTAGCCGCCCTGCCATAAAAGTCAACAGTCATTTTTTTTATGACCAATATGACTTTATGCCAAGGTCAGTTGTCATGTCGATTGAGCAGGTCATTTGCCGGCTCGTCAACATTACTAAAACGAACAGCATGGAACAAGTACCCAACGCATCGCACAACCCCAACATTTCTTCACATGTACCAGCCAGGGTACATGATGCCGTTGACATACGTGCAGTGCGTGTCCTGGAAATCTTTGAAGCCCGGTACGAATTCTATTTTATGGCTGCAAAGAAATATCTCCGCAATTCAGAACAGCCTGATAGTGTCATAGCAGATGTTATCCTGGCCGCATTCAATTGGACGAGTGAAAGATTTGACCAAATCAAAAACCTGGAGGCATACTTAAGGTCTTGCGTGGTGTACAGAAGTATAAACATTGCCAAAAAACAAAGAAGACAGACTCGTTATTCCGACCTCAATGACCATCTTTCAAATAACGCTTTAATTTCTAATCCTATGCAAAAGTTTGATTTTGACATAGCGGATCTATCCAAATTTCTGCCAACAAAACAACGACAGGCATTTTTGCTCTTCATAAAAGGTTATGCACACGATGAAATTGCGCATATGTTGCGGCTAAACTCTGAAGGTGCGTCTAAATCATTGATTTACTATGCCAAATTAAAGCTCAGAAAGGTAGTAAATGATTGGCCCGATAATGATCCGGATAGCTCTGGATCGAAAAATCAGAAAAATGCGCATAGTAATAACCGCATATTGAGAAGTATTAATAATGCAAACCGGAATAATAACAAGCCCGGATTTAGAGATCTGTTGAACTACATGACTGGAAACAACAATAATAGTTCAGCAGATCATAAGGTTATCTTGAAATGGATGTTTATAGAAAGTTATGGTATTGATGTAGTATCTGGATTAAACTATTCTCTCCGTTTTGAA
Organism: Saprospiraceae bacterium; assembly: GCA_035299505.1. Lineage (GTDB taxonomy): Bacteria > Bacteroidota > Bacteroidia > Chitinophagales > Saprospiraceae > M3007. The sequence continues at coordinate 25,203 of DATGWL010000020.1, read as the reverse complement.
CGAATAGAGAACTTAGAAAAAAGAATAGAAAAATGCAAAAATGAATTGAGGGAAAAACTGCTTAACTTAATAAACCAACGAAAACAACAATTTACCATCAACAATAATCCAAAATGGACTGACATGCATAATCAACACCTGAAAAACCAATACACTCCAATAGTTTCTACTTCCTGCATTCAGGATAGAACAATAAAAACGATTGAATCATGGAAACCTGCTTCTTTTCATGTATACCTGACAGACGGGACAATCATTACGATTCCACTGAACCTGGTCACAGTTTCAAAAAGACATCACGCAACACCAGAAGGTTTTGCTTCAGATGATTTCACCAACCCGATTTTGGATAAGCTTCTATTCAAATACCAACTTCCCACATGTTCATTCTGCGAGGTTGAATCCCAAAACCCAATCAAACCATCGAAACACAAGAAAAAAACAAAAGTGAATAAAGCCATCTGAGCACATACCGGTATTTTCTGCCAGTGCCAATAAGTATTGCACATTCCAATGAACAATACTATTTGGCCTGGCAAGAAAATCCTTTGCTGCAAAAGCATAGTTAACATCCTTTTTACTCAACACACACGTTTCCTAGTACTATGCGCCAACCTGTTTTATTAATTGTTTGCCCCAATGCACGCATCCATCACACATTACTCAAGAAAGTCACCACTCAGGAACGATACCTCTTTAAAAATGAGGCATATCTGCTGGGCAAACTAAAGGGTCTTTATCACGAATTTCAGTTGGTCTTGCAGGAGCCCGGGCGCCGAAACACAAACCTCCGGATCGCTACTAAACAGGCCATACAGCTTTTTAGCCCTCATTACGTCTTTCTACTTGATACCGCAAATGGTATTGGCAACCTAAATCCAGGTGATGTAGCCGTCGCCAATCGTTTATGGACCAGAGCATCCTCAAAATCTACTCAAGGTAAATGGGTAGAATGTCATACAAATGAAGTGCTGAAAAAGTTACTTCTGTCATCAAACACCTCCAAAGACAGTCTGAAATGGGCCACACTTACCTCCGACGAGCATTTTAAAGCCCCAAACACCGATCCAAACTTCTGGGCTATGTCTAAAGAGGCAGAGCAGTTTATGACCATCATGGAGGATGAATCTGACGTTTTCAGTCTTTCATTTCTAGGAATAAAACCAGAGGTTGGAGCAGCAGAATCTTCACTCAAAAAGTCTATTGAAAACCTGACAAACCATGCTTTGTTAACCTGGACGAACTTCGAGTGCAAGGATCTTATTGCAGACTCTCTGCACAGTCAAAAACTTGCACAGGATATTCTCACCAGCTTATTTCCGTTTCCTGAAGCAGTAAAAGAAGTGGAACACGATTTTGCCTATGGCTTTAATAAAGCCTATCAGAATGTATGGAATTATGTAAAGCCATTGCTGGCAGAAGAATTTCATGCATACCGCCAAAATCCGCGTGATTGGGACTACAGAACAAACGTCAGAGACACCTTGAAAAAAAACATACAATATAGAAAAGAGGTGGTTCAAACATTAGACCAATTGCTTAAACATGCCAGGTTTGAAAGGGCCGCAATTTCCAGAAAAGTATCTTAAGAAGAGCCTACATTCGCCACAAAACAAGGCTCATGCTCACTCACGTTCATCCCAAACTGCCTATGCGCAACAAAGCGCATACCCTCGCCTATTACCAGCAACTAGGCTTTGAAGCTTCCGGAAATACTGATTACGACGAATATCTGATGCTTAAAAGGGATCAAATTGAAATCCACTTTTTTGCCTTCCCCAACCTGAATCCGGCCGACAACTACGGCCAGGTTTACATCCGAACCAACCAGATTGACGCTCTTTACCAGTCTTTCCTGGATCGGCAAATATCCATACACCCCAATGGCCCCCTGCAGGAAAAACCCTGGGGGCAAAAAGAATTTTCCCTCCTGGACCCCGACAACAACCTGCTCACCTTCGGGCAAAGCCTGTAAGCCCTCCAGCATAAAAGAAACAGGAGCCACCCCGGTAGGGATGACTCCTGTTGTTATTTAGTCATTACAGCCTTCCTTCGGAAGCTGCATGGCTTATTCTGCTTCTTCCACAACCTCTTCAACCTGGTCGCGGAACGGACGGCCGGAACCCGTAACCTGCATGCGGTCGTACTGACGCATACCGGTACCTGCCGGGATTTTCTTGCCCACGATAACGTTCTCTTTCAGACCCATCAGGAAGTCTTTCTTCGCGGCAATAGCTGCGGTAGAAAGTACCTTGGTGGTTTCCTGGAACGAAGCTGCAGAAATCCAGGACTCCGTACCCAAAGAAGCTTTCGTAATACCAAGCAACATCGGAACAGCGGTTGCAGGCATAGCATCGCGGTATTCCACCAGTTTCTTGTCGTTGCGCTTCAGGAAGGAGTTCTCTTCGCGGATCTGACGCAGGGTTACCAGAGCGCCTGGCTTCAACTTACCGCTGTCGCCGGAATCCAGCACCAGCTTCTTGTCGTAGATCCAGTCGTTGTAATCCACAAATTCGTTGCGCTCTACAGGTTCTCCCGTCAGGAAGTGTGTATCGCCCGGATCTACGATTTCCAGCCTGCGCATCATCTGACGAACGATCACCTCCAGGTGCTTGTCGTTGATGTTGATACCCTGAGCACGGTATACTTCCTGTACGCCGTTTACAAGGTATTGAGATGCTGCGAATGGGCCACGGATAGCCAGTATGTCTTTCACAGAGATGGTTCCCTCCGTCAATGCAGTACCGGAACGCACGAAGTCTTCGTGCTGCACCAGAACGTGCTTGGTGAGCGGAATCATGTACTTGCGCTCCTGACCGTCTTTGGCTTTGATAAAGGCTTCACGGTTACCGCGCTTGATACCGCCGAAGGTAATTACACCGTCAATCTCGGCCACAATAGCCGGGTTGGATGGCGTACGTGCCTCGAACAGCTCGGTTACACGAGGCAGACCACCGGTGATATCCGCAATCTTACCCAGTTTACGCGGGATTTTCACGATTTGCTGACCAGACTTCACTTCGTCGTTGTCTTCCACCGTGATATATGCGCCCACAGGCAGAGAGAAGTTTTTCAGTTCTTCTCCTGTTTTAGCATTCAATACCGTCAGCGACGGGATTTTCTTCTTGTTCTTACTTTCGATAACGATCTTCTCGGCAAAACCGGTCTGATCATCGCGGTCCATGCGGTAGTTCACGCCCTCTTCGAGGTTGTTGTAACGAATTACACCCGCAAAGTCAGACACGATCACGGCGTTGAACGGATCCCATTCGCAAATCTTGTCGCCACGCTGTACTTCCTGACCTTCTTTAACGAAGAGGAAGGAGCCGTATGGGATGTAGTTGTTTGCCAGTACACGACCGTTTTTCTGATCCACCATGCGGATCTCACCCGTACGGGATACCACCACCTGTACCGGATTGCCATCAGCATCTGTACCGTCTACCGTACGGATAGAGTCGAACTCCAGTTTACCGTTGGTACGTGCAGTGATGCTGTTTTCTGTTTGCGACAGCATAGCAGTACCACCCGTGTGGAAGGTACGGAGCGTGAGCTGTGTACCAGGTTCACCGATAGACTGTGCAGCGATGATACCCACGGCATCGCCCATTTCAGCGATACGACCGGTGGCAAGGTTTTTACCATAACACTTGGCACAAACACCATGACGGCTCTCGCAAGTGAGTACAGAACGAATGTTAACGGATTCAATATCTGCCCCTTCAATTTCAGCAGCGATATCATCGGTGATGTAATCGCCTGCTGCAACGAGCAATTTGTCGTTATCCGGGTGGTATATATCGTGCAGGCTGTAACGACCTTTGATCCGATCTTTCAGGTGAACGATAACTTTTTCACCCTCCTTGAACGCTGTGGTATCCAGGCCGCGGAGTGTGTTGCAGTCTACTTCACGAATAACCACGTCTTGTGCAACGTCTACCAGACGACGTGTCAGGTAACCTGCGTCAGCCGTTTTCAAAGCGGTATCCGCAAGACCCTTACGGGCGCCGTGCGTGGAGATGAAGAACTCCTGAACTGACAGACCTTCAAGGAAGTTGGAAAGGATCGGGTTTTCGATGATCGCACCACCGGTATCGCCGGATTTACGCGGCTTGGCCATCAGACCACGAAGACCACACAGCTGCTTGATCTGCTGTTTGGAACCACGCGCACCAGAGTCAAGCATCATAAACACAGAGTTGAAACCTTGTTTGTGGCTGCTCAGTTCTTTCATCAACTGATCCGTAATACGGTTATCCGCAAACGTCCACTTGTCGATGATCTGGTTATATCGTTCGTTGTAGGTAATGAGACCCATGTTGTAGTTGTCCCAAACCTCGTCAACCTCAGATTGTGCCACTTCAAGCGCCTTTCTCTTCAGGTCTGGAATCAGCAAATCACCGAGGTTAAAGGACAAGCCTGCTTTGAAGGCCCAGCCGAAACCAAGTTCTTTGATGCCGTCCAGGAACTCAGCTGTTTTCTTGAAGCTCGTACGAGCCAAAATGCCGCTGATAATACCTTTCAGGTTACGCTTAGTGAGCAGTTCGTTGATGTACGGAACACCTTCCGGTACAGCCTGGTTGAAGAGTACACGACCAACGGTAGTCTTCAAGCGACGCATTACAATTTGGCCGTCCTCTTCTACCGGCACACGGCACTCAACAGCGGCGTGCAGATCGAGCTGACCTTCGTTGTAAGCAATTCCCACTTCTTCTGCAGAGTAGAAGCGGCGACCTTCCCCAATAACCGGAGCGCCTTCGATGCTCTTGCGCTCTTTGGTGAGGTAGTACAGACCCAATACCATGTCCTGAGAAGGCAGGGTAATTGGAGAACCGTCCTGTGGGTTAAGCATGTTGTGGCTGGACAGCATCAACACCTGAGCTTCCAGGATAGCTGCCTGGCTCAATGGCACGTGTACCGCCATCTGGTCACCGTCGAAGTCGGCGTTGAAGGCCGTACAAACGAGTGGGTGGAGCTGGATAGCCTTGCCCTCAATGATACGCGGCTGGAATGCCTGAATAGACAAACGGTGCAGCGTTGGGGCGCGGTTCAGCATTACCGGGTGTCCGCGGAGGATATTTTCGAGGATTTCCCAGATTACCTGGTCTTTACGATCCACGAGTTTTTTAGCGGATTTCACCGTTTTAACGATGCCCCGCTCAATGAGCTTGCGAATGATGAACGGCTTGAACAGCTCTGCAGCCATAGCCTTAGGAATACCGCATTCGTGGAGTTTGAGGGTTGGACCCACCACGATTACAGAACGACCGGAGTAGTCAACACGCTTACCGAGCAGGTTTTGACGGAAACGACCTTGTTTACCTTTCAGGATATCGGAAAGGGATTTCAGGGCACGGCCACCTTCAGCCTTAACAGCGTTAGACTTACGGGAGTTGTCGAACAGTGAGTCTACAGCTTCCTGCAACATGCGTTTTTCGTTACGCAAGATTACTTCCGGCGCTTTGATCTCCAGCAGACGCTTCAAGCGGTTGTTGCGGATGATCACACGACGGTAGAGGTCGTTCAGGTCGGAAGACGCGAAACGGCCGCCATCCAACGGCACCAGCGGACGAAGTTCCGGAGGAACTACCGGCAGGTACTGAATGATGGTCCATTCAGGGCGCTGGCCGGATTGCTCCAGACCATCGCGGAAAGCTTCCACCACACGAAGGCGTTTGTTGGCCTCGGTTTTCTTGGCCATGCTGGTTTCAGCATGCGCATCATGACGCAGTTGCGCCGACAGGTCGTCGAGGTTCAGGGTGCTGAGCAGGGTAAATACCGCGTCTGCACCCATCATGGCCACGAACTTATCGGGGTGGGTATTGTCAAGGTTTTGGTTGTCCTTTGGCAGTGTTTCCAGGATTTCCAGGTATTCTTCTTCTGTAAGCAGGTCCATTTTGGAAATGCCTTCAGCTTCTTTTACCCCTGGCTGGATTACTACGTAACGCTCGTAGTAGATCACACTTTCCAGTTTCTTGGAGGAAAGTCCCAGAATATAACCGATTTTATTCGGCAGGCTTTTGAAGAACCAGATGTGTACTACAGGCACTACCAGGCGGATGTGACCCATGCGTTCGCGACGCACTTTCTTTTCTGTCACTTCCACGCCGCAGCGGTCGCACACGATGCCTTTATAGCGTATGCGTTTGTATTTGCCGCAGTAACATTCATAGTCCTTAACCGGACCGAAAATGCGTTCGCAGAAGAGGCCATCACGCTCCGGCTTGTAAGAGCGGTAGTTGATGGTCTCAGGCTTGAGCACTTCGCCGTAGCTGCGCTCAAGAATCTCATCAGGGCTTGCGAGGGCAATGGTTATGCTGTCGAAACCCTGATCGGTTTTGTTACTCTTCTTTTTAAAAGGCATATTGTAGAGCGTTCAATATTTCGGAATGACTGGCTTTTACAGTAAACGATGAACAGCTTACGGCTTCTGGCCAGGTGGTTTTCAAGCTATTTGGAGATCCATTTATACAACAGCGTGTGTTTGAGAAAATGCTTGACATTCAAGTATTTGGTGCGTCTGGGAATACCCAGGTACCCACCCATTTCCTTAACAAGCGCTTTGTCGTCTTTCTGAAAAAAAGTTCCGGTAACGATCTTGTTCAGCAAAAGTGCAATCCCCTCTTTTTTCTCTGCCGGCACGTGCCAGATATGCAGGTCAAAATCGCGGGGTTCCACATTGGAAAACTTGATGGAGGTCCAGATCCTTTTGATGAACTTTTCTGCTGTGCCGAATTTTCCAATCCGGTAGTAGAGGTAGCTCAGGGTGGGCCCTTCATAGTGAAACTTCTTTTTTCCTTCCTTAAAACGTTGCATCATGGTATCCCAAACCGGCGGGAACATTTGATTCACCCGTTTTACATTGTCCAGTGTAGCGGCAAAAAACTCTCCGCCATAGTACACCGGATTGAAACCGGGATCTTTTCCATCCAGTTCTGTATAAATGGCCCGCATGTCTTTCCGGGTAATGCCGTTGATGTCGTGATCCTCTTCAAAAGGAATAGGCAACACCATGACGCCGTTTTGCCGGATTTGTGCAAACAATTCATCCAGAGAATGCCGGATGATGCAATCCGAATCGAGCAGCACAAAAGCAGCATTTGGGTCTGTAATGTGATCCTCGAAGTATCGGAAAATATCAAAAACAAAGAACTGGTTTCGCCATTTGGGGTAATATCCGGGAGGTGTTTGCCAGGTCATGGGAAAAGTTACCACTTCCACATTCAAACCTTCCAGCATCGCCCTCAGGTCGAGTCCGTCTACAACAGGCAATTCCGCTTCCGGTTTGTTGGTAAACAGTATGTGCCGTTTACCCGGATTGAAATGCACGCTGCAAGCATAAAATACGGCAATACACTTCCAATAGGTTTTCTGAAACTCAAACAGGTGCGACTGTTGCCCTACCTGCGGATATTCAGAGCGTTCTTCCGGACTATCCAGATAAATCCAGGTCGAAATAATATCGGTCATGTGTTGCTCCTCTTATACTGTTTTGGGACGAACCATTACCCAAAAATTGGCTTCATCAACTACTTTTTGTAATCCTGCAGCTTCCATGATAGCCAGACATTCTGCTACATCTTCGGCCGACAAGATTTCAGGATGCGGGTGAATTTCCATGAAAACCACGTTGAACTGCTCGAGTTTTTCCCGGTTTTCGCGTAAAAATCCTAATTCCCCACCCTCAATATCCATGATCAGTACGTCAAATGTCAATCCATATTGCTGTTCCAGCTGTGCAACCGTTTTGCCGGTTACGGTAATTTGCTCCGCACTTTTGCGGAGATTACTGCTGGTCAGAATATTTTTCCCAATGAAAAACGTATTCACCGGCTGACTGGAAACGATGCAATGTTCGATGTTGAACTTGCAGTGGTTACGAGCCTTGTTTTCCTCAATGATCGGAATCACATTCGGGTTAGCCTCAACCACCACCTGACGTTCGGGGTGTTCCAGCAAACGATTGGTTATGCAGGAAACCACGCCCAAACAGGCGCCTAACTCCAGTACTGTGGCATTTTTGGGCAAAAATTGCTTCAAATAACGCCGTTCCTGTTTTTCGTAAAAGTTGATCGGAAACTGTCCACGAAACTTGATATCAGTGAGGTGGAAAGGTATGATCAGATCAAGACCTTCTACTTTATACGTTTTTTCAAAGAGCGTGAAATACGTTCCCGCCAGATAAAGTTTTGTGTAAAACTTGAAGAGGTTGAACGATTTACGAAGACTCTGGAACGTCATTTACTGTCATTTACTGTCATTAGGGTCATTTAGGTCATTTGGGGGTCATTTGGGGGTCATTTGGGTCATTTGGGTCATTTGGGGGTCGTCTGAAATGACCATTAATGACTCTTAAACGACTCTTAAATGACTCTTAAATGACTTCAATGACGCTCAAATGACCCAAATGACTCCTAAAATTTATTCAAATTTCACATCCAACGCAAGGCCGCGCAACTCGTGCACCAATACGTTGAAGGATTCCGGAATATTTGCATCCGGCAGGTTGTCGCCCTTAACAATGGCTTCGTAAGCCTTCGCACGACCTTGAATATCGTCCGATTTAAAGGTGAGCAACTCTTGCAGGATATTGGATGCACCGTATGCTTCCAGTGCCCAAACCTCCATCTCACCAAAGCGCTGACCACCAAACTGGGCTTTACCACCGAGCGGCTGTTGCGTGATGAGTGAGTATGGACCGATGGAACGTGCGTGCATCTTGTCGTCTACCATGTGCGACAGCTTGAGCATGTAAATCACACCAACGGTTGCCTTTTGGTGGAAACGGTCGCCCGTTTCACCATCGTGCAGGTAGGTCTGACCCAATTCCGGCAAGCCTGCTTTCTGGATCCATTCGCCAATTTCGTCGGTTTTTGCACCGTCGAAGATTGGCGTAGCGAACTTCATACCCAGTTTCTGGCCAGCCCAGCCCAATACCGTTTCGAAGATCTGACCCAGGTTCATACGGGAAGGTACGCCCAGCGGGTTCAGTACTACGTCTACCGGTGTGCCATCTTCCAGGAACGGCATGTCTTCCATACGCACGATACGGCTCACGATACCTTTGTTACCGTGGCGACCAGCAAGTTTATCGCCCACTTTCAGCTTACGCTTCTTGGCAATGTACACTTTAGCCAGTTTCAATACACCGGCTGGCAACTCGTCGCCAATGCTGATGTTGAATTTTTCGCGCTTGTAACGACCCACTTCTTCATTTACCTTAATGCTGTAGTTGTGCAGCAGACGGGAAATCAGGTGGTTGGTGTGTTTATCGCTCGTCCAGTTGAGGTAGTCAACTTCGTCGTATTTGATCACATCGCGCAGGGTCTGTACGGAGAGCTTGGAACCCTTCGGAACCATTTCTTCGCCATAAATACTGCGGATACCATTCGTGGTTTTGTCTTTAACCAACAGCTGAAGTTTGTCCACCAGGATGGTTTTCAACTTGTTGAGCGCCACCAGGTGCTCATCTTCCAGCTTGTCGAGCAGCGCTTTTTCAGACTCTTTCTGTACTTTATCTTTCTTGGCGCGTGCGAAAAGCTGCTTGTCGATTACCACGCCGTTGATGCTTGGCGGTACTTTCAGGGAAGCGTCTTTTACGTCGCCAGCCTTGTCGCCGAAGATCGCGCGGAGCAGTTTTTCTTCCGGAGTCGGGTCAGTTTCACCTTTAGGGGTGATTTTACCGATCAGGATATCGCCTTCTTTAGCCCATGCGCCGATGCGGATGATACCATTTTCATCCAGGTCTTTCGTGGCTTCTTCGCTCACGTTAGGGATGTCCATGGTCAGTTCTTCCTCACCCAGCTTGGTGTCGCGCACATCCAGTTCGAAGTGCTCGATGTGGATAGAAGAGAACACATCTTCCTGAACTACGCGCTCAGACAATACGATAGCATCCTCAAAGTTGTAACCTTTCCATGGCATGAAGGCCACTTTCAGGTTCTGACCGAGAGCCAGCTCACCGTTTTCGGTTGCGTAACCTTCGCAGAGGATATCGCCTTCTTCCACACGCTGACCGCGACGAACGATCGGCTTGAGGTTGATGCAGGTACCCTGGTTGGTACGCATGAACTTGGTGAGTTTGTATGTTTTGCGCGCATCTTCGAAGGATACGAGGGTATCTTCGTCGGTGCGGTCGTACAGAATCGTAATTTCGTTGGCATCTACGTATTCCACGACGCCGGAGCCTTCTGCGTTGATCAGCATGCGGGAGTCGCGTGCCACCTTGGCTTCCAGACCGGTACCAACGATTGGAGAGTGTGGGCGGATGAGCGGAACAGCCTGACGTTGCATGTTCGAGCCCATGAGTGCACGGTTGGCGTCGTCATTTTCCAGGAACGGAATCAGAGAAGCCGACACACCCACGATCTGGTTCGGAGCTACGTCGATGTATTCCAGATCTTCCGGGTGGAGGATCGGGAAGTCGCCGCTTTCACGCGCTTTTACACGCTCATGGAGGAATGCACCGCCTTCGCCTACCGGCGTGTTGGCCTGTGCAATCTTCATTTTATCTTCTGCTTCAGCAGACAGGTATTCCACATCTCCTTCCATCACCACTTTACCACTGCTTACGCGGCGGTAAGGGGTTTCGAGGAAGCCCATTTTATTGATTTTAGCGTGGGTGCAGAGCGTGGAGATCAGACCGATGTTCGGACCTTCCGGCGTTTCGATGGTGCAAAGACGGCCGTAGTGCGAGTAGTGTACGTCGCGCACCTCAAAGCCAGCGCGTTCGCGCGACAGACCACCAGGGCCCAGTGCGGAGATACGACGTTTGTGCGTGATCTCGGACAGCGGGTTGGTTTGGTCGAGGAACTGTGACAACTGGCTGGTTCCGAAGAACGAGTTGATCACAGAGGAGAGCGTACGGGCGTTGATCAGGTCGATTGGCGTGAACACCTCGTTATCGCGAACGTTCATACGCTCGCGGATGGTGCGTGCCATACGGGCCAGACCTACGCCGAACTGGGCATACAACTGCTCGCCCACCGTACGAACACGACGGTTGGAGAGGTGGTCGATATCGTCGATTTCGGCTTTGTTGTTGATCAGGGAAACGATATAGCGCACGATGGCGATGATATCTTCCTTGGTCAACACCAGGTTGTTCTCGTCGATATTGGTTTGCAGCTTGCGGTTGATTTTGAAACGGCCTACTTCGCCAAGGTTGTAACGCTTGTCGGAGAAGAACAGTTTTTCGATGATACCACGCGCGGTTTCGTCATCCGGTGGATCAGATCCGCGGAGCTGACGGTAGATATAGTTCACGGCTTCCACTTCAGAGGAAGTCGGATCTTTTGCCAGGGTATTGTAGATGATCGAGAAATCCTCTTCAACATCCTTGCGTTGCAGGATGATGGTGGTAACGTTGGTATCGTCGTCGAGGATCAGTTCGATGTTCTCTTCATCGAGGATGGCATCGCGTTCGAGGATAATTTCGTTACGGGCGATGGAAACCACCTCACCGGTATCTTCATCCACGAAGTCTTCCGTCCAGGATTTCAGCACCCGGGCAGCCAGTTTACGGCCGATAGAAGCTTCCAGGTTTTCGCGGTTCACCACTACCTCATCGGCAAGGTTGAACAGGTCGAGGATGGCTTTATCGGTATCGTATCCGATGGCACGCAACAGGGTGGTGACAGGGAACTTCTTTTTACGGTCGATGTACGCGTACATGACCAGGTTGATATCCGTTGCAAATTCCATCCATGCTCCTTTGAACGGGATTACACGGGCGGAATAGATTTTGGTACCGTTGGGGTGGTAGCTCTGACCAAAGAACACACCCGGAGAACGGTGCAGCTGTGACACGATAACGCGTTCAGCGCCATTGATCACGAAGGTACCCTTTGGGGTCATGTACGGGATATTTCCGAGGAAAACATCCTGCACTTTGGTTTCGAAATCAATGTGTTCGGGGTCGTTACAGGTGAGGCGCAATTTGGCCTTCAACGGAACGGAATAGGTGAGACCGCGCTGCATACACTCGTCGATGGTGTAGCGGGGCGGATCGATGAAGTAGTCTAGGAATTCCAGGTTAAAGATATTCCGCGCATCGGCGATGGGGAAATTTTCCTGGAAAACGCGGTACAGACCTTCGTTGATACGATTGTCTGGCGTGGTTTCCAACTGGAAGTATTCCTGGAATGACTTCAACTGGATTTCGAGGAGGTCAGGGTAGTGACCGGCGAGACGGATTTTACCAAAATTCACGCGTTCCTGTACGCCTGTTTTTTGGATCGCCCCATTAGAGATGCCTTGGTTGGTCATATTTTTTTGCAAAAAATGCTGGTTGGCAACGGCTGTTTTGGTTTGGGGAAGGAGAAAATGTACAGTTCTAAAGCTGGTCAGATCAGTACATTTTCTCCCATTGCGTTTCTCTGATACCGGGATAGACAACAAGAGGCTTGGCACATGCGCCGTGTAGGGCGCGTGCCAAGCCTAACTGTTTGTCTATCTGTACTTTGAGTGAGAAGCGAACATGGTGTCGAAATAAGTAAGTCAGGAATTCAGAGCAACAGTACCGGAGATTAGACCGAAGGCACTGTACATCCGGAATTCTAACCTTACTTGATTTCAACAACAGCGCCAGCGCCTTCGAGAGCGGACTTGATGGACTCAGCTTCTGCTTTGTTCACGCCGTTCTTCAATGGGCTTGGAGCACCGTCTACGAGGTCTTTAGCTTCTTTCAAGCCAAGGCCGAGGATGTTCTTAACTTCTTTCACGACGTTGAGCTTGTTTGCGCCAGCGTCTTTCAGTATCACATCAAACTCGGTTTTTTCAGCAGCTGCAGCTTCGCCGCCACCGCCGCCAGCCGGAGCTGCAGCAACAGCTACTGCGGATGCAGCAGGCTCAATACCGTAATCATCTTTCAGGATACCAGCCAACTCGTTGGCTTCTTTAATCGTAAGGCCCACGAGCGTTTCAGCCAGTGCTTTCAAATCTGCCATGATGTAGAATTTTAAAAGTTGTTTGCGAAATTGTTGGAAACAAAGGTTTTCAGTGGTTTGGCTTGGGGATATGGTGCGAACTTGGAAGCCGTAATTATCCGCGTTCTGCCAGTGCTTTCACGATACCGGCCACTTTTGAACCGGAAGCCGTGATCTGGCTTGCGAGGCGACGTCCAGGAGATTGCAGCAGGCCGATGATCTCGCCGATCATCTCTTCCTTGCTCTTCAGTTTCACCAGCGTTGCGAGTTGCTCGTCGCCAATGTACACAGAAGAATCGATGTATGCTGCTTTCAGGATTGGGCGCTCCTCCGTTTTGCGGAATTCTTCGAGCAGTTTAGCCGGAGCTTTTGGGTTCGAAGAAATGAGGATAGTGGTTGGGCCGTGCAGGCTGCCGAACAGTGCTGCATAGCCTTTTGATTCGGGTTCGTTTTCGAGAGCTTTCTTGATCAAAGTGTTTTTAGCCACTTTCACCGTGATGCCTTTCTCGAAACACATCCGACGGAACTTGTTGATTTTAGCAACAGTGAGCGTCGAAGAGTCGGTGAGGTAGAAAAACGAGGAATTACCCAGTTCTTCCTTGAGCTCCTCAATCGCTACCGTTTTTTCTTCTCTGGTCATTTCCTAAATATAGTTGAAATGTGAGTGTTGAGAGAGTGATGAAGTTGTGAGGCTCATCTGTTTGGGAAAATTCCCTGGCAGATTAAACCTTGATGGATTTTGGATCCACGGCAATACCAGGGCTCATGGTGCTGGCGATGGAAACCGTCTTCATATAAGTGCCTTTGGCAGAAGATGGCTTCATTTTAACCAGTGTAGAGATGAGCTCGTGTGCATTGTCGGCCAATTGTTCAGGAGAGAAAGACACGCGACCGATGGAGGCGTGAATGATCCCGAACTTATCCACACGGAAAGCGATTTTACCTTTTTTAACCTCTGCTACTGCGTTGGCAATATCGGTAGTTACGGTACCTGTTTTAGGGTTAGGCATCAAACCACGTGGACCCAGTACGCGGGCCACTTTACCGAGCTGGGCCATAACGTTTGGCGTAGCGATGATCACGTCGATATCCATCCAGCCTTCAGAAACCTTCTGGATGTAATCTTCGAGACCAACGTGGTCTGCGCCGGCTGCTTTAGCCTCTTCAACCTTGTCAGGAGTACAGAAAACGAGCACGCGTTTGGTTTTACCAGTGCCGTGAGGCAGGGAAACGGTGCCGCGGAGAGCCTGGTCGGCTTTACGTGGGTCCACCCCGAGGCGAACGTGTACGTCAACCGATGCGTTGAATTTGGTGGTGTTTACCTCTTTAACGAGCGACATCGCTTCATTCAGCGAGTACAGCTTGTTGGCGTCCACCTTTCCTTCAACGGCTTTGCGTTTTTTAGTTAACTTCTTTGCCATTGATGTATGTTTAAGGTATAACGTCCCGATGGGCGGGACTCCCTTAGTGAATGAGTGTGTGAGTGAATGAGTGAGTGCAATTAAACTCCGTCATTTCATTCGTCACACGCCTGCATTAACTTAGTTTTTCCACGGAGCGTCGCCGTTGATGGTCAATCCCATGGAGCGGGCGGTGCCTGCAACCATTTTCATGGCGGATTCAACAGTGAAGCAGTTGAGGTCGGGCATCTTGTTTTCCGCGATGGCACGCACCTGATCCCAGGTTACAGAGCCAACTTTTTTGCGGTTAGATTCCGGAGAACCTTTACCCGGAGCCAGTTTAGCGGCTTCGAACAGCTGGATAGCAGCCGGTGGGGTCTTGATGATAAAGTCAAAGGTTTTGTCTTTATACACCGAGATCACAACCGGGAGGATTTTACCCATTTGTTCGGTTGTTTGCGCGTTAAAGCGCTTGCAGAACTCCATGATGTTCACACCTTTGGAACCGAGAGCCGGACCGATTGGTGGGGCAGGGTTAGCCTGGCCGCCTTTCACCTGGAGTTTAATATAAACATCTACTTCTTTTGCCATTGTATCAAATTTTCAACGGGTGAAAACTTTGCTGTTGATTTTGTTATGAAAACCGCTGCTGCAAGCGCTCTGGTTGTGGAAGCGAGCCTGGGAGAACAGGCATCAAGCGATGCTGCGTTAGCTGATTTTTTCGACCTGTAAAAAGTTGAGTTCTACTTCGGTGCCGCGACCAAAAATTTTCACGATCACCTTGAGCTTCTTCTTCTCTTCGTTTACTTCCTGTACATCTCCTACGAAATCTGCGAATGGACCGTCGATAATTTTAACGGTTTCATTCACCAGGAATGGTTCGCTGAGTGTTTCGCCGGTTTCGGTGCTTTCATCCACCTTACCCAGGAGGCGATTGGCTTCAGCCTGAGTCATGGGCAATGGATCTTCTTTCCCGAGGAAATGGATCACATTGGTCACATCGGCAATCATTTTAGCAACATCGCCTTTCAGTTTGGAGCCATAAGCTTCAATGAGGATATAGCCTGGCAACAAGTTGCGCTCTTGCATGACTTTTTTGCCATTGCGCACTTTGTAGACTTTTTCGGTTGGAACGATTACATTAAAGATGAAATCTTTCCATCCGGAGCGCTCTACCTCGAGTACGATCCGTTCCTGGATTTTCTTCTCCTTGCCACTGATGACACGCAGAGAATACCATTTCTTGTCTTCTGCAGTGCTTACTGCCGTTTCTTTATCCTGGCTCATACGTTTTGTGGAGGATTAGGGATCAGGGATTGGATCAACCGATTGGGTTGTTTACAGTCCGTAAATACCTTTTTTAATGATGATACCGCAAGCGTTGTCCATGAAGAAGATCAGGAGGGCAAGTACAGCAGCGGTGGTCAGCACCACGAGTGTGCTTTCCTGCAGTTGTGCAGCTGTTGGCCAATGAACCTCTTTTGTCAGCTCGTGATAGCTTTCTTTCAGGTAAAGCGTCAATTTTTCCATTGTAAACCCTTGGTGTTGCCAGGTAGTGTTAAAAAAGTCCGTTGCCCACGAGACGGGGAACGAACGAAACAACGACTATTAGCTTGTTTAACTATGCAGGGGCAGCAGGGCTCGAACCCGCAGCCTGCGGTTTTGGAGACCGCCACTCTACCAATTGAGCTATGCCCCTTTACGGTGGACGGTGGACGGCCTACGGTGGACGGTATTTTACTACCGTTCACCGTCAGCCGTCTACCGTTAGCCGTTAATATTAGTCGAGGATCTCCGTAACCTGACCTGCACCTACGGTACGGCCACCTTCGCGGATAGCGAAGCGCAGACCTTTTTCCATAGCGATCGTGTTGAGGAGTTTCACTTCGAGTTCGATGTTGTCACCAGGCATTACCATTTCTACGTTAGCTGGCAGCTTCACGTCGCCAGTTACGTCCGTGGTACGGAAGTAGAACTGAGGGCGGTAGCCATTGAAGAATGGGGTGTGACGACCACCTTCTTCTTTAGACAGAACGTACACAGAGCACTTGAAGTGTTTGTGTGGTTTAACAGAGCCTGGTTTGGTGATAACCATACCACGACGGATCTGGTCTTTGTCGATACCACGGAGCAGCAGACCGGCGTTGTCGCCAGCTTCACCGCGATCGAGGAGTTTGCGGAACATTTCTACACCGGTGATGGTAGATTTCAGCATTTCACCTTCAGCTTGCATACCGAGGATTTCTACTGGATCACCTACGTTGATCACACCACGCTCGATACGGCCAGTTGCAACTGTACCACGACCAGTGATGGTGAACACGTCTTCTACCGGCATCAGGAACGGCTTGTCTGTTTCGCGGGTTGGCTCTGGAATTTCAGAGTCGCAAGCAGCCATCAGTTCCATGATTTTAGCTTCAGCAGCTGGGTCGTTACCGCCCAAAGCGTTGATAGCAGAACCCTGGATGATTTTAGCGTTGTCGCCATCGAAGCCATAAGAGCTCAGCAGTTCGCGGAGTTCCATGTCAACGAGTTCCAACATCTCTGGGTCTTCAACAAGGTCGCACTTGTTCATGAACACCACGATCTTAGGTACACCTACCTGACGAGCCAGGAGGATGTGTTCGCGGGTTTGTGGCATCGGACCGTCCGTTGCAGCGCAAACCAGGATAGCACCGTCCATCTGAGCGGCACCAGTGATCATGTTTTTGATATAGTCAGCGTGACCTGGGCAGTCCACGTGAGCATAGTGACGGATATCCGTTTCGTATTCTACGTGCGCGGTGTTGATGGTGATACCGCGTTCTTTTTCTTCAGGAGCGGCGTCGATAGAATCATAGTCTGTTTTTTTAGCCAGACCTTTTTTGGAGAGCACGTAAGTAATGGCAGCCGTCAGCGTAGTTTTGCCGTGGTCAACGTGACCGATCGTGCCAATGTTTACGTGCGGCTTGGTGCGCTGGAATGTCTCTTTTGCCATTGGAAAAGACTTTTAATCTAAAAGTTAAAGTGAAAAATTGGTTTAATTTGTGACAATTCGATAATGTGATGATGTGATAACATGTTGAACCTATCTTTACCACATTGAGAAATTATCAGCTTATCACTTTCTTTTGAGCTGTTGATGAGAATTGAACTCACGACCTCTTCCTTACCAAGGAAGTGCTCTACCCCTGAGCTACAACAGCAACGCGTTGAAAAGTAATGAGGCGATCAGACGAAATAAATACGACTTCTTCACTTCACCACGTTACATCGACTATTCTGAGCGGCGGACGAGATTCGAACTCGCGACATTCAGCTTGGAAGGCTGACACTCTACCAACTGAGTTACCACCGCAAGTATGTTATGGAGTGATGAAAAGGCAAAAGTGATGAATTGAAGCGACTCTTGATCAATTCATCACTCCATAAAAAGTGGGGGTGGTGGGATTCGAACCTACTCAGCGGTAAAGCACCAGATTTACAGTCTGGCCCGGCTCTCCGACTCCGGGGCACCCCCTTGGTGCGATTTTGCCAGACAAAAACAATTTGATAATCAAATAGTTCCTGACCAACAGGAGAATAAAGTATGAAAACGAGAGCCACTGGAGGGACTCGAACCCCCGACCAGCTGATTACAAATCAGCTGCTCTACCAGCTGAGCTACAGTGGCAAATTTGTAGCCGTAAAAGACTATAATTTCGTTTTCAAACAACTGAATTTCGAGTGAAATTTGACCCCCTCTCGAAAAGCGAGTGCAAAGGTATATCTTCTGAATGAAACTGAAAAACAATTTTTAAAAATTTCCGCAAAAAATAGGTTGACCTTTGCAGCAATCTTAAAAATACCGGCTTTTAACCCGTTTTATGGCTCAAGCAGACCCAACATTCGACTATTGCCTGGCGCATACCAGTCCGCTGGACCCCGTTTTCCACCACCTGGAACGCGAAACTCAACTGCGCACCCTGGCGCCTCAAATGATGAGCGGCGCCTATCAGGGGCAGCTACTCCGGTTTATCAGCCTCATGCTCCGGCCGCAACGCATACTCGAAATTGGAACCTTCACCGGATACTCCGCACTCTGCCTGGCAGCCGGACTACCTCCTCACGGCAAACTCCATACCATTGAAGCCAACGACGAACTGGGCTACATCATTCGCAAACACGTGGAAATGGCCGGATACCAGGATCAGGTAGTGTTGCACTTCGGCGATGCAGCCAATATTGTTCCAACACTGGAGGAAGTTTTCGACCTGGTGTTTCTGGATGCCGGCAAACTGGACTACCCCGAACACTACGAACTTGCCCTTGGTAAAATGCGCCCGGGTGGAATTCTGCTGGCCGATAATGTGTTGTGGGATGGCAAAGTAGCTTCCGGCAATGAAAAAGACGAAACTGCCCGACTGTTGCGTTCATTCAACCAGTTTGTGCACCAGGATGAACGGGTGGAAAATCTGCTGCTCCCGCTGAGGGATGGGTTGATGATGGTGCGGAAGAAGTGACGCTTAAAGACGCATATATAATATGTAGGTGTTCAATTCTGGTGGATTTGCTACATTTGTAACCAATTTACTCAACTGTTGCGATATGAATAACTCTTCCCTGCTTAGCCGGATAACCATCTCTCCAGAGATTTGCCATGGGAAACCCACCATCAGAGGACTTCGCTATACGGTGGAAGGAATACTTGAACATTTAGCTGCCGGGGATACCATTGAAGATATCTTATCTGAGTTTCCGGACTTAACCAGCGAGGATATACTGGCATGCCTGGCTTACGCAACCCAAGCTATTAAGGCAAAAAGCGTTCAAGTATACCCGCTTGCAGCATGACAATTCTCATTGATGCTCAGTTGCCAAAATCTATTGGCCAATACTTTGCCACTAATGGGTGCACCATAATTCATACCACTTTATTACCTCTGGGAAATGCTACCAGCGACCAATGGCTGATTGAAGAAGCCGAAAAGCGCAATGCCGTTGTCATTACTAAAGATAGCGACTTTTTGCATTCATTCCTGCTGCATAAGAAACCACCTAAACTTGTTTTGGTCAAAGTCGGCAACATGCGTTTAAAGGAAATAAAATGGCTTTTTGAAAGCAATTCCGGTCAAATCATTTCTCTCTTGGCAGATTATTCACTGATTGAAATTCATCCTGACAGACTTGTAGCATTAGAATAGATTTTTCCGTTCACACCTGCTACTTTTGCCCTGAATCTTGCCCCATTCCACCAGACCAACATTGCATGGCAGCCAAAAAACGCGGACAGCTTAGCATGAACTTCGACAGCGAACGAGTTTCCAAACTCTTCGGGGTGTTCCTGCTATTTTTGTCCTTCTACCTCTTCATAGCCTTTACCTCTTATTTTTTTACCTGGAAAAACGACCACGATGTGGTGTTCCGTTTTTCCTGGGATGTGTTCTTCGATGATGTGCCAGTGGATAACTGGCTCGGCAGACTGGGCGCCTTCCTGGCCGACTCCATTATTTACTGGGGTTTCGGGGTGGCCTCCTTCGGATTTGTATACCTATTATATAAGTATGGTCTGGCTTTCATTCGGCGTACACCACTGGGTTACCTGAACAGCACCTTCCAGCGCACGGTAATCCTGATGACCATCGCATCGGTGCTGGCATCCTTCTTTTTGCAAAAACTGGAATTCCCCTGGGGCGGCGTTTTTGGGCAGGCCATCAGTGAGTATATCCAGAATTTTATAGGTGTGGTGGGCACCCTGGCCCTGATGCTGTTTGCCCTGGTAGCCACCTTCGTGTGGTCGAACAACCCGGATCTGACGGAATTTACCTGGCAAAAACTCTGGGACGAAACCAAACAGGCCTGGACCGATCTGCTGAGCGGCAATTTTGGTAAACGCAAACCGGCTACCAACGCACGGCACCCGCGCACCTCCATTTTTGAAGACCATACCATTGAAACACCGGCAGCCGAGCCGGTGGTGGCTACCCCAACGGCTACTGCCACCGTATCTACCCCACCAGTGACCGATGATTTTGAAACCATCGGACAATTAGCCCTGGATCTGTCGCAACGTTCGGCCTTGTTCTCTGATCCGCCGCCCCCACGCGAAACCCTGGTGCCCGGCAACGAAGGGGATCTGGAAATTGTGGTGGCGCCGCCGCCTGCGCCGGTAACACCGGATGAGGCCGAATCTTACAAGCCGCCAACCACGGTGATTCAGGAAGACAACCCCAACCTGAGCGAACCCTACGACCCCACCCTGGAACTCTCTCATTATGAGTACCCGCACTCTCAACTGCTGGTAGAACATGAAAACACGGTGCTGGAGGTAGACCGCGAGGAGCTGGAAGCCAACAAAAACCAGATCCTGCAAACCTTGATGTATTTCAAAATTGAAATTGAAAAAATCAAGGCAACCATCGGTCCAACCGTAACCCTGTACGAGATCATTCCGGCCAAAGGCATCCGTATTTCCAAGATTAAAAACCTGGAAGACGATATCGCCCTGAACCTCTCGGCGCTGGGCATCCGTATCATCGCACCTATCCCGGGTAAAGGTACCATCGGTATTGAGGTGCCGAATAAAAAACGCCAGACGGTGGGTATCCGCGAGGTACTGACCGACGACCGCTTCAAACGCGCCAAAATGGAATTGCCCATTGCACTGGGAAAAACCATTCAGAACGAGGTGTTTGTGGCCGACCTCACCCGCATGCCGCACCTGCTCATTGCAGGCGCCACGGGTCAGGGTAAATCGGTGGGTATCAACGTGGTGCTGATGTCGCTGCTGTATAAAAAGCACCCCTCGCAGGTAAAACTCATTTTGATTGACCCTAAAAAGGTAGAGTTGTTCCCGTATGCGCACCTGGAAAATCATTTCCTGGGATTCCTGCCGGATCAAACCGAGCCGATTGTGACCGATACCACCAAGGTGGTGCACACGCTCAATTCCTTGATCATTGAGATGGAAACGCGCTACGATCTGCTCAAAAAGGCCGAAACGCGGAATATTACGGAGTATAACGACAAGTTTGTGGCGCGCAGGCTGAACCCGCACAAGGGTCACCGCTTCCTGCCCTACATCGTCTTGATCATCGACGAGTTTGCCGACCTGATCATGACGGCGGGTAAAGAGGTGGAATTGCCGATCGGGCGTTTGGCTCAGCTGGCTCGTGCGGTGGGTATTCACCTGATTATTGCTACACAAAGGCCATCGGTAAACATCATTACCGGTGTAATCAAGGCCAACTTCCCGGCGCGGATTGCCTTTAAAGTAGCCTCCAAGGTAGACTCCAGAACCATTCTGGATGCCGGCGGCGCCGAGCAGCTGACGGGCCGGGGGGATATGCTGTTGTCGGTAGGTGGAGATATCATTCGTTTGCAATCGGCGTTTGTAGATACGCCGGAGGTAGAGCGGGTGATTCAGTTTATAGCCAAGCAACAAGGCTTCCCCGAGCCGTTCTTTTTGCCAGAGTTTCATCCGGAAGGAGAGCAGAGCGACGGTAAAAGCGGCAAGCAGTTCAGTTTTGCGGATATGGACGACATGCTGGAGGATGCGGCCAGATTGGTGGTGGAAACCCAGCACGGCAGTACCAGTTTGATACAGCGTCGGATGAAGCTAGGCTACAACCGGGCAGGCCGGATTATGGATCAGCTGGAGGCTTTGGGCATTGTTGGCCCGGCGGATGGTTCCAAGCCGAGGGAGGTTTTGTATTATTCGGTGGATGAATTGAACCGTTTTTTGACGGAATTGAATAAGAAGCGGATGGGGGGGTAGTTCCAAATGAGGGTTTCTAATAAGTCGATTTTTTATATATACCGCGGAGGCGGAGAGACGCAGAGAGCTTGATAACCAATTATTTACATCTCTGCATCTCCATCACTGCGGTATAAGTTATTTTTGAGATACCCGCACCGCTTTCAACTAACAACTATAAAGCGTGCTAATAATCACCACGCCGTTTACGCATCCAACGCTCACATACGCTGGCATACTCGTCTTGTCTGCGCTGAAATCGAGCAAATTTGGGGAGACCATTTTTAAGAAGAAACCGCTTTCTTCCGGGTCTGAAGGAGTCGTATTGGTATTTTTTTCAAGCTTACAAAAATGGTTCGCAATCAGGTAACCTTCCTCTAAAGACAATTCAGGCAGTATGTAGGTAGTTTGTAATAATCCATCGCCAATTCCTCTGGATTGCAGGGATGCACCGTTTTTGTAGAAATTGCAATTCAGTTTTGATACATGTTGGCTTTTGCCCATATCCTGTACATTGGAGGCAATTCCAAAAACCCGAGTCAGGTAACTGTCAAACTTCCATTCAAACTGCTCTTGACTATTGGGAGGAGGGTATTTTGATAAAAAACCATCAAAAACATATCCTGTTTTTCCGTTTGCAGATACTTGCACCCAGTTTCCCGGAATTTTATACCCGGAATAATTTTGCCCTTCATAAATACAGGACGAGATAACTTCTATAGATATTTCATTTCCATCCGTTTGCTTGTGCATTTTAGGGACAACAATGGCCCCAAATGAAAGAGCCACTATTTTTTTGCTTTTTAAATCCGGTGCATCACGCAGTATCAGACCCGATTGTGCCCAAACAAAAAGTGTATCTCCATCATTGTAAAATCGGATGGCCTTGACTTGGTTTAACCCAAGAAGGCAGATGATTGCGATCAGTAAATTTTGTTTCTTCATGGAAAATGAGATTTTATAAGATTTGTCCTCAAAGATATTGGCAAAATATTCCACTTTAGCAGCGGTATTTCTGAAAACCATATAATGAGTCATGATGCCACATACACGGGAATTGCCAGTGTGGTACCTTTGCCCCACATGCAAACTCCCGCCCCCATTGGCATTTTCGACTCAGGATACGGTGGCCTTACTGTGTTCCGTGAGATCCGCGCCAAACTTCCGCAGTACGATTATATCTACCTGGGCGACAATGCCCGGGCGCCTTATGGTCCGCGGGATTTTGAGACCATTTACCATTACACCCTGGAATGTGTGCAGCAGTTGTTCGATATGGGATGCCAGTTGGTTATTCTGGCTTGCAATACGGCATCGGCCAAGGCCTTGCGCACCATTCAGCAGCAGGATTTACCCCGGTTGGCGCCACACCGGCGGGTGCTTGGGGTAATTCGGCCTACCACTGAAATATTGGGGCATTACACCAAAACACGCCATGTGGGAGTACTGGCTACCCGGGGAACGGTGGTTTCGCAATCGTATGTGATAGAAATTGAAAAGTTTTTTCCAGACATCAAGGTGTTTCAGCAAGCCTGCCCGATGTGGGTGCCTTTGGTGGAAAACAACGAACACGAAGGTCCGGGAGCAGATTATTTTGTTGAAAAATACCTGCAAGAGCTCATGGCGCGCTCTTCGGATATTGATACCATTGTATTAGGCTGTACTCATTATCCTTTGCTGGAAAAGAAAATACGGCAATATTTGCCAGAACATGTGCAATTGCTATCACAAGGTGGCATTGTATCGGGCAGCTTGATTGATTATCTGAACCGACATCCGGAAATAGACGCGGTGTGCGCCAAAGGCGGGCAAACGCAGTATTTCACCACGGAATCGCCGGAGGATTTTGATTTCAAGGCCGCTATTTTCATGGGAGAAAAAGTGCGTTCCAACCGAGTGACGGTGGAACGCTGATGGTAACGCGGATGGGAACGCGGATTTATTTGGAACGCGGATGACGCGGATGACGCGGATTTTTTTAGAAAATTGCCTGCGGCAATTTTGGGATTAACTGAAGTTAAAATCTCAAGTTATTCTAAAAAAAGCTGCCGAAGGCAGCAGAAAAATCCGCGTCATCCGCGTTCCAAAAAAATCTGCGTCATCCGCGTCATCCGCGTTCCAAATAAATCCGCGTTCCAATCCGCGTTCTAAAAAATCCGCGTTCAATGACCGACAAGAACTCAGGCATAAATTTCCGCGGTCACATTCCGGCGCTGGACGGGGTGCGGGGCATTGCTATTATGACGGTGTTGCTGAGTCATTTTTTGACCCGGGAGTATTTTTCCAATGAGCGCACGTTTTACATTGTGCAAAACGGCTGGATGGGGGTGGATTTGTTTTTTGTGTTATCGGGCTTTTTGATCACGGGTATTTTGCTGGATTCGAGAGATAAGCCCAATTATTGGCAGAAATTCTACAAAAACCGGGCGTTGCGCATCCTTCCCCTGTACTATTTTGTGGTGCTGGTAACCTGGCTGACCATCCTGTATGTGGAAAAAGCGCCGGAGCGACTGCAGGGTTACGATTCCTTTGTGTGGTTTTTCACCTTTACGCCCAACATTGCCATGGGCCTGAAAAACGAGTGGCTGTGGCACAGCGTGGTGTTCAATCTGAACCACTTGTGGTCGCTGGCGGTGGAAGAGCAGTTTTATCTATTCTGGCCGCTGGTGGTGCGGTATATGCCCAAGCGCGGTCTGGCCATACTTTGTCTGGTGTTGCTGGCCATGGGCACAGGTTTGCGCCATATGACCGATCATGTAGCGGGCAATGAATTTTCGGTAGCGGCTTATACGTTCACTTTTTGCCGCATGGATGGCCTCACAGCCGGCGCTTTTGTGGCTACGGCCCTGCGGCTGGGCTGGATTCAACAATTGCCGTACAAATTCTGGATTGCGCGCATCTTGTTCTGCTGGACCGGCTGGGAAATTTTGCAGATATTCATTTACGGTACAGAGCATCGGTTGTACACCCTTTCGCCCATTTTATTTGCCTGTTTGCTCCTGCTGGCCCTCAACCCCGATGTGCGCGGAGCCACCAGGCGGGTGTGCGAAAACGCTTTTTTGCAACACCTGGGCAAGTACAGTTACGGCTTGTACGTGTTTCACCATATGTTTGAATACGCCTGGAAACGCGGTTTCGGCGACTGGCTGCTGCACAGCGGCTG
>DATGWL010000019.1:0-56245 GCA_035299505.1 Saprospiraceae bacterium | reverse complement strand
AGTTATCCCTGCCGCTAACCTGAACGACGGTTCTGCCGACAACTGCTGCATCGACTACTTCGAGGTGCGCCGGATGGATCCAAATGTGTGCGACTTCGACTCCCTGTTCCATCCGGAAGTGAAGTTCTGCTGCTCCGACATCGGCGACACCATCATGGTGGTGTTCCGCGCCTGGGATTGCCATGGCAACTCCAACGATTGTATGGTATCTGTACTGGTTGAAGACAAAATCAAACCTGCTTGTCAGCCGCCAGCCAACGTATCAGTGAACTGCGAGAACTTCGATCCAAGTCTGTGGAGTTACGGCATCCCGGATGTGCTCGACAACTGCTGCCTGGATACCAATAAGGTGTTCCTGGGTCAGATTGGCCTCACACACTCCGTGAACTACGCTTTGTTCGACACGGTTTGTAACAAGGGCACGATCACACGCACCTTCCGTGCGTTCGACTGCTCGGGCAACTCCAGTCAGTGCACGCAACGGGTATTCGTTACCTACCTGCAAGACTACTACGTGAAGTTCCCGAACGACGCGATCGTGACTACCTGCGACGGTACAGGCAACTTCGGTGAGCCGCTGTTCTTCGGTGAAGATTGTGAACTCCTGGGTGTGTCTCACACAGATGAAATATTTACGGTAGTACCGGATGCCTGCTTCAAGATTGAGCGGACCTGGCAGATCATCAACTGGTGTACGTTCAACCCGAACCTGCCGTTGATTGAGGTGCCAAACCCGAGTCCGAACCCAATCTCGAACGCTTCTGCCAACCTGCCTGGTCCAACCGTATCGGCTTGCGGCACCATAGCGCCATGGGCTCCAACGGTGGTTAAGATCAACCCGACCGACCTGACGGCCACGAACTACTGCACGTTCTGGCAGCAGGACGCCAACGGCTACAAGTACAAACAGATCATCAAGATTCAGGATGGTCAGGCGCCAACAGGCACCTACACCGTTCCGACTTGCGATAACCAGAACTGGTTCACACCAAACAACGACCAGCTTTGGAACGAGATGTACTGGTGGGATAACGGCATCCAGACACACGACCTGTGCGAGGAGCCAACCGACCTGAGCTTTGTAGGCACCGACGCCTGCTCCGGCGCCAATGTGAACATCGAATACCTGTTGTTCCTTGACCTGGATAACGACGGTACGATGGAAACTGTGGTAAATTCTGTGAACACAGGCCTGGCTGGTTTGGGTTGGAACAACGTGTTGTATGGCAACCTGAACACACCAAACTTCTCCGGTGGCACACCACGCGCCTTCGATGAGCGTCCGGTACCAACGAACCAGAAGTACGGCTTTACGATTCAGGAAACTGTGGTAGGCACGAACAAAACGGCAAGCGTACGCTGGAACACCCAGCAACAGCAGAACAACTACGTGGTACCTGAGCTGCCTCATGGCACGCACAAGATCAAGTGGTTTGTTACCGACGGCTGCGGCAACAACAGCGAGTACGAATACACCTTCACGGTGAAAGATTGCAAAGCGCCAACCGTGGTTTGTATCAATGGCCTGAGTGTGAACATCATGCCAACCGGCATGATCCAGTTGTGGGCTACCGACTTCCTGCAATACACGGAAGACAACTGCACCCCGGCTGGTCAGATCAAGATCGGTATCCGCAAGTGCGGTACCGGCACCGGCTTCCCGCTGGATGCACAAGGCAACCCGATCACGAATGTGACATTCAACTGCTCTGAACTGGGTACGCAGTGTGTGGAATTGTGGGCCATTGATGCGGCCGGCAATGCCGACTACTGCGAAACGTATGTGATTGTACAGGACAACCTGGGAGGTTGCCCGAATGCAGATAAGCTCAATGTAGTGGGTGAGTTGAAGACAGAGATGACGGAAGGAGTAGAAGAAGCTATGGTACACATCGACGGTACCAGCACCTTCGCGCCACCGTACAGCTACTTCGACCTGACCGATACGCTGGGTCTGTATGCGGTAACGAACAGTGTTCCGCTGGCAGCTACGTTCACGATTTCTCCGGAGAAAGACGACAACCCGCTCAACGGTGTAACCACCTACGATTTGGTGTTGATGTCTAAACACATCCTGGGTCTGGAACCGCTGAACAGTCCGTACAAGATGATTGCGGCGGATGCGAACAAATCCGGTTCGATCACGACGTTCGACATTGTGGAATTGCGTAAACTGATCCTGGGTATTTACACCGAGCTTCCGAACAACACCAGCTGGAGGTTTGTGGACAAGGCCTTTGCGTTCCCGAACCCGAACAATCCATTCCAGAGCCAGTTCCCTGAAACGATTTCTGTGGCAGATGCCATGGTGAGTCAGATAGGGGAGGACTTTGTGGGTGTGAAAGTGGGCGACGTGAACAGCACGGCAGTGGCCAATGCCAACATGCAGGCTGAAGACCGTACAAGCGGAACAGCGATCCTGGATATCGAGGACCGCGTGGTGGCTGCGGGCGAAGTGTTCGATGTAACCTTCACAGCTGCCGAGCAGTTGAAAGGGTTCCAGTTCACGATGCTGCAGGATGGCCTGAAAACGGTGGGCGTTAAAGAAGAAGACGGCATCACAGCCGGCAACTTCGGTACGATCTTCGAGGGCGCTACCACGGTATCTGTGGATGGTCCGCAGGCGTTCACGCTGCAAATGCGCGCTGAGAAATCCGGCAAACTGAGCGAAATGCTCGGCGTAAGCGGAGCCATCACCCGTGCAGAAGCATACAGCAACGCTGGACGACTGAACGTAGCATTCCGCTTCGACCACAAAACGGTGGCAGGTGTAGGTTTTGAATTGTATCAAAACCAACCCAACCCGTTTGTAAATAAAACGACGATCGGATTCTTCCTTCCGGAGGCATCCGAGGCTACGCTGTCGATCTTCGACGAGGCTGGCCGTATGGTATACCAGCAGAAAGGACAGTTCCTGAAAGGTGAGAACGCCGTGGTACTTGACCGCGCGTTGTTGAACACCACCGGCGTGCTGTACTACCAGCTGGAAACTGCAACGGAAATGAAAAGCAGAAAAATGGTGGAGCTAAAAAATTAGGTTGTAGTTATAGGAATTAGGAGTCCTAGTATATCGGTAGAGGCGTCCCGGAATGCCGGGGCGTCTCTCACCGTACGAATTATTTCAGACTTGTTGAGAGAGGGGAGCTTGGGTGAGATGGAAACAGATTTTACTCTAGTGGTGAACTAACTTAGTTCCTAAAAAACTGAAGCTAGAGTGAGTCTGGAAATACTCACCGTGCTAAAAATGCATCTTTTGGAAGCTGTCTTTGTTGCCTGATATGGCTTGGCTTTCCCCAAAAAAGATATAATTATCCAGGATTCAAAGACTGTATTTTCACCTGCGGCAGTATTTTTTGACATGCTATAGCAATTAAATGGGAAAACATTTAATGTATAATTGAAATGTATTGAATGTTTTTGGAGGTGTGCGAGAAGCTCAGATAGTTTTAACTTTGCCGTTCTCAAACAGAGGTCATGCGAGGATGAGGGGCAATTTACCTCCATGTTCTGATGACTTTGTTGGGTTATCTGCTGGCTATACCTGATTCCAAGGATTCAAGACTGAAAAGTTCGCTTTTTTGGACATAGACGTACAGATCAGCCTGTATTTAAGCCACTTTCTCAGGAATTCTGTAATAATAAATCCATTGTCATCATGAAACGCATTGCTTTAATTGAAGATGATTATGATATTCGTGAGTCTCTTCGCAATCAGTTTTTGGGGTCATCCAGGATTGACTTGGAATTTGAAACCGATTCGTTGGAAAAAGCTCTGTTATATTACCGAAATCGTACGGCACCTCATCTGTTCCTACTAGATATTAATCTCACCGGAATGTCGGGAGTAGAAGGAATGCCACTGTTAAAGAGGCATTTCCCGGATTCACTTATTCTCATACATTCCATCTTAGATGATGAAGATTTGGTGTTTCAAGCCATTTGTCGTGGCGCGTCAGGATATTTATTAAAAACTACTCCCCATGAAGAACTAGAAAAGCATATACTGGTAACCCTTGAAGGTGGAGGGAGCCCAATTAGTCCTTCCATTGCACGAAGAATATTGAACCACTTTAGTCAGGGCAAACATTTTTTACCAACACCCCAACAAAACCAATTATCAGAAACGGAGCGTTCAATAGTCACACTTTTAGTAGATGCATTAACATATCAGGATATTGCAGAAAAACTTGGTATGACCATTGACGGAGTGAGGTATTATGTAAAAAAAATATACCAAAAATTGCAAATAAAATCCAGAGGCCAATTAGTCCGCTTGTTCATGGATAATAACATGTTTTAATGTTTATCGTATTTAATTTACAACGATGAGTCAATTGATGAGGAGTCTCGGATTCTTTTGTTTATTCTGGATTCTTTTTCCGGCTTCCGTTTGTATTGCGCAGCATTTGAATGACTATGGAATAATCTATCT
This sequence comes from Saprospiraceae bacterium, assembly GCA_035299505.1. Classification (GTDB taxonomy): domain Bacteria; phylum Bacteroidota; class Bacteroidia; order Chitinophagales; family Saprospiraceae; genus M3007. The sequence goes on along the minus strand of DATGWL010000019.1, from coordinate 51,813 downwards.
GGGACCCAACCAGGGACTTCCAACCATGCATTCGGAAGCAGTAGTACAGGATATGGGCGGATTTATGTGGATGGCTGCATATGGTACAGGTTTGATTCGATATGATGGGTTTAGGTATAGGGTATTTAACCAAACCCAGGAAAGTTCGCCCAGGTTAACAGATAACCACGTAAAGGACATATTAACAGATCAAGCAGGAAGGCTTTGGATTGGCCATCTGTCTGGTATAGATATTTTGCATCCTAAATCATTAAAAATACTATTCCGAATTTCTCTCAAGCAAAATCCGAATGATACTCCTGGATTTGTACACAGGTTTATTAAGGACGAAAGTGGTGATATATGGGCAGCAGTTTATAACAAAGGGATTGTTAAATTTAAGAATGGAGATCCGCAAAAAATGGAATGGGTACAATCAATAATGGAGGTTATTTCCATTAACCGTACTCCAGACGGTACCATGTACTGTATCAGTAACTTTGGATTCTACAGGTATCAAAACAATAAATTTGAGTCTTGTTTCCCTCAATTACCATATATGCCTGTAAATATGCCCGTTATTAAGCCCATTGAAGATTCAACGGGTAAACTGGTAGGGTATTGGTTAGTACGATTAACCGGAGAAGTAACTCCTTTTAGATATAATTCAGCTATTCAGGGATTTGAGCCAGGAATGCCACCGTCTGGTATTACCGTTCTTTCTCACCCGGCATTTCAGAAGGCTATGTTAATGAGTGAAAATAATTACTATAAACATGCATTATACAGACATGGTATCCGTTGTTATACAGACAGGCAGAACGTAATATGGGTTGCAATGCAGTATGGAGGGTATTTCAAGATGAAATTAAAAGAAGTTAAGTTTAATACGTGTCCAGATTTGGAAGGGGTAAGTTTAAGGGGAATGATAGAGGCCAGGGACGGTACCATTTTTTTGGGAACCTATAATGGACTTTTTCATTTTAATCCATCCACCAATAGGGCTAAGCTAATTTCGGATAGACCTCAAATTGTAGCTTTTCAACCGGCATGCATAATGGGCGATACTTTATTGTCATTCTCTGAAACTCAGGCAGTGGTATATCAAAGCTTAAGAAGACCCTGGGTTTATCAAAAAGCCTCAGGACTTACTCAGGATAATCTAAATACTATTTATGCGGGTTTAGAGCTTGATTCAAGCTTTTTTCTGGCGGGAAACAGAAACCTGTTTCTGATAAATGCAAAAAACCTGGAGATAATTCCCTTCCAGACCCTGCCTTGTTCCCCGGAAACTAAAACTTTTGCTTTTAAACATGCCATTAACGGTGGTATTTGGGTCGGTACAAGCCAGGGAGTATTTCGCCTGAACCGAAGTGGAAAAATAGATACGCCTGAGTGGTTAAGGCAAATTCCGCAACTTGGTACTGAAAGCAGAATAAATGATATATTTGAGGAAAATAATGGTACTTTGTGGTTCGCTACGCATCATAATGGATTGGTGAAAGTCTTGCCGCAAGATCAATCTATTAAGGTTTGGGGGAAAAATGAAGGCCTCCCGAGTAATGAAACCTATAAAATTACCTCAACTGATTCCGGTAATACCATCTGGGTAAGCACCAGCGCTGGACTTTGTGCCCTGGAGACTCAAAATGAACAATGGCATATTTTTTCGGAAATAGATGGTACAGCAGGTAGTGAATTCAATACCGGATCATTTTTGAAAGCCAGGAATGGAACACTTTATTGGGGTGGGGTTAGAGGACTTACATATTTTCATCCTGAAACGTTCAAGCCTGCTGAAACCATTGCCCCGGAGCCATATATATCTGAAATAAATATTGAAGATATTTACTCCTCCGTCATTCATAAATGTAATCAGCCTCCAAAAGACACTGTATTTCAGCTGCGCAGTAGTCAGAATACTTTGGAGTTTTTTCTCGGAACCACAGACTATTTCAGACCAGAATCAAATAGTTTTTTGATTAAACTGGACCCTACTGATGCCGAATGGATTCCTCTGGGCGATTTAAGAAGTATTAAATATTATCGGTTACCCGCCGGAGAATACACTTTGCAGATTAGATATAGCAATCATAACAGCAGTATTTATAAAATTTCATTCCGGATTGATGAGGTACTTTATCAGAAAGGTTGGTTTCAAATTTTGGCAGGTCTTGTTGTACTGGCAACCCTTGCTGGTTTATGGGGACTGCGACAATCAAGAATACGAAGAGAAGAACAGATACGGAAGGCCATTGCAAACGACTTGCATAATACTCTTGGTGGAAAAATAAGTACCCTTGGACATATGATTCATGTGATGGAACTGCGTCAAAAGGATGGAAAAAATATACAAAATGAATTTCAAAGAGTAAGTGAATTAATTAAAAAGGCGCAGGAAACGCTTTCAGATGTCATTTGGGTGTTATCCAGAAAAAGCAGTGTTGAGACTGATTTGATTAACAGGATGCATGATTATGCAGACCGGTGGCTGCTTTCCACGCATATTCAGGTGAAGTTTGAAAAAGAGTTAGAACCTGGAGCCAGCCCGATTCCACTTTCTATTCAACATGAATGTTTATTGTTGTACAAAGAGTTATTGGGCAATATCCTGAAACATACATACACTGAAAATGTACATATTCTCGTGGTAAACAGGCTTGATTCTGGCCTGACCATTGAGGTGAAAAACTACTTTAAAAACCGCAAAGAAGATGTGCCGAAGGGAGGAGTAGGCCTTCAAATGGTTAAGGAACACATCCTCAAGCTGGGTGGTAAAGTAGAAATAACATCTGAGTTGAATTCTTTCACTGTTAAGATCAATATACCCCGACCGTTTAAAAATCGATGGAAATAAATCCATTTTTGCAAATCAATCCCTTTCTTGCTGAAGTTAAATTAGTAAAATGATGAAACTGGTTTCGGGTAAAAGAACAATTAAGTGGCTCATCCTAGGTCTGATGCTGTTACCTGGCATCAGGATAATTGCCCAGTCTGAATCCCGACTCCATTATGAAATTAAACGTATTGGAATGAGGGAGGGTATGGAATTCCAATATGTTACAGCGCTGTGTAAAGACAAAGAAGGACTACTATGGATTGGGACTAAGCGGGGTTTATATTTTTTTGATGGTATAAGACTGGAGCGATTTGACTTGAAAAATGTACCTGGTAGGGAAATAGTTGACGCATACATTAATTGTCTTGATGCAGACCAATTTGACAGGCATTATTTATTTGTAAGCACACCAAGAGGGGTATTATTGGTAGATACCAAAGCCAAAAAGATTTGTTCCGATACTTTGTTAGGCTTGCCAACCAATTTTTTAGGTACTTTTAACTATTTCAAAAAAATTAAATCAGGTCAGTATTGGTGTGTGAAAGAACGTAAAATATATATGCTTAACTTATGGGGGAATGGGAAACATGACATCACATTGGTAAATTCAACCCCGTTTTATCTCCCGATAATCACAGACCTGGTCCTGGCTCCTGATACTCCGGAGGGAGCGTGGATAATTATTGAAAATCATCTGATTAAACTTAATCAAAAAAAATTAGAATTTTATACTATCCCGGAAAAAAATAATGACCATCACGATTTCCAGCCCTCACTATTGTATTGGGGTATGCATAATGGACAATGGTATGGATGGGATCAAAATAAAGGTTGTTACATTTGGAATGAATACCTGAAACGGATTGAACTGGCTCCTAAGAGCCTAACGCCCAGTAGTTTGCTTCACGAGGTTACTTTTGTGAATGAATTTTTGGGAATGGAATGCGAACTGAAATGTTTTTTGCCATTACCAGCTGGCCAAATCGCGATTGGCACCAATCACGGGCTTTTTATCGTACGCAAACGCCCTGTCGGCTTCGTTGTTCACCCGGGATTAAAAGGAAAAGAAATAAGGGGCATTCACGTAGATACTTCAAATTACATTTATGTTGGCACATATGAGGGCTTATTTGTATGTAAAAAAGACGATCCAACCTATTGCAAAAAATATAATGAAACCTTTGTGTGGGACTTTTTACCACTAGACACGGCAAATTGGTTGCTCACTCATGAAAGCAAAGAAATTCTTACCGTTTGGAACCCAAAAACCAGAAAGTCAGGTACCCAAAAGCCGTTGTTTAGAGAAACTTCAAATGGGCTTTCCGTAAGCAAAGATTCCCGGGGTGTTTTGTGGGTAGGCGGATATCACGGTATGTGGTATACACCTGATCCCAATAAATTAGAGTTTGTTCATTGGGAATTCAATAGCTCTGGATTTATTCCTTACCTGAACTTCGTACGTATTATTATTCCGGACCCTAATGGTAATGGTATCCTGTTTGGCAATTCAAGCGGAATTTATCGCCTATATTATGATTCAATAAGTCAAAAATATATTCCCGATAAACGCTTCCCTAATCTGCTCGAATCTCCTGTGAGCGATATATACATTGACCAATACAACCAAACCTGGGTTGCAACCAAAGGAAGTGGATTGGCATGTATTAAATCACATAATGGTCAGTATAGTCTGGAGTGGTTCAATACAAATATTGGTCTAAGTAATAACTCCGTATGTATGATTATTCCATCAAATCAGGATAGCGTACTGTGGCTAAGTACACATAATGGATTATCCCGGTATAATACATTTACAAATAAATTTTATAATTTTTATGAAGATAATGGCTTGCCTAATAATGAATTTAATACCGCTGCCGCTGCAAAAGGGCCTGATGGTACCATTTACTTTGGAGGACTGGCCGGATTGGTATACTTTAATCCCAATGATTTGGATATAAAAGATTATAGTCATGAGGCTTTTGTTTCCAATGTTCGTTACTTTAATCAAGAAACTCAGAAAATTTCCCAACTTCAAATGGAGGTTGGTAAGGATATTTATCTGCCTCCATATCCTGAATACCTGGAATTACAACTTGCTTCTACCGAATTCATTAATCCTTCAAAAATGCGGTTTAGATACCGCTTGATAGGATTGTCAGATCTATGGACTAATACTTCGGGTGAAAACGAACTTAAATTTATTCGATTGGATCCAGGGGCGTATACTTTTGAACTGCAAGTGTTATCTGAAGATGGACAAAGAGGTAGAATTATGCAGTTGCCAATAATTGTAGCCAAGCCTTATTACGAAACCACCTGGTTCAGAGCTTTTTTGGCTTTGGCCTTGTTTGGATTTCTCTATTTAATATACAGAACGCGAATGAACAGGCTATTGTACAAACAATCGGTTGGTCAGCAAATAGCAGACGACTTGCATGACGATATAGGAAATAAGTTAAACTTGATACACCTGAAAGCACAGAATCTTGCCAAATATCAAACAGACAACCCGGAAACTTCCCTGGAGTTAAATAAGCTAATGGACATCAGTAGAAATGCGCTTCGGTCACTCCAGAACATGATTTGGAGTGTTGATGCTAAAAAAGAAGAGTTGTCAAGCCTATTATTGCGAATGCAAGATTTTGCAGATAGCTTTCTCAGGCCAATGGGCACCAAGGTTAAATTCAATTTGCCGGCTGTTGTACCCACTAAAAATATGAACCTGCATGTGCGATACCATGTTTTGCTGATATATCAGGAGATTTTAACAAATATGGTAAAATTTACACAACCTGTATTGGTAGAGGTAAGCATTACATTGGAAAAAAACACCTTGCGCCTGATAATAAAAAATACTTATTCCCATGTTTATAAACATGAGAAGGATTTGTTTTCCATTGAAAAGAGAGGTAAAACAACCATTGAACGGAGAATAAACCGTGTAAAAGGTCAGTATTTTTGGAAGATTCAGGACGAAAATACTCAAATCGTTGAGCTGGCCATTCCCCATGTTTTTAAAAGAAAATAGGACCAATGTGCGCTGATATTATTGATTGATTATTTTAGCGCCATGCAACAAATATCATTCATTCTCAGTGTTCATATTTTGCTTGTCAGTTTCCCATCCGCAAGCATTCAATCGCAGTCATTTTCCGAACCCCATCGCCCTCAATTCCATTTTACCCCTCCGGCCAAATGGATGAACGATCCCAATGGGATGGTGTATTACCAGGGTGAATACCACCTGTTTTACCAATATTACCCTGATGCCACAGTGTGGGGACCCATGCACTGGGCACATGCAGTGAGTAAAGATATGGTGCATTGGAAACACCTGCCCATTGCCTTGTATCCGGATTCACTAGGGTATATTTTTTCCGGTAGTGCTGTGGTTGACTGGAATAATACTTCCGGTTTTGGACAAAATGGCCGGCCGCCGCTGGTAGCCATTTTTACCTACCACGATATGGAAAAAGAGCGGGCCAAATTGCCCAATACCCAAAGTCAGGCCATCGCTTACAGTAATGACCGCGGCCGAACCTGGATCAAATATGCCGGCAATCCGGTTATTCCCAATCCTGGTACTATCCGTGATTTCCGCGATCCCAAGGTGATTTGGCATGCTCCCAGCAAACAATGGGTTATGGCACTGGCTGTAGGCGATCATGTGGAACTCTGGGGTGCGCCCGACCTGAAGAAATGGACCTATTTGAGCTCATTTGGTAAGGAATATGGCAGTCATGGCGGCGTTTGGGAGTGTCCTGATTTATTCCCGATCAAAGTTGAGGGCGCCACAGAGGAAAAATGGGTGCTGATTGTAAACATCAATCCCGGACACCCGAATGGCGGCTCAGGTACGCAGTATTTTGTTGGACAATTTGATGGTAAAACCTTTGCACTGGATCCTGCTTTCAAACCGGATGTAAGCAATGCGCGTGCTGTTTGGATGGACTGGGGCCGCGATCATTATGCCGCAGTTACATGGTCGGATGTGCCTGCCAAAGACGGACGCAGGTTGCTTATTGCCTGGATGAGCAACTGGGATTATGCTACCCGGGTACCTACCCAAGCCTGGCGCAGTGGAGCCACCCTGCCCCGGGAAATTACCTTGCATAAAACCAGAAATAGCTACCGCCTCAAATCCATGCCCGTAAAAGAGCTGGAAAAATTGCGCAAAAAAACCAAAAAATTGCCTCAAGGAGCCATGCCATCCGGCACTCTTTTGGCAGCATCAACAGCTGGCGAACCCTTTTGCTATGAATTATTGCTGGAAATAGACCTGGCTAAAACCACGGCCATTGGGTTTTCTGTTTACCTGAGTAATGCGCTTAACCAGCGCTATGAAATTGGTTACGACCTCCAATCAAAAGAGTTTTTCAGCGACCGCAAATACTCTGGAGATTTGAGTTTTGCAGATAATTTTGCCACAAAAGCGCATAAAGCTCCGCGATCTTCCTCTGATAATATCCTGCCTGTCCGACTTTATATAGATGCAGCTTCAGCGGAGTTGTTTGCGGATCAGGGCGGAACCTGCCTCACCGAACTTTTCTTTCCCACCGGCGGCTTTAATAAAATGCATCTTCACGCTATTGGCGGAGAAGTATGGGTGAAATCAGGCATGATAAGCCGGGTGAAAAGCACAGTTAGAGTACATGATTGACGATTACATGAGTACATGATTGACGAGGGAGGCGCTGGGTTAGGCTTTCCACCGAATGCCTCCCTCATCAATCATGTACTCATGTAATCGTCAATCATGTAATCAATTGCTTCAGCTGCTCTTCCATTCTGCGGCGTTCTTCTTTCCGAAGTACCACGGTGGGTTCGGCGGCGCGTTCGGCACAGTTGGGCATGGCGCAGCGTTGACAGGTTACATTAATGGTTTGAACGGGTATGGAGGGGTCGTTCCAAAATTGGATACGTTGTTTGGCATGATCATCCAACAATACACCGAGTGTAACGCTCACGTTTTTGCCTGGTGTGGGATGGCCGTGTTTGGCGATGGAAATACACAAATATTCCTCCCCGGAGCCCAGAAAAGAAGCCCGTTGTATGCCTACAAGCATGGATTGTTCCTGTTGATTTTGCAGATCCCTAAGTAAAGTGATGGCCAACCAACGACGACAATAATGCTCGCCCAGGCCAGTGGCATGTGGCTGGTGGCGGCGATTGAGGTGTAGCTCTTTGTCCATATCAAACCCGTCGCGACTCAGATCGTGCACCACCCGCTGGAAGAATACCTTGTCGAGACCAAAGTCTTTGGTCAGTATGTTGAATCGTTGAAATAACACTTCGGGACTGGCCTGGTACTTGTTCATGAAACTGAGCAAGCCGGCCGGGTTCCAGGTTTTTTGTTCGAAAAAGGCGCCGATATCCCGGATGAAGGAATCGCGGTTTACCAAAATAGCTACGGCAAAATATGCCGCCAGGTAGTTGTTCAGCACTTCTTCGAATGAGTTGACCCTGATGAAGTTAGAGGCCAGTGGGCGTTCTTTCAGCCGCAACTCGTGGAAGCCGATTTCTTTTGCCAGTTGGTATGCTTTCTGGCGCTCATTCAACTGACCATTGAGCAATACTTTTCTGGATGTTGGGTTGTACACTGAGCGCAGCCAATGTAAAGCCGGATAAGGAGCCAGGCCATTGTGTTCAATCTGACAATGGAACTGCTCCTGAAGGATTTGCTCCAGCGATTGCAAAGATACACCACCATTGACAGGCAGCTGGTGTTTCAATACGAAAGCATTGGCAGCTTGTTCTATTTCTTCGAAATAATTGTTGCGAAGTTCCTGATACGCCCTTAATGCTGCGAAATAAAAATGTTCCTCGCGCAAGGCATACACGCGCGCGATTTCCAGCAATGCAGAAATGAAAGCATTTACTTTGGCCGGGTCACTGGCAATGATTTCAACCAGCGGTTGCATGCCTATGCCAAACAAATCCAGCGGCAAGTCATTCAAAAATTTGCTGTGCAGCAACTCACCCAGGGGGGCAAATTCTTTGGTGAGTTCTGGAGAAATCATGAATTCATAAGGCACCTCCAGTACCTCAGACAGCCGTTTTCGGTAGTCAGGTTGGGGATATTTCTTCCCTTTTTCTATCTCATTCAGGTAGGAAATGGAAATGCCGGTGCGTTGGCTCAGTTCCTCAAAATTCCAACCCCGCTCCTGGCGGAACTGTCTGACTTTCAAGCCAAAAATGATTCGTTGTAATTGTGAAGCAGCCATGGAGATTTACGACTTTGCGTTTTAGGATTCAGGACTTGGTCCATTTGCGGAGTTGGTTGATTACTGCAGCAAAATCTTTGGGAAGTTCGGACCTGAATTCAAGGACTTCACCACTGGTTGGATGTTGAAACCTCAATCGGAAAGCGTGCAATGAAGTACGGTCCATCAAAGGACGTTCATCTTCTGTAAATTTTCCTGATTTGTACTTCTTTCCTTTGATTTCAGATAGAAAAAACTGTGCCCGGCGTCCGTATAGCGCATCCACCGCCAATGGGTAACCTATACTTTGAAAATGCACCCTGATCTGGTGTGTCCTGCCGGTTTTGATTTGACATTCCATAAGGCTGAAATGCTGGAACCGTTCCAAAACCCGGTAAAAAGTCAGCGAAGGTTTTCCGCTGGTGGTTACCATCATTTTTCCTGGCACACCCGGGTGCTCCCCAATTGGTTTGTCTATTTCTCCTTCTTCATGGTGCATTACTCCATCTACCAGTGCCAGGTAAAATTTATCGGCTGTATGGTGTTCCATTTGCATGGATAAATGTCGGTGTACAGCCTCATTGCGGGCAAAAACCATAATGCCGCTCGTTTCGCGGTCTAATCGGTGCACCACAAATACCTTATCATATTTTTTCTGCAGCTCCGTAACCAAACTATCCTTATTGCCAAACCGGTCTGGAATAGCCAGTAAACCGGCAGGTTTGGATACTACCAATATATCATCATCGGCATGCAACAGTTCGTAATAGGGCATGGAGTTTTTGAGTGTTTGAGAGTGCGAGTGTGCGAGTGTTTGAGTGTGCGAGTTGGCGTGCAGCTTGGTTAATTGCTCCGCCCTTTAGGGCAGGGAAGAAAAATCAGGGCTTTAGCCCCAATTATAATGCAAAGACTAAAGCTCCTTATGTGCATTAACCACCATCACAAATCCCCGAATTTTTTCACTCGTTTGAGGTAGTGGGTGAAAATGATGCTACCCTGAAAAATGCCTGAGCGGTTTTCAGGGCCAATGCGGTATTGGTCTATTCGTTTCCGGGCTTCTCTCCTTTTGGCAAGGGTGTCGCCCAGGTTGTTGTAGAAAGAAAAATGGGCACGAACGATGGCCCAAATTGCTTTAAACTGCTTTTTAGCGGCAAAACGTGCGCCGGCAAGCGCATCAAGTACCAGTCTGGCAGGAATAAGCCAGAGAAGTTTGCTCCAGGGCTCATTTTTGACCAGTGAATACAGGCTGTTGCGGAAATTGAGGAATACTTTTCTGGGGTTCTCATATTCCAATGTGCCTCCACCCAAATGCCAAACCACCGATTCGGGAATACATTCCACGCGGTATCCGGCTCGCTTGAGTCGCCAGCATAGGTCAATTTCTTCGTTATGGGCAAAATAATCGCCATCAAAACCGCCAAACTTATGGTAAAGATCCGCCCTGATGAAAAATGCTGCTCCGGCCGCCCAAAAACATTCCTGACGGGTGTTGTATTGACCTTGATCCTGCTCCCGGTGACTAAATATGCGGCCGCGACAAAAAGGATACCCTAACTGATCTATCCATCCGCCTGCAGCTCCGGCATACTCAAAAAAATAGGGTTCAGTAGGATGTGCTTCGCCAGCGCCCGGGCGCCAGGCAAGAATTTTAGGCTGTGCAATGGCCAGCGTTGGGTCTTGCCTCATAACCTGTACAATAGGCTCTATCCAACCCGGAGCTACCTGAACATCCGAGTTCAGTATCACGTAAAAATCTGCTGAAACCTGCTGAAGTGCTCGGTTATATCCCTCTGCGAACCCCCAGTTTTGCTGTAGGTCGAGCAGAATAATTTGCGGATAGTTTTCCTCCAGAAAAGCCACTGAATCGTCAGGTGAACCATTGTCTGCAACTATGATGGCGGCGCCCTCGCTGTAGGCTACCACAGAAGGCAGGTATTGCTCCAGATGCCGGCGTGTATTGTAGTTGAGGATCACAATAGCCACCTCATAGTGGGCATTGGGCAGCGACTTTTCAGAGGTGCCAGTGGAGGTATGCATAATTGGTATGATCGGCGGTGTCTGATTGGCAACCTGCTCCAAACGGTGCAAAATTTCTGTTTTGTCGGCACTTATTTGAAGGCGAAGCGCCTCCATATCATCCAGTTTTTTATCCGGACGAATAAAATCCATTACCTCTACGAAGAGTTCCTGATCGTATAAATCACCGTCAAAATCAATGAGATGTACTTCAATTACACGTTTGCCATTAGGCGAAAGGGTAGGGCGGTTGCCAATGTACAGGGCCGCCGCCAGATTTCCACAACGGGCTGCATAAATACCTTCCGGCAGCTGCATCTTAAAGGGTTCTTCCAGTTCCAGATTGGCAGTGGGGAAACCAATGGTTCGACCAATTTTGTTGCCCGCAACTACTTTCCCAGTGAATGAAAAAGCATGGCCCAGAAGTTTGTTTGCCAGTTGTATATTGCTGGATTCCAGCGCTTTTCGGATTTTTGATGAGCTGATGGTTATCTCATCAACTTCTTGCGCAGGTATTTCTACCACCTGAAAACCTGCCTGATTTTCGTATTTTTTCAAATAAGAAATATCGCCTTCCCTGCCAGACCCAAACCTGTGGTCGTAGCCAATAACTATACAGGCTGGTTGAAATTTCCGGATCAGGAAATCCTCTACGTATTCGGCTGCCGTTTGTCGGGCAAAAGCCTCGGTGAACGGCGCTACCACTACATTATCTACCCCAATTTCGCCCAGCAGGGCAATTTTTTCAGCCGTGCTGGTAATCAGTTTGAAGGAATGGTCATCAGGCTTCAACACCGTACGCGGGTGCGGATCAAAAGTAATTACCACGCTTTCGCCCCCGGATTTCCGGGCAAGCGCTTGCACTTGCTCCAGGATACGACGGTGACCTTTATGCACGCCGTCGAAGGAGCCAATGGTGATTACAGCATTGCGAAAAACAGGAAGCGAAGATAAGTCGGTGAAAACCCGCATAGCCGGGCAAAGGTAATCGCTTGTTCGGATTTTGGCCAGGGCTAATACCAGGCTTATCTTTCCGAACAAGCGATGTACTGGTTATTGGTTAACGTAACATGATTTTTTGTGACTGAACTGCCTCGCCCCGACCCGTTTTAAGCACATAAATGCCAGCTGGCAGGTTGGGTGTCTGGATGGTGTAGGTTTCACTTTCCTGCACCTGCAAGATTTCTTCCAACAAAATAGCTCCTTTCATATCCATCAGAGTGACGAACATTTCCGAGTCGTTGCAGCGCAGTATCTGCAGGTTGAAGGCTCCACTTTGTCCATCCTGTTGGAAAACCCGCACGCTACAGGAGGGGATTTCCGTTGTGTTGATTGTATTGCCGGCAAATGCCGCCGAAGCCCAGTCGCCGTGCTGAATTTCAGCCAGTTGTGCCATGGCAGCTACAGTAGCTTTTACTACATTGGACATGAAGGTGAAATTCAGTTTTTCATTCAGGGTATCGCCCGGGGTATGGTAGCATTCATTTCGGAAATTGGCGCCATCAGACAACATCAATGCCTGTTTGCCTGCTTCCCAGAAAGGCGTATGATCGCTCCTGCGAAGGTCGGGCGCTATTTGTCCGTTACCAGGTACATCCAGGGTAATCACTTTCAGATCGGGTACGTATTGTTGGGCTGAGTTGCTGAATAATAAAGCCAGTGGTTGGGAGGTGGTATTGCCCACATTGGTAATAAAATCGCCCCGGTATTGGTTGGCTGCCACGGCATTGGCGGCGGCCGGAAAAATTAAGGGAAATCCTTGCGGCAGGGTTTGGGAATTGGGCTCATCACTCCAATAACCGATCATTTCGTGGTTAAAAACCCCTTCAATTTGTTCCCCGGCAGGAATACCCTGACTCACATAGCGGATACTGCCAATCAGCCCGGATTCCTCCAGGTCGAAACCTATGAAACGCAAGGTTTTTTTGAATGGGAATGGACTCAGTATCCTGGCGGCCTCCATGAAGCCAACGGTGCCGGAGCCATTATCATCAGCGCCGGGAGCATTGCTCACGGTATCGTAGTGGGCATCGTTGATTACCACCTTTTCCGCAGAAAATGTTCCGGTATGGTTGCCAATCAGGTTTTTACCTGTGTAATTCCCAAAAGGAACGGCTTGTTCCTCGTACACAAATCCCTGGCTCAGGAACAGGTTTCGGATGGTATCCTGTGCGTTTTGAAGTTGGGCCAATCCAGCTGTTCGGTGCCTAACGCCCTCAAGGTATTCCAGATCGGTGCGCATTCGGGTGCTATCTACCTGATTGACAAGCGCTTGCAAGTCGAATGGCTGTTTGTCATCTACCACCAGCCTGGCCACAAAAGAAACCGGTAGGTTGGCCAACGCCGAGATGTTGCATTGAATGGTGCGCAAACCAGGTTGTACCGGGAATCCCACATCTCCGGTAATTTGAACAGAGCTGGTGATGGAATAGTCCTTTCCGCCATTGTGCGAAAACTGGACTTGTACATCCAGTGGATCATTTTCCAGGTCGCTTACTTCATACTGAATTTGCAGCGTAAGGTTGGTCCAGTTTGGATCTACAGTGAAGGATTCAATGACTGGAGGCTGATTTTGGGCGTTTAGTGCGCATGCGCTCATGCCCATGAGGAAGATTGTCAGGTTTTTTAACATGTCGAGATGGGTCGGGTTTGGAAAGATGTTGAAATTCAGGGCTAAAAATACAAAAGGCACGCTCTCCAGCGTGCCCATTGCAACAAACAAAACCAACTAAAAAAACCTGCTTTTTCTCATCGCAAAAACTGTTTTTCGCGATTGATAAAACAGGAACGGATAGCCCTTGAATTTCGCTGCCAGGTTTTTGAAAAAAAATTAAAAACTGCCACCGAAGCGATACTGCCCGGTCAGAATCAAATATCCCCGATAAGCATTGGGGCCCGGACGCATGCCGAATTCCAGACCGAGCGCCAAACCATCAGGATCAACAGTGCGGAATCCGGCACGAAAACCTATCGGATTGAGGTCGGTTTCGTCTGTTTTCAGTGTAATTAGGTTTTCTTCGCCGGTGAATGGATTGGAATTTATTTGATAAACCTCGCCAGTGGTGATACGAGGCGCATAAGTTATATCAGCAAATAGCTCCCGGAAACCCACGCTTTCGCGCATTTTATTCTTTTTAGGGTTGAAAATTTCCACTTTCCAATCGCTCACCACGCGCCTGGATATGCCGGCAGCTACAGAAGTACTGTGAACCATGACGAATGCGTTACTCAGGTCGTATTCCTGAGGGTATACTTCTCCGGTGCTCGGGTCTGTGATGGAAGGAGCCTGCTGACTGGTGGCTATAGGTAAGCCATTTACAGTAAACCAAACAGCATTGAAGTCTATGAGGCCCAATCGCGCTCCATAGGAAATACGCGATTTAACATCCATTTTGCCATATTGACTGACAGCCACACCGCCCAGGGTTTTGGAACCGATGTAGATGCTTTCATTTTTAAACTTGTCTTTATGGGCAAATTCCAGGGTTGCCAAAGCACTGATCTCCCTGGCGCGCTTGTAATCAGCAGATTCTCCGCTTTCAATAATGTCGTCTTCCTCCACATAGCTTCCTTTTTGGGAGTCTTCACTGAAATTATCAACCAGGTTAATGCGGTACATACCTTCTACCGAGAAACGGGAGGTTTTTTGCACGAAAACATCTGCGCCAACCATGTAGTTCAGGTTGTGAAAATTGGAAATATCAAAATCCAGCAAGTGCAAACCGCCAGACCAAAAAGAGCTTTTGGCCGGATCATTGCGCAGTACCTGGTAATAAAAGGTGTCCTGATAATTGTCTTGCACGCCGTTGTTTTTCACCACTTCCTTTATTTTTTCCGTAGACACGGGTTTGACGGCGTTTGTATCCGGTTGGTTGATGGGTAGGCCCTGGTAGCATTTCTGGTTGTAGAAAACCACAGAGTTTTCCAGGTGTTCCAGCGATTTTTTATGTAGTTTTCGTGATTTGTAAAATCCATGTATGACCAAACCTAACCCTGTGCCAAAGCTCACCCCGAATATAGGCAATGCCAGTTTTTCATTTTTCTTGCTGGCAACACCGGCTCCTATTACACCGGCCACAGCTACCCCTCCGCCCAATAAAAAGCCTTTGATAAAGGATTCTTTGCCACGTTTTCTGGTGAGGGTATAGGCGTTGACTTCCTTTTTGGCAGCAGGGCATTCTTTGAAGTAAGGAAGCAGCATGTAAGGATCGTAGTCTACCGGCTCTGCATTGTTGATACGGAGTAATGGCGCTTTATAGGTGCCACTATAGGAACGCCCGCTGGAATACGTGGTGGTATAACTCACGTTTTGGTACAGCAGTTCGATCTTGTCTTTATTGAAACCAATGCCCTTATATTTTTCTTTTTTTTGGGCCTGAGCGGTATGAGGCAAAAGGGAGAAAAACAGGCAAACTGCCAGGAAAAGAAAGCCGGCAAACCGGTTGGAACCGGAAAGTTGAGGTACCTTCATGGATGAAAGATTAAGTAGTGATTGTGTTAGCGCAAACTTAAAGCAATTCAATAATGGAGCCAAATTAATTGCTTCTACAAGAGAACAAGGGTAATTTATCGCAATAAAAATCGTTTGAGAATCCCGTAATTAATTCTGTTATGTATGAAATGGATCAAATTTTTAGCATTTTTTACCCCCTTACATGTTTTTGCCCAGTCTGCCATTTTGGAAAATCCTGATATTGTTTGGGCCGCGTATATCACGCAGGATTGGGAAATGGAACATCCTCTGGAAAAGGAATGGGATGCTGGAGTCATAACTATTAAAAACATGCCGAAACATTCGGCTGGCCTACAATATTCCACACCAATTTTTACTGAATTATTATTTGAGGCCATAGAAAGTCATAAACTTGAGGTATTTGATGAACCAGATTGTAAAACGCCAATCACTATGGATTCTATGGTTTCCAAAATGTATGGTTCTGGGGAAAATTGGGTTGTCACATTTGACCCGGTGACCTATGAAGAGCAAATAGTGATATGTAAAAGTGAGATATTTTTTGACCGTGACTTTACTGGATGGAGAACGCATTCCATTTTATATTACAATTCCAAATTGGCTGCCTGGGGAGTAGAAGTGATGGCCATGGCACCATTGATGAAGTCTTATGTTAAAAGTTACGAGAACCCTGAAATAATTCCCCTTTTCTGGTTTAAACCCATCAATCGACCAAGAAACATTGGTAATAAAGAGATTACATGGGCTAAAAAGACATTTAGCGGCGCTACTGAGCAAACCACCATATTTCTGGCGCCAGATTCCCTGGTGAAGGTAACGCCAGGTTTTGAGCATCCATACCAACACTATGTAGAGGCATTTGCAAACAAACGCCGCTCCGTTTTTTACGACAGCCGAATGGAACATAAATTGTCGATGGCTGATCGAAAAAACATGCTGGTAAACAGGGATTCTCTTCTGGAATTCGACCCCGAAACCTATGAAACATATACTGTCATAATCCCTCCCAAGGTGAAATCAGAAAATGTAACGCAACTTCGACTGGTTCAGATATGGGCATGGGATGCGGAAAAGTCCAGGCTTTATATCTGGCTGGATGCTGTGGCTCCGTTGTATATAAGAGATCTGAATATTAAAATTGGGAGGTCCTGGAGTTTTCCCCTGTTTTATCAGAAGGTCAGGCGCTGAAAAAAGGGCCAACAAAGGCTTCCAATATTTACCTGACGCGGATCTAATGAGTCACTCCAAGCATTTGTTCAATTTCCTGGTCGTCGGCTTCCTCAAAAATAGGTTTGTGGTACCGGTGTAGTTTGTTCAACAGCTCGAGCAGTTGCAGTTTTTCATTTTCGGCTAAATCGCCAACCACCACGCCGGCCAGCCCGGCAATGCCGGATTGCACCGATTCGAATGCCTGTCTGCCTGCCGCGGTTAACTCAACCAGCTTCGACCGGCGGTCGCTGGGGTGCAGCTCTTCCTGAAGTAATCCTTGCTTGAGCATGCGTTTGAGCACTTCGTTGCCCGACGATTTTTCCATGATGCATCCGCGCATGACCTCGGTTTTTTTCATTTTCTGGTAGGGATAAAGGGATACCAACACCCCCCAGTCGTCGTCGGAATAGATGGCAGAATCGCGAAAAACCCTACGGCTGTAAAACTGCGCGTACCTCGACATAAAGCTGAGGTACATAGCTATCAAACCATTGACTGGCGGACCCTGATTGGGCACCGCAGCTGGTATCTTGCGCTCATGTCTGGTGAGCAGCCAACTGCTGAAGTCCTCCTGGTCAAATTCCTCGGTCTGTCCCCCCGCCATTTCATAGTCCTCTACCAGATCCATTAGTTTGCGTATGAACTCTGCACGCATGATTGGTTTGATGTCGTTTTAATTTTTTTAAAAAAGTTTTATTTCATACAAACAAAAAGCTTGCCGCTTTGTTCAGTAGGCCTTCACCTAGCTTTTATCAAAATCATGCGAATTTCGTCCATTCTATTTTTTCTAACTTTTTTATCCGCTGCGCTGAGCGCACAAAATACCGGTGTACTTACCGGATCCGTCAGGGATAAACTCACTCAGGAGGCGCTTATTGGCGCTGCTATCCGTTTGGAAGGTACCTCTTTAGGGGTTGTTACTGATGTAGACGGCAATTTCCGGCTCAGCGGCATTCCGCCTAAATCCTACAATGTAGTGGCCAGTTATGTTGGCTACAGCACCCAAACCAAGTTCAATGTGGTGGTTAACACCGGCAATGCCAGTCAGCTTAATATCGAGCTTGAGCCGGAAGGTACCACCCTCGGCGAAGTTGAAGTTACGATTAACCGCTCAGTGCGGATTGCTTCGGCTGAAACGCCTTTATCCATTCAAAATGTTTCTGTGGAGGAGATCAAAAGCAATCCCGGAGGTAATTTTGATATCAGCAGGGTAGTGCAGGCACTTCCCGGTGTGGGCGGAGTGGCAGGATCCGGCGCCGGTTTCCGCAACGACCTGATTATTCGCGGTGGCGGCCCAAGTGAAAACGTGTTTTACCTGGATGGCGTGGAAATACCCATCATCAACCACTTCACTACCCAGGGGGCAGCTGGCGGTCCGGCGGGCATCCTGAATGTATCGTTTATTGAAGATGCTACCCTGGCCAGCAGCGCATTTAACGCTCGTTACGACAACACGCTGTCTTCCGTATTGCAGTTCCGCCAAAAAGATGGTAACCCCGGTCGTGTACAGGGCAATGTGCGCGTAGGCGCCTCCGAAACCGCGCTTACGCTGGAAGGCCCATTGGGTAAAAAGAATGGAAATACCACTTTCCTCGCCTCAGCGCGTAGATCCTACCTGCAATTCCTGTTCGACGCGCTTGGATTGCCCATTCGACCGGATTATTGGGATTTTCAGTATAAGATTACCCATAAGATCAACGCTAAAACCACCTTTACTGCGCTTGGCGTAGGCGCTATTGATGATTTTTACTTTGAAGCGCCAAAAGATGCCACGCCTGAAAACCTGTATATCCTGAGTTCCGTGCCTGGTATCAACCAGTGGAATTACACCCAAGGCTTTACGCTTAAACGCTTGATCAACAATGGTTTTTGGAATTTGACTTTCAGCCGGAATATGCTGGATAATCAGCTCGACCAGTTTACCGACAACAATGATGGCAAACAAAGGGATGAATCCAAACGAGTGCTGGGCATCAAAAGCCAGGAAATAGAAAACAAACTGCGTTTTGATATCAACAAGTATGCCGGCAGTTGGAAATTCAGTGCTGGCGCCATGGCGCAGTATGTAAAGTACAACAACAATGCTTACACCCGTATACGTGCAGAAATCCGGGATTCTGTGGGAAATATCGTCCAGCCGGCAATTGAGTCCAGGTTCAGTACTGCGATTGATTTTGTCAGATTTGGGGTGTTTGGACAGGTGAACCGCACGTTCCTGAACGAACGATTGGGCGTTTCTGCCGGTGTTCGATTGGATGGAAATACTTTTACAGATGATGGCGCCAATCCCTTGAATACCATTAGTCCGCGGGTCAGTGTCAGTTACGCGTTGGCGCCAAAATGGAAGTTGAACGCCTCTGTGGGCAGGTATTACAAAATGCCACTTTATACCGTATTGGGCTATCGTGACGAATCTAATGTATTGGTTAACAAGGATCAACCTTACCTGCGTTCTGATCACTATGTGGCGGGTTTGGAGTTTTTGCCAACCAAGGTGCTGCGCCTCACGGTGGAAGGTTTTTACAAAAAATATGCTGATTACCCGGTAAGCGCCTTCAGTGGCATATCGCTGGCCAATCAGGGAGGCGGATTTGGTGTATTGGGTAATGAAAGAGTGTTGGCTGTAGGTACAGGAGAGGCTTATGGTATGGAGTTGTTTGCCCAGCAAAAACTCAACAAGAATCTCTATTTCACTGGTTCTTACACCTTGTTTTGGTCCAGATTCAGCAACCTGGATGGAGAGTTGATTGCTTCTGCCTGGGATAACAGGCACCTGCTTTCCTTGCTTGCCGGCTATAAATTTGGCAAAAACTGGGAGCTGGGTGTGAAATACCGCTGGCAGGGAGGTGTGCCTTACACGCCACTTGATCTGGAAGCCAGTCAGCGCAATTACGCTACCCTTGGAACAGGCGTGCTGGATTATACAAGGCTTAATGCTGTTCGATTGGGCGCATTCAATCAAATGGATATACGCATTGACAAAAAATGGAATTTCCGTCGCTGGACCCTGGATTTGTTCCTGGATATACAAAATGTGCTCAATGCAGTGAACCCTGCTCCTCCACAATACACCTTCCAACGCACGCCTGATGGCGCGGCATTTCTGACTACCGATGGTCAGCCACTCCGCGCCGATGGCAGCAATGCTATTCCGCTGTTGCTGGAAAACACGGAGGGATCGTTGTTGCCAAGTATTGGTATCGTAGTCGAGTTTTAAGGCACGAAGACAACTGCGAAGGCGCGAAGGCGCGAAGGCACAAAGACGCGAAGGCACAAAAATTAATATGCACAAAAGATTGGCCGAAGGCCGATCTTTTGGTCTTCGCTTCTTTGTGCCTCAGAGCCTTTGCGTCCTCGCGCCATCGCGTCTTTGTGCCTTCGCGCCTTTGTATATCAACACCTTTATGCTTTTACCTAAGTTTCTTGCCTCATTTCCTTATTGTCCGCAGCCGGACATCCACACGATTTAATATGCCTATATACCCACTTTGTGACTTCTAAATAGGCTTTTGATGGTCGTCATAACCTGTTATGACCTGCGTCATTTTTGATCAGACATCTGTGCAGAAACCTTGCATCGAAATTGATCAACAAAATGATTGTCAGATGAAACGCATCGTCATATTGGGGGCTGGTACCGCAGGTACCATGATGGCCAACCACCTCAGAGATCACTTGAAACGCGAAGATTGGGAGATAGATATCATTGATGAAAGAGAAGAACACCATTACCAACCCGGGTATCTATTTCTTCCTTTTGATATCTACAAACCGGAAGATATAACCAAACCAATCCGGGATTTTATTCCCAATGGAGTGAATCTGATTCATGATGCCATTGATCGGATTGTTCCGCAGGAGCAATTTGTACACATGGTAAACGGCGACAGGCTACACTATGATCTGCTTATTATTGCTACAGGCGCCAAAATTGCTCCGGAAGAAACAGAGGGAATGTTGGGTGAGGAATGGCAAAAGAGCGTGTTTGATTTTTATACATTTGAAGGCTCTTTGGCGCTGCGCAACAAATTACGCGATTGGGAAGGCGGCAAACTGGTGGTTCACATTACGGAAATGCCAATTAAATGCCCTGTAGCGCCCATTGAATTTGCTTTTCTGGCAGATTCCTATTTCAAAAACAAGCATATGCGCGACAAGGTGGAAATCACTTATGTGACACCACTTAGCGGCGCTTTTACCAAGCCAAAGGCTACTACTGCATTGCAGCACCTGCTGGATGAAAAGCATATCCACATAGAAAGCGATTTTGCCATTGAATGTGTGGATAATGAACGCAAAATGATTGTGGATTATGGTGGCAGGGAAATTCCGTTTGATTTGCTGGTAACGGTTCCGACCAATAAGGGAGATGAGCTGCTGGCGCGTTCCGGCATGGGCGATGATCTGAACTTTGTGCCAACCCACAAGGCGACATTGCAATCAAAGGATTACCAAAATGTTTTTGTGCTGGGTGATGCTACCAATATTGCCGCATCTAAAGCAGGATCTGTGGCTCACTTCGAGGCAGAAATTCTTACCGATAATATTCTCCGCTACATTAACGGTGAGCCTCTTAAAGAAGAGTTTGACGGACACGCCAACTGCTTTGTGGAAACTGGCGGCGGCAAGGCCCTGCTGATTGATTTCAACTATACCCACGAGCCTGTAGAAGGCACTTTCCCATTGCCCGGCATTGGTCCGCTGCGATTATTGAAAGAGAGCAGGATCAACCATATGGGTAAGCTGGCATTCCGCTGGATTTACTGGAATATGTTGCTGAAAGGCACACACATACCGTTTGTTTCCACCCAAATGCAGGAAGCAGGTAAAGAATTTTGATTGACACTTAAAACACACCAAATCATGGATAAGAACATAGCAGGTGTAACCATTCAGGTAAATGAAGAAGGTTACCTCACCAACTTCCAGCAATGGAACAAAGAAATTGGAACAGCACTGGCCCAGGAAGCTAATGTAGATATGAGTGCAAGACACTGGGATGTGATCAACTACCTCCAAACCGAATTCAAGAACGATGTGCCACTCAGCATTCGTAAAATCGGTAAAAGCGGTGTGGTAGACATCAAGGAGTTTTATCAACTCTTCCCGATTGCCCCGCTCAAAACGGCTTCTAAAATTGCCGGAATCCCTAAACCAGCCAGTTGTATTTAATAACGGTTGACGGCCTACGGTTGACGGCCTACGGTTGACGGCTTACGGTTGACGGCCTACGGTTGACGGCCTACGGTTGACGGCCTACGGTTGACGGCCTACGGTTTAAGCACACCGTCCACCGTCCACCGTCCACCGTCTACCGACCACCGTCGTCTACCGTCCACCGTCTAAACATCCAAAGTCATGAACGAAAATAACGGCGACATCAAAAAAATGATGATCATTCTCTCCAAGGCTACTTTGGAGAATGTATATGCGGCTTTTGTACTGGCCAATGGCGCCCGTATGGAAGGCATTGAAGCAGAAATGTTTTTCACCTTCTTTGGCCTGGAAGCCATTCACAAGGAAAAGCTGGAACACCTGCATATTGCCACGGTAGGTAACCCTGCCATGCATATGCCAACACTTCTGGGCGGGTTGCCCGGGGTAGAAGCGCTTGCTACCCATATGATGAAAAAAGAAATGGAACGTATAGATATGCCCGATGTCCATGAATTTCTGGATATACTGTCCGCTTCAGGGGTAAAACTCTGGGCCTGCAAGCTGGCTATGGATATGTTCCATTATAAAAAAGAGGATCTCTACGACGGCGTTGATGGTGTGCTCACTGTGGGAGATTTCTACAAGCAAGGCAGTGGGGTAGGGACCCACATGTTATTTATTTGATAAGTTTATGCACCGCTAAGTACGCCAAGTGCGCAAAATCAGGCTAAACACTGCCATTTTGCGCGCTTAGCGCACTTAGCAGTGCTCTCATCTATTAGCGCACTTGGCGTACTTAGCGCTGAACCACTTACCTTTCGGACTTATGTCGCCAGAAATTGCCCGCCTCAGATCTGATCTGGAACGTATTTACGAAAACCAGGTTGCCGCAGAAGAAAAATTCAGGAATGAAACCCGTGTGCTCCCGCGCGCGCAACAGCTCAGTTTTCGCAATTTATTGCACTATCTGGCCCTGAGAAGGGAAGATTTGCGTCCGTTGCAGGATGCATTGCACGACGCCGGCTTGTCTTCATTGGCCAGTGCCGAGAGCCACTGTATGCGGCAGGTTCAAGCCGTTCTCCAGCGCATGGGTTACAGTTTCCCTGAAGGAAGTTTATCGGAGTTGGATGCACATGCTGGCGTACAGATTATCCGCAAGCGTGCTGCAGTCTTGTTTGGAGAAAAGGCTGAGCAACAGATACCACACCTGATGGTGACGTTTGAAACGGCTCTGGCAGACGATTACAGTTCGGTGAAGCAGCTTGTGAAAGCCGGTATGCACATTGCCAGAATCAATACGGCGCACGATAACCCTGAAATTTGGGCTAAAATGGTGCAGCATGTGCGCAAAGCGGCCAAATCTTTAGACCGTCCCTGCAAGGTTTATGTTGATCTGGCTGGTCCGAAAATCCGTACTTCCATTATGGGCAAGGGCTGGAAAAAGGAACGGGTGAAATTGCGCGAGCGCGAACGTTTTTTCCTGGCAGAGGCTACCGCAACTGTAGACCGCAGGGAAAAAGTAGTAGGCTGTACCCTGCCTGGTGTGATCAAAGACCTGCGGCAGGGCGATCGTGTTTTGTTTGATGATGGCTTGTTTGAAGCAGTAGTGGAAACTCCCGGCGAGTTGATGGCTGAGCTGTATATGCACCGGGTTTCTGCACCTAAAGCGCGATTGAAAGCAGAAAAGGGTATTAATTTTCCGGACACCCAACTTTCCGTGCGTTGTTTAACGGAATATGATCGGTCGGTGATTCCTTTTGCTGTAGCGCATGCAGATATACTGGGTTTTTCTTTTGTGCGCACGGCAGCTGATGTTGCAGAGTTACAACAATTACTGCGGGAGTTTGGCACTCCACCGTTACCCATTGTATTAAAAATAGAAACCGCTGAAGCAGTGCAGAATCTGCCTTCGCTGCTACATCAGGGCATGTACGAGCAGGAATTTGGCGTCATGATTGCACGAGGAGATTTGGCGGTAGAGATTGGTTTTGAACGACTTAGCGAAATTCAGGAAGAAATTCTGTGGCTTTGTGAGGCAGCGCATGTGCCCGTTATCTGGGCTACACAGGTGCTGGAAACACTCAATAAAAGCGGTATAGCTACCCGCTCGGAAGTGACTGATGCGGCCAGAGCCGCACATGCTGATTGTGTGATGCTCAATAAAGGGCAATACCTGCTCACGGTGCTGGCAACCCTACAGGATATCTTGCAACGTAGTGGGGGGCACCACACTAAAAAACGGTACATTTTCAGGCCCTTAAGGATTGCGGAACGCTTTTTAGGGTGACAGATTTCGCACAGATTTGACACAGATTTGTTGCGCAGATTTCACACAGATTTTTTGAAGATATTTGTTTGGGCGGCGTTCTGACCCAACTCCATCACAAAAAAAATCTGTGTGAAATCTGCGCAACAAATCTGTGTGAAATCTGCGCGAAACCTCTGCGAAACCTCTGCGAAACCTCTGCGAAATCCACTCGAATTTCTACACCGGATACTTCCGTGCATATTCCCTCCAACTGATCATTTTGCCCTGTTCGTCGTCCCAGAGTTTATACAAAACGCAGCGCAGGCTCTGACTGAAGGTGAGGGCGTTGGCTACCTGGTCAAAAATCGGGTTTTCGTGATGGCAACGCGCCAGCTCGTAGTTGGGCACCAGGGAGTTCAGGTGATGGATATGGTGGTAACCTATATTGCCGGATAGCCAGTGGAAAAGTTTAGGCAATTTGTAATAGGAACTACCCTGTATGGATGCCCGGAGGTAATCCCATTGATCCTTGGCGGCTTTGTAGGTATGTTCATGCTGGTGCTGAATATAAAAAAACCAGATCGCTATAGTGCCGAATGCTGCGATAATGGGAAAATGAACCCGAGTAAAGGCTTCCCAGCCCAGCCAATAAATCAAGGCGCCGTGGATGAGAAACAGGAACACATTGTTCCAGAACAGGGCCTTATTGGCCACCTCCCATCCCTTTAGCCGGATAATGGGAAAACGGTTGTTGTAAAAGATGTAAAACAAGGGCCCCAGGAAAAACAGCACCGGAGCACTGCGGAAAAGCCGGTACTTGAATTTTTGCGTAGCACTCAGTGCCCGATATTCCTGAACGGTCAACGTATTGATATCGCCGATATCTCTGTTTTGATCCAGAATGCCATTGTGGCCATGGTGATAATTGTGGTTTTTTGCCCAGTACTTGTAAGGAATAAAGGTCAGGAAACTACAGGCCGCACCTATGATATTGTTGGCTTTTCTGGATGCAGTGAACGATTGGTGACCGCAATCGTGCTGAATGATGAAAATCCGAACCAGGAAAAATGCATTGATGATAGCCAATCCAATGGTTAGCCAGATGGATACATCGCGCCAAACATACATGGCAATCCAGATGGCAATAAAAGGCAGGAAGGAATTCAGGATTTGAATGGCGGCTTTCTTACTGTTGGGCAATTGGTATTGTTTGACAATAGCCGGTAATTGCTGGTAGATGTTGTTGTCGGGTGCTTGCATGGCAATTCTGTGAACGTATTGTTCCTCACTTTTGGAAGGCTGAAGTGGTGTGATAATTAGGTTAAACAGCCCTTTGAAAAATTTCCCAAAAGTCGAGGGTAGTACAGTGCCGTCAAGTGATTTATATCAGTCCTTGTGGGGACAGAAATCACCTTTTACTAAATAACTGCCTTGAATTGGAATACGAGTTACCGTATTTTACCCGAAAATTCACTTATTGCCTATGAAAATACCTGAAACAGCATTTTTAGAGCAAAATTTCATCCGGTTAAAGGGCATTGACCTAGAAGATAGCTGGCTGATGGGATTGGAAATGGAGTGGGAGGGTCAACGCCTTACCTTGTATCTGGATTTTAGTATTTGGCCGTCAAGTGCATTTTACGAAAAGCCCAAACCTGGTGAATGGACATGTTATAAAAGAGGTGTATTGTTTTTTACAAACGTCCGGGAATTAATTGGTTTGCCGGATTTAGCAAATATAAATCCCAGTGTAGATCCGGATGGCTCTATGGATTGGGGTAATCTGGAAAATTTTCGAATAAATAATGATTGGATTAGTATGAAATTATGCGATTTGGAGGTAAGGTTTAAGTCAGATGAAATGATTTTCAGGTTGGAGTGAAGAGGTTTTTCGCACAGATTTTACACAGATTAGATGCACAGATTTTACACAGATTTTTTTTCCGCAGATTCCGCAGAAGGCGTTCGGCTGGGTATTTCAGGATCAAAACTAAAATAGGCTGCCGAAGGCAGTCAAAAAAATCCGCGTCATCCGCGTCATCCGCGTTCCATAATATTCGCGTTCCATCAGCGTTCCAGCACCATGTACCGAGCCTTACTTATTGCCACCTTAATTCTTTTTCAACAATTCCACCTTTGGGCTCAACAGGGGTATATGGAAGGACTGCTTGTGTATCCCGCAAAAGGCAGTCCGTATCCCCCGGTGTTTTCGCCGTTTTGCCCGGATCGGTGTTGGTTGAATGAGCGTGAGTTTGACCTGGTGAAGGGGCGTTTTTTGTTGGCTCAAGAGCCTTCCTGTGTGCCCCGGGAAGCCATCCGCTACAGCCACGATTCAGATTCCACAGATATCTGGCGACAACCTTTGCGCTGGGAACAGGATCCGTTTGAGCCGCGTTATTGTTGGTCTTTTGATTATCACAGGGATTTGGTAAGCAAGTGGGAATCTGCTAAAGACACTATGTATATCATCCGGTATGATCGGAATACCCGGCAGCAGCAGACGTTTGGGTCGCTGGCCGCTGGCCAGATGATGGTGGGCGAATCAGGCATTTGGGTGTATAATCAGGAGGAGATTGTGATGCACGATAAACGCAACGGCCAGGTAATACACCGCATCAAGGATCCTTTTGGCACCGATTTGATGCTTTGGACACGTAATTGGGGGCCGGATGTATTGATCAGCGATCGGTTTAGGTTTGAGGTAAAAACCGGACAAATGGTTCCTTTTTCTGGCATACCCGAGGAACTGGAAGGCTGTAAGTCGCCGGCAAATATGTATTGGGTTGGGGAGGCTTGTGTCAGCCAATTCTATGGCGAAGGTTCAAGAATGGAAAGCTACATTTCCGTGCCAGGAATCTCAACGAGAAAATATCCGAGCGTAAATCAGGCAAACCTGCGAATTGGGTCCGTTACTACAAAGTTCGGCCAGTTTTGGTTTTATCAACCAGATACGCTTTGGATGTTTGATTTGGGCTCTCAAGAGATTTCTGGCTATGCTATCAAATCGGCTGAGTATTTGTTGAAAGGAAATCCGGACAGTCGCTTTATTGTGTTTGGGTCTGAACGGGGCTTAAGCGTTTTCGATATGGAAAGCTGTACCAACCGGGTATTACCCAAGCCATACGGCCATAAAAAAGCTTATACATATGAATCCATTGGCGAAAAAATCATTCTGACCTGGCCAGACCATTGGGAAATCCTGGACTTCAGACAAATGGCTACGGATTTTCCGGAGGATCAGGTGCAGGTGGAATTTGCTAGGTTTGAGCCGGAAATAGCCGGGTTTTATGCGTTGCCGGAAGATTTTTACCTCCGTTATGCAGCATTTGAGCAATTGAAGAAGCAATATGCACCTTTAAAAAATCCAAAAATCCAGGCGAGTCTGGATCGATTACGCAGCAATTTTAGCCATTTGCTATATAACCCACCAGATTCCGTCATGGAACAAGTGGCACTGGATTATGCGGCTAATCGCCTGGATACTGCGTTGCATTGCGAACTGGTATCTGGATTTTGCCGGTATTATGGTTACAAGGGAAGATTGGAAATGGCGGCGCCGTTACTTTATTTTTACTCAGCCTGTTTGGCAAAAAATCAGATTCAGAATGAGTTGCCGGTAGATCAAATCAGTACCACACTTCATCGACTGGACAGTATTGACCAGCTGCCACATTCGGCTGATGAGCGTTTGTATGCCACCGGGAAGATTTGGTTTGATTACTGCTTTTACAAACGCTGGCTTCGATATTCTTCCTATCCGTCTGATTACATGGAACAATCCTTTGCCCTTTACCGTACCCTGCTGAAAGAGTACCCTAAAAGTCCCTGGGCGGATAATGCAGCGTATGATATGCTGCATTATGTGGATTACAGGCAGCAGGATTCTTCAGATGATTTGCCGGAGGGAAATCTAAGTGAAGCGTACGAGGCTTTCAGTCAGTTTTTGCAGCAATATCCGGACTCAGATTGTAGTTCAAAGGTAATGGCGCGTATGTTGAGGATACTGGCCAGCTCCTGGAGTTTTGATGATTGGCAAGAGCAAAAACTGGATACCTTAATCAGCCTATATCCTGATCTGGTTTTGAGCAATAATGAGTTTGCTCCATTACAGGAACATTTTTACTTTTCTAAATGGAAAAGGAATTGGAGTTTATCCGTTCACTTTTTGACGGATACTATTGCGCTTGACAGTGCGGTTTATCTGGAAATTCGCTTGACCAACATAAGCAGCACTTCGCAGGAACTCGATGTAGCAGAGCAACTTAATTGGAACAGAGGTATTACACTACATGTAAGGCAGATTCCTGACCAGGGATGTGAACCTAAATCGGGAGATATCGGCATTACTCCGGTGAATCCCGGCAATATTTCAAGAACAGTCATTATTGCGCCTATGGATTCGCTGGTGGAGCAATTTGAGCTAAACAAGGTTTCTCTGAATAAAAATTATTCCAATGTACCTTTTACCTTGGCACGCGGCGAGACGTATGAATACTATATGCAGGCAAAGTTATATGGGTTGCCCTGGTTACGAATGGGTGGGCCTGGCGGGAGGTTTTATGTGAGATAAGCGATGGAAATTCGAAACAAAAAAATCAAATAATTTTTCCCGAAATCCCGGTACTAGCCGTACCTTTGCACCCCGAAATGAAAAAACGACTGCTACGTACTTTCACTTCGGCAATGCCGCAAACTGGTTTCAATTGGCCGGTTTGCGGCATTTTTTTACGCATTATGATCCTGAGCGCCGGACTCCCCGGATCATGCATTGCCCAAACCTGCCTTCATTTTGCCGGCAAACAAAGGGTGGCTGCGAAAGTAGAGCTCGCTCCCGGGCTTAAGGACTTTACCATTGAAGCCAGGTTTAAGACCCAAAATCCCGCCGATGGATCTCTGTACCGACTCTTTAGCTGGGATGTGGGGGCTCAATCGCGCATTGAGGTAGGGCTTATGGACGGACTGTTGTCTGTTTTTCACCATTCGGAAACCGCCGCAGAAGGGCTGGTCAATTCAGAGGCCATGGTGGCGGATAACCAATGGCATCATGTAGCCTACATCAGAACCGGCGACAAAGTGGAAATTTTGCTGGATGGTAAAGTGGTGCTAACTGAGATGACTCAAACCTTGCCTGGAAAGGATTTCTTCATAGGCTCCTGGTATGAACGGGATTCAGACTGGAACGGCTGCATAGATGAAGTCCGCATTTGGTCTGAAGCCCGCACAGCAAAGGAAATTGCCGATTTCCGGCACAAAGCCATCCCCAAGCGTTTGTATGCTAAAATGCTGGCTTATTTCCCCTGCAATGAAGGAAAAGCCAATGGCGATAACCGTAAAATTCAAACGTTGAAGGATTACAGCGGTCATACATTGGGGCGTCTGGATCAGTTTGAGATGCTTGGATCTACAAGCAATTTTATTGGTGAAAATCAAACGATTGCGCCACCTCCGCCGCCCACAGAAGAGGATGTATTGGTTATTGCGGCCCCTGAATATGAAGCACCGCCACCGCCACCGGTGGATCCAAACCAGTGTCTGGTGCCAGCTGCTGTGGTTCAGAATGTATTTGGCGGAGCCCCGATAACAGAAACTTTCAATACCTTAAAGGACTTTTTCCTTCGCTCTGGTATGGTTCACAAAGCTTCCAGCCAGCAAACATTAAGTACCTCATTCAGGGATACTTTCTGGATAGTACCAGGCGCGCAGTTTGGGAATTACACCTTGGGAAAGGGTAAGTCGTTCGTGGTTTTGCACAGTTCAGAGGACTATGCCAGCGTCAGGCAGGTGAAATTTCTGGAAGCCTGGCTTGCCATGGACACCCACGAAAAAGCCGAAAAACTGGCGGTGGAAAAACTTGAACTTTTAACCAGTACTTTCAACACTTTTGCCAGGTATTACCAGGCTGATCAGGTTCACCGCCACATCTATGCCATTGAGGAAAGCGGGCAGAAGTGTTTTCAGTTAGAATTGTTTTACAGCTCAGTTCAACATGCTGCTCAGTTTATAAAGTTGAGTTTCAGCCAATCAAAATAACATGCCAAGAGATACTTCCATTCAGTCCATTCTTATCATCGGCTCCGGACCCATCGTAATTGGTCAGGCCTGTGAATTTGATTACTCCGGCTCCCAGGCTTCCCGTTCCCTTCGGGAAGAGGGTATCAAAGTGAGCCTGATTAACTCCAATCCGGCCACGATCATGACCGACCCTGTTACGGCCGATCATATTTACCTGCGTCCGCTCACTCCGGAAAGTATCGAAAAGATCCTGCAAGAGCACCAGGAGGATCCCAATTTGCCACCAATAGATGCCGTTTTGCCCACCATGGGTGGCCAAACAGCCCTCAATCTGGCCATTGAATGTGAAAAAATGGGGATCTGGGAACAATACGGGGTGCGCATGATCGGGGTAGACACTAAAGCTATTGAAACCACCGAAAACCGAGAGGAGTTTAAGAAGCTGGTAGTCAACCTGGGCCTTTCTGTAGCGCCATCCTACATTGCCAACTCCTTTCTGGAAGGAAAAGAAGCCGCGCAGAAAATCGGGTTCCCCCTTGTAATTCGTCCTTCCTACACGCTGGGCGGTACAGGCGGTGGTTTCTGTATGAAAGAAGAAGAATTTGATGAAGCGCTCAAGCGCGGCCTCAATGCATCACCCACCCACGAGGTATTGGTGGAAAAAGCCGTTTTGGGCTGGAAAGAATTCGAATTGGAACTGTTGCGGGATCACCTGGATAATGTGGTGATCATTTGTACGGTAGAAAACCTCGACCCCATGGGTATTCACACCGGCGACAGTATAACGGTGGCGCCGGCTATGACCCTTTCGGATACCTCTTTCCAGGACATGCGAAACCAGGCCATCAAAATCATGAGGGCCCTGGGCAATTTTGCCGGCGGTTGTAATGTACAATTTGCGCAAAATCCTGAAAACGAGCAACTTATTGCCATTGAGGTAAACCCGCGGGTGTCGCGTTCTTCTGCCCTGGCCAGCAAGGCTACCGGCTATCCGATTGCTAAAATTGCGGCAAAGCTGGCCATTGGATATTCCCTGGATGAGCTGAAAAACCAAATTACCAAAACCACCTCAGCGTATTTTGAACCTACGCTGGATTATGTGATTGTGAAAATGCCGCGCTGGAATTTCGACAAGTTCCAGGGAGCTGATCACCGCCTGGGCTTGCAAATGAAATCGGTTGGCGAGGTGATGTCTATTGGCAGAACCTTCAACGAGGCCCTGCAAAAGGCTTGTCAGAGTCAGGAAAACAACCGCACGGGTTTGGGCGCCGACAAAAAGGAGTGGCTCAAAACCGACGATATCATGGAACGCCTGGAAAAGGTGTCGGACGACCGGATTTACCGGGTGAAAGACGCCCTGCGTTTGGGCATTCCATCCAAAACGGTACAAAAGTTCACGGGAATTGATCCCTGGTTTATTGGCCAGATCAAGAACCTGGTGAAAATGGAGGAGCAGTTGCTCAGGTATAATGTTCCGGAAGATATTCCAACGGATTTCTTCATTGAACTGAAGAAAAACGGCTATTCTGATGCCCAGATTGCCTGGCTGTTGCGCATTGAGGAAAAGCCAGTTACCCGCGAACGCAAAAAACGCGGCATTCGCCGGGTATATAAAATGGTGGATACCTGTGCGGCTGAATTTGAGAGTAAGACAAACTATTTCTACTCGACTTTTGAGTCTGCTGCCGGGGAATCTACTGACGGGGTAACTCAAAGTCACCCCGTCAATAAGCCGGGCGCCAAAAACGAAAGCATCTCCACCGATCGTAAAAAAATTGTGGTGCTGGGCTCGGGGCCGAACCGTATTGGTCAGGGTATTGAGTTCGATTACTGCTGTGTGCACGGTTTGCTGGCTGCCAAAGAGGTTGGTTACGAGGCTATTATGGTAAACTGTAACCCCGAAACGGTGTCGACCGACTTTGATATGGCCGATAAACTCTACTTCGAGCCCGTGTTCTGGGAACATCTGGAGGAGATTCTGGAGCATGAAAAACCGGAAGGTGTTATTGTGCAATTAGGAGGGCAAACGGCCTTGAAACTGGCTGAAGAACTGCACAAAAACGGCTACAATATCATTGGTACCAGCTACAACGACATGGACATAGCCGAAGACCGCGGGCGGTTCTCGGATTTGTTGAAAGAGCTGGAAATTCCGTATCCGAAATATGGTGCGGCACGCGATGTAGACGAGGCTCTGGAGATTGCCAAAAGTATTCCTTATCCGCTGCTGGTGCGTCCAAGTTATGTGTTGGGGGGCCAACGCATGAAAATTGTGATCAACGACAATGAGTTGGAGCGTCAGGTGCTGACTATTTTCAAGCATTTGCCTGACAACCGGGTGTTGATTGACCAGTTCCTGGAGCGCGCCAAGGAAGCCGAGATTGATGCCATTTTTGATGGTGATGAATTGCATGTAATGGGCATCATGGAACACATTGAGCCGGCCGGTATCCACTCCGGCGATTCTTCTGCGGTATTGCCACATTACAGCTTAGGTCCGATTGTGATTCAGAGTATGGTAGAATATGCGGAAAAAATAGCCAGAGCATTGAATATCAAAGGTTTGATCAATATTCAGTTCGCTATTAAAAACGATGAAGTGTATGTGATTGAGGCTAACCCGAGGGCTTCCCGCACTACACCGTTTATTGCCAAAGCATACGGCGTACCTTACCTCAATATTGCCACCAAGGTGATGCTGGGCACTCACAAGTTGAAAGATTTTCAGATTACGCAAAAACTGGATGGCTATGCCATTAAGATTCCGGTATTTTCATTTGAGAAGTTCCAGGATGTTGATAAGCGCCTGGGACCGGAAATGAAATCCACCGGCGAAGCGATTTACTTCATCAAGGATTTGAAAGATCCGTATTTCCGGGAACTGGAGAGAAACCGGAGCATGTATTTGTACAATTAATTTAGTTGAACGCCGGAAGGGTTTTCGCTTAACGTCGGGAAGGTTTTAAACCCTTCCGACGTTCGACGAAAACCCTTCCGACGTTAGGCAATTTCATTTGATATCGGATTTGTGGCACAATAGTTGTTAATGGATAATACCCCTGCAAGGGTATTTTTCCAAAAGGTTTTGCCCCGCCTGTGACAAACATCTGCACTCCTGATATGTTTGTCTCCGGTTTCAGGACCAGCCCATGTAATCCGATTACCCTTCCCGCCTATCGGACGTTCTTTGTCCGCACTCTTATGACGAGTCTGACCAGTCATTGCCGCTGGATCAAGGCAATTATGTTTCATATCATGACATTTTCGATGGGTTGCATTATAGGTGCAGCCTTCGTGAATTATATTACTATCCTTTCCTTTTCCTTTTAATCTTCCCTTCACCTTTTTCTTCTCACACCGAACAAATTTTGATTATTTATGAAACCAACCCTACCCGCTTGTTTGCCATGGCAAATGATGACTCGACTGGTGGTATTGGGGCTTTTGTGTTTGGGAATTGCCCAGACTACAAAGGCCCAGGTGTTGTTTAACTACACCAACTTAACCTCCGGAGTGGGCACCCCAGCTGCAAACATGTCGGCTACAGCACTTACACGTGGTGTGCCGGAAATTTTGCAGGCATCAGATTGTATGGCCAATCAAGGTTTTGGTTCCCACGGATGGCCCACCACCAACGTTTTCAACGTGGCAACCTTTAATGCCAATGGCTGGTACGTAGAGTTTACCCTCACACCTGATCCAGGATATGGACTGAAGGTGACAGGATTTACCTCCCGTTCCCGCAGGGAAAACCAAGCCGGTACTGCCGATGACGGACCAATAGCTATGCGCTATGGCTACACCAAGGACGGCATCAACTGGGTGACTGTTAACCCGGGCAACCCATTATCAAGCAACCTTTGTACCAGCAGCGGCGTGAATCGTACCTGGCCTGGATTTACTTCGGTAAACAGCAGTGATCCGGTGACTTTCCGGATTTACGGCTTGTCGGGCGGCTCTAACCGTACCGGCGATATGTTTTTACAGGATATAGTGGTGAATGGTGAAGTTTGCGCCAATGCTCCCAGTATTACCCCGGCTCCTGCCAACTTCCTGGTGTGTGCAGGTGAAACCACTGCAAGTTCTTTGTATGTGTTGAAAGATGCCGACACTTACGCGATTAATTTCGATGCTGCTGCTGAGGCAGAAGGTTTTGTGGATGTAACGGAAACGCCACTGGCGGCAGCACCAAATGCAATTTCCTGGACCATCCCGGCTGGCGCTGATCCTGGCGTGTATAACGCTGTGGTTACGGTGGCCAACGAGTGTGGCTTCAAGACTGAATATGACGTGGATATAACAGTAGCTGCACTGCCTGATGTGTCAGCTTCGCTCAGCGCCAGTTCCATCTGCGTTGGAGGAAATGTTACGCTTACCTTTGATGATGAAGCTAACACTTTGCATACATTCCATATCTCCTTTGATTTGGTTGATGATAACGGTACCACTCCGATTGAGTTTTTCAGTGTGCAGGATGGTGCTTCCCTAAACCTTACAGAAGGAGTAAACTTCTACGGCGCAATCAGCGGTACTGTGTCTATTACTAATATCGTAGTAGAGGATGAGACCACAGAATGCACCTCCGAACCGTCTGATATATCTCTCACCATTATTCCGGAACCAGATGTGGATGTCACTCTGGATGATATGGATATTTGTGATGATGGCGAGGTTACCCTGACTTTTACAGATAACGACGCTACCGGACACCTGTTCAGTATCACAGCTGATTTGGTTGACGACAATGGCACTTTTGTGGGCGCCATTAATTACACCGGTATTCCAAGCGGCGCCACCGATACCTATACAGAAGGTATTGATTTTGAAGGCTCCGTGAATGGTGTTGTATCCCTCACTAACATAGTTGTGACGGACGAAACCACCGGCTGCTCCACTGAACTGGCAGACCTAACTATTACCGTAAATCCATATCCGGTAGCCTCGTTTACCGTGGTTTCTTCTCCGCTTTGTCCGGGAGAACTGGTTGAGATTTATTTCAATGAATCTGCCTGGTCCGGTGGTACAGAATTTACTGTTGGGGGAGATGCATCTCCTTTGGTTTTTGGTCTGGATACCCTCACTTTATACGAAGTGATTAACGGTGATCACATTGATCTTACGGAAGGAACCGACTTTACTGGTAACCTTACGGTTTCGCAGATCACGGTAACCGAACCAATTTCCGGCTGCAGTGCCTCTGCTTCAAATGTTACAGTTGATGTTCTCCCGGCGCCTTCCTTTGGCTTTAACGCTGCTTCTGAAAACTACGGCCCGGATCAGGGAAGCAATGTTCCCGGTCAGGACACAGTAGATGTTCATTTTTGTGACGGAAATCACCTGACTTTGAGTGGATACACAGATAATGGCTCAATCGGGTATACCTACGTATTTACCACCACTGGAAATGTAACCTACGACGGTGTGTTGTTCCCATTGAGTGGAGGCCCGGCCAATGTTGCCCCTAATGATGCCGCTACATTCTTCGGACAAGTATACGGTGGAGCGCTGGGCTATGGCCTGAACAGCGGCACCTCCGGGGCCATCAATCAGACTTTTACACCCTATCTGGACAACGATAATAGTGGCACATTCACCCCTGGCGATTGCGAGGGTGAGCCAATCTATCTGATCTACCACATTCATGCTGTCCCAACAGTAACGGTATCACCTGATCCAATTGAATTGTGCGATGGAGAAGAAGTAACTGTTGCCTTTACCGGAAACTATGGCGCTGGCGCTACATACACCTGGACAAACGACAATGCCAGCATCGGTATGGCCGTTAGCGGCTCTGGTGATGTAACTTTTACCGCTGCCAACACCGGAAATACAACCGTGGTTGCAAACGTGACGGTAACACCATCAACGAATTACTGCTCAGGAACTCCTGTAAACTTTACCATCACAGTTTATCCTAAACCTACGGCTTCTGTAAATGCTGCGGTAGCGGGCGGAACCCCTCAAACGGTAAACAACTCCAATGCAAACCACATTACTCTGGATTTTTGTGTTGGAGAATCATTCAGTTTCAGCGGGTATTCCGGCACGCCGGGTATGGGCTTTATTGAAGAAATTACCACGGGTACTACTAACGTGACCGGTGTACCTGTGCCACGTGCTCCATCCAATATCCCGCCTGCATCAGTAGCCGGATTTTTTAGTGGAACTTACGGCCCTTATACCCTCTCAAGCGGTACTTATGGCTGGTTTGATCAGGTATATACCCCTTATTTTGATGTCAACAACGATGGCGATTATGATGCCGGTATTGATTGCCTGGGTGAGCCTTTCACCATTACATACCGGATTTATGCTCCAATTTCGCTGACAGTTACCCGCGATAATGGCGGTACTATTTGCTCCGGCGATGGTGTTCAATACACTATCAGCACTACTTCCACGGAAGATGTGACTTTTGATTTGGTGTTTGAAGAAAACGCCAATGCGGGCAACCCGGCAGATCTGGACGATGACAATATTTTCCCGGCTCCAACTACACACACCATCAGCGCAGGTAACCCATATGTGTTTACAGCTACTGTGAACAATGCGATGGGCTCCTTTGACCGCGGTCGGGTGCGGGTACGCGCCATCAACATTGGTTATGCTGATGCTGATGTTTGCACCACAGCCGATGTAAATGGGCAGAATACACAGGTATATCCGGAGCCTCGTTTGGCGCCGATTTCCGATATTTTACTTTCCTGCGACGGTAATCAGTTTATCCTGGATGTAGATATGCTGGGTCTGCCTTCCCTCAATGCGGCACAAGCAGGCTATCCTGTTCGTATTGACTGGGTGGTAAGCGGTGCAGGTGTGAATGAAAATGGCGCTACCGGTTCTGCGGTTATTTACAATGGCGCAGGTGCGGAACTCAACGAACTGCAACAGGTGCTGAGCCTGGTTGATCCGCAGCAGGGTGCTCAAACAGTAACCCTGACCATTACTCCACGCGCTTCAGGTCCAACCAACGCCTTCAATGGCGATGATTGCATTGGTGATCCGATTTACGTAGATGTGGAGGTGGTGCCTTCCGGTGAGCCGGAAATTGATGGCCCAACCTGCGTTTATGTAGGTTCTACCATTCAATTGACAGGTACTCCAAATGTGCAATCTCCTGCAACGTTTGTTTCCGACTCATGGTCAGACGATGGCAGCGGCCGTGCAACGGTTGATCAGGATGGTGTGGTAACAGGTGGCCCGTTGACGGGACCAACAACCATTTACTACAACGTAACAGACAATGCCGGCTGTGTAACTACGGCTTCCTATCAGATCAATGTATTGAGTGAGGTTGTCCTCACCTCTGTATATACAGGCGGTTCTGTAGCCTGTGGCGAAGAGTTTACGGTTTCTGTGCAGGTATCCAACTTCTGTGATATTGGTACATTGGATTACTACTTCTCTTGGGATCCAAACGAATTCCAATATGTGACCAGTGTTGTATCTCCAGTTCCTGATGGATTTGGAACTATTAGTACCCTGAACGTGGGCAATGGCGAATTGGTGTATTCTTTTGGTTCAACAGCTAATTCAGGCGGCACAAGCCTGAATGATGGAACTGTCATATTTACCTACACTTTAAGAGCCATTGGTGCAGCTGGAACCTATAATGTTCCAGAAACCATCGTTGAATTGAATGCTTATAACAGCAATTTCTCTCAGGTTGGTTCTATTAGCACCGGTATCAGCATCCAGGTAACCAATATTTCGCTTGACCTCGGCCCGAATCCGGTGATTTGCCCAAGTGAAGATTTTATTCACCTGACGTATACCAATGTAGGTGGTAACCCGGATGTGTTCATCATTGATTTTGATGCCCCGGCTGAAGCTGCCGGTTTCCCGGATACCCAGCAAGGCGTATTTGATCCAAACGATGGTGAAATCCTGATTCCTGTTCCAGCCAATATTGGTGCTGGTTCTTATCATGGAACACTCGTGTTGAGCAACTCAACGTATGGCTGTGAAAGTAATCCTTACCTGATCACCATGATTGTGGATCAAACTCCGCCAACAGCCAGCAACCCTGCGCCAACCAACCTTCAGTGTCTGAGCGCTATTCCAGCGCCAAATCCTGCAGTGGTAATTGACGAAGACGACGACTGTCCGACCGATCCGGTGGTAGCTTATGTGCCTGGTTTATCTACAGAAACCGGTACTGGTTGTGCCGGTGATCCAAAAATCATCAACCGGGTTTACTCCGTAACAGATGGAGCAGGCAATACCATTTATGTAACACACACCATTACGGTTGAAGACAATATTCCGCCAACCATCAGCACCTCTGGCCTGGCGGCATGGTACCCAAGCGGCTTGGCAGCAGTTAACGCCGCCATTGCCCGTGCTAATGCTACCAAAATTGACGGCAACGGATGTACGGCACCGGTAGGCATCACGGTTGAATACAACAGTATTGCCAGCGACACCTCCGGTTGCAATGGCGTAATTGTACTGGTAGTAAAAGATGCCTGCGGTAACATTACCCCGGCCGTAAATGCTACTTACTATGTAACCATCGACCGCACGCCTCCGGTAGCTACTGCCGGTGTGATTGATGAGTGCTACGATGCAGATGAAACGCCAACAGGTCCTTACGGCGATTTCGATTACGCCGTGCAGGCTGCTCTTGCAGCAACTTCTGCAACAGATGATTGTGATAACAATCTGACGTTTACAGCAGCAACAACCGGCACAGATTGCAATTTGACTATTACGGTTACTGTAACCGACGACTGTGGCCGCACAGCCACAGCCGTTTACAACACCCGTGTAGACAGCGATGGCCCAACCTTCGATATTCCATTGGCTCAATTGGAGTTAGAAATGGATGGTGATTGCTTCGATACTGAACAGGAAGCTTTGGACGCCGCGATTGATATTGTAGAACTTCATGTGGGCGATGACTGCGGACCACTCTCCAGTCTGCAATTTGATGCATTTGCCAATGGTGGCTGCCCGGCAGAAATTATGGTTGTAGTAACCGATTTCTGCGGAAACCCATCTACCGTAACCTTTACTGGGGTGCATATTGATACAGAAGATCCAAAGGTTGATCCGGATCCGATCTATGCTACCTGCTTCAAAACGCTTGCAGAAGCGTATGATAGTCTGTCAAAAGCGGTGCATCCGTACGACAACTGTAGCACCGAAGAAGAGTTGCTGGCAAGCGTAATTCCAAATTCTTTCCAGACCAGTCCGGTAAACAGTGCTTGTAAAGAGTACTACATTGAATTTACCTTTACCGACAACTGTGGAAATTCAGTGCTTTACCCATATGAAACCATCGTGATTGACAACGTAGCGCCAACTGCCCAGCCAATGAGCACCCTGAGCTACACTTGTTTGGACGATGTGGATGCACCGGATACCGGAACTGTGGTAGCTTCTGATAACTGTGGTGTGCAGGATATCATTTGGGTATCTGATGTGTTGCCTACCTCCTGCCCGGGCACGGGTACACGTACGTATCGTGTATTCGACTGTGCAGGCAACTCACTGGATGTGGTTCAAACCATTTCAGTGAATGACAATATTGCTCCAACATGGACAACAGTTGCTGGAGATTTGAACCGTCAGCCAAGCTGCGACGACCAAAGCTCCATTGATGATGCCCTGAGCCTGGAGCCTGAAGCAGAAGATAACTGCGGTGAAGTTTCTGTGGTGCTGGAGTCCAGCACACCAACCAACTCCTGCGCAGGCGGCTACATCCGCACCTGGCGCGCGTACGACGAGTGTGGTAATACATCTACAACGGTGTTTACCCAAACCATTGTTATTGTGGATAATGACGCTCCTACCTGGGTGACAACTCCGTATGACATCGACACACAAGTTGAATGCAGTGATGAGGATGCCCTTGATGCTGCGCTCGATTTGCAGCCAGTGGCTGATGATGTATGCGGCACGATTACCTATCAAATGGTAGAACGTGAATACACCGAATATGTAGAATGCATAAACGGTTATCTGGGCGAATGGGTGACGGAATGGGTAGCTGAAGATGCCTGTGGCAACGAAAGCGTTAGCTTCTTCCATTACGTCTACATTTACGACAATACAGCGCCTCAATGGGAGACTGCTCCAAACGCGCTGAATGGTACCATTTCCTGCTCCGATATTCCAGGTTACGATTACCTGAACAGTCTGTTCCCTGTGGCTGAAGACAACTGCGATCAGGATTTGGTATACGATAAAGTACCTGGTCAATTCGTGGCCGGTGGCGATTGCCCGGGTGAAGGTTCATTCACCAATACCTGGATTGCTTATGACAAATGTAGCAACCAGTCTACTACATTCACTCAGGTGATTACTGTGGTAGATAATACACCTCCAACCTTTGACCCTGGTTGTCAGTTCATGCCACTCAATCTGTATACTTCTCCTGACGGTGGCCCGGCAGCTAACTGTGCTGCTGGTGTTTCATTGGAAGTAGGTGATATCCTGGATTATCAGACAGGTTGGACAGTGGCTGGAGTGCCAATTGCATCACTGGATGGTTGCATTGGAGATGACTGCAGCCCACTTTCCGGTATAGTTGTGGAGGTGGTTTCTATTCAGGAAACAAACGTAGACAACTTCCAGGATGGTCAGAATGTATATGATTGTGTGCGTCAAATCACCATTTCTTTCCAGTTGACAGATGCTTGCGGCAACGTACAACCTACACTCTTTGTTTGTGTGTACAACATCATTGACAACACCAGACCAGAAGTTTATTGTCCGGATGGTGGCGGACCAACCTTGCCAAGCAGTTGCTACTCATCTGTAGCTGCAGCAGAAGCTGATGCCCGGGAAGCCATTGATCCTTGCGACAACTGCACCGATGCGGAAGATCTGGAGGTGAGTGTAAGTACCGTTGGTACCTGCAATGCAGAGATTACGGTAACTGTATCTGACTGCGCCGGCAACGAAGACACTTACACTTTCAATACCCGTATTGATGGTGAAGCGCCAATGCTTACGGCAAGCAACATTCAGCTTTGCTACAACACAGTTGCAGAAGCACAGGCCGCTGCTATTGCCGGAACAACCATCACTGACAATTGTGATCCTTACGGCAATTTGAATATCAGCACTGCTGTGAACGGTACTTGTCCGGCATCCATCACGGTAACCGCTACCGACCAGTGCGGCAACAGTCGTTCCATTGTGTACAACGGCATTTGCATTGGTATGGCCAGTCAGGTAGAGATCTCTGATGAAGCAGATAACCTCAATGTTGATTGTGTGGATTGGCAAACGGACCTGAATAACTGGTTGGCTAACCACGGCGGCGCTGTTGCTCCAGGTAACGACATACAGTGGTCGTACCAGCCGCTTGATCCGGCTACTATGTTGCAGAACAGCATGCCTAACTGCACCACTCACACCAAATCTGTTGTGGTAACCTTCCGTGCTACCAATGCCTGCGGTAATTTTGATGAAACAACGGCAACCTTCTCTGTAACAGATAATGTACCGCCAACTGCTAATCTGATTGCCAACACCAACCTGACCTGCAGCGGCGGTATTCCGGCGCCAAATCTTGAACTGGTTACCGGCGAAGCCGACAACTGTGGAGGCACCGTAACAGTATCCTTGTTCGGTACTTCCGACAACATGGCAGCTGGTTGTCCGAACAGTCCGCGTATCGTGATTCACCAGTATATGGTAACCGATGCGTACTGCAACACAGCATTGATCAACCACACCATCACAGTGGTGGATAATGTAGCGCCAACGTTTACTGTTCCGGCCAATATT
Organism: Saprospiraceae bacterium; assembly: GCA_035299505.1. Taxonomy (GTDB): domain Bacteria; phylum Bacteroidota; class Bacteroidia; order Chitinophagales; family Saprospiraceae; genus M3007. The sequence goes on along the minus strand of DATGWL010000019.1, from coordinate 9,931 downwards.
ACTATTAACGTGAATGCTGGTTGCAGCTATAACGCTACCACCGCAGTAACGGGAGATGTGACGGATGAAAGCGACAATTGCACACCATCTGGTCCAGGCTTGCAGGCTTATTACACTGAAGTAATCAATCCTGGTAACAGCTATCAGGTTAAATATGTGATTTCCCGTACCTGGTACCTCACAGATGCCTGCGGCAATTCCGCTATTCCGAAGGTTCAAACCATTACGGTATTGGATGTGACAGCGCCTACGATTGTTGGTTGCCCGGCTAACATGACTCTGCCTGGCACAACCATCGAAAATGCCTGTGGTGCATACTTTGGGGCGCAGACTAATCCGGCCTTTAACGACAACTGCTCTGGCGCAACTATTGCCTATGAGCTGAGCGGCGCAACACAAGGTACTGGTTCAGGCTATCTGCAACCAACAGACGTGTTCCTTGAAGGAACTACAACAGTGACCTATATCGTTGAAGATGCTGTGGGTAATACTGCCTCCTGCTCTTTCACGGTGTCTGTGAACTGTCTGACCATTTCCGGTCGTATCATTTGGGAACATGATGGCGTGTCTGGCGTGAAAGACGCTACAGTGAACGTTACCAACGTGTTGCCAACTCCGGCCTTTGGCGGTTCAGACTTGTCTGATACCAATGGCAATTACGATGTAAGCGTTCCGGTGAATGGCACCTACAAAGTGCGTCCGGTGAAAAACATTAACCGTTTGAATGGTGTGACTTCGGCAGATGCTACGGCGATTAACAATCACGTTAACCTGTCGAACCCGATTACCAACCCGTACAAAAAGGTTTGTGCCGACGTGAACCGTTCCGGTATCATTCAGACACAGGATGCTACCTTGATTACACAATGTCTGGCGGGTAACCCAACGGCGTTGAACATCTTCAATGTGTTCTGGCGTTTTGTACCAACCAACTTTGTGATGCCTGCAACACCGCATCAAAATGTACCGGTATTCCCTGATTTCAAGGATGTAACCCTGGCTGGCATGGATGCCGTGAATATTGATTTCTACGGTATGAAGATTGGCGACGTGGCTGCTCCATGGGCAAACCCACAAAATGCACCAATCGCTCCGCTGGTTTGGATGGTTAAGGATCAGCAACTGGAGACTGGTTCGGATATCGAACTGACCTTCAATGTGACTAATTTCACCGACTTGTCTTCTTACCAGTTTGCATTGGATTTCGATCCAACGATTCTGAAGTTCGACGGATTTGAGCCTTTGACGGCACTGCCTCTGAACCTGCTTGATAACTTTGGCGCCTACAATGCCGACATGGGCGAGCTTCGCCATGTATGGGCAGCCGGCGGCGGTGTGGATCTGGCAGAAGGTACTGCTGTGTTCCGCGCTAAATTCAAGGTGCTGGCTGGTGGTCAGAAACTGAGCGAAGTACTTCGTTTGGACGATTCACAAATAGAGTGCAAGGCCTTTAACCGTAATCTGGTGGCTACTGAGCTGCGTCTGGTGTTCACTGAAACCACTGCGGTAGATGTGCCAACAGATCTGAATCACCTGGAGTTGCAATTGATGCAAAACCGTCCGAACCCGTTTGTAGATGCTACCACCATTGGTTTCATCCTGCCGGAAGCCTGTGAAGCGCATATCCGGATCCTGGATATCAGTGGACGTGAACTGACATCTTACGACCGGAAGTACACAGCTGGTTACCACGAACTGGATTTCAAAATGGAGAATGCATCTTTCTATGGTGTTTTGTTCTGCGAGCTGACTACACCTCAGGGCAAACGCACTATTAAGATGCTTACTGCTAAATAGGATTTGAGTAGCCACATCTGGTTTTAAAGTCCTTATTTTTTCCAGGCCGCTCATCCGATTTTATCGGATGAGCGGCTTTTTTAATGTATTGAAAATGAGAAAGATAGATTAATTAAAAAGTTAAAGTCATGCTTAAGGTGACGAAGATCATCTCATTATTGGTAGAACACCTGCTATTTTTGCCGCCGAATTTTTAATACTGTTTTTTTAATCCAACATAAAACGCCCCCTCCGGTTCCTTCCCAACAGGATGGGGGTATGCTCATTTTAACTCATGAAAAAGCTCCCTGTCTTCCATCTTTTCAAGCAGCGATATCAGTTGCTTCCAAGGCACTTTGCCTTTATTAGTACCCCACTTGCTTCTTCGTTGAATTCACCCTGAAGTTTTGTTGAGTTAAACTACTCGATAAGATTCTTCAGTGCTTTTCCGCAAACAGCTGCCGGTTCAGTCGGTATCCCTTTGCGTATAATACTTAACGTTATTTTCTTCCTACCATGTCTACAAGTTTTTACACTATTACCAGAACACAGCAATGGGCTTTAAAACCCATCTATTTACTCAAACTTGCGTGCTTTATGCTGGGTATTTCCAGCGTTAATGCTCAGGTAACCAATGTGAACACCTCTCAGAATTACAGCACATTGCAGGCCGCAATCAATGCCGCCTCTATTGGAGATGTATTGAGAATGGATGCCAACCTTTCAGAAGGACTGGTAACTGTCAACAAAGCAGTTACGATTGATGGCAATGGTTTTACCCTTAGTTCTACTTCTGTAAATTGGGGCCTGCATGTTGCTACATCAGGAATTTCAATTACAGGATTAACCTTGCAAAATGCAGGCACTTTCGGGATTATTACCGGCTGTGGCGCTGATATGTTGTCGGTTTCCAATACCACAGTTGCCAACTGTGGAGGCTCGGGCTTTGCCCTGAACGGCAGTGATAATCTGACGCTGACCAGCATCACTTCCACCAATAATGACGGCAATGGTGTGTCTATTTCAGATTGCAATAATGTGACTATCAATGGTTTAACTACCAGCGGAAATGCATTCCCGGGTGGTTTCAGTGCCGGGGTTGGTATTTTTTCGGAAGGAGATGATTGTCCGCCGGCAGGAACCAGCAATGTCACAATTTCCGGTACTGTCAGCATTGCCGAACCTGTTCCGGTGTATGAGCAGGTTGTAGCCGGCTCTATCACCGGCACATCTGTGCCTTCTTCTGTGGCTTCACACTTTGCCGGTGTGGCCAATGCTCAGAAGTATTATATGAGCAACCTCGCCAATGCCTACACGGTAGCGGCCTCTTTGCTGGCGCCGCCATTTTCCACGCCAAATGAGCTGGTTCATGTGGAAGAGGTGAGTTCCGGTGATAAATTTGTCAACGACCTGTTGACTCCGCCTCCGCCACAGGTGGGTATATACACGCTTTCCATAAATGCGGCCATTACCTATGCGCAAGCCGGTAAAACCGTGCATATTGAAGATGGTACCTATAATCAGCGGGTAGTAGTGAGCAAATCTATTACCCTGGACGGTGAGACGGAAGCCGGTACGGTTTTAAATGGAACCGGTTTGGGACTTGGGAAAGGCATTTCCATCTCAAATGGAGTAACCGATGTAACCATACAGGATCTTACTGTGCAAAACTATTCGGGTTCGAGCGGAAATGCGGATGCGGGTATTTATGGAAATGGCGGTAATAACCACCTAATTGTACAACGGGTTACCATCCAAAATAACGTGGGCGGCAGCGGTTTTTACGCCAACGGACCAGTTGATTACGTGACCATCAACGACGTCACCTCCTCTGGGCACACAGTTGGCGCTCGTGGTATTGTGATCTGGAATGGCCTGAAAAGCCATATTACCATCACCAATTGTGAGGTGTTCAACAACAATTGCTGCGGCATTGAATTGCAGGATGGCAGTGCTTCCGGCGTTACCATGTCTAACAACAATGTGCACGATAATGGCGATAACGGCATGAGTGCTGTGGGCCTGAATGGTTCGGTGGGCTCCAACTCCATTTCAGACAATACCGTTACCAACAACGGCCGATTTGGTATTGAAATCAAAAATCCCAATGGCTCCAGCACTGTTTCCGGCAATACCGTAAGTCGCACCCTGCCTATTGGTGCGGAATCGAGGGATCTGGCTGGCATTGCGGTATTTCGTCGTGCAGTGCTGGCTGGAAATGTAGATGTGCCCAATGGTGTTACCGTTAGTGGCAATATTGTTTCCGGTTATGAGCAGCCAAGCAGCTCAGAAGGTTTCGGTATTGTGATTGAAGGTCTGAACCATACGGTGAGCGGCAATACCATTACCGGCTGCGATGTAGGTTTGCAACAGCAGGCCGGACACACCCCTTATCCTGGAGATGGCAATCAAAATAATATTGCGGATGAATATTTTGGTCGCGGCAACAGCCCGATTACCTGTGGGAATACCATTACCGGCAACAGCATTTCCGGTAATGTGGTCAATACCCGCGATAAATTAGTAGGTGGAGGCATTGTTACCAATACCACAACCAACGAGCAGTTTTGCGCCATTCAACCAGCTATTGACGACGCCCAAACCATTTCAGGTCATACGCTGGCCATAGAGGAAGGTACCTATGTAGAAAATGTAGATGGTACCCTTAAGGGCGTTAGCTTATCTCCAGGCAATAGTCCTGGCTGCGTAACCATTAACGGCAATCTCACGCTAAACTCCGGAAATACTCTGGTGATGGAGGTGCTTGGGGCTACCGTTTGTACTGGTTATGATCAGTTTGTGGTAAACGGGGTAGTAACGCTCAACGGGGCCGTGCTTGACCTCAGCCTTAGCTATGGATTGTTGCACAACGATCAGATTATGCTAATTCAAAATGACGGCACTGACGACGTTGTGGGCAAATTTGCCCAGGGCAATTCCATTACCGTGGGGGGCGACACCTATTACATCAATTACAAAGGTGGTACCGGCAACGATGTAGTGCTGTCGCGTGTGTGCGCAGACGTATGCGGGGGAGCCATCACTTATACAGGTACCATAATTATCAGCACCCAAACCCAGCTGAATAATTTCAAAAATGCAGCTGGTTGCAAGTATACCTCCATTGTTGGCTCACTTACCCTGGACGGTAACGGCAATGCTGCTACCGCTTCGGATTTGCCAGGTTCTGATCCGATCCTGGATTTGTGCAACCTGCAGGAACTGGTTTCTGTGAGTGGAAATCTGGTAATACGGGATTTTAACCTGTCGGAAAATCCGGATGATTTGAGTGATTTGGGCAAACTTACCACCGTGGGCGGCGCTGCTACTATTGGCAGTACCAATGTGAACGATAATAACCTGTTCAATGCCATTGATTTGCCTGTATTGAGCACGGTGAATACAGGATTGACGGTGGCTAATAATACTATAGCTACTTCCCTGAGTTTGGGAGCGCTGACAACCATTACCAGCAACGATATCAATATAACGGATAACGTTGCCCTGCAAACCATTGCCATTGGCGCCAATGGCGGACTGACCATTGCACGCGACTTTTTGATTAATGGCAATGACGCAACGGCGTTGACAAGCATAAGCTCAACCGTTACCACTGTTGGGCGCAACCTGACATTCGATAACAATAATATGAGCAATGGGGCAACCATCGCGCTCAAAGGACTGGCTTCCGTTGGTGGCAACCTGCTCATGGATGATATTGCTACCGGAACCCTGGATTTGCCAGTGTTGCACACCGTGGCCACGAATATTTATGTGCGCAATAACGATGACGGGCTTTTAACGATAAAACTGCCTGCCTTGACAACGGGACCCACGAATGATGTTTTGATTACCAGCAATAATGTACTGGAAACCATCAATACCACGGGCTCCAGTTTTACCGTTGGGCGCGACCTGAATATTTCTGGCAATAATGATGGCAATACGTTGCCTACAGGTCTGACAACCGTGAATTTGACTGGTTTGACTCAGGTGGCCCGCGATGTTATTATTGCCAATACCAACAGAAACACTGCTGGTGCGGATATAAACCTGCCCAATCTGGTGAATGTGGGCAGAAACTTCCGCATTGAACAAGTGGCTAACCGGATTCAGGCGCCTGCCAGTGGATTGACAGTTGGCGGCTATGCCAATATCGACGATAATAACTCCCTATGTGCCCTGGATTTGAGCGGCTTGGTTTCGGTGGCGCAATACCTGGCCATTACAGATAACTATGATGCATGCGGAACACAATCTGTGAATCTGACCAATCTTCAAACAGTGGGTACTTACCTGTATGTGACAGGTAATGATGACATTCCTGCTGTGCTGTTTGAGGATTTGACAGCCGTGAATGGTGCGGATGCCAGCAACCGGAGCATTGATATTACCAATAACGATCTGGAAATGACCTCTGTGGCGTTCCCGGAACTGAATACAGCTTTGCCAGGCGAATTCAGGGTGAACGGTAATGCGACTCTTGCCAGCATAAGTGCGCCTAAACTGCCATCTGTGGGTGAGGATTTTCGTTTGGAAGACAACAATCTGGTCAGTGCCATTGATTTTAGCGCCTTGACTACGGTTACGGGTGTGTTTAACCTGGATGATGAGGATTTGCTCACTGATTTGACCAAACTTCCGGTGTTGAGTGCGGTAAACGGCAACATGTCGATCACCAATAATGCCGTGCTGACCAGTTTGGATGGCATGGGCAGTCTGGTTACGGTGGGTGGTACCCTGGCGGTTACCGGAAATATTCAACTGGGCCAATGCTGTGTAATCCCTTGTCAGCTTACCAGCATTAATGGCGTACCCGGGCCGTTTAATCCTGGGGTAAACCTGAATCCGGTTGGTGTAACCATTTCAGGTAATAAAACCTTTGCTACCGGCGGTAGATGTGTTAACCGCACAGGTCCCAACGATTCAGGTTTTAATGTGGCCAAAGCGGCTTGCGCGGTAACGATTTCCGCCTTTACCCACACTGAAAATTCAGGGTTAGCCCCGGATGACGCTACAATTTGCGCAGGCGCCTCTGTTACCTTTACGGTTACTGCGAGCAGCGCATCCGGAAGCCTGACTTATCTGTTTTTCATTGATAAAGACAAATCTGCCACACTTACAGCTGGCGATATCACGCTATATGACGGGCCGAATGCCACCTTTACTTATGATCCATCAACGGATTTGGTAAATCTGGATGAGGTTCGGGTTATTGCTATCAACAGTGGCGACTATTGTAATGCAACCTCAGAAGCCATTGCTTTCACTGTGAATGAGTTGCCGATTGTTGCGTCTATTGATTTGGAGGCAGGTTCGGCATGTGCAGGTGGGATGATTGATATTGCAGCCACAATTACCAATGGTTCACCCATGTATACTTACAGTTGGGTGGTGGCCAATGGTCCTGGCAACGGCACCTTCAATACCAATTCAAGCAACCCCACCATTTTCACAGGCACAACTGCAGGTGATATCACCTTGCAGGTGGTAGTGACGGATGCCCAGGGTTGTTCTGCAACCGGCTCAGTGTTGACAGAGGTAACGCCAACGGGTAATAACTGTGGACCAACTGTTTTTGCCGGCAACAAAACCATCAATACGCAGGCAGAAATGGATGCGTTTTTGAGTGCCGGATGCAAGTATACCGAAATTACGGGTAGCCTCACCCTGAACGGCAATTCCGCAACCGATCCGATCACGAATTTCTGCAACCTTTCGGAATTACAAAAAGTAGGCGGCGTACTTACTATTCGCCGCTTTACCGATCCGCTAAACCCAAGTAATTTGAGTGAATTGGCCAATTTACAAATGGTTGGCAACGGGGTAGGGAACGACAATCTGGTTATTGGCGGAAGCGCTGCTGATCAAAACACAGCGTTCAATGCCATTGAACTGGCAGGATTAACTTCCGTAGGTAATGGTGGATTGACCATTGCCTTTAACCCAGGTGTAACACAAATTGTAATGCCAGTACTCACCGTGGTGGGCAATACAACGGCGCATAACCTTACCATCCAAAACAATGGCACGGCTGTTACTTCCATTCAGTTGCCTGTTTTGGCTACGGTTGGCGGAGATGTATCCATGAATAACCTGGTTGATCATGCCATCAATGCCAATATCCATCTTGGTGGATTGACTACAATTGGAGATGATATGAACCTTACACGTACGGCAGCTTCTGTAAATCTTGCTTCACTGCAATCAGTAGATGCCGTAACGGTGACCCTCAATGCCGGGCTGACAACACTGCAAGCCAATGTACTTTCCTCTGCAACCGGCGCCATGGCTATTACCAATAACCTTGCGCTGACGAGCATTTCCATGTCTGCGCCATTTACTGGCAATACGGCTTCTCTCACCATTACGGGGAATACAGCATTGAATACCATTGATTTAGGTGTTTTTAAGGTGACCGGAAATCTGACCATAAATACCAATGGTACGGGGGTGACGCAAATAGATCTGGATGATTTGTTAACTGTAGGAGGTTCCGTTACCATGAGCAATAATGCCGCCAATGCGGTTAATGCTGTGGTAGATTTAAAGAATCTGATCAGCATTGGTAATGATATAAATATAACTCGTACTGCCAGCGCCCTTGACTTGAGTGCGCTGCAAACAGTGTTTGATGTATTTACCCTGAGTACCAACAGTCTGCCAGCATTCCTGGCGCCGGTATTGGCAAATGTTGGCGGGGCATTTACGATTTCGGCCAATACCAGCCTGGCCAACATAGACATTCCAACGGCATTTACGGGCAATACGGCTTCATTGTCGGTTACAGGCAATACGGTATTGGTTACAGCCAAAATTGGACTTAAGTCCACCACAGGTAATGTTACCTTTAATACCAATGGAACAGCCGTAACTACCATTCACTTGCCTGAATTGACTTCCGTGGGTGGAAATCTGGTGATGAACAATGGTACTACCAGTGCGGTGAATGCGAACATTGACTTGTCGAAACTCGGTTCAGTAACCGGAAACATGCAACTGACCAGAACTGCTGCTACGGTTGCGGGGAATTTGTTGAACAGCGTTGGCGGGAATTTTGTATTTACCATCAATAACAGTTTTGTAAACCTGGATGAGGCCTTCCCGAATTTTGAAACGGTTGGCGGAAACCTGACCGTACAGAACAACACGATGTTGGGTACCTGTTGTATCATTCCATGTAAACTGACCGTTTCAGGTACTAAAACCGTAAGTGGCAATACCGGCAACTGTGTTACCCTTGCCGCAGCTACAACAGCCTGCGCATTGGATGAGGTAGGTGGCCCTGTGCCAACAGCTTCCACAGTTGCCTGCCTGAGCGAGGCGGTTCCTCCAGCCTTGCCGGTGGTGAAGGATGGTCTGGGTAATGTTCAGCCCGATCCGGTTCCTGTTATCTCAGATAACCCTGATCCGTTGACCTGCAACGGCACCAGAACATACACCTACACGTATGATGGTTGTCCGAATCTGGCATTCGTTTGGAATTACACTTATACTATTGAAACAGATGACTTTACGGTGCCGGGCGCACAGGGGGCCACAGTAGCATGCGCGGCATTGGCCGTACAACCAACACCACCAGCGGTGACCGACAACTGTGGCAACAACCTTACCCCAACAGGTCCGGTACAAGGCGGTACCTATGCTGGTTGCGAAGGCACGATAACCTATACCTGGACATACACAGACTGTGAGCAGAATACCCATGACTGGACGTACACCTATACCATTGAGGTACAGGACTTCACCGTGCCGGGTCCAGAGGGAACCACGGTAGCATGCGCTGCACAGGCTATTCAGCCAACACCGCCTGCGGTGACGGACAACTGCGGCAACAACCTCACCCCAACGGGTCCGGTACAAGGCGGCACGTATGCTGGTTGCGAAGGCACGATAACCTATACCTGGACCTACACAGACTGTGAGCAGAATACCCATGACTGGACGTACACCTATACCATTGAGGTACAGGACTTTACCGTGCCTAACCCGCAGGGAAGTACGGTAGCTTGCGTGGCGCAGGCCGTTCAACCAACGCCTCCTGCAGTGACAGACAATTGCGGCAACAACCTTACCCCAACAGGTCCGGTACAAGGCGGTACCTATGCTGGTTGCGAAGGCACGATAACCTATACCTGGACATACACAGACTGTG
>DATGWL010000018.1:0-3623 GCA_035299505.1 Saprospiraceae bacterium | reverse complement strand
AACCCGGGAAAAAACCAGTTTAAAAAAGGAACTGGAGCAGTTACACTCTTTAAATCAGCAACTCAGTGCCGATGCACACAACCTGGCAACAGCCCTCAAGGGGCAAAGCAAGGTGCAGGGTGATTGGGGGGAACTCCAGCTGGAGACTTTGCTGGAAAAATCTGGTTTGCAAAAAGGGGTGCATTTTCTGACTCAGGCCACGTACCGCAATGAAGACGGGGCTGCCAAGCGACCGGATTTTATCATTCAACTTCCTGAAAACAAGCAACTTGTGGTGGATTCAAAGGTGTCGCTTACCGCCTTCGAACGTTATTTTAACGCAGCCGATCCGCAGGAAAAGGAGCAGCACCTGAAAGCGCATGTGAACAGTTTGCGCAACCATGTGGAGAACCTGAGTCGCACCAATTATCAAGCGCTGTATCAGATCAATACGCCGGATTATCTGCTGCTTTTTGTTCCTCTTGACGGCGCGTTATCGCTGGCTTCACAGGCAGATCCGAGGCTATTTACGGATGCTCTGGAGCGGAATATTGTGCTGGTGAGTACCAGCAGCTTGCTGGCCACGCTGCGTACGGTTTCACACCTGTGGAAACAGGAAAAACAGGCTAAATCGGTGCTGGAAATTGCCAGGCAAAGTGGTTTATTGTACGATAAGTTTGTGGCTTTTGTGGAGGATTTGCGCATGATTGGAACGAGGCTGGACAATGCCAGATCGGCCTATGATGATGCCATGCACAAACTGACCAATGCCGCACGGCCTGGTGACACGCTGATAGGTAAGGCAGAGAAAATAAAGGAATTGGGCGCGCGGGCAACCAAATCACTGCCGCAGGATTTACTGCTGGATGAGTATGAGGAGGCAAACAACAACAACAACGAAAAGGGTTGAGCAAATGCTCATCCCGGAATAAAGGACCAGTCTGTTTGAACCGATCAGAAGTGCGGGCAATTGCACTTCGGCTTAAAGAGGCTGCAAGCCTGCAAAGCCATCATTCCGAATGTGAGGGCGAACATGGCAACACGCCACCAGTTGATCTTCAGATTTTTCATAGCAATGTGCATGATTGTGGAGGCTGTCTAAAGTTTTTTCAACGATTGCCTCGTGGTTTATAATGGCGAAAGTACTACAAATGTTTTTAAAAGTTATTTTCAGAAACGTTAAATAGGGGAAAGTCCTATTTCCCGGTAGCATTCATGGCTTTTTCCAAACCAATGGTAACAAAGGTTTTGATTACCTCCGTAGATTTCTCCAGGATACGAATCAGTTCTGCTTTTTCATCTTCTGTCCATTTGCCCAGTACAAAATTGACCTGCTTGCCTTTGGAAAAGTTGCTTCCGATTCCAATACGCAGACGAGGATAGGCATCGGTGCCCAGCAGTTCCTGAATGTTTTTCAGGCCGTTATGACCGCCATCAGAGCCTTTGGCCCGCAGGCGTTGTTTGCCAAACTCCAGGTTAAGATCGTCAAGCACTACCAGACTGTTTTCAACTGTAATCTTTTCTTTTTGCAGCCAATACCGCACAGCCTTTCCACTCAGATTCATGTAGGTATTGGGTTTTAGCAATATCAGGGTTCGGCCTTTGAATTTGACCTCAGCCAAATCTCCGTGTGTATTGCCTTTCCATTCTCCTCCCAGTTCTTTGCAGAGAAAATCTACCGCCTCGAATCCAATATTATGGCGGGTTCCATCGTATTCATATCCTACGTTGCCCAGTCCGGTGATCAGGTATTTCATAGTTCCTTGATTGAGTCATTAAATCGGGGCAAAATTACGCGCCCGGGCAACCATTTTTCCTGTTAATGCATCATTTAGCCATGAAAAATTGGATTTACGCCTGGGTATTGGGTCTGCTGACATTTTTTTCCGGTGTTTCCTGCAACAAGGAAGATGACCAGGCGCCCGGGTTTGACATGCTTTTTGAGCGGGATTTTGTTATTCCTGCAGGGATTGGCGTGTTTGATACCCACCATTTTCAGTTGAAAAATATCCCTTCCAATTGGGAGCGTTATTTGCAGGAAGTCAATAAAACGGAAGAGGAAATTTCCCGGGTAGTGAATGGTTCTGCCAGTTTAGGCGGTATTTTCGGAGATGCAGATTTGAATGTAATTGACCGCATTTCAGTTCGGGTATACGATGAATCAAATCCGAACGATTATGTGGAAATTGCCTACCGGGACCCCGCCCCGTTTGATACCAATAATGTCTTGCCATTAATTCCGTCCCTGGCAGATGTAAAGCGCTTTTTCAAACAACCTCGTTTTTCGGTGGATGTAGTGATTTTTTTGCGCCAAACTACACAGGAGGCCAGTGATGTTCGATTGAGCCTGAATATGCGCGCCGTTTTTTGACCGGTAATGCTGTCATTTTTTATCAGGAATAATGGCTTTATCCCGTACTTTTGTGCCATTCTTTCCATTTAAAATTCAATCTAGATCGTGTCAACTACTCCTGATAAGAGTCTGGTTACGTCAACCGACTCGTTTCCTATCAATGGCACCGACCACCTCGAGCTCTACGTCGGAAATGCCAAACAAAGCTCCATGTATTACCAGGCTGCACTGGGTTTCGAACTGGTAGCCTATGCCGGTCCTGAAACTGGTGTGCGTGATCGGGTAAGCTATGTGCTGAAACAGGATAAAATCCGCATCGTACTTACCTCATCTTTGCTGCCTGGTACTGAAATTGCCAGGCATGTTGCCGAACACGGCGATGGTGTTAAGGTACTGGCCCTATGGGTTGACGATGCGGTTAAAGCTTACGAAACAGCCCTTGCTCGTGGTGCTGAATCTGCTTTTGCCCCTAAGAAACTTCAGGATGATCAGGGTGAGGTTGTCATGGCGGCCATCAAAACATATGGCGAAACCATCCACACACTGGTGGAGCGCAAAAACTACCATGGCGCATTTATGCCGGGTTATGAGCCTCGTTCCAGCGTTTATCCTGTAAAATCAGTAGGCCTGAAGTACGTTGACCATTGTGTGGGTAATGTGGAATTGGGCGCTATGAACAAATGGGTGAAGTTTTACCAGGATGTGATGGGCTTTAAACTGCTCATCACTTTCGACGACAATGATATTTCCACGGAATACACCGCACTGATGTCGAAAGTGGTGAGCAATGGCAATGGCTACATCAAATTCCCGATCAATGAGCCAGCTAAAGGTTTGAAAAAGAGTCAGATCGAGGAATATCTGGACTTTTACCGTGGCGCTGGTGTACAGCACATTGCAGTGGCTACCGACAATATTCTGGAAACGGTGAGCATGATGCGCGCTAACGGCGTGGATTTCCTGTACGTTCCGGAAAATTACTATGAGGATGTATTGGACCGTGTAGGGCAAATTGATGAAAATATTGAAGACCTGAAAGCGCTCAACATTCTTGTAGACCGGGATGAGGATGGCTATTTGCTTCAGATTTTCACCAAACCAATTCAAGACCGCCCAACGGTGTTCTTTGAGATCATCCAGCGCCGTGGTGCAAAGTCTTTCGGCAAAGGCAATTTCAAAGCGCTATTTGAAGCCATTGAGCGTGAACAGGCTTTGCGGGGGACTTTGTAGCGGTATCAAGATTGATTTTTACCGTAGAGGCGGAGAGGCGCTTAAACTGAGAGTCTCACTC
>DATGWL010000017.1:0-83676 GCA_035299505.1 Saprospiraceae bacterium | reverse complement strand
AGGCACCCGAATGTTTCCATTGGTCAATGAAGGCTGAAAATGTACATTAGACCACCCAGGAAATGGGAACGGAGCGGTATCTTCCATACCGTCCTGCATCCAGTCTTTCAATGTTTGCATATCTTCAGGTGGCATCTGGTTCAGCCATCGGGAATACATTCTTCCACCACCCGCGTACAAACCATTGATCACGGCCTTACAATGCCCATCCTCCCGATAAACTTGCATTACGGCCCCTATTTTTCCATCAAACCGCTTGGCTGTAATTCCAGGAACAGGTTTAGTTTCTTCAGCCAAAAATGCCTGACAAAAATCCAGAAAAGGCATACACTCTCCAGGCTTAAGTCTTTTCCGGGCAAAAGAAACCAGGGCTGCCCGGTATTCTGGCAGCAGGTGATCGGCTTTTTCTTGCCAACAATCCAGCAAATCTTGTTGCAACCCAGACCAATCATCCGGATGAATCCAGGAACCAACTTCCTGAAAAACATCCTCATAAAACACCTGCTCAGGTGACACTGATGGCGATTGCAAACCATAGCGCTCCAACAAATGCCTCAGTTGACTTACCGCCGACTGCTGCATTTCCATCACCATATCCGCCGGTTGAAAAGGCAGCGTTCGCGCTGTGGTACGCAGCCATTGCAATAGGTAAGCTACCTCAACACTTGCAGCCGAGGTGGTGTGAAAGCCCAGATATTGGTATAATCCACCACACCAACCAGGGGCCAACCCTTTTTCAGGCAGTTCCCGATCCAGAAAGCCCAGGTCTATCAATCTGTTCAACCAGCTGCTTACCGCATCCGTACTGTCTTCTGTTTCTGCCGCTAACAGGTCAGACAACTGCTGGAAAGAGGTCTTACTATGGTTACTAGAAAAGTAATCCCAAACATAATCTACCAAAGGTTGTGCCCGCATCTGCTGGAACGCTTCCTCAATGCCATCAAAATACAACCAGGTATACTCCCCATTTGGACTTTTGCGCAATGATGGATTTAACCTGAGCCTCAGCTGACTGCTGAAATCCGGATCCTTCAGCAAAACTTCGTACAAAAATGGCAACAAAGCCACATTCGGCGTAACCGTTGTCCTCGAAGTAAACCACTGTCCCATTTCCTGTCTGGCGCCGCTGCCCAGCAACTGAACAGATAGTGTGGTGAACCTACTAAATGGGGATGTTTTGAAAATTGCTCTACTCAGGTATTGCAAAAGGGTCATGGCCGTTTTGCGATCTTTTTTCCGAGTATGGACATGATGCTGTTGCGTAAACTCGTCGAGCCGCGCCAACAAATCGTGGCTTGCATATAATAGCCCTGCGCGCAATACCGGATCAAAGGCCCAGGAGCGCAACTGTGCTATACCTGCATCCATGGCATCAGAGAGGGCTGAAATGGCAGATAGCTTATCCTGTTGCAATTTTTCCCACCGGGATGAACATTGTAGCCAGCGATCAAAAACGGAGCTGCCAGTCAGACACTCGCTGACCTTGGGAACAGACATTTTCTTTTGCTGAAAAAATGCCTTTCGGGCATTATAAACAACGGTTCGGGGCAAACCTTCGGGCAATTCTCTGAGCGCCTGATCCAGACACGCTGCCAGCTCCGCTTCAAGCTGATTTTCCTGTTTCTGCAAAGCCAGCCAGTCGGGCATACCTTGTACCATACTTTCCCAGGCCGACAAAGGCAACCCACCCGCCCGAATAAGTGTCAAGGGGAGAAATGCCTGCTCAATGGGCTCATTAGCCTTTGGATGCTGGTGCTGCATATGCTTCCGACAACGATGAAAAACTGCCTCTTATTTGTAATCTGGGTAATGCCCCTGACTTTGGCCGCACAAAACAAAGAAAAGAGAAGCTGGAGTTGGGGATTTTTTTCAGGACTTGATCATCAGTCCATAGGAATTGAGACTTTTGGACGCCAGGATCAGGCGGAGCCAAAGGTTTGGTCTGAAGGCCCGCGCACTGGTACTTCGGCTGGCTTCTTATTCCGAAAACAGGTTATGCCTTGGCTGGAGTTCCAACCCGGCATGGGGCTGAGTATGATCAACAATGTGGTGCAATACCGACCTGATGGCGCCAGAACGTACCGTTTTTATGATTTGGAAATACCGTTGCATGTTCAGTTCAGCGATGCCCGCAAAGCCAACGCCCCTTTGCGGGCCTGCATTCTGGCCGGCCCGAGGTTTAGCTGGAACCTGGCAGATAATCCTTCAGATTTTTTAAAAATTAACCAGGAGCGATTTGCTGCTGACCTTGGCCTGGGCGTTCAAATCAAGCTAAAAAACTGGTACATCCAGCCGGTTTTCGTGTATTCACACGGATTAAACGATTTACATTTCCCCGACCAGGGCAAATACGACGACCAGGTTGGACGCGTGGTCCGGGATAAATTTAGTTTAAGAATACAATGCTGGAGAAATAGGAAATGAATAGAGGCTATTCCACATATTGAGGGAAGGATCCTTAAAAGGTCAGCTACAATCTTCCCAAAATAAAACAGGAGCCACCCCAATGCGGAATGGCTCCTGTTTATTATAGTTTTTTGTTCCTCAGTTCATTTGCTGAAATGCCCAGAAAATCAAAGCCAGGTGAAAAGCAAATGCAAAGACCGTAACAATAGTTTTATTCTTTTTCATATTGGGAGGATCGCAATCGGTTTGTGTGCGATGGTTATATAATGCCAAATCCCGTGCCATTCGTATACCGAATTTTGTTATTAAAATTTAAATGCATTGATAATCAAACACTTACACCCAATAATTAATTCACACATTCACAATTCTATTAAAAAAAAATGAGCCATCCCGGCTTCAGGATGGCTCATTAGCAATGTTTTTAGCCCGGCAATATAATCCCAGGCACGTGCTTATTCTTCATCAATAGGAATCAGAATCAGCTTACCTGGAATCAGATTTTCCTTTGGATCCAGGCCATTCACCTGCGACAACTCAGCGGCATCCACCCGGTATTTGGTAGCGATGGACTTGAGGGTTTCGCCCTGTTTTACGTGGTGTTCGCGGAAAAGCGGCACTTTAGGCGCTGCGCCATCCGTTTTTTTCTTGGGCGCAACAGTTTCTTTTGCCTTATTAGCCACTTTTGAAGCCTCATCTTCGTAAAAAGAGGATTCCTCGGCCAGGTTGTTTTTTTGTGTTTTTTGTGGCGCTACATCCTCTTTGTCGTAATTATAAATCATGGGCGCCTCATCTTCCAGGTCTACTTTTGTCTTTTTCACCGGCTTCGGTGTCTCCTTTTCCACCTCATCCTGCTTTTTTACCGTTGGGAGTTCAGGTTTGACTACAGGTTTGGCTACAGGCGATTCCGGCACCGGACGTTTGATCATTTTACCATTTACCGTGCAGGTGCACTCCGGAATGATTAATTGCTGACCAATGTTTAATGGCTCATCACCCTCCAGCGACATATTGTTAGCAATACGAATGCACTCTTCAGGGCAACCGTAAAGTTTGGCAATTTTGTAAAGGTATTCGCCGCGATGAACGGTATGGATACGAGGAGCGGCATTAGCTGGCGCTTCAACTTCATAAACCGGATCCTTGGCAGAATCATCGTTGTACACAACCGGTCTATTGGTATCAACCGGCTTGGTTTTAGTTCCCTGAGAAATGCCTTGTGGCGTTACTGTTTTACCACTTTCTGTCAACTTTTTGGCCACAGCAGGTTGCGGGGTTGTGCCTTTAGAACTGGCCTGTTTAGCCGAAGTTGGCGGTGGTTTCAACCAGATTTTCTGACAAATTTCGATACGGTCAGGGTTAGCAATTTTGTTCCATTTAATCAGTTGTTGCTCCGAAACCTTATAGGTACGGGCAATAGCGCGCAGGTTTTCACCTTTTTGTACGATGTGTGAGCCAGGTTCCCACTCTTCAGCGCATTGCATGCCTGCAGCATTGGTTCTGTGCGCTACAGGGGCATCCTGCTCCTTTTGCATGATGGATGTAAGTTCTTTATCGGCTTCATAGTCAGTATCGCCGTAACCGGTCGCTTTTTGATATTTGGACATGGCAATTTTGCCTGTGCCTTCCGGACAAACCTCTTTCAGGTAATCGTCCAGTTCTTTACCATTCACCCGAACCAGCTGGAGTTCATTTTCCATAGCCTGGGAGGCGCTATTACCGGTGCGGTCATTAAGGATACCTACGCTCGGAATAAACTGGATATCAGAGCGCAACTGGCTGGCTTTTACCGGTTCGCAATGGAAAGAATATTCCATGAGGCAGTTATTCAGCTTCAAACCAGAAAAATACGCTGCCGTTGGAGAGCCGGCCACTGCCAGATTCTGCTCATTAACCAGTCGGAGGGTATCAAACTGAAACGAGCTTTGACTGGAGCGTACCCAGTATCGGGAATTGTTTTTTGCGACCAAAGTTGCGGAAGCTACGGGCATCAGCCAATAACCTCCACTTTGACGCTGAAAAACAATGAGCATTTGTTGAGCCTCCTTATTGATGTTGGCCACAAATGCATCGTCCAGGTTCAGTTTGTTGCAGGAAATGGTACCCTGAGGCAGCTCAGGAGAGTAATGCCCTGCGCCTTTGGTCATAAAAATAAAGTGCTCCTGAACATTGGGCTTGATGGAATAAGCCCATACGGAGTTGTCTCCCTTTACATTGGGATAGGTGTACCGGTATTCCAATTGATTCATGCAATCCCGGTTGAACAGCACGTAGGTAACGTCCTGTGCAGTCAACTGACCGGCTGCAAGCAGGATCACAAACGCTGACAAAAGTTGTTTCATGGCAAAAGATATTGCTGGTGAAAAGGGCAGTGGTGTTATTAAATTTTTCTGCAAGATTATGGCAGAATTTTGAAAAAATAGCCTGAAAATCAATAAGATGGCAAAATTGGGTGAAAATTACCAACAATAACGCTACAATTTAACCTTTTCTTGCCCCGGACAATGGTCTATTGTCCTAATTTTGCCCAATGTCTAAACCGCTTATTCTTGTCACTAACGACGACGGCATTGTTGCGCCAGGCATTAAAGCGCTGGTAGAAGTTGCCGCCACGCTGGGAGAAGTAGTGGTAGTAGCGCCAGATTCTCCGCAAAGCGGAAAAGGCCACGCCATTACCATACATGAGCCACTCCGACTCAACAAAGTGAATCCTTTCCCCGGAATTGAATCCTGGGAATCGTCCGGAACCCCGGTTGATTGCGTCAAACTGGCAAAACACGTTGTGTTGAAAGATCGAAATATTGACCTCTGTGTTTCCGGTATCAACCACGGCAGCAATGCAAGCATCAACATCATTTATTCCGGCACCATGTCTGCTGCTATGGAAGCAGCTTTGGAAAGCATCCGGAGTATTGGCTTTTCATTGCTCGACTACAGTTTTGATGCTGATTTTGAGCCAGCCAAGCCTTATATCCGGAAAATCATGGAATATATGCTTGCCCGTCCTTTCCAGCCAGGTTACCTGCTTAATGTAAATATACCTAAACTTCCCTCAGATCAACTGCAGGGACTAAAGATATGCCGGCAGGCAGATGCCCGCTGGATTGAAAAAATGATTGAAGGCCGCGATCCTGCCGGACGACCATATTATTGGCTAAGCGGCGATTTCGTGAACAACGATCATCAGGAAGATACAGATATTTGGGCGCTCGAAAACGGCTATATATCTATTGTGCCGTCCATGCACGACCTGACCAACTATCCGGCTATCCCTACCCTCAAAGACCTGGAATAAGCGTCTATTGTTCACCGTCAACTGTCTACCCTTATCATGCTTCAACGCGATGAAATCTGGATTGGTTTGCTCTATGGAATCTTGTTGCCTACTGCGGGTTTCCTGATTTTGTACAACCTTTTTTCCCTTCTGGAAATAAAAGGCGCAGCCAGTGGAGTTGGGTTCTCCGAAAACTTCCGGGAACGCACGCTGGCCATTGTAGCCCTGGCACTCAACCTGTTTACTTTGAATAAATTCCGTCGTAGAAGATGGGAAAAAGCCATGCGTGGTGTGGTGATCGCCACCTCCCTTCTGGCAATTGCATGGTTGTTTATGTATGGTGTAAAACTATTCTAACCCGAAACCGTAATCACGCTCTACCAGGCAAATCCTGGTTTTGAACGAATCATACCATTTTTCCCGCCCTAGTCGTTGCGCCACCAGATGTTCGGCATGTGCTTTCCAGTTACGGATGGCCTCAAGACTGTCCCAGTAGGATATAGTAATACCGAGGCCATTCCTAACGGATTCTGCTCCCAGATAGCCCGGCTGTTCGGCGGCTAATACCACCATCTGTTCTGCCATTTCAGCGTATCCTTCCAGATCTTGTTCCGTTCGGATTGAACTAAAAATTACAGCGTAATAAGGCGGAGGGGGTGTTTTTGCAATCATGATCAGGTTGGTTTACTCTAGTTTCCAGCTGGCGCCATATTGCTCTACCAGTATATTATCGTAATAATCTGCTTTCTCAAACAGTTCCTGGAGCATCACCTGTCCCGTTTCTTCATTCAGGTACCGATCAAAAATGAGCAATGAGAGTACGATGTCCTGCTCATGTACACTAAGGGTCAGTGCCTGGTTTGTGTAGTTCTCCCGCAACAAATACTCATAAAGTGGTTTGATATCCTTTTTAGGCAATTCGCAGAGCAGGGCGTCTGCCGATAATAATCCGGTTTTATCATGGTAAGTCAGGATGATGGTAGCACTACCCTGCCGGATTTCCCACGCGTTGGGACCTGAGCGACTCAATTGTACGTCATGTCCGATGGCACTGATCAGGCCTTCAATGGTTTTTGCCGTACCTGAGGGCACATAATCCTCTACAAAGGAGGGCAACTCAGCCTTGTGGCCGCAATGCGCACAGAGTTTATTTTCCACATTCTCCTCTGTCAGGATATTCATACAAGCCGTACACCGGGAAGCATTATCGGATTTCATGGCCTCAAATTGCTCCAGGGTACTTTCCAGATACCTAACGGGCAATGAGAAGCCCGTATTATCGCCATTTCGAATAATGAACGTATTAATACCTACCACTTCCCATTCAGCATCTACCAATGGGCCGCCGGAATTCCCTGGATTCAAAGCTGCATCAATATGCAGGTAAGGAATTCCATTCATCAACTCCGAGGTATTGGAAACGATGCCACTCTTCAGGGAAAATTTTAATCCGAAAGGGTGGCCAATGGCCGTTACCGCATCTCTTTCCCGAATAGTTTTAGCTGAGCCAAGTTTGATTAACGGCAGTTCTTCCTCGCATTTTGGTGGCTCCAGAAATGCCAGGTCGTACTTGGCATCAATGTAAATCACCTTTGCCAGTTGTTTTTTGAACATAGCGCCTTCAATCACCACAGTGCGGTTGCCTTCCACCACATGATGGTTGGTTACCACCACACCATGATCGCGCAGGAAAAACCCCGTACCGGTACTGTATGGGGTAGCAATCTGAATAATCGTTTTGCGGTAATCTTCAACGAAGTCGGACATAACACTGAAAAAGATGGGCGAATGTACGGATAGGACCGGGTTTGGCAATTCATTCCGAAAGATTGCCGCACAAAAAAAGGCAGCCCCCGAAAACAGGAGCTGCCTTTTGTATGGTAGAAAGCAGATCGGGCCAGCTTATGCTTGCTCTTCGTCTTTCTTTTCCTCTTCTGCTGGTGCAGGAGCTTCTTCCGTTGCTTCTTCAGCAACTTCGGCAGCAGTTTCTTCAGCAGCGGCAACTGTTTCTTCAACAGCAGCAACTGTTTCTTCCACTGGTGCAGCCACTACTTCTTCAGCAACCTCAGCTACTGGCTCTTCCACTACTGCTACAGCTTCTTCAACAACCGGAGCAACCGGTTCCGCAGCAACAGCAACTTTTTTGCCACCACGACGTGTTTTCTTCGCCTGACGTACTTTACCTGCATTCGGGTTGTACGTTTCATTGAAGTCAACCAGCTCAATCATAGCTGTTTCAGCACCGTCACCACGACGGAAACCCAGGCGGATAATACGCAGGTAACCACCCGGGCGATTTCCAACCTTATCTGCAACTGGGCCAAAGAGTTCTTTAACGGCTTCTTTGTTCTGCAGGTAGCTGAAAACGATACGGCGGGAGTGCGTAGAGTTATCTTTTGCCTTGGTGATCAATGGCTCCAAGTGACGGCGCAATGCCTTAGCTTTAGCCAGTGTAGTGGTGATACGCTTGTGCTCGATAAGCGCGATAGAGAGATTGGCGAGCAGGGCGCGGCGGTGTGCAGCAGTACGCCCGAGGTTGTTAATTTTGTCTCCGTGTCTCATTGTGACAGGTACCTGTTTAACAGGTGGTAGCACCGGAGCTAGCTTCAACTAAAATCCTGGGAAAACCCGGAAATCGGTCTTCACTGCATCAAAACGGTTACCACGCTTTTGTGATGAAATGTGATAAAAAGGAATGATGAATGGCGGCACAGGGCCAAGCCATCCATCATTCTATCTTGTTGTTTATTCTTCGTCCAACTTATACTTCGCCAAATCCATGCCGAAGGTCAGATTCTTGTCTTGCAGCAACTCCTCAATTTCTACGAGTGACTTCTTACCGAAGTTGCGGAATTTGAGCAGCTCGTGAGTGTCGTAGCGTACCAATTCAGCAAGGGTGTTGATTTTGGCAGCTTTAAGACAGTTGTATGCACGTACGCTGAGATCGAGATCTTCCAAAGAGGTTTTGAGCAATTTGCGCATGTGCAGGATATGCTCATCAACTACACTTTCTTCACGGTTGGTAGGTGTATCGAAAGTGATGTTCTCGTCGGTGATCAGCATCAGGTGCTGGATCAGGATACGGCTGGCTTCACGAATGGCGTCTTCCGGGTGGATGGTGCCGTCCGTTTTGATATCAATGGTCAGTTTTTCGTAGTCGGTACGTTGACCTACACGTGTGCTTTCCACGCGATAAGCTACGTTTTTGATTGGCGTGTAGATAGCATCAATCGGAATTACGCCGATAGCTGCATCTTTAGGAGCGCCGTCTTCAGCAGGCTGATAGCCACGACCTTTGGTGATGGTCAGCTCAAGTTCAAGGGTTACGGAAGGCTCCATGCGGCAAAGCAGGAGATCCGGGTTCATGATCTTGAATACATTGGTAAAGCCCTCGATATCGGCAGCGCGGAACTCTTCTTTACCGCTGATAGTGAGGTAAATTTTTTCCTGTGGGTTCTTGTCGTCCTGAACCACAGGTTTGATGCGCACCTGCTTGAGGTTAAGCACAATATCCACCACGTCTTCAACCACGCCTTTGATCGTCGCAAACTCATGGTCTACGCCAGCGATGCGTACAGCGCTGATGGCATAACCTTCCAGTGAGGAGAGGAGGACGCGGCGAAGCGAGTTTCCGACCGTTTGGCCGAAACCCGGCTCCAAAGGTTTGAACTCGAAAGTGCCTTCAAAATCGGTTGCTTTTTGCAGCAGGATCTTGTCAGGCTTTTGGAAATTGAGAATACTCATATGTGGAATGCTCCGAGAGAGTGTTGGTGGGAAAAACGAATTTGATCTTAAGGCGGGTTCCTGAGCGGCTTGTATTAAGCCTGAGGCCGACAAACGCCAAAATGGTTGGCCCTCCTTTGGGGGGCCAACCGTTTGGTGCTTAAAGGCTATTATTTAGAGTACAATTCAACGATCAACTGTTCGTTGATGTTCTCCGGAATTTGATCGCGCTGTGGGTATGCGAGGAATATTCCCTGCATTTTGTCAACATTCCATTCCAGCCAGCCGTAGTTACGTACGTTGTTGGTTTTAGCGCCAACGTGTGTGGCAACCACTTCCAAACCTTTGGATTTACCGCGAACGGCAATAATATCACCAGGTTTGAGGGAGTAGGAAGGAACATTCACCACTTTACCATTAACGGTAATGTGACGGTGACCTACCAACTGACGTGCACCACGGCGGGTAGGAGAAATGCCCAGACGGAAAACCGTATTATCCAGGCGAGCTTCGAGCAATTGAAGCAATACCTCACCGGTAACGCCGTGACGACGGGTTGCGTTCACGAAGGTTTTGCGGAACTGACGTTCCAGCACACCGTAGGTATACTTTGCTTTCTGCTTTTCTTTCAGCTGTCCGGCATAGTTGGAAGCCTGCTTCTTCTTGCGAGACAAGCCATGTTGGCCGGGAGGATATTTCCGGCGTTCAAAAGCTTTGTCGAAACCAAAAATAGGATCGCCGAATGAACGGGCTTTTTTAGTAGTTGGTCCTGTATAACGAGCCATCTTATTGCAATGTGGTCAGTTTTTTGATTGAATTATACGCGGCGACGCTTTGGCGGGCGGCAACCGTTGTGCGGCATTGGGGTAACGTCGTTGATCACGAGTACTTTGATACCGGACTGGTCAATGGCGCGGATAGCAGACTCACGGCCGGAGCCTGGGCCTTTAACGAATACCTCTGCAGAGCGAATACCAGCTTCGTGTGCCGTTTTAGCGGCGTCGCTGGCAGCCACCTGAGCTGCGTAGGGCGTATTTTTCTTGGAACCACGGAATCCTGCTTTGCCAGCAGAAGCCCAGGAAACTACCTCACCTTGTTTATTGGTGATGGAGATAATGATGTTGTTGAAGCTGGCCTGAATGAATACAAGGCCCTCCGGGGTGATTTTCACCTTCCGCTTAACAACTTTTTTTGCTGCACCTTTTGCCATTTTATGAGAATATGGTCAGTGTGTGTGGAATGTAGTCAGATGTATTCATGTGCGCTGATGCTGGCTGGTGTTTGAGGTAAAGTACCACAATCCGTAGAGCATCCTGCTCACAATCATTACTTAGTTACTTTCTTTTTGCCTGCAACCGTCTTACGTTTGCCCTTACGGGTACGTGCATTGGTACGCGTACGCTGGCCGCGCAGTGGCAAGCCTTTACGGTGACGCAGACCACGGTAGCAACCGATGTCCATCAAACGCTTGATGTTGAGTTGAACCTCAGAACGGAGTTGACCTTCCGTTTTGTATTCATCAGCGATGACGCGAGCGATAGCCTTGATGTTCTCATCAGTCCATGCCTCGGCTTTGGTATCTTCGCTCACACCTGCTTTTTCCAGGATAGCCTTGGCAGAAGAACTTCCGATGCCGTAGATATAAGTGAGGCTTACAACACCCCTTTTATGACGGGGTAAATCTACACCTGCAATACGTGCCATTGTATTTTGTTGATTTTGATGCTGTTGTGTTAGGTTGATCCGGAAAAGCGGGTGGTAGATTTACCACATGCCTCCTCCGAAACACGTCCTTACCCTTGACGTTGTTTGAATTTAGGGTTTTTCTTGTTGATTACGTACAATTTGCCTTTACGGCGAACAATTTTGCAATCAACAGAACGCTTTTTGATGGACGGTCTGACTTTCATATCGTGTCGAAATTGTCTGTTTTCAAAAATTTGTAAGTACTTGTCACACAACAAGTTACTTGTAGCGGTAAATGATGCGTCCTCGTGTCAGGTCGTAAGGCGACATTTCAACTGAAACTTTATCGCCTGGCAGAATCCGGATGTAGTGCATGCGCATTTTACCGGATATGGTAGCCAAGATGATGTGGCCATTTTCCAGCTGCACCTTGAAATTTGCATTCGAAAGTGCTTCTGCAACCACGCCGTCTTGTTTGATAATATCTTCTTTTGCCATAAAAATGGTCGTTTCCCGATTTCGGGGTGCAAAGGTCTAACTTTTAGGCTGTACTTCCTGCAAATTTGGATTATTTTTTATTTCGGCCAAAAGAAAGGAGTGATCCGACAGGATATCAGCCTTTCCTTTCATCACTGCAACAGAGTGTTCGAAGTGTGCGCTGGGCATTTTATCACGGGTTAAGATGGTCCAGCCATCGTCCAGTTGATACACTTCCCTCTTACCCATATTCACCATTGGTTCTATGGCAATGGTCAATCCTTCCTGAAGTAAAGGTCCCTTTCCACGTTTTCCATAGTTGGGAACCTCAGGCTCTTCATGTAATGATTTCCCTACTCCATGACCAACCAAATCCCGAACCACTCCGTAACCATATTGACGTTCACAATACTCCTGAATCGCCGCCGAAATATCTCCAATTCGCTTTCCGTGTACTGCTTGTTCTATTCCCAGATAAAGAGAAGCATAAGTAACCCGGAGCAATTCCATGGTTTTGGCATCTACTTCCTGAAAAGCAAAGGTGAAAGCTGCATCACCATAAAAGCCTTCCAGTTCAACACCACAATCCACTGAAACAACATCTCCTTCCTTAAACTCCCTGCCACCCGGTATTCCATGCACTACGATATCATTGTACGACACACATAAAGAGGACGGGAAAGGATTTTGTTTTGGACCGTATCCTTTGAATGCCGGTCGGCCACCATGATCCCGTATGAACTCTTCCGCCGCTTTATCAATCGCTTTTCCCGTAATTCCGGGTTTCAGCATGCTTGCTACATGTGCCAGTGTTTTGGAGACAATCAAGTTTGCATTTCGCATCAACTCAATTTCGGCCGGTGTTTTGTAATGAAACTGCCTGCCATCTGCTCCTTTTCCAAACAAGCCCATGATTTGTTTTATTGAGGCTGACCAACCTGGATGCCCGAGGTTGAGCGGCCTTGAATACGACCTGACTTGATCAGACCGTCATATTTTTTAGTCAACAGGTAGCTCTCAATTACCTGGAGGGTATCGAGGGCAACACCCACCATGATCAACAACGTGGTACCACCGAAGAACAAGGCAAACTGTTGGTTCACACCGAACATAGCGGCGATAGAAGGCAGGATACCCAGCAGACCGAGGAATACAGCGCCTGGAAGCGTAATTCTGGTCATAATGTTATCAATGTACTCTGAAGTTGATTCACCTGGCTTAACACCCGGGATGAATGCATTGTTGCGCTTCAGGTATTCGGCATAGTTGGTTGGGTTGATCATCAGCGCCGTATATACATACGTGAAGATAACGATCAACGTGAAGAACAATGCGTTGTATCCGAAAGAGTAGATATCGCTGAACATGGACAAACCACCACCTTGTGCACCGCCAGACATGTATTGAAGTGCGGTTGCAGGGAGGAACATCAGCGCCTGAGCGAAGATGATCGGCATTACACCTGCGGAATTGATCTTCAGTGGGAGGTAATCGCGGGCGCTTGCTGTAGGCATGGCGCCACCTGTTCGGCCAACCATACGTTTAGCAAACTGAATTGGAATCCGGCGAACACCCTGAATAACCAATATCGTAGCCAGAACGATCACAAAGAATACTGCGAGTTCTACGAAGAAGAGCAGCAATTTGTTTTCGCCGAACAATTTTACGAATTCGAAAGAGAAGGCGTAAGGCAGACGAGCAATGATACCGGCCTGAATGATCAGGGAAGTACCGTTACCGATGCCTTTATCGGTGATACGTTCACCGAGCCACATACAGAAAATGGTACCAGCGGTCAGGATTACAATGTTGGAGAACCAGAACAGCCCCTCAGGAACCTCCGGTGAAACACCACCAGGGATACTTTTCACCAATTGGAGGTAACCGCCACCCTGAACCAGGGTAATAGCTACAGTGAGGAAGCGGGTAATTTGATTCAGGCGTTTGCGGCCGCTTTCACCTTCTTTTGTTTGCAGACGCTGGAAGTAAGGAACAGCGAAGCCCAACAATTGCACAATGATGGAAGCCGTAATATAAGGCATTACACCAAGAGCGAAGATGGCTGCATTGTCGAAGGCGCCACCGGTGAAAACGTTGATCAATCCGAGCAGGTCATTGGAACCGCGGTTTTGAGCAGCGCGGTCAAGGGCTGCCGGAACAACGCCCGGAAGTACGATGAAGGTACCTGCCCGGTAAACCAGCAAAAGTGCCAGCGTGAACAGGATCCGATCGCGGAGCTCTTTAATGCTCCAGATATTTTTGAGAACGGTAAAAAATTTCATTACCGAGAGAGGATTTAAACGAGTTCAATGCTTCCACCGAGAGCTTCGATGGCGGCTTTTGCGGATGCAGAAACAGCGTGTACTTTGAGGCTTACTTTAGAGGCAAGCTTGCCGGTACCCAGTACTTTGATCTTGTCGGATGCACGGGATACGCCAGCGGCTACCAGTGCGGCAACATCAAAGGTATTGGAACCTGTTTTTTGAACCAGTGCTTCCAGAGCGCCGAGGTTCAGCGGAACGTACTCAACACGGTTCACGTTTTTGAAGCCGCGTTTTGGCAAACGACGCTGCATAGGCGTTTGACCACCTTCGAAGTGACGCTTTTGCTTGGCGCCGCTGCGAGCTTTGTCGCCTTTGTGACCACGTGTGGAAGTACCACCACGGCCTGAGCCGGTACCGCGACCAATGCGCTTTTCGTTTTTGGTTGAACCTTCTGCCGGACGGAGATTAGAAAGATCCATTGTTTTTCTTTATTGTCGGGCGAAAACCGGAGTTAACGCCAGATGTTGTTTGAATGACTGTTAGTTGGCCTGCAATATCAGGCATTTTCCA
Source organism: Saprospiraceae bacterium (assembly GCA_035299505.1). Taxonomy (GTDB): domain Bacteria; phylum Bacteroidota; class Bacteroidia; order Chitinophagales; family Saprospiraceae; genus M3007. The sequence goes on along the minus strand of DATGWL010000017.1, from coordinate 69,276 downwards.
CTTTTACCAGGTGTTGTACAACACGGATCATTCCTTCGATTTGTGGAGTGGCTTCGTGTTGAACGGTTTGGTTCATTTTGCGGAAACCCAGGGCAGTAAGCGTTTGTTTTTGACGCTTCGGCTTGTCGATCGGGCTTTTCACCAAGGTAATATTGACTTTGCTCATGTCTTAATTCCTTTAACCGTTAAAGAGTTTTTCCATGGAGATACCACGCTGACGAGCCACCTCAGCAGGACTGCGAAGGCTGGTGAGAGCAGCAATCGTGGCTTTAACCACGTTGTGCGGATTGGCGGAGCCTTGCGACTTGGCAAGACAGTCGTGAACGCCAACGGCTTCCAACACAGCACGCATTGCGCCACCGGCGATCACACCGGTACCATGTGCGGCAGGCTTGATCAATACACGACCGGCGTCGGACTTACCATGAACTTCGTGTGGAATGGTACCATTGAGGATGGGTACTTTGACCAGATTTTTTTCTGCATCCTTTACGGCCTTGGAGATGGCTTCAGACACCTCACGTGCCTTACCAAGTCCCTGACCAATGGTGCCTTTACCGTCTCCAACCACTACCACAGCTGCGAAAGTGAACGTACGACCACCTTTCGTAACTTTGGCTACGCGGTTGAGCGCCACGAGTTTTTCCTTCAGACCGGACTCTTCCGTGGTGCGTGAAACTTCTTTTTCTCTTTCTTGCCTTGCCATGTTGCTAAGCTTGTTTATTTGTTGATTTGATCATTGACTGGTTTAGAGTCAATTGCTCGAATAACCAAGTGTTTAGAATTGAAGTCCTCCTTCGCGAGCGCCATCGGCCAAAGCTTTAACGCGTCCATGATAGAGGTAACCACCGCGGTCGAATACAACATTCTGGATACCCGCAGCTTTAGCACGTTCAGCGATCATTTTGCCTACTTCAGTAGCCTGGGCAATATTGGCGCCTTTCATGCCGATAGAAGAAGCCGAAGCCAGCGTATGTCCTGCCTGATCGTTGATCAGTTGGCAGTAGATAGCATTGTTAGAACGGTATACGCTCAGACGAGGACGCTCTGCAGTGCCATTTACCTTTTTACGGATACGCAGGTGAATGCGTTTACGGCTTTGTTCTTTTGTACGTTTCATTGTTTCGTATCAATTTAGGCAACCCGATTACTGGCCGGGATAGCGATTGATGTTATGTGGATCAGGCTCCACCCTACCCTATCCGGAGAGATGGACGGATGGAGCCTGACGATTTTATTATTTCTTACCGCCGGCAGTTTTACCTGCTTTGCGACGAATTTGTTCGCCTTTGAACATGATACCCTTCCCTTTGTAAGGCTCAGGTTTGCGGAAGGTACGCATTTTGGCGCATACCTGACCAAGCAGTTCTTTATCGATGCCTTCCAGACGGATCAAAGGAGCCTGACCTTTTTCCATGGCCGTGGTTACTTTGATTTCAGAAGGGATAAAGAACATTACCGGGTGAGAGTAACCGATGGTAAAGGTAACCAGATTACCCTGGTTTTCCACACGGTAACCAACGCCGATCACCTCCATTTCGCGGACGTAGCCTTGACTAACGCCTACTACCATATTGTTGATGAGCGCGCGGTACAGGCCATGCATGGAGCGATGGCGCTTCTGATCCGTTGGGCGGTTCACCGTCAGGGTGCCGTCTTCAACGCTGACCGTGATATCAGGATCAACTTTTTGGCTGAGCGTACCCTTTGGGCCTTTAACGGTTACTGTGTTATCAGCAGAAACCGACACTTCAACTTTAGCTGGAAGGCTGATGGGCAATTTTCCAATGCGTGACATATCGCAGTGTGTTCTTAAAGTTCTTGTAGAAATTAGCTGATGTAGCAAAGAAGCTCGCCGCCTACATTGAGATCGCGGGCTTTTTTGTCGGTCATCACCCCTTTGGACGTGGACACAATCATGATGCCCAAGCCATTGATGATGCGAGGAATATCGCCGGCTGCAGAAAACTTGCGCAGACCTGGACGGCTTACACGCACGAGTTCGCGAATAACCGGTTGCTTGGTAACCGCATCATATTTGAGGGCAATTTTGATAAGCCCCTGCTTGTTTTCCGGTGTCTTGTCCTCAAAGGTGTACTTGAGGATGTACCCTTGGTCATACAAGATCTCCGTCATAGATTTCTTGATACGCGAAGCCGGAATCTCCACGATGCGATGCCCCGCCATTTGCGCGTTGCGGATGCGGGTGAGATAGTCTGCTATCGGGTCGGTGACGTGCATTTTATCAAAAATTGTTGATAGTTGTTGGATGGGCCTCTAACAACAGCATACCTTATCAACTGTTGGTGGCCGATGTAATATTACCAGGACGCCTTGGTTACGCCAGGTATTTTGCCGAACAATGCCATTTCACGGAACTTAACACGGCAAATACCGAATTTGCGCATGTAACCTTTCGGACGGCCGGTCAGCAGGCAACGATTGTGCAGGCGGATCGGGTTAGCGTTACGCGGAAGCTTGTCGAGTGCATCATAATCGCCGGCCTCTTTCAGCTGTTTGCGGAGATCCGCGTATTTGGCTACCAGGCGCTTGCGCTTATTTTCGCGGGCAATGACGGATTTCTTTGCCATATTGCTTTATGTCGTTGAAAAGGATTGTCAGAGTTATTTTTTGTAGAATGGCATACCCATCTCTTTCAAAAGAGCATACGCTTCTGCATCCGTTTGGGCGGTGGTTACGATACTGATATCCATACCCATGATTTTGCTCACCTTTTCGATGTCAATTTCAGGGAAGATGATCTGTTCCGTAATACCCATGGTGTAGTTGCCACGACCATCGAAAGATTTGTCGTTTACACCACGGAAGTCACGCACACGCGGCAATGAAATATTAAGGAAACGGTCGAGAAACTCGTACATCCGCTCACCGCGCAGCGTTACGCGAACGCCGATTGGCATACCTTCACGGAGTTTGAAGTTAGACACCGATTTCTTTGCCTTCGTAGAAACCGCTTTCTGGCCTACGATAGTGGAGAGTTCCGCTGCTGCGTTGTCGATCAGCTTTTTATCACCAGTGGCATCGCCGATACCCTGGTTGATGCAGATCTTTTCGATGCGGGGAACCTGCATCACAGAGGAGTAGTTAAACTGCTTCATCAGCGCAGGAACTACATCGTTCTGATATTTTGTCTTAAGACGAGGTACGTATTTCATTACTTAATGACGTTACCGGATTTTTTAGAAAAGCGTACGCGCTCACCTTTTTCTTCGCGGCGGCCAATGCGCGTTGCTTCGCCGCTCTTAGGGTCCACATGAGCCAGGTTGGAGATATGGATGCTGGCTTCCATTTCCTGGATACCGCCGGCTTCCGTCTGCGTGGCTTTCAAGTGTTTTTTAACGATGCGAACGCCTTGCACAGTGGCACGGTTCAAGTCAGGGAAGACCTGAAGCACTTCACCTTTCTTACCCTTGTCATCGCCGGCAATAACTACCACCTGGTCTCCTTTACGGATGTGGAGTTTGGGCGCAAAGCGTTTTACAGAATTTTTCTTCGTAGCCATTTCGAGAATGGTTGAATTGATGAGTATTTAGAGCACTTCCGGAGCAAGAGATACAATACGCATGTAATCCTTGTCGCGCAGTTCACGAGCTACCGGCCCGAAGATACGGGTACCGCGTGGCTCGTCGGAGGCGTTAAGCAATACCACCGCATTGTCGTCGAAGCGGATATAAGATCCATCTTTACGACGCAATTCTTTGCGGGTGCGTACGATAACGGCTTTAGAAACCGTACCTTTCTTGATACCGCCACTGGAAGAAGCATCCTTTACGGTAACCACAATCTTATCGCCTACACCAGCATAGCGTTGGCGGGTATGGCCCAGCACCCGGATGCAGAGCACTTCTTTCGCGCCGGAGTTATCGGCCACATTCAATCGAGACTCTTGTTGAATCATGACTTTTTATTCGGTTGACGGTAGACGGTGGACGGTAGACGGTGAACGGTGGACGGTTGTTTAAACCGTGTGCCGTGTGCCGTAGGCCGTAAGCCGTATGCCGTGGTTATTTACTTCGCTCTTTCAACGACTTCGACCAGGCGCCAGCGTTTCATTTTGCTGAGCGGACGGGTTTCCATGATACGAACCACGTCGCCCGGGTTGCAAGTGTTCTCCTCATCGTGTGCGAAGAACTTCTTGGAACGCTTTACGAATTTGCCATAAAGCGGGTGCATGAGTCGGCGTTCGACTTTAACAGTGATGGTTTTATCCATTTTGGTGGATACCACAACCCCTGTTTTTTGTTTGCGAAGTTTTCTTTCTACTGCTTCCATCTATCGAGATGTGATTAGTTGAGCAATGTGTGTGGTTGAATATTGATTCAACGGGTTCTGCGGCGACGAGCGCGAAGTTTGCTGCGCATTTCGAGTTCTTCAGCGCTCATGGCTGCGAGCTCACGGCGACGGCCTTCCGTGATGATGCGTGCGACATTGCGACGCAGTTCACGAATTTCCATCGGGTTGCCAATGCCTTTGGCTGCATGGTCGAACTTCAGTTGCTGATACTCCTGTTCTGCACTGGCCAGTTCGCTGCGGAGCTGGTCGTCAGTCATATCAACGAGGTTCAATTTTTCCTTTGCCATGGTATTTTATGTGCTAATGTGGTCAATTTATCCTTCGTAATCGTGACGGGTAACCGTTTTGCAGAGAACCGGGAGCTTTTGAGCGCCCAGGCGCAGAGAAGCGTAGGCAATCTCAGGGCTTACACCTTCAATTTCGAAGATGATACGACCTGGTTGAATTTCTGCTACGTAGTGGTCTACCGCACCTTTACCCTTACCCATACGAACCTCTGCAGGTTTTGCCGTGAGGGGCTTGTCCGGGAATACACGGATCCACACTTTACCCTCACGTTTCATGTTACGGGTGAGTGCAATACGAGCCGCTTCGATCTGACGGCTAGTCAGACGGCCGTATTCCATGGATTTGAGGGCAAAGGAACCGAAAGAAATCGAGCTTCCTTTGAAAGCAATACCGCTATTGCGGCCTTTGTGCTGTTTGCGATATTTCTGACGCTTGGGCTGTAACATCGTCTGGATGATTTAAAAAGCCTGTCAATCAATGTTTTATTTCATGGGCGGCTAACCGCCTCTAGGGAAGTTTGTCGTTTAACGACGGCCACCGCCTCCACGGCGATCACCACCTCCGCGACGATCTCCGCCACCACCGCCTTCACGGCGATCACGACGGTCACCTCCACCGCGACGGTCGCCTCCGCGGCGATCATCTCCGCCACGACGGTCATCGCGGCGTTCGTCACGGCGATCTCCTCCGGTGCCTTCTGCCGCTGCGAATGGCGTCAGTTCACGCTTCTGGAGTACTTCACCTTTGAAGAGCCATACTTTGATGCCGATCTTACCGTAAACGGTTTGAGCTTCAACCAAAGCATAGTCGATATCTGCACGGAAAGTATGCAATGGGGTACGACCCTCTTTGTATTCTTCCGTACGAGCGATCTCTGCGCCACCAACACGTCCGCTGATACGAACTTTGATGCCTTCGCCGCCGGCACGCATAGTGCCCTGAATAGCGCCTTTAATGGCACGACGGTGGTTGATACGCGCTTCGATTTGTTTAGCGATTTGTTCGCCAACGATATTGGCATCCAGTTCAGGCTTGCGGATTTCGAAGATGTTAATCTGGATATCCTTGCCTGTCAGGAGTTTCAATTCTTCCTTAATCAGGTCAACCTCTTTACCACCTTTACCGATGATAATACCGGGACGGCTGGTGTGGATGGTTACGGTAACGCGGCGCATAGTGCGCTCGATGGCAATACGGCTGATACCGTTTTGCACTGGTTTGTTGCGGTCGCGCGGATCGGCGGTTGCTGTTTTTGGACGACGAGCGCGGAGGTAGGCGCGGATTTTTTCATCCTCTACCACTTTGAGACCGTAATCTTTGTCGGCGTACCAGTTGGAGTCCCAACCACGGATGATGCCCAGACGGTTACCGATCGGATTTGCTTTTTGACCCATTATCTTGACTGATGAGAGATGGACAAATGAATGATTTTCAAGCGTTTAAGCTTCTCCTTCGAGCGCTACGCGGTTTTCAACTACGATGGTTACGTGGTTGCGGCGCTTACGGACGCGGTATGCGCGGCCTTGTGGCGCCGGGAGGAAGCGATAGATGATGGAACCTGGATCCACGAATGCGGTTTTGATCACCAGATCAAACTCATCGGCTCCACCCACCTGATCGGATTTCTGCTCCCAGTTGCTAACGGCAGACAGCACCAGTTTTTCGAGCCAAACGGCTGCTTCTTTGTTGGTGTAGCGCAGAATGCCAAGGGCATCCACCACTTTTTTGCCGCGAATATTGTCCACTACCAAACGCATTTTGCGTGGTGACATCGGGACGTTTCTCAGTTTTGCTACTGCTTCCATTGTTAGAGACGTTGGACTATTGGACGATGGACATTGGACAGTGAATATTTAAGGTCTAGTGTCCAGAGCCCTTTATCTAAAGTCAAAGTTTATTTTCTGTTGCCTCCGTGACCACGGAAGTTACGAGTTGGTGAAAATTCTCCGAGTTTATGGCCTACCATGTTTTCGGTAACGAACACAGGAACAAAGGTTTTACCGTTGTGCACTGCGATGGTTTCGCCCACCATATCAGGGATGATCATCGAAGAGCGGCTCCAGGTTTTGATCACCTGTTTGCGGTTGCTCTGCTTTGCTTTTTCGACCTTAGCCAACAGCGAGTGGTGGACGTATGGGCCTTTTTTAAGTGAACGCGGCATACAATTATGTTTGATGCGTTGAGTTGTTATGGTTGAGAATCAGCCGGTCGGATGATTATTTCGTCTTACGGCTGATAATGAGCGCGTTAGAAGCTTTAGTCTTGCTACGCGTTTTAGCGCCTTTAGACTTGAAGCCTTTGCGGGTACGTGGGTGACCACCGGAAGCGCGGCCTTCACCACCACCCATCGGGTGGTCAACCGGGTTCATCACTACCGGACGAACACGTGGGCGCCAGCCTTTCCAGCGATTACGGCCTGCTTTACCCATGATCTCCAGGTTATGGTCGGCGTTACCCACAGTACCGATAGTTGCACGGCAAGTGAGCAGGATACGACGAACTTCACCGGAAGGCATGCGCAGTACTGCGTGACGGTCTTCACGGCCCATCATGACTGCGCTTACACCTGCGCTGCGCACCAGTTTGCCGCCCTGACCGGGTTGCAGTTCGATGTTGTGCAGGATAGCACCCAGTGGAACTTCAGCCAGGTAAAGGCAGTTTCCGTTTTCTGGAGCAACTCCGGAGCCGGATTCTACTTTCTGACCAACTTCCAGTCCTTTCGGAGCCAGGATGTAGGCTTTTTCACCGTCGTTATAAGTAACGAGTGCGATGTAGGCACTGCGGTATGGATCGTACTGAATAGACTCAACCGTTGCCTGGCCTTGTTTGTCGCGCTTGAAATCAATGAAACGGTAGCGACGTTTGTGACCACCGCCGCGTTGACGCATGGTACGACGACCATCCGAATTGCGACCACCCGTTGTGCCGAACGTTGTCAGCAAGGACTTTTCGGGTTTAGCGCCCTTTGTCAATTCATCTCTTGAAACCGCTACGCGGAAGCGTTGGCCAGGCGTTAGCGGATTGAATTTCTTAACTGCCATTTTCTATGTCAGTGATGATATGGAGTGAATGGGATCAGATCCCGTTGCTCGTTTTACAATTATTGTTCTTCGCCACCGAAGAAGTCGATGCGTTCGCCTGGCGCCAGGGTTACATAAGCTTTTTTGTAGCTGCTTTTGGAACCGCGGACGATGGCTGTTTTGCTGCTGCGTGCTTTAGGTTTACCTGGCATTACCGCCGTGTTTACCCCTTTCACGCTTACGTTGAACATTTTTTCAACCGCAGCGCCGATCTCCAGTTTATTGGCGTCCTTGTTTACCACGAAAGCATACGTATCGCGCTTGTCGGCGAGTTTGGTAGATTTTTCCGTGATAACGGGCTTGATCAAGATTTGCTTAGCCATTTTTTGTACAATTGACTGTTGGCGGTTGGCTTTGATAAGAAATCAGAGCCAAGGTTCAACGTATTTTATTCGCAGTTTTCTTTGATCTTTTCGATGGCGCTTTCAGCAATCACCAGGGCGCCTGCGTTGAGGATCTGGTACGTGCTCAGGTCGCTCGCCGGTGCAATGGCTGCACGGTCGATATTGCGACAGGATTTGTACAGGATCTGATCGTAAGCTGGAAGAACGGTGAGCGGCTTTTTGCCGTCTACGTTCAGGCTGCGCAGGATGTTAGCGAATGCGGAAGTTTTTGGCGCTTCGAAAGAGAAGTCTTCCACAACGAAGATGTTGCCTTCAGCGGCTTTAGCGGAGAGTGCGCTACGACGGGCGAGGCGTTTCACTTTCGCATTTACATCTATATCGTAGTTGCGTGGGCGAGGACCGAATACACGGCCGCCACCACGGTAGAGAGGGTTGTTGATATCCCCTTTACGCGAACCGCCCGTGCCTTTTTGCTTGTGCAGTTTGCGTGTAGAGCCGCTCATCTCGCTGCGCTCTTTGGATTTATGAGTACCCTGGCGTTGGGCTGCGAGATAGCGCTTCACATCGAGCCATACGCTGTGTTGGTGAGGCTCAATTCCGAAGATCTCTGCTGGCAGTTCAACTTTGCGGCCAGTGTCTTCGCCTTTAATGTTATAGACCGAAACTTTCATTTCCTCAGGAAATTAAAGGTCAAGAGTTATTTTTCAATGACAACATATGATCCCTTGTGACCAGGAACAGCACCCTTTACCAGGATGAGGTTTTGATCAGGGAAAATTTTCACCACTTTCATACGGCGTACTTTCACGCGATCCATTCCCATGTGACCGCCCATGCGCATGCCTTTCATTACTTTAGCGCCGGTAGAGGAGTTACCCAGAGAACCCGGAGCGCGCAGACGGTTGTGCTGACCGTGCGTTTGTTGCATGACACCGCCGAAGCCGTGACGTTTAACTACGCCTTGGAAGCCTTTACCTTTGGAAGTACCTACCACGCTTACTTTGTCGCCTTCAGCAAATACATCGGTAACAGTCACCTCTTCGCCGAGGTTTTTTGCTACGTTCATGTCGCGGAACTCGAGCACTTTGTGGAGCGGATCTTCCAAGCCTGCAGCTTTGAAGTGGCCCATGAGGGCTTTAGGAGTGTTTTTAGCTTTACGATCGCCGTAAGCCAACTGGAGGGCTTTGTAGCCGTCCTTGTCTTCGGTGCGCACCTGAGTTACGGTGCAAGGGCCAGCCTCGATAATGGTAACGGCGATGTTTTTACCGTCGGTATCGTAGATGCTGGTCATTCCCAGTTTTTTGCCAATCAGACCGTTCACGTTCGTCAGAATTTTATGTGTTGAACGACTTATGTTTCGTTGGCGTGGAGTCCGGACGTGTAGATACACGAAAAGCGATTTTCCGTTTGGCGGAACCGCTTACGGAAGTGGCAGTTATTCGGAAAAACCGGAACACTTTGACCACTACCGGAAACCACAAACAATTAGAATCAAATAATGCGTTAGGTGAGCTTGACTTGAATGTCAACACCGCTCGGCAGTTCCAACTTGGAGAGAGCGTCCACCGTCTTTTGAGTCGGTGTGTAGATTTCAATCAAGCGCTTGTGGGTGCGCAACTGGAACTGCTCACGAGCCTTCTTGTTCACGTGCGGAGAGCGCAATACGGTGAACACTTCTTTCTCGGTGGGCAGCGGAATCGGGCCAGTTACAACGGCTCCACTCGCACGCACAGTCTTTACAATCTTCTCAGTAGACTTGTCTACCAAGTTGTAGTCGTAAGACCGGAGTTTGATGCGAATTTTCTGATTCATTACCTCTTTTGTACTTTAAAATTTCAAATTCGAGCTTTTCGGGAGCCTTAAACAAAACTTAATTTTGAATACCTCTTACCGAAAGCGGACGCAAAGGTAGAAACAGTTGAAGTAATTTTCCAAATAGGTTTTAAAAAAAATGGAAAAAAGTTTGTTTCGAGGGTTTTAGCGTGGAATTATGGCTTGTTTGGTGCTGTTTGAGGGGTTTGTTTACCATTGCTAACTACATACAACACCTATATATATGGTGTAACCTATCCAAAAGTACAGGAGGCTGCACCATTTAACGGGCAGCCTCCTGTAAATCCCCTTGCCAGCAAGATAGGGAAATTAGCCTCAAAGTTTAATTACCCTGGCTGATCTGAAACCCTTGTCATCCCGGAATACCAAAGTATATACACCGGCTTTTAATATGCCAAGATCCAGCTGTGCCTGCGTGCCATTGGTATCCACCTCTGAAGCAAACACGCAGTTGCCCAGTTGGTCGTACACAGATGCAAAGCCTGAACCTGCGCCCCGGAGGGTGAGTATACCGGAACTTGTACTCATGGGATTTGGCCAGACCAGCAGCGGCTTTTGGTAAGGCTGATGAGCGCCTACTGATCCAAGGTTGCGGGTCCAGATACCATTGTTTACACCAGAAACGTAAAGCAGGTTTCCTTCAATCAGCATATCGTTGTACATTTTCACGGGAATGTCGTTTGAAAACAAACTGAAGGTGGCGCCATAATCCGAGCTTTTATAGATGCCATGGTAATCAACACCCACATACACTTCGGCGCCTGTAGCAGCAAAAGCAGTTACCGGGAATGGGGAATTATTACCCGGACCTCCTTTAGGCAAGCCCATAGATTTTTGCCAGGTTTCTCCTTTATCCCCTGAACGATACAGGCCAATAGTGCAACTTACGTATAGGTAGCCATTGGACCAATACAATTTGCTTGGTCCGGAAAAACCGTTTAACACGATTTCCCAGGTATTGCCCTGATCCTGCGAACGGATTACACCAGTAAAGAAACCGGAAGCGAAAAATTCGCCATCTAATATCAGTACCCCGGTAGCGTGCACTTGTGTTTGTTTCACCTCCCAGCTGGCGCCTCCATTTGTACTCAGGTTGATATTAGCCCCGCCAACCAACATTGTGCTGCCTTCTATAGACAAGCCGGTGGCGCTTTGTACTGGACTACCTCCTCCGATAAATGGATCTTTCCAGTTATCGCCGCCATTAATGGAATACAACACCCTTTTACTTGACTGAGCGAAAAGCGTGTCGCCTTTTTTCTCCAGGTCCATAGTAGCAAAGAGTTTGGATTGCGGTAAGGAAATACTCCAATTGTCGCCTTGATCCAAAGAACGCCACAATCCTGCAGGTGTGCCGGCAAACAATCGCCCCTGATACGAATCGACCACATAGGCATTTTCGGCCAGAATACCGTTGTTGTGGGCCGTGAGATAATTTCCGGTGATATCTGACCGAAAGAAGCCTAACGAAGACCCGATGCCAATTTTCCCGTTTCCGCCAATGGCGCTGACAACGTCGGAGGTAGGGCTTGAAGAAAATGCTTTCCAACTTAAGCCATTATCCTGGGAAAGGAACAATAGTTTATTGTCTGAAACGTCTGATGGAGTAGCTGCCAGATCGCCATTGGGCAATACCTGGGTTTGCATAAATGTAGAATAGTTGGTTTGAAATCCTGAATTCTCCCAGGTATTCCCAAAATCCAGCGTCCGGTGGGCTGAAAGCTGGAACCCGAAATAGAGTATGGTATTGCCCTGGCCAAGTGAGTAATTGCCTACGGATTCTGGCGCCGGGAAGGCAATGTCCGTCCAGCTAATGCCTGCATCCCTGGAATATTTAGCGCCACAACAATCTTGACCCACATCCAGCAAAAGACTGTCGTTGGCCCAAATGGTTTGATTGCCGATCGGGAATGAAGCAAATTTTTGCCAGGTGGCTCCTTCATCCTGGCTTTTATAAGCGCCAAAGCGCTCTACCAGAATCAATGCACCTCTGTGGCGATAAATTCGCACAGTAGACTGGTAAAAAAAGGGCGAAATAGCAATCTTTTGTTCTGTCCAGGTTTGGCCCTGATCTGTGCTTAAGTGAAAACTGATGGTCCAATCAAAGGCTGAAAGCAGGGTAGTGTCCCTGGTTGTAGTAACAAGCATGATTTTGTTTGGCTCTACCAGGAGGCCTGCAACATTTCTGGAGGGATCTGACCAGGATAATCGCTGCCAGGAATCGCCTTGGTTGGCGCTTTGATAAACGCCGTTTCCGGTTCCAACGTACCAGAGGTTATCGAGTTGGGTAGTGCAGTTGATTTTGCCGCCGAATGGGCCCGGGAGTTGCTGCCAGTTGTTGTTTTGAGCCAACAGATTTTGCCCGAGCAGGCAAAGCAGCAAAAGCAGTTGAAAAGTAGGTTTGTGCATCAGAGATAATGTTAGTGTAAATATAACTATCCGGATTAGCCGGACGTGCTGAGCTTACTTACCTACATTAATAAGGGGAGATGCAACTAAAAATCTGGACAGCTAAGGTATCAAAATTTATTTTGGCAGAAAATGAAATCGATGTTTTGGCCAGAATTAGTCATTTGTGTCATATTCTACAGAGGAACACTTCTTGCTGAATGGGTCCTCACCCGGGCGAATTCCGAAATTCCGTTTCATTTAACAAGTTAAACAGCTGTTTTTGCCTTTTTTATTTGGCGATAAACAACCCAAAAAGAAACCCGGGTATCAATCTTATAGAAAAATTAAAAAATGGGCACTTTTGGAAAATAATTATTGGCTTAATCGATTAAAAGCTGGTAAAAAGCCATAGATTCAAATGCCGCTATCTGACAAAAACGGTTTATTAACAAAATTTACAGAGGTTTGACCTTGATTTTCTTGCACATCATTTTGCTTCACCCTATCTTTGCCCAACTTTTTGAGCCAAAATAATATTTCACAACCCAAACTACGCGAGTATGTCTGAGAAATTGGATAAAATTGATTTGAAGATCCTGAAAATCCTGCAAGAGAACAGCAAGATCACGAACCTAGACCTTTCTAAAAAGATTGGCCTCTCCCCTGCCCCAACCCTTGAGCGCGTAAAAAAACTCGAGCAAAGCGATATCATCCAGAGCTACCACGCCCACGTTAACCCTACCCAGATGGGACTTAACGTAAAAACATTCGTGCTGGTATCCCTGGCCTGGAAAAGAGAAAATGCCCTCAACAGCTTCCTGGAGAAGATTTCTCAGATCGACGAAGTAACGGAGTGCTACATCATTACCGGTGAAGCAGACTTTTTGATGAAAATCATCTGCCGGGATATCCCAACCTACGAGCAACTGCTGTTCAAAACCATCAGCCAGATTGAAGAAATTGAGCGCCTGAAAACGCTTATGACGCTTTCCACCGTGAAAGACGCCAAAATTCTGCCGTATAACTACGACGAGAAATAAATCATAAGGCTCTAACCAAAGTATACAAGCCCTTCCGGAACACAGGTTTCGGGAGGGCTTTGTCTTTTCTGGATTTCAGTAATGCTTTTTGCTGCTTTACAGGATTGAAAATTTCAAAAAAACTTTTCATGCGTTTAATAAATTATTGTTTTTTGTTTTAGACATTTGTCAGAATAAAACAATACAAAACGACAAAACTATTACACATGAAAATTCCACTATGGCTCATCGGCCTGCTTTTTGCAGGTTACACGGTCTGGTGCTGTTATCACTGGCATTGCAATGTATGCCAGTGTTGCGACGGCGCTGCTGCCGGTACGACGGCCACGGAAACCAACGGCGCTCCGCTTTTTGCCTGGAATGCCGCCCAACCCGTGCCGGACAACAAATTCCCCGACTGGAAAAAAGCGCTTCTCGGACGAGGAGGTCAGGGAGATACGCTGGTCATTACAGGTCATTACCGCAAGGGTGAAACCGATGGTGAAAAGCTGGCCCTGGCGCGCGCAGCAGCATTGCGCGACATGCTTGCGCCTGAGATACCTGCGAATCGGGTGAAATTGATGTCTAAAATGGTTGACGATGGACTGGCAGAAGGCAGTGCAGCGAAAGAAAGCGCTGATTTTGCCTGGCTGAAAATGGTACTCAAAAAAGAGGATAGTGCCATTATTGAGTCTGACAAAGACGTGATCCTGCTTTTCCCCTACAATTCAACAGAAAAGGAAAGCGATCCAAAAGTGGATGCATACCTGAAGGATTTGTGTGAAAAACACAAAGCCTCCAATGCCACTTTTGTAGTTACAGGGCATACCGATGATGTAGGATCGGATGAAAGCAACCTGGCCTTTGGTGCAGCCAGGGCCAAATCTGTAGCCAAAATACTAACAGGCAATGGCATTGCTGCATCCAGAATCACTACCAACTCCAAAGGAGAAGCCGAACCTGTGGCGCCAAACGACACTGAGGATGGCCGACATCAGAACCGCCGGGTAGTGATCACCGTAAACCGTTAACCCATTAACACTAACAACATCATGTTTTCCTATATCCTTTTGAATTGCAGCATCTGGGACAACCTGCCCACTGCCCTTGCACTTTGCATCATACCTTTTATTCTTGGCTGGCTGGCCGCACGCGCCTATTACAAAGTGGGTGCTCTGCGCGATCAGGTAACCGAACTAAGCGGCAGGGTAAGCACCCTTACAGAAGAAATTACAGATGTGCGCATGAAGCTCTCTGCCTGCGAAGCAGATGGAGAAGCCAAAGCAGAACAAATTAAAAAACTGAAGAGCGATCTGATGATGGCCGATGGTGAACGCATGGCGTTGCGCGAGCAGGTGACGGCCTTAACAGCCGGCGGCGGTAAAAAAGCAGCAAATCCGGCCAGCATCACTTTTGCCGGTAAAAAATGGAAATGGGATGATTTAAAGATTGTAGAAGGTATCGGACCAAAAATTGAAGAACTGCTGCATAATGCCGGCATCAAAACCTGGGAAGCACTGGCTGCAACTGCTGTAGACCGGATTAAAGAAATCCTGGATGCCGCCGGCCCAAGCTATCAGATCCACGACCCCGGAACCTGGCCTCAGCAGGCAGGACTGGCCGCTGAAGGCAAATGGGATGAGTTGAAGAAGTGGCAGGATGAACTGGATGCAGGGAAGTAAGGGGGCTAGAGGATGGGGTTGAAGGGGTTGAAGGGTTTGAAGGGTTTGAAGGGTTTGAAGGGTTTGAAGGGTTTGAGTGGTTTGAAGGGCCCATCGTGAAATAAAGGAGCCGCTCCGGATATCCGGGGCGGCTCTTGTATTTCCAGCACAGAGGCGGGAGAGTTTAATTTCGATTTACATCATAGCCAATCTTTCATCTCACACTCCATAATACCTGGCGCCGAGTGTTACGCCTTCCTGACCAATACGCTGAAGCCCCCAACGGTTTTCTTCTTTGAAAACCGGGCCGCTTTGTGCGCCTGTATGCAATAGTTCATATTGATCGTAGTCAATGGCGCGTCGGCGATTGAGTTTTTCGAAGATTTTGAAACGGGAAGCCACCAGTGCCCAGTCTTTTTGCACCACAGCTTCGAATACTTTTGATTTGGAACCGCTGCCATAGGCTACAAAACCAAGACGTTTACCTGCGAGTTTGCTTTGTTCCTGCGCATCGCATTCCAGGGAGCTCATGAGCGCAAGGAAAATGGAAGCGGTGTACAAATTACCTGTTTCCTGACTGGCACGTTGGGCTTTTTCCAGCTTTTCTTTTACAAATCGCCGGTAAAGAGCCGATTCTGAAACAGATTTCAGAAATGCAGCCTGGGCCTTCGCAAATACTTTGGCATCAGAAACGGCTGATTGATCAGGTTCCTGCAATTGAAACCTGGCAGCATCATTCTCCCATGCGCCTTTTCGTTTGCGCTCAGCTACAAACTCTTCCACGAACATACGTTTGGCGTGGAAAGCATAAGGCAGGTGAAAAATCATACGCGCCCAACGATCAGATAAGGCAATGTACTGATGCTCTTTAAACAGTTTGGCGGAAATGGCCTTCTTTCTAAAATCGGCCAGGGCCTCTGTCATGCGGTTTTGGTAACACTGGTTGGAGTATTGTCCATCGAATACCGGCGTTTCAGAAAATCGTTCGCGGCGTGGTTTGTAGAAATCATGCACACTTTCCATAGCAATACCGAATACCGGTCGGATAGCCAGTAAACGCGGGTTATGGGTAACCAGCATGGCTACTGCGCCAGCGCCCTGGGTATACTCGCCGGTGCTTTGCAATTCATATTTGGCAATATCGCTGGCAACCACAATCCCGATCCGGTGCTTATCAGCAGCCACCCAGTCAAGCGTATTGTGCAGGGCGTCTGTTGCTCCAATGCAGGCAAAGGTCATATCCAGCACATCACAATGGCGGAAACAATCTTTACCATATTGCGCTGTGTAGCGCTGTGTCAGCATTTCTACCGCATAGGTACCGGTGGGTTTGGCCATATCCAGGGCGCTTTCTGTGCCCAGATAAATCCGGCCAATTTTGCGAGGGTCAAGTTTATTCCGGTCTATGAGTTCTGCGATAGCTTCAGCTGCCATGGTAGCAGCATCTTCATGTGCATCGCAGACCGCCATTTTGTGCAGACCCAATCCCTGAGATAGTTTCTCATAGGGGATAGCGCGTTTTTCAGCAAGAGTTTGAATATCAAGGTACAATTTAGGCGCATAAAACGCCATATCATCTATTCCGAATGCCATAAGGATGGAGGGGGGAATGGGTTTGATGTAGCGGCGGGTTTAGCCGCCGGAATTAGGTTTGATGGGTTTGATGGGTTTGATGGGTTTGAGGAGTTTGAGGAGTTTGATAGGTTTGAAAAACCACTCACCCAAATGAAATCCCTGACCTCTAAAAGGTCAAACATAAAAAACCATCAAAAGCACAAAAAGGTTTAGCGGAGGCCATGTAAGGCTCCCGTGGTTAAATTGGTGTTGCAGGCTTGTGGTTAGGGAAAGTGCGCAAAAGTAAGAAAAATATCCAATATCCAATGTCCAATGTCCAAGTGGTGCGCCTGTTTGGCATCAGCACACTTGCTTACTTATCCTCGCCTGAATGGCAAAGTCAGGTGCTTTGCACTCGCTATTCAGGCGAGTAAAGCCAGGCAAAGGTACTGATGCCAGGCAGGCGCACCACTTGGACATTGGGAATTGGACATTCTCATTATTTTTGCCTTATGGCAAAATTGGAAGAACAACTGAAAGCGGCTATCACCCGTATGCCAGTAGCGGAAAAGGACAAACTTTTGCTGCGATTGGTGGCTAAAGACGAAAAACTGGTGCGCCGACTCATCTTTGAGTTAATGGAAGGCGGCGAAACCCGTGATGAACGCGCCAATGCGCTTCGGGAAGAAATTGCAGCTGATCTGGTAAAAGCCGGCAAGGATTACCTGACGCCGGGCTACCTGTTGATGTACCTGCGGCATTGGAATGCACGGATTACCGAACACGTACAAGCAACCAAAGACAAGGCCGGGGATGTTATTTTGGTGCTCTTTATGCTGGCAGAAACAATCCGCCTGCATGAAGAGATGCTCCGCAAATTTCCAGACCGCAGAAGCGATACTCTGGCGCCATACCTGGTAAAGCGGATGCAGTCTATTCAGAAAAAAGCCGAAAAACTTCACGAGGACTACCACATGGATTTCCGGGAAGATGCCCAAACCATTATGCGGTTTATATGGTCGTTTAAACCCACTGCTCAGCTGGCCAAAGAACTCGGACTGCCAGGTTACTGGCCACTTTAATGCCTAATTACCTGTTTTTTTTCTGATAACTCTGAACTCCGTTCTGCGGTTGAGCTGGTGCAGGTTTTCATCGCAGTCTACTCCGTTGCCGCAGCGGTTGACCAATCGTGTTTCGCCATATCCTTTTGGCAGGAGGCGGTTAAGAGCAATGCCCTGATCAACTAGCCAGTTTACCACAGCTTCAGCCCTTTGCTGAGAAAGTTCCAAGTTGTAATCATCTGATCCGCGCGCGTCTGTATGCGAGCCTATTTCCACCTGCATTTCCGGGTTTTGTTGCAGAGTCTTGAGTAATTTCCACAATTCAGGCATAGAGGCATCGTTGGGTTCTATACCATTCAGGTCGTAGTACAGTTTCACCAAATACCCGTCCTGACTGCGTTCCCAGGCACTTTCTTCCGGCTTGCTGGGAGCACCGTTATCGTACAGAACACCCTCCCGGACCGAAAGTCCATCGCCTAATTCAAAAGTAGCCAAACTGCCATCGGCATTTTCATACAAGCCGGATTGGAGGTTATATCGAGGCCCTGCTGCCTGTGCAGAACGTTCCGGAATATCTACAATAAACCCCTCCCGATCACGGTATGGTTCCAGATTCAGGTTTACCCTGTTGAGGGTATTAGCGGTATTGTTTTTGGTGCAAATGCCCTCTGCAACTCCTGCAATAAACCCTTCAGATTCTGTTCTAAGGGTGTAGCAACAGTTTTTATCCAACTTAAACCTGAATCGTCCGTCAGGGCCGGTGATGATGGGTTGTGGAGCCGTTTTGCCACAATCGTTACTCAGAATGACCCTAGCACCCAAGGCCGGAAAACCATCGCGCATATCAAATACAATCCCTTGAACGCTGTAGTTGCTCACCTTGGTGAGCCCAATTTCCACCCGTGTGGTTTGTCCATTCTCACGGCCGGCGCAACCATTGGCCAGCGACATTTCATATCCTTTTTTTGCTGTGGAAAAATCTGCACATTCCTCCTGCCGCATGTCAAAAGCCGCGATACCGTCTGAGCTGGTTGTGATACTGAAACCAGTGAGCGAATTGAGCACTGTAGCGCCACTAACTGGCTTATTGGTGTGTGTATCAAACACATAAATTTCCAGAGTGGAAGCATTTCTGGAGAAAGCGTAGATATCGTCGCGGCCTGCCCCACCCTCCCGGTTGGAGGTAAAAAAGCCCCAGGTAAGATCGCCGCCAAACCAAATTCCAAAGTCATCTTGATTAGAATTGACGGGCGCTCCGAGATTTACAGGCACATTCCAGTCTTTATCGCCTTTAGGGGTACTGTAGAACACATCCAGTCCACCCAATCCCAAATGACCATTGCTGGCAAAATAGAATCTTCCATTGCCGTCTACGAAAGGGAAAATCTCATTTCCTTCTGTATTTATGGTGGGGCCGAGGTTGAGGGCGGCACCCCAGCCTCCGCTTTGCCAATCGCAATAGTACAAATCCATGCCACCAAATCCGCCGGGGCGATTACTGCTGAAATACAGGCGTTTACCATCCGGGCTCAGGCAAGGGTGGGCTGTATTAAAATCCGGAGTGTTGAATGGCAACCGGGAAATATCAGACCATCCTCCATGTTCATTGCGCCTGGCTGTGAACAGGTTGAGTTTGACCAATCCTTCATCACTGCGACTGGTGTTACCTTCCAGATAGTTGTTTCTGGTAAAAAACAATTGTTGTCCATCCGGTGAAACACAGGCGGCTGCCTCATTAAACGCTGTATTGATATCTGGCGAAAACCCTTCCACAACTGCCGCTTCCAGGGCTCCGGGCTGATCTGACTTGAGGAGTGTGCTATACAGGTCTGAAAAAGGATTTCCGGTCCACATGGAGGTTCGTTTAACCGGTTTGCCCAGATCGCGATCACTGGCAAAAACCAACTGATTGCCCAGGATGCTGGGTCCAAAATCATCGTATGCGGAATTGATGGGCAGCGGGTAAACCTGATACACATCCTGGTTTTTATTGCGGAGTTCCTGCTCACGATCGCAGGCGGCAGCCAGGTTTTTGCCTCTGGCGTCGTCTGGCGCTTCTTTTTCGTATTGTTTGAACCAGTTGATGGCGAGATTGCATTTGCCATTGGCCTGGAGCATCATACCGTAATATAATTTGTATACAGGTTTAGGATAAGGAATTCGTACCAGCTGGCCGTACCAATGTTCAGCGTTTTCCGTATCGTTGATTTTCCGGTAACATTCCGCCAGGCTTGCTTTAGCCTGCTCGTTATCATCTTTTTCCAATACCAGCAAAAACTGTTGAATGGCAGTTTGGTAATCCAGTTCTTCCATAGCCTGTGTGGCACGGCGCATCAGGGCGGATTGAGCCCCAAGTACGAGTGGAAGCAGCCATAGCACTAGCAGAAGCGTATTTTTCATTGGTTTGAGGTTAGAAATAGCGCGGTGAAACCACCTGTTTAACTTTCACATCAAATTCATACCCAAGCATGATTTCAAAAGAATTGCTGCTGGCCGTTCGCAATTTGCTCAGGGTGATATCGTAGGCAGCGCCAAAACGCATACCGTTGCGCAGCGACCAGGATAACCAGAGATTGGCAGAATCAGTGGAAGAATTTTTGGCCAAAGCAGTTCTGTAGGTCAAGCCAGCCCAGAACAATTGTCGGAAAAGGAAGGATGCGCCCAGGTTGAGCGAGGTGGGTGAGCCAATTTGATTATTTCCGGTTTTGCTGAAGAAGCCAGCATGTTGGAGTAAAAGGTTGGGCCGAAAAACCAGCTCTTCGCCGTTCAGAGGAATGGCGCCACCGAGGGTGAGGTACCAGTGCCGCACATTTCGGGCATTGATTTGGGCGGCTTGCTGATTATCCTGACTGAGGTCGTATTCCAGCAGGCGGGGCACTGCAACCCCGGCGTAAAATTGTTTATTGTACAAATAGGCGCCTGCGCCAAAATTTGGCAACCACCTGGAGAGATTCTGGTTGAAGGAAGCATCGTCTGTATCTGCCACCTTTACGGTGCTGAGGCGGCTTCTCCAGTTGGCCAATCCGGCCTGGAGTCCAACAGACAGTTTAAACTGCTTTTGCGCGCCTACCTGTATACGGTACGCGTATGCGCCTGAAAGTTCGGTGGCTCCTCCCGGGCCAACCTGATCATTCATAAGGGTTAAGCCCAGTCCTACACGGTCGTTCTGCAAAGGCATGTGTCCGCTGAGTACCTGCGTTACCGGCGCACCTTCCAGTCCTAGCCATTGTTGCCGGTGTGTGAGGTTGACGGTGAGGTGTTCATGACTTCCGGCATATGCCGGATTGAACAGCAGTGCATTAAAGTGATAGCTGGTCAGGGTTGGATCCTGCTGGGCCGAAAGTTGGCCGAGAACAAGCATAGCACAGCAAAAGAGGTGAATATTCCTCATGTAAATCAGTTTCTGGATATGGGATAAAAACACCAATTTTCTGCCAAACAGTCAAAAAAATGGAGTGAGGCACAAAGTTCTGAAAAAACAGCGGTGAACGCCAGATCCATTCCGGTAAAATCCAGCCATTGTTGCTACTTTTGCGGCCCGAAATCCGGAATTTATCTGGATTGATAAACGCTGTTATGTCCAATTTTCTTTCCGAACTGAGTCGCCGGCGCACATTTGCCATCGTTGCCCACCCGGATGCGGGTAAAACCACTCTAACTGAAAAACTGCTGCTTTTTGGTGGCGCTATTCAGACGGCGGGAGCTGTAAAAAGCAACAAAATAAAAAAAAGCACGGTTTCCGACTTCATGGAAATTGAACGTCAGCGTGGCATCTCGGTGAGCACTTCGGTGATGGGCTTTGAGTATCGGGATTTGCAGATTAATATTCTGGACACCCCTGGTCACGAAGACTTTGCAGAAGATACTTACCGCACCCTTACGGCAGTAGACTCTGCTATTGTGGTAGTGGATGTGGCTAATGGTGTGGAGAAACAAACAGAAAAGCTCACCAAGGTATGCCGTATGCGGGATACGCCTATGATCTTTTTTGTTAACAAGCTGGACCGTGAGGGCAAAGATGGCTTTGATTTGCTGGATGAGATTGAGCAGAAACTGGATGTGAAACTTTGTCCGCTTTCCTGGCCAATCGGGATGGGGCAGCGTTTCAAGGGTGTGTACAATTTATACGAAAAAAAACTGGTATTATTCAACCCCCACGGCAAACAGGAAGACGAGGATATCATTGTTTTCGAGGATTTGAGTCACCCGGACCTGGAAAAGCACATTGGCGAGAGTGCGGCCCGTGAGTTGCGTGGAGAGGTAGAGGTTCTGGAAACCGTTTATCCGGTATTCAACAAGCAGGATTATCTGGAGGGGAAAGTTTGCCCAATCTTTTTTGGTTCGGCAGTAAATAATTTTGGGGTAAAGGAGTTGCTGGATTGTTTTGTGGAAATTGCTCCTACGCCATTGCCACGATATACGGAAGAACGATTGGTGAAGCCGGAGGAAGAGAAAATGACAGGGTTTGTGTTCAAGATTTTTGCCAATATGGATCCCAAGCATCGCGACAGGATTGCGTTTTTGCGGATTTGTTCCGGCAAATTTGAGCGCAACAAAAACTACCGGCACATCCGTTTGGAGCGGGAATTGAAATTTCCGAATCCAACCATGTTTATGGCGTCCAAAAAAACCTTGCTTGAAGAGGCATATCCGGGCGATGTGGTAGGTTTATATGATTCGGGCAATTTTAAAATTGGGGATACGTTAACAGAAGGCGAACTTCTTCATTTCAAAGGCATCCCTGCCTTTTCTCCGGAACAATTCCGGTATGTGGAGAATGCTGATCCGCTTAAAGCCAAACAATTTGCCAAGGGACTTGATCAGTTGATGGATGAAGGCGTAGCGCAGATGTTTACCCGTAAAAGTGATGGACGACGGATTATCGGTACAGTTGGGCAATTGCAATTTGAGGTAATTCAGCACCGATTGGAGAGTGAATATAACGCCAAATGCCGTTATGAGCCGGTAAATCTGTACAAAGCCTGCTGGGTAAGCGCTGAAGATCCTAAAGACATGGCTGATTTCCTGGATCGCCGAAAACGTGACATTGCTATAGATAGTGATGGAGAAACCGTATTTCTGGCCGAAACCGCCTGGATACTCCAAACAGCTCAGGAGAACTTCCCAAAAATCAAATTTTCGTTTACCAGCGAAGGATAACAGCTTCAAAAAATTTACCATTTGAAAGCTCTGCACCGGTTAATTTGCCCAAATGACAAAAATCCGACACTTTTTGTGCGCGATTTTTGCAGTGTTCAGGAAGCGAATGCGCGGTGTGCTGTATCTTTCTGTCACAAAAGCTACTCACCGTAACCATTTAGCCGAGTCTGTAGGTTGCTGCCAAAGCCGCAAACACCCTATGTTTCATCCCACGGCGCCTGGTCACTACAGATTTTCTCTTTAATCCTTGCAGCGTCCCCCATTAATCTTGGATGGCGACGACCGATTTACATGTTTTTTTATTCACCAAACTCATTTACTCCATGCGTTTAGCATCCTTTTTGCCGATGCTTCTGCTCGCGTTTAGCATTCCCGTCGCGGCGCAGAACTGTCAAATCTTTGATCTGACGGCCACAGTGGTCCAGGTCAACCCGATTAACTGTCAGTTTTTCATTTCTCTCGATTTCGAATTCAATGCTACCAGCAACCAATTCACGGTCAACGGAAACGGAACGAACTACGGACTTTTCACCTACAACCAGGTGCCTTTGGTACTTGGGCCCTTCAATGGCAATCCAAACACCCCTACCCAACTCGAATTTGTGGTCAGGGACGCTGTTTTCCCGGATTGTGGCGATGAAGTGGTAATCAATGTTCCTCCCTGCAATAACCAGGGCATTTGCAACATTGAAAATCTGATTGTAGCACCTGGCGTTTGCGATCCACTGGGTTTAACTTACTCACTATTGGTCAACTTCCAGGTTTCCGGAGTAGGTATTGGTAATTCATTTGAAGTTTTTGCTGCCAATGGGGTTTCTCTTGGTGTTTTTCCGCTAGCGGCTTTGCCACTCCAGATTCCGGCATTCCCGGCCAGCGGTAACCTGACAGATGTAATTAAAGTATGCATCAGCAACCAACCGAATTGCTGTGAAGAACTCGTATTTGACGCTCCTCCCTGTGCCAATGGTGGTTGTAATATTGTTGACTTGAATGTTCATCCGGGCGCTTGTACTTCCGATAGTACTTACAAACTAACCTTCGATTTTGAGATTTTGGGTGGCGTGGGCGCAGATTCCTTTGTAGTATGGAATAATGGTCAGTTTGCCGGCATGTTTGGCCTGAATCAGTTGCCGCTAACCCAGGAGGTACATTGGAACGGAGGCAATCAGGATGAGATCAAGATTTGTGTATCCAATATCAATGTTGTTTGTTGTAAAACCATTGAGTATCAGGTGCCTTCCTGTTTGTTCGGACCACCTTGCGGCATCAATGATCTGGTGGTTAAAACGGATGGATGTCCTACAGACAGTACGTTTAGAGCAATCCTGAATTTTGGCGTGAACGACCCCACAGCGGTGGATTCCTTTGACCTGTGGTTGAACGGCACTTATTGGGGTCAATTTGGCATGAACCAATTGCCATTGGCTATTGACAGTTTCCCCTGGAATAACCTGATTTTCAGCCATATAAAGGTTTGCACAGGAAATGATCCTGGATGCTGCAAGGAATTGCAATTCCTGAATCCGGCTTGCTTGCCATATGGCCCATGTGACATTACGGATATCTTCCTTCAAACCGGCGCTTGTACTTCTGACAGTACATACAAAATAGTAGTTAACTTCAATGGCACTAACCCGGGCGATGGGTTATTCACCCTGGCACTGGGCGGTAACCTGATCGACACGTTCCCATTGACAGCTCTGCCTTTGTCCCTGGAAGTGCCCTGGAATGGCCAAACCAGTGATTTTATTCAGATATGTGTACTCGATTCCAATGCCGTACCTGGCACACCGGGCTGCTGCCGTATTAAACAGTTTACGGTGCCAAACTGCCTGTTCCCCTGCAAAATTGTGGACGTAAGTTTTGATACTGGCGATTGCAATTCGAACGGAACATACAACTTGTTCCTGGATTTCGAAACCCTGAATGCTACCAGCGACTCCTTTGACCTGTGGGCCAACGGTGAGTACCTTGGCCAGTTCCCGCTGAGTGGTTTGCCGCTGAACCTGACGAATGTTCCGGACAACGGCAATGCGGTTGATGTGATCAAGATTTGCCTGACGGGCAACGACGATTGTTGTAAAACCTTTGAGTTCCAGGGACCAAACTGCAACCCGAACTGCGAAATTTTTGATTTGGCAGTTGATCCGGGCGATTGCAATCCGGCAGATAATGTGTACCAGCTTCACATCAATTTCCAGGTACAAAACCCGGGAAGCGACTCCTTCGAAGTTTGGGGTAATGGACAATATTTGGGTTTGTTTGCGTTGAGTGATCTGCCGCTGAACCTGTTCAACATGCCTTCCAATGGCAATGCCATTGATGTAATCAAGATTTGCATTCAGGGTAATCCTGACTGCTGCCGCACCATCGAGTTCCAGGGACCAAACTGCGATACACCTTGCGAAATCTTTGATCTGGTGGTTGATCCGGGTGCCTGCGATTCCAGTGGCAACGCATACGCATTGAAACTCAACTTCCAGGTGCAAAATCCGGGAAGCGACTCCTTTGAGGTTTGGGGTAACGGACAATATTTGGGTGTATTTGCCCTCAATAGTCTGCCATTGAGCCTCAATATGCCTTCAAATGGCAATGCCATTGATGTAATCAAAGTATGCATCCAGGGGCAGCCAGACTGCTGCCGCGCCATTGAATTCCAGGGCCCCAACTGCGGCGCACCATGTGCTATTTTTGATTTGGTAGTAACACCTGGCGCCTGCAATCCAAACGACGACAGCTACTCGCTCACGGTTGATTTCAACGTGGTTAACCCGGGCAATGCGCTGTTTGAAGTTTGGGGCAATGGCCAATATCTGGGCCTGTTCCCATTGGCTGGTCTGCCTTTGGTGATCCAGAATTTCCCTAACAACGGCAACGCTATTGACGTGATCAAAATTTGCATTAATGATCACCCTGATTGTTGCAAAACCATTGAATTCCAGGGTCCAAACTGTGATTTGCCTTGTGAAATTTTCAACCTGGGCGTTGATACAGGCGACTGCAATCCGGCCGACAGCACCTACGAGGTTTGGGTAAATTTCCAGGTGCAAAATCCACCAAGTCAGGTCTTCAGCTTGTGGACCAACGGCCAGTTCCTGGGCAACTTCAACCTGAACCAGCTGCCGCTTTACATCCCTGATTTCCAATGGGATGGCGCGGGTCCGAACGATGTAATTAAGGTGTGTATGGTAAGCAACAATGGCTCTCTGGGCTGCTGTAAAACCATCGAATTCCCAACGCCAAACTGCTTCCAGGGCAACTGCGACATCAACGACCTACATGTGGAAATTGGTGATTGCACCAGCGACAGCACGTATCAGGTTTGGGTAGATTTCAATGTGGTGAATCCTCCGGCCAACACCTTTGGTTTGTGGGCCAACGGACAATTCTTTGGCATATTCAATATCAACGCGCTGCCGCTCCCAATTCAGTTCTTCCCATGGGATGGCGGACAAGGCGATTTCCTCAAAGTTTGCTTTACCAATGCTCCCGGTGGACAAGGATCCTGCTGCGCCGAGGTTGACTGGCAGGTGCCAAACTGCCTGTTTAACACACCTTGCGACATCTTTGACCTGACGGTAACTCCCGGACAGTGCAATCCGAACACCGGAACCTACCCATTGACCCTTGATTTTGAGGTAAATAACCCAGGAAACGACTTCTTTGAGGTATGGGTAAATGGTGTGTTCTACGGTACGCATTTGCTCAGCGCATTGCCGTTTACCATTCCAAATGTGGCTTCAAACGGTAACCTGGCAGATGAAATCAAAGTGTGCATCAATGATCACCCTGATTGCTGCAAAACACTGGTTTATCAGGGTCCGAACTGTAACGTAGCCGGCAACTGTGAAATTTTCAATGTAGTAGTTGATCCGGGCAACTGTAACCCAGCTGCTACTGGTTATGAGCTTCACCTGGATTTTGATGTGGTAAACCCGGGCAGCCAATTCTTCGATGTGTGGGGCAACAATATTTTCATCGGAACCTTCCCTCTGGCCAACCTGCCGCTGGTAATTCCTAACTTCCCAAGCAATGGCCCGGCAGTAGATATCATCAAGATTTGCATCCAAAATGATCCAAACTGCTGTAAAACCATTGATTTCATTGGTACGGATTGCGGTGGTGGCTTGCCTTGTGACATCTTCGATCTGGTGGTACTGACGGATGATTGCACTTCAGACAGCACCTATCAGGTGAAAATTGACTTTGAGGTATCCAACCAGCTCAGCGACCTGTTCCAGGTTTGGGCAAATGGTCAGCTCATTGGCCAGTTCAACCTGAACCAGTTGCCGTTATTGATTCAGGACTTCCCATGGGACGGCGGCAATACAGATAACATCAAGATCTGTATGGTGGCTAATGTACCTGGTTTGCCACTATGTTGTATTGACCGCACCTTCCAGGTACCGGATTGTTTGGGCAATGATGATTGCCATATTTACGATCTGGTGGTGGTGCGCACGCCTTGTCTTTGCGGACAATTCTTTGTGGCGCTGACCTTCCAGCATGAAAATGGTGGTGCAGGCGGCTTTGATATTGTAGGCAACGGCAACAACTACGGCAACTTCCCGTACGATACGCTTCAGCCAATCATTCTTGGCCCATTCCCCGGCGACGGCACTACCATGTATGAATTTGCTGTGGTAGATCATAACCATCCGGATCTTTGCGGTGATGATTTCAACCTGGGCAAGGTAGAATGTCAGACTCCGGTAGTAGATCCAGGTGCAGGAAATGCCATGCTGACTTTGTCGCCAAATCCAACCAGCAACTGGCTCAATGTAACTGCGCTGCTGGAAAATGGAGCAGGCATCGGGCAGGCTACTGTGGAAGTGTATGCGGCAGACGGACGTTTGGCTATGTCGAACACTGTGAGCAATGGCGCAAATTTCCAACTTGATGTAACCAACCTTCCGGCAGGCATGTACCGTCTGGTACTGAAGTCGGATACCGGTCGCCTGGAAGGCAAGTTTGCCAAACAATAAACAGTACTGATTGATTTTTCAGCGCGGCACGGGGATCCTCCTGTGCCGCGCTTTTTTTTTGCTTAAAACTGCCACTTTTAAAAGAATTTTCAGCGAGTGCATTGGATTAGCCTATTTTCGTTCCCACAAAACAACCTTTTTTATCATATGAACCATAAACACTTACTACTATGCCTGAGCTTTGTTTTCGGGCTGTTTCCAGCACTTTCAGCCCAACAAAAGGGTATATCCAATCAGTTTTTAATCAAAAAGTATCAGTATTACCGGAATACTTCTACGGAATTATCGCACGACAGGTATTTTGGGATGATGTCTGATCAAATGCATCTGGCCCCTGATTCCAAAATGGTTTTGGAAGAAAGCATTGATGGTCAGAATGGTGTGAAACACCACCGCTATCGCCAGGAACATCAGGGAGTTCCGGTATTTGGCAGCACTTATATCCTGCACGAAAAGGACGGAAAAGTGACCCACGCAACCGGTCGGTATACTCCTCAGATTACAGTGTCGGTTAAACCTGACATAGATGAGGTTACGGCAATTGCCCTGGCGAAAAATGCCATGAAAGCCCAACGGTACAACGACAAGCTCACCAGCACCACGCTGATGCTGGTGGATCCGGCCTTCCCTAAAATTTCTGAAACCACCAGACTGGCATATCAGGTAGATTTGGTTTCAACAGACCCTGCCAACAAACACCGCTATTTTGTAGATGCTCAACGCGGTAAAATTTTGTGTGATTTCCCGCTCATTCTGCAACATGGGGTACCCAGCACAGCGCAAACCAGGTATTACGGCCTTCAGAACATTATTTCGGATTCTATTGCGCCTCAGGAGTTCATCCTTAGAGACCCAACACGCGGCGGCGGTATTTTTATTTACCATGAAAATGGCGATGAGTTCAAGAGCAACAGCTCGAATTGGAACCTGACCAATGTTGCCATGGATGAAGTGGCTCTGGATGCACATTTTTGTACACAGGAATACTACGATTTGATGCTGGATGCCTTTGACTGGGAGGGCCAGGACGGCCAGGGCAAAGCCCTGAAAGTGCGGGTACATAGCGGTGGCGCCGGGTTCGTTAACGCCTATTGGGATGGTGAATACTCCAACTATGGCGACGGCGACTGCAATTATGGTCCACTCACCACCCTGGAAGTAGTTGGGCATGAGTTTACGCATGGCATGATAGATTACACTTCTCAACTGGTGTATTCGGGCGAATCAGGCGCAATTAACGAGTGTATGGCAGATATTTTTGGCAAATACCTGGAATACAAAACAGATCCGGCGCATCATAACTGGGCTTTAGGGCACAGCTTTATCCTCAATCCTGATTCCAAGCCATTCAGGCAAATGGACAACCCCAACAGTTTGGGCATGCCAGCCATGTACAATGGACTCTATTGGGATGGTTCGAATGGCGTGCATACCAACTCCGCTATTGGTAATCTTTGGTACACTATGATTATTGATGGCAGGCAGGGGGTAAACGAATCCGGAGTAGCCTATCAGGTAGCCAGCCTGGGCTTTGATAAAGCAGCGCAAATTGCTTTTCTAACCAATCGCGCTTATTTCACGGAAAGCTCAGATTACAACCAGTTTTACCAGTATTCTGTAGCTGCAGCTGAAGAACTTTTTGGAACAGGTTCAGTGGAAGTCAATGCTGTAATTGAGGCATGGAAAGCCGTAGGTCTACCTTCAGCTCCATTAAGTGAATTCGATTTGGCGGTACAAGGTGAGGATGGTTGGGATAATAATGTGTGCGGTATTGGAGGGTTCGTACCCGTTAAAGTCAAGGTTATTAACAAAAGTACCACCCCGTATGATCCTTCACAGGGCGCCAGTGTAACATTGTCCAGCTTTAGTGCTAACCAAAATTTCACTGTCCAGCTCACCGAACCTATCGGCCCTGGTGAGACCTATACCATTGAAGTACAGAACTGGCTTCAAAGCAACAGCGCCGGAATCATGTTCGTTGATATTACACTGGACGTTACGGACAATAATTTTCTCAATAATTTTTCCAGCGGTTATTACAATGTTCTGGAGTATGAGTTTGATGATTTGTCGTTGTTTACCTTCCCTTTAGATCCTGATTGTTTTGCAGAATCTATTGAAATGGCCTTTTTTATCAACAATAACAGCTGTAACCCGCTACCTGCCGGCACGGAAATGACCCTGAGCATAAAAAATGACCAGGGGGCACAAATCTGGTCGGAATCTTACGTCAACCCAACTGATATAGCAGCCGGATCTACCACTTACACGACTTACACCATTCCAATTTTTACAGGTCTGCTAACCTTTACCCTGACACACGCCAACGATCCGAATTTGCTAAATAATGAATACACTGATCAAACCAGCTCTTTTTATTTGCCCATAGTTGGCAACTACATCAATGATTTTGAGTTGAACAATGGCCAGGACAACTACCTAGATCTGGCGTTTGTGGGCGTGGCTGGAACGATACTCCCGTTTCAAAACAGTCAGTTTTTTGGAAGCACAGGGTCAGAGTCAGATGAAAGTCTGATAGAACGTTGTCCGGATCCACTGCTTGCTTTTAATCAGAATTATAGCACAAGTATAAATGCTGGAATCAAAGCTTGTGTAGACATGTCTGGATCGCCCAATCCTGGATTGAGTTTTGATCTGGCTATGTTCAGGAATAATGTTGCGGCAGCTGAGGGCTTCGAGTACAGCAGCATGTTACAGGCAAAATGGGAAGGCAACCAAACTGGCCAGGAAATTTTCTATGGCCAGCCGGAAGGCTTTGTTGAATCCAAAAACATTGCTCTACCAGCCAACTTCAAAGGTTCCATCACGCTGAAATTTTATACTGAAATTGGCAATTGGATTTTGGAGCCCTCTTCACTGGCCAACGACGATGTGGTGCTGTTAGATAATTTCCGTTTGAGCACCGTTGTAAGCACCAACGACCCAAAAGAGCGTCAGGTTATACAGATATTCCCCAATCCTGCACAGGATCAGGTGCGGATACAAACGGATTTAAACATGCGTCAGATTCAACTGCAGGACATGCAAGGACGCTCTCTACGCACCATTTCAGTGCAAAACAACCAGTACGATCTCCAACTGAATGACCTTGCCAAAGGCATTTACTTTGTGACCATTAGCATGGAAAACGGGGCTCAGGTTACACAAAAATTAGTCAGAATGTAAAGGAAAAAAGTCGGAAGAATACGAAAGCGCTAAGGTTCTTTCAAAGAAGGGGTGGCTTGGATCAAGCCACCCCTTCGTCTTTTGCCCAGGCAAGAAAGCAAATCCGATCTTTAATATTATTCATATATCAAGCAACCTAAAGTCGATAGATGGTTCCAACATAAAAACTGCTTACGAATATGAACATCAAACACAAACTACTACTTTGGAGCATGCTCCTCGCCCTGTCTACAGGGCTTCATGGACAACAAAAAGGACTATCCAGTGCTTTTTTGGTTAACAAGTTCGATTTTTTTCTCCCCCCCAACCTTTCAATACCTCATTCGCGATATTTTCAGGTGATGGCAGATCAAATGCATTTGACGTCGGACTCCCAAATGAAGCTGGAAGAGGAAATAGAAGGGCATAACGGATACCTACATTACCAGTACCAGCAATTCCATGATGGGGTGCCAGTGTTCGGCGGCACATACATATTGCATGAAAAAGACGGACGCGTGACACATGGCACTGGCAGATATGCCCCGCGAATCAACACATCTGTTACACCTGATTTGGATGAAGCGGCAGCACTGCTTTTTGCCAAGAACGACATGGGTGCAGAGCAGTATTCGGACAAGGCCACCAACATTAGGCTGGTACTCATTGATCCGGCATTTCCTGAGGTCTCTGAAAATGTTGTGCTGGCTTATCAGGTGGATTTGGTGGCTACAGAGCCGGTAGAAAAGCACCGATATTTCGTGGATGCACATCATGGAGAGATTGTCAAAGACTTTCCCCTGATTTTGGAGCATGGCGTGCCGGCAACTGCCAAAACGAGGTATTATGGCGAACAAAAAATCGTGGTTGATTCCATAGCGCCACAGAAATACATTTTACAAGATCCAACCAGAGGCGATGGAATTTTCATTTACAATGAATCGGGCAACTCTTTTTCTAACTCAGGCAAGTATTGGAATCTGGCTAATGCTGATTTGGATGAAGTAGCGCTGGATGCTCATTATTGCACCCAAACGTATTATGATATGATGCTGGAAACCTTTAATTGGGAAGGGATGGATGGACATGGAAAAGCCTTAAAGGCAAGGGTACATACCAATAGCTTTGGCTCTGTGGGCGCTTATTGGGATGGAGAAGCAACCAATTACGGCGATGGGAATTGCCATTACGGACCTTTAACAACCCTGGAAGTGGTAGGCCATGAATTCACTCATGGAATGATTGAGCACACCTCTAAGCTGGTTTATGTCGGGGAACCAGGGGCCATTAATGAAAGCCTGGCAGATATGTTTGGGAAAATACTGGAGTATAAAACCACCCCTGCAGATCTCAACTGGACCCTTGGACATAGCTTCATACTTAATCCGGACGCCAAACCATTCCGGCAAATGGATGACCCTAACAGTCTCGACATGCCTGCTTTGTACAATGGTGATTATTGGAAACCGGATAATAATGTGCACATCAATAGTGCTATTGGCAACCTGTGGTTCACCATATTGGTTGAAGGCAAAGACGGCATAAACGAAGCAGGCACGATTTATCAGGTTGAAGGAGTAGGATTTGACAAGGCTGCGCAGATTGTCTTTTTGACCAACCAGGCCTACCTCACCGAAAGCTCTGACTATAACAGCTTTTATCAATATTCTCTTGCTGCCGCTGAGGAGCTTTTCGGCGCAGGATCTGAGGAAGTGCAGGATGTTAGAGAAGCCTGGAAGGCAGTGGGCTTACCTGCAACCAATCAGGGAGCCTTGGATCTTTCTATTATTGGAGGAGACGAAAGTCTTCAGATTTTTTGCACACCGGGCGGCTATTTCCCTGTCAGAATCCCAATAGTTAACAGAAGTGGCGAAGCCTATCTGCCCAGCATGGGAGCAAAAATTGTATTTGAATCATCTGCTCTTTCCTCTACTACAACTATCCCTTTGAGTGTTGTTATTGGCCCCGGAGAGACTTATGTTGCAGTCATTGATGATGTATTACCCAATGCTACTCCAGGCTACACTTTTGTGAACATACGCTTTGAGTTTGCAGATGCCGACCCCAACAACAATCGCATGATATTAGGGTATTATGTGCCTGATCAGCCGGGAGTTGATTTGTATCTTTCCGTTACCTACGACGATCTGGTCTGTTTTGCTGACTCCATTACAAGATCGTTCCACATGTATAACAAAGGTTGTCAGACCATTTTGAAAGGAACACAACTGCAGTTTCAGATCTTGGATCCACAGGAGGCCGTCATTTGGACCAAAGATTACACCATGCAAAACGACCTTCCGGCAGGCAGGCGCTTCTTTGTTCCTTTTTCCACCCCAGTTTTCCAATTCCCTGTCACTTACCTGCTGGTTTTTGAGGAGGACACCTACACAGAAGACAACAGCTTTGTGAACATTCAGGAAAAGTTCTATTCCCCGATTAACGCGGAGTATCTAAATACTTTTGAAGAAAATAATGGTATAGACGACCATTTACTCATGTATGGAAATGGCGCAGCTATTGGAACATTATTTTACCAGAACAGCCTTCATTTAAGGAGCTCTGGTATTATTGAAGATGTGGCGCAATATGACAGGTGCCTTGATCCACTCGAAACGTTCAATCAAAAATATGGGAATGGAATGAACCGTTTCATCAGAACCTGTGTGGACTTTTCGGAAGTGGAGCATCCGGAATTATCCTTTGATCTTACCCTGTTCAAAAACAACGAAACACAGGCATCCAGTTATTTGTACAGCAGCATGTTAGAAGCTAAATGGGATGGAAACGAAGATGGGGCGCAACATTTTTTTGACCAGCCTGAAGGAACGGTAGAACGCAAAACCGTTACGCTCCCGCCGAATTTCAAAGGTGAGATTACCCTGAGTTTTTACACCGAAATAGGGAAATACCCGTTCGTTGATGCTTCGCTGGCTACAGATGACGTAGTGTTGCTGGATAATTTACGTTTTAGTACTATGGTGAAAACCGAGGAACCTAAAGAGCAGTCATTCTTAAAAATATTTCCTAATCCGGCTGAGTTCCAGGTCCAAATTGAATCAGGACTGACCATGCAACAAATACAAATCCTGGACATACAAGGACGTAGCATCAGCACCATTCACACAGAAAGCAAGTTGTATCAGTTGCCGCTAACTGACCTGGCCAAAGGCATTTACATTATAAGCGTAACACAGGAAAACGGAGCCCAGATCACACAAAAACTGGTTGTTATCTGATGCCCAACAAGATTTGGATCACCAAACTTGAGCCATCCTGCGGGGTGGCTCAAGTTGTTTTTGGCAATAGGCGAATAGCCTGGATGAGGTCCAACCTAAGTAACATATCCTTAAATGAAACGTGAGCTGCCCCGAAAACCGGAATAGCTCACGTTCACTTACACTTTCAGCACCTCAGCCTTTGTGCTCCTACAGACTTGCCTATTAATTTTTGATACGACCGTTTCGCACCTTATTGACAAAGTTGTTGGCGCTACTTGGGTCTACCAGGGCAATCTCAAGGGTTTTGCCGTTAGGCATTTTGATCATTAAATCTTTGGCTTTCAAGCTTGCAAGCAAGTCGTTGAACTTGGTGCTGCTGGATGTAACGTTGAGCAACGCGCCCTTTTCATCGCTCTGATATCCAAAACAATACCACAGCTCAGCAGATGCCTTGATGTAGAAGCTCATACCATCTTCTCCGTCTTTAGGCATTTTGTACTGGATCATAACGTTGAGCGATTTATTGATTGGCTGGCCGGCAATACTGATCACCGGAATACGATCTTCCAGCGTGAAGAAACTGGAGTATTCATTGTTCCAAAGTACTGATTGGCGGCCAAATACAAAGGCGAATTTATCGTCCTTTTTGGGCAACATGATGGCATTCCCACGCGCGTTGGAGAGTACCTCTTCCCAGTCTTTATCGTCGCTTACAAATTCGCGCAGCGCAGGTTGGTAGAAGGCCATGTTGGTATTGTACACAGAGGGTTGTGCGTCGAAAGTGGCAGCTTTGATCTCATTGATCATCAACTCCACCAGTTTAGGCGGCAAAGTGAGTTCGATGGCAGAAATGAATTCGCCGGTTACATCAAAGTAAGTACTGTCTGTAATGGTATTGAAATCGGATTTAAGCCTGCCGGCCGCTTTGACACTCATCAGTTCCAGCCCCGAACAGATGTTCAACGGCCCCTCTGCATTCACGGTACCTACCCGGTTATCGTATACCAGTTTGGCGCCGCGCTCAGATTTGCCAATCACCCTGAGCGAATCTCCGAAGATAAAACGGTCGTTGGCAGGCTCGTACTTGAATACGTGTTTGCAGTCTATAATGGGTCGGTCAACACGTTGAAGGGCTGGCAACATGATTCGCGGGTACATCTCACCGGTTTCGCGGCTTACATAAAAACCGGTTACCATCGGGCTGTCGTCGGCATCTTTGGCCAGTTTCACCTGAATAACCGGGTCTTTTCGGTCAATTTCTGTTTGCAGGGTGAACCAGTTGGTTACCGGAAGTTTATCGGCCACCAAACGCGCATACCCTTTAAAGGTCATGTTCTGTGTACTGGAGTTCAGCACCATGTCGCCTTTGAACAAGGTTTTTACATCCACCCGGAAACTATCTTTCTCCGGAATTTCAGCCGTTGCATAGGTCTGCACCCTGCGGTCGCCGTTTTTAATGGTTTGATATTTACCCTGGATATCGTTGAAGAATACCTCCTGATTGTAGCCCGGAATGTTGTATTCATAAAATCCGGTGGCTTTATACAGCAGTTTACCTCCAATATCCACTGTGGCTTTATTGATGGTGTGGTAACGGCTCACTGTATCGGCTACAATCTGCGCCTGATAGATGGTGCGCATCTGACCTCCCGGCTGGATGTAAATATTACTGGTATCGGGAATATTGATGAATGCATCGGCAGCTTTGATCTGTTTTACACCACCTATCTGCAGGAGGTCCGTATTCATGTCGTACAAGGCCGTTTTACCCTGGAATGTCAGGGAGTCCTGCTTCGGATCAATGGAGGTAAATATACCCGGCCGGTTTGGATCTGCCTTAAACTCAATGGTTTTGGCTTTCATGTTCCAGGTAAATTCATTCATCGAAGTCCGGTATTTGTCGAGCGGAAGAGTGGTATTACCGGAAAGCAGGTTTGCTTTGAACTGCCCCTTTTGTTTGTCAAAATCAAGGTCACCGTTTACGTTCCTGGAGTCCAGGGCAATACCTTTTTGGTCGAGCGATTTAATTTCCAGGTTGCCTGTGTCCACTTTTGCCTGGAACGGTCCGTAAGAAATGATTTTAGAAGTAAGTTTACCCTCAGCCCATTCAAACTCACCATTGCCTTTCAAACCGGAAGGTGTAAGGATCAACACGCCTTTGTGGGTATAGCCTGGGGCCTTAAACAACTCGAACGCCTTGGCTTTACTGGTTACGTACATGGAGTCTTTAAACGGCAACCAGTTCACCGACACCTCTTCGCCCTTGGCCTGAGGAACTTTTACGGCACTGGCCCGGTCTTCCTCCATGAAGAATTTTTTAGCCGTTCCCGTAGTCTGTTTGGGTCGGAAAATTAAGTCCTCTGATTCGATATCGGCTGTCAGGTATTCCAGTTTGCCACGACCCAGCAAGCCCTTGTTGCTCAGATCGAGCGATCCGGCAAAATTGCCTTTTTTAGTATAGGTTGGATAACCGGCCACTGGCGTTTTGTGTACAAATCCGAAGGATTTATCTTCATCACGCACAATAATGGTTTCCTTGAAGGGCGGGAAAATGGTTGCCGGAAACAGCATGCCATTGAATTTCAGCTGCTCTTTGGTGTAAGAGTCCAGCCCATTGAAGCTGAACGGATCCAAACGAAAATAGAAAGAATCCCGGGTGTACACACCACGCTGGGTGGTAGGCTGATCGTAAAATACGAAGGAGAATTTTTTGGATTGCAGGGAAGGGAAAATATTGAGGTCTTCCTTACCAGATTTATTGTTGGGGGCATCTACCAGCAAGGCGCCGCTCAGGTGCTCAATGTTGGAGCTCATGGCGTTGGCAATGGGCTGGTTGTTCTTATCGGATTCGCCGGTAGGTATGTAGAAATCGAGGTGTTGAACAGAGTCGAAATCCACTTCAAATTTTTCATATTGGAAACTCATATTTCGTCCCTGGAAAAGGGCCATGCCGGCAAAAAGCCTTCCACCAAAACGCATATCGCGGTTTTTGAGCAGCGTGAGTTCCTTTTCGTCTGGTATGAGCGCCACCTTCTGGCGTTTGCTGAGTTCCAGCTTCTTTACCTCAAAAATGGAGGTTTCCTTTGTTTTCAAGTCCAGACGCGCGTTGGCTGTGGTACTTTCTGAAATGATGTTGATGGCATCAAAGTCCTTCTTGCCCTGGCTGGCCAGAGCATAGTGGATACATTTATCGCGCAATTCAATTTCGTGCCGGCTGAAATAATAGTTGATAAACCCTTCTTCTACCATTTGCGCCAGCAAGCTCTGAATGCTGGAGTAGTCGAACTTGGGGTTAATCTCCATGGCAAATTCATTGTCTTTCACAATACGACCATTGTCTTCCTTGTCCTGGTCAGTTTTGAGCCAAAGAGCGTACAGAGTACTTACGGCATTGTGGCTGGCCAAACCCTGCATTTTGAGGTATACGGATGGATCGTAGTAGTTACTGCTTTCAAACTCCACCTTTTTAGCCACACCCTTGATACCTGTGTGTCCGCCAATTTCCAGGGAGTCGGCATTCAGGTGCCAGCTCACTTTATCGGTGTTCAGGTTCATGTTGTAAAAGGAAGAATAGAACGGGTTTCGGGAAGATCCCTTTTCACCGCGCATCAGGGTAATTACCTGCTTTGGAATATCAATACGGAAGTCGGCTGCCGGGTGGAAAAGCGAATCGTTGTCCATAAACAGTTTGGCGTCTACGTTTTCAGCCACCACACTTACCCCACGACGAATTACAAACAGTTCGGCTTTTCCGTGGAATATCTTCTGGCGTTTTTTGTTGTACACCACCATTTGGGCAGGCTCCGTACCTGTACCAAACCCGTAGAGGGAGTTACCTGCAAGCCTGAAGCCGCCCAGGTATTCGATATTGTCACCTATTCGATTGATTTTCAAAATTTTGTCGAACGACTGGAAGCGCGGAAACTGAAAGTTTTGCAGTGAATCCGGCTTGGCGGAAGTGGTTTTGGAGCGTACTACAATGTTGTTTTCAAAGCTGC
This sequence comes from Saprospiraceae bacterium, assembly GCA_035299505.1. Lineage (GTDB taxonomy): Bacteria > Bacteroidota > Bacteroidia > Chitinophagales > Saprospiraceae > M3007. The sequence continues at coordinate 31,202 of DATGWL010000017.1, read as the reverse complement.
CCTTGATACCGTCTTTGAAGTACAAGGGGTAGTAAAGTATCGCTGTATCGCAGGTAAAGAGTGGTTTTTGCACCTCTACTTTATATTTGGTCAACAGGGCATAAATACTGGAGTCCATACCGGCCTCAGCCCAGGAGACTTTACCGCCATCGCCAAACCAAAGTTGTTCAAAAGGTTTGTAATAACCGGATGTTTTGGCAATGGTAACCGAATCTGTTTTGCGGGTACCAATCAGGGTGATATCCTTGCAGATAAGGCTTGGTTCACGGTCGCTGTAGGAAAACTCAAAGCTACCACCTTTAATTTTCCAGGTGGTGGAGCCACCTTCTCCTGTTTTCAATGCTCTTTCTGTCATGAAATCTACGGAAAATTCCAAAAGCAGGCCTGCAGGCTTGGCGCGCCCCTTTTCCAAACCGGCAAAAGATTCTTCCACAAAAGAGTGCCAACGACGGAAAAGTGTGGTGTCGGCGCTGTTTTTTGAAGCAACGATGGCATTAACATAGTTTTTGAAATAGGGAAAAGAAGAAAGATTCTGACTCCCCATCATATTTGCAACGGAAATAATTCGTTTCATTTCCCATTCAGGAAAAGCGCCGGCTTTGTGCATTTTTCTGAAAACAGCAAAAGACTCTTCCATATCCGGGCGTTTGGAGAGGGTCATGAACTCACCCAGCTTATCTACAAACTCGGTGGAATTTTCCGGAAATTTTTGTTGCGTTTGGGCCTGTAAAAGGCTGGTGACAAGAGATAACAGAAACAAAAGAGACAAACGGAAGTGCATGCGGGAATACAATTGTTGCATGGGAAATTGTTGGATGAGCTGAAATGTTATGCGATAAACGTCGGAGCGGGAAAATTGGTGTGAAGATAATGAGTGTGTGTGTGAATGAGTGAGTGTGTGAATGAGTGAGTGTGTGAATGAGTGAGTGAGTGAGTGAAAACAAATAACCCATCTCATATGAAGTACTTTCTGACAATTCTTTTTTCCATGTGTTTGGGTTGGGGGTTTGCTCAACCGGAGTATGAGGCGTTGGATACGGCTTGCCGGGAATTTAACAGGAGGCAATACGATACTCCTGAAGCGCTGGCCAGGGATTTGTGTAAAGACCTTAAAACCGACCGTGAAAAAGCCAGGGCTATATATTCCTGGATAGCACAATCTATTGATTATCAAAAAGTTCCGGAGGTAGAGGCACGCACCAGGCAAGAGTATTGTGACCGCAGGGTGAAGCAGGTTTTTCGCAGTGGCCGGGGAGTATGCATGGATTATTCCCTGTTGTACCAAAGAATGGCTCAGGCAGTTGGCCTGGATTGTGCATTTATTGAGGGGCATGCCAAAACCTTTAACGGGAACTGGGAAAGTCATGCCTGGAATGCCGTTAAACTGGGCGACAAATGGGAGCTTCTGGACGCCACCTGGGGCGCTGGCTATCGGAATGATCAGGGAAAATTTATCCGGGAATTTCAGCCTGGTCACTTTTTTGTTGAACCGCGTATCTTTTTGCTCACACACTATCCGGAAGAAACGAAGTGGCAACTGATTGATCAGCCCATTTCTGCGGCCGATTTCAAAAAACTTAGTTTCTATGCAAACGGCGATTTACAACATGGCATTCAGGATGCTGTGATGGAACAGGCGCCTGGCGGAAAGATTCGCCTGAAACTGAAAATTCAGCAGCCCAATACTCATATATTCGTACAAATGAGTGGAAAAGACCTGGACGTACAGCGTAAAGATCAGGACGGATGGACAACCCTGGTGTTCAAGCCAACTGCGGCACAGAAATTTCAGGTTTGGGGTGGCGAAAAAAAGAACAACAAAATACAGTTGGCCCTAATGGGTGAGTTTTATCGCCAGTGAAGCATGGCACTCCATATCAGGGAAGTAATCCCTTAGTGAAATACTGGATTTCTTCGGTCCAGTCCAGATCCGGATAGGATTGCTGAACCAATTGGATGCGATCCAGCTGGGCATGTAAAAAGGCCTGGTGCTGAGGCAATTCCGGATGAAATGGCCGGTGCTCCATGGCTGCCCGGATTTTTTGAATCAGGTCGTTCCGATCCTGAGTAGCTGCGTCAAAATAAGTGTCGGAAAAGTGCTTCCAGATGTAATCAATAGCCACCGGCGATGGATGCGCCATATCGGCCGCATAAAACCGGTAGTCCCGCAAGTCGTCCATCAGTAATTCATACGACGGAAAATAATGAACATGGGCCAGTTGCCGGCTAAGTTCTTCGCAGGCCAGCAACAAAACCGCCTTACTACGCTGGTTTTCCACCAGGCCCTGACGCAAATGCCGGACAGGACTCACTGTGAGGACCACCTGTTTATCCACACATTGTTGCAATAAAGGCAACCAGGCATCCACAACCTCTGCTACCGATAGCCTGCGTTGGTCAAAAAGTGCGCCCGGCATTTTGTGGTTATTGGCCACTACCCTACCGGATTCTCGCAAAACCGATACCTCGGCAGTGCCAAAAGTGAGCAGCAGCCATTTGGCTTGCCTACAAAATGTTGCCGCCTCTTGCAGGCGCCCGCACAGCTGTGCAAGGGTTTCGGAGTGGTTGGGGCCGGAAAACTTGCCGTGATGATCCCAGCTATGCCACAATCCCTGATGCTCAAAGAGGTCAAAGGCATCTTCGCGGGTGAGTAATCTGCGCAAGCCATCTGCCAGCGACATCGGATTGTAAACAATGCCGAAAGGATTAAGGCTGGTATGAAACTTGCGTTCAGACAACTTGTGCCCGATGTGCTCTGTAAAACAGGAGCCCATGAGCAAAACAGGTTCACCATGCCGCATCAAAACCGGCGCAGGAACGAGTGGCATCGCAGTTCGAAAAACATCCATAGCGGCAGCAAAAATAGCCAGTTCAAACGGGAGCTTTGCGTTACCGGCAATCTTTCTACATTTGCCTGCTTTCTTAGCTATACATGAACTTCCTTTCCCGACTTTTTGGACACGCTGCCCAGCCAGATCAACCTGATATTCCGTTTGGCAGATTCTCGGATGCTTACAAATCTGATGAGCAGCAACAGGCATTTGACCGCTCTTTGGAGGCCTTTGAACAAGGTGATGCGCTCATTGCGTACCGCGAATTCATGCATTATCTTGTTGATGAAGAAGCCAAACAACCCAATATTCGCTGGGAGGAAAAAGATGGCGTCATTCATTTTGAACTGTTTCAGGGCTCACAGCGTATCACGGGGGTGGCTGGCCAGGACATGGTTAAGGCAGAAAGTCGGGTAGCAAGGGCCAACGATCTGAATGTGGGTTTCATGCGCAGGCTCATGGAAGCCAACTTTAACCTCAAATTCAGTCGCTTCGCGCTGGATAACGAGAATAATTTGTGCATTGTATTTGATACACGCACCGCTGACGGCTCCCCATTGAAAATACTGCATGCTTTGCGGGAGCTGGCCATTCATGCGGATAAGCAGGATGACCTGCTGCTGGGAGAATTTGCCCAGGTATTGAGTCCGGCAGATGGCCGCAACCTGACTGAAATTCCGGAAGAGGAAAAAGAGATAAAATACCGTTACATCGTTCAATCCATTCAGGCAGTTATGGCTGAAATGGACAAGGGTAAGCCGGATCCAAATACCTACCCGGGAACGTATGCTTATTTGTTCCTGGCGCTGGCGTTTAAACTTGATTACCTGATTAAACCTGAGGGATTTATGATGGATCTGCTGGAGCGTGTTTACGCTGCATATTTTTCCAAGAACAATCTTACGCCTCAGGTTAAGCTGCAGCAAATGCGCCGGGAGTTTCAAACGCTGCTCGACAGGCCGAGGGAAGCTTTTTTTGCAGAAATGTACCGTACACAGAGTACGTTCGGCGCCAATCCGGCAGTCCCGCATGGCACAGTAGCCAGTTTTATTGATGGAGAACTGGCCAATATGGAATGGCCATTGCAACAGGGCCATGATGCTTTAGCCGCCGCCATACCGCAATACATTGCCGGTTTCATCCTGTTTCATCAGGCGCCGCCAAGGCCAGACCGGGCTTTCCTGCATTTGTTTTTCCAGATTACGGAAAGTGATTTTTTCCGGCAGCTTGGCTTCAAGATTCCTTTCACAGATGAGTCCGGAAGGTTAAACAAAGCCGAAATTTTGCGGGAAATCAAACGCCTTGCAGAGCAATACCGCTCTGATTACCCAAAACTCAAGCCGGATGTTCAGGGGTTAAACTTTGCATCCCATACCCTTTTTGCCAAATCCTATCTTCAAATGATAAAGGGTTTGGATGTTACCCGTGAAATGTAGTGGCTACTTAATGCAAGGGCATAAAAAAAGCCGCCAGGTTAGTGGCGGCTCTTCCGTTGGTCATCTGAGCGCTTAACGCGATAATTAGTTGGGGTTAAATCCGTAATTGGACATAATTCTGTCTTTCAACTCTTTACGGGCGAAAAAGATTCGACTTTTAACAGTGCCCAGCGGAAGGTTCAGTTCATCTGCAATTTCCTGGTATTTAAAACCTTCGAAGTGCATGGTGAACGGAATGCGGATACTGTCGTCCAACTTTTCCACCATCGTATTCAATTCTTTGAGCAGGATGTTTCCTTCGGCTGCATTGGCTGCTGAGTGGCTGAAAGAATTGAGGTAGAATTGATTTTCGGTGTTGTCAAGCACCGTATTGGCCTTCACTTTTTTCCGGTAGTTGTTGATGAAGATGTTCTTCATTATCGTGAACATCCACGCCTTGAAATTAGTGTCGGGCTGAAATTTGTCGCGGTTGTACAACGCGCGATAGGTCGTTTCCTGATACAAGTCCTTGGCATCCTCCACGTTCTTCGTCAAGTTATAGGCGAAGGAGTGCAACATGCTCGTCAGAGTGCTCAGCTTGCTATCGAATTCTATACTTGTCATGGCAATCTCCTGTTGATTTTAAGATGCCTCAAAGGTAACTAAGATGTTTAACAATTTCCAATACAGGCTTAGACAAAAACTGTTAAAATTTTCAAAAAATTGGTGTTGTGAAACACACTATTGAGTCAAACACTTGAAAATCAATAAATTATGCAATTTTTACAAATTCTTGACAAGGATAAACATTTCAAAAAAAATTGAAAGAAGTTGAACCTGTTTAAGGCCTTAAACAAGGTTGCAGCAAGATTAAAACCAGCAAAAAATTTGCAAATAAAATTTGAGACAGAATTATACTCTGATTCCCCAAACAAACGGAAGCAATCCATACACAAATCCCAAAAGCAACAAAATTGCAAGAGCGTCCAACAAAAACCCGGCACGCGCCATATCCCGTGTAGACATTTGTCCCGAAGCATAAACAATACTATTGGGTGCAGTGGCAATAGGCAGGCCAAAGCCGAAGGATGCTGCCAGGGTAGCGCTCATTAAAAGGCCAAAAGGATGTGCCCCTAAACTTCCGGCCAGCGCAGCCAGTACAGGCATCATCATGGATGCTGTGGCAATATTGGATGCCACCTCACTGAGTATTACCACCACTGCCAGCACTACCAGAAGGATCAGGGCATGAGGCAGATTCCCCAGGGCCTTCAAGACTTCGCCGAACCAGCCAGCCAGACCGCTTAAATCGAAACCTTTGGCCAAAGCCAGTCCGCCACCAAACAATATCAAGATGGCCCAGGGTATTTTTACGGCAGTTGGCCAATCCAGCAGGGTTGTTTCATTTTGTTTATCGCCGGCAGGAATAGTAAAAAACAAAAGAGCGCCGATCAGTGCCACTACTGTATCAGAGCAATAGGCCGGCACTTTATCTAACACTTCCGGCACAGGCATACCCGCCAGTGCTGTGTGGATCCAAAGGTTGAGTGGCTTGTACCAAATCAGCGACCCGCTTACCCAGGCCAAAATTACTGCTCCAAAAATCCACATCACCCTGCGTTCAGGCACAGAAACAGTTCCCATAGCCTGCAATTGTTCCTTGATTTGAGCCCGGGAATGAAACGCAGAACCTGGCTGTTGTCCAAAAGGGAACATCCTGATCAACAATTGCCAGCAAATCAGCAGCAATGCCGCAGTAAAAGGCAATCCGAACATCAGCCATTTACCGAAGGAAACGGTTTCGCCCATTTTTTGCTGAGCATAGGAAAGAAAGATAGCATTGGTTGGTGTTCCAATTACAGTAGCCAGGCCGCCAATGGAGCAGGCATACCCTACCCCGAGCAACAAGGCTTTGGCAAAATTAGCATCTACCGGTCCGTTTTTATTCTGCCCAACAGCCACTGCAATAGCCACCGGCGTCATCATTACTGCAGTTGCCGTATTGGAAATCCACATAGAGATAAAGGCCGTTGCCACCATGAAGCCCAGCACCGTGCGGGATGGGTCGGCGCCAATCCACCAAACCATTCGCAAGGCTATGCGCCGGTGTAGTTGCCAGCGCTCCACCGCTTTGCCCATGAAAAAGCCCGCCATGAACAGGAAAATGATTTCGTTGCCATATTCCGCAGCCACTACTTTCAGAGATGCCACGCCTGTGAGGGGGAGCAAAATCAGAGGCAATAAGGACGTGGCCGCCATTTCAACCGGTTCGGAGATCCACCAAACAGCAATCCAAAGCGTAATTCCTGCGGTCAGTTGAGCAGCCCAGGACATGCCCGGGGGAGCAGGAATCAACACCATCAATAAGAACAAGGCAGGGCCGGCCAACAACGCGATTTTTCTGAAATTCATGGAAGTATGTTATGCACCCACAAAGGACGAAAACCGCAGCCGGAATCTGAAAAATCTACCGGAAAAGATGGGAAAAACCGCGACAATGCCTACACCTTATTGCGGCGCAACCACCACATCCAGGCAGTTATGCCCAAAGCCGCAGCGGCCTTGACCGACAAGGAAGCCGGCAGAATTGCAGCTACGAGTGCTGAAGCCAGCGCAACCGTAGCCCAATGGCCTATAAAATCGAGTTTTTTCTGTACTAAAACTACCAAAACCAGCGCTATGCCATGCAACAGGAATATACCTTTTGCCAATGGTTCTGTACTTTGCCAAAATGACCAGTAAATACTGAACGCCCCTAAAGTAGCCAGACCAATATATAACCAACGATAGAACAGGTTAACATCCGGTGCACAATCAAATCCTGTAACAGGAGCACTGCTTCCGGCAATCACCCTTCGGTTAAAGGTGATGATCTGATACAGCGGATAGAGCAATTTTTTGAACCAGGAAGTTTTGAAAAGGGGTTTAAATACTGGCCATTTGGCGCCAATAATCAAAAAGAGGGCATCCAAACCATACACAACCTGACCGGTTTGTAAATCCAGCAACGGAATTTCGTGCCGGGCTCTGTCGAGGTCAATTTTGTTTATCACCTCGGGGTCCGCATGGCTGAATCCGCTCCGATGCTGCAACCAGCCGGCTTTGATAAATCCTGCAGTGTATGCCTTGCACATAGGACAGGCATCGTCGTAAATAATCACTTTTTGATCCAGGGATTCCATAAGAAAGAGGGTTTGTTCTTGTATGCTTTCTATTTCAACATACAAGAAACAAACCCTCTGAAAATAAGTTTCAAAAAAAATTGAAACCTGCTTTATTTGAACCGTTCGGCTACTACCAGGTCTTTTGAACCGGGTGTATAAATGTAAAAACCTTCGCCACTTTTAGCGCCGAGTTTGCCGGCTGTAACCATATTTACCAGCAGTGGGCAAGGGGCGTATTTAGGATTGCCAAATCCATCATGCAACACCCGGAGAATAGACAGGCATACATCCAGGCCAATAAAATCGGCCAATTGGAGCGGCCCCATAGGATGAGCCATGCCGAGCTTCATAACAGTATCAATTTCTTCCACGCCACTTACGCCTTCGTAAAGTGTATAAATGGCTTCATTAATCATAGGCATCAGAATACGGTTGGCCACAAATCCAGGGTAGTCATTCACCTCAACAGGAACCTTTTGCAGTTTACGCGATAGATCCATAATGGTCTGGCAAACCGCATCGGTAGTGGCGTAGCCCCGAATGACCTCTACAAGTTTCATCACCGGAACCGGATTCATGAAATGCATGCCAATTACCTGGGTGGGGCGCTGGGTGGCTGCCGCAATTTGGGTGATGCTGATGCTTGAAGTATTGGTAGCCAGGATAGCCGCAGGTGGCGCATGCTGATCCATGTCTTTGAAGATTTTCAGTTTCAGCGCTACATTTTCTGTAGCAGCCTCTACCACCAGATCTGCGCCAGCAACACCTTCATGCAGATCGGTCATCGGGTGAATGCGGCGGAGCGTGGCTGCCTTTTCTTCCTCCGTGAGCGAACCTTTGGCCACCTGACGGTCAAGATTTTTTCCTATGGTAATCAATGCTTTATCCAGCGCTGCGGCAGAAATATCTACCAACGTTACCTCGAATCCGTGTTGCGCAAACACATGCGCAATGCCGTTGCCCATGGTGCCGCTTCCAATAACTGTAATGTTATGCATAGAGAGTGGTTGAGTTTTTGAGTTAGGGAGTGCCTGAGTGTTTGAGTGTTTGAGTGTTTGAGTGTTTGAGTGTTTGAGTGTTTGAGTGTTTGAGTGCCTGAGTGTTTGAGTGTTTGAGTTGGTGTTCGGTTGGGTATTATTGTGGTGTTTTTGGTAAGGTGTCATCGAAACCACACCTAACCGAACGCCAACTCAAACACTCAGGCACTCAAAAACTCAAAAACTCAAACTCCGCAAAGGAACGGGTTCTTTATGCATTCTGCCAAATCGCAGGCCTTAGGAATCGCTCAACGCTTGTCTTTCCATTCCCGGATGGCAGCCTCGATGGCTTCTTTGCGATTTTCTGGATCCGGGTGGGTGCTTTGGAATTCCGGGGTTCGGTTGGGGCCGGATGCCTGCTTGAGGATTTCCATGACCTGAATCAGGTATTCCGGTTCGTAACCTGCTTCCAGCATAAACCGAACGCCTAAATAATCACTCTGAAGTTCCTGATCCCGGCCGTATTTCAACTGCAACATATTGGCCACAGATTGGGCTATGTAGGCTGTGTTGGGATTGGAAGGGTCGTAGGTGGCCATGGTAACCGCCCCGGTAAGGCCTTGGGCCAGTTCCATTTGTGCCAGTCTTTCAGCACTATGACGCGCAACGACATGCCCCACCTCGTGCCCTAAAACACCCGCCAACATGTCTTCACTCAGGGTTTTGCCGTCTTCCGAGAGTCGGAACAGCAGTCCTTCTGTGATAAACACCTGTCCGCCGGGCAAGGCAAAGGCGTTGATGGTTTGCTGATCAGCCAGGAGGTGAAAATCATATTTATAAGGGGTTTTGGCTGCCGCGGAGGATTGCACTACTTTTTGCCCAATTTGTTTGACAATGGCTGTGGCTTGTTGGTTGCGACTCAGGCCGCCCATTTCCTGCGCCATTTGCGGGGCACTTTCCAGTCCCATGGCAATTTCCTGCTCTGGAGTCATGGCAATATGCTGGGTTTCACCGGTTATTTCGTTGACGGAAGTTTGTCCGTAAAATTTGCATAAGGCAAAACCGGCCATAACCAGAGCCACAATAATGGTTGGGGAAATGCGAAGTCCGCCCCCTTGATTTCGTCCAAGCATAGGAATTAGGTTTGTTTTGATTGCAGTGCGAATGTCGTTTAGCTTTTTGAAAGCACAAAACTTTCGAAACTTTTGAACTTTAGCAAGATAAGGCAGTTCACTTATTCTAACTTTGCAAAAATTTCAAGAGTGAAGTATTTTGCTCTAACCAGTATTTACGACTTATTCCCATGGATTTACTGAAACAACTTTTTTCAGAAAAAGCGCAGGCACAAGCCAAGGAGGTTAAGGAACTGCTTCAGGCGCACGGCAGCATGAAAATTGATGAAGTACTGCTTGAACAGGCTTATGGTGGAATGCGCGACATTACCAGTATGATCTGGGAGCCATCGCTCCTGGACGCCGAAGAAGGTATTCGGTTCAGAGGTTTCTCCATCCCTGAACTCCGCGAAAAACTCCCACGCGCAAAAAATGGGAAAGAGCCGCTTCCGGAAGGTCTGTTCTGGCTGATGCTGGTAGGTGAAATTCCTACGCAGGAACAAGTAAAATGGCTCACGGAAAACTGGGTTCGCCGGGCAAATGTACCGGAACACGTATTCCGCGCCATCGAATCGCTGCCCATCGAAACACACCCGATGACTCAGCTTTCTGTAGGTATCATGGCCATGCAGAATACCAGCGTGTTTGCACAACGCTACACCATGGGCATGACGCGTTCTGAATACTGGGACGCCACCTACGAAGACACCATGAACCTGGTGGCCCGTTTGCCTCGTATCGCAGCCTATATCTTCCGTCGTTGCTATTTCAATGGCGATCATCTGTTGCCGGATATTTCGCTAGACTGGGGCGCCAACTTTGCCCATATGCTCGGGTACGACGATGATGGTTTCAAAGAATACATGCGTCTGTTCCTCACCATTCATGCCGATCACGAAGGCGGCAACGCTTCTGCACACACTACACACCTCGTAGGCTCAACACTGAGCGACCCCTATTTGTCGCTGTCTGCAGCTATGAATGCGCTGGCAGGTCCACTTCACGGCCTGGCCAACCAGGAAGTGGTGCGCTGGATTCAAAAAATGCTCGACACCTTGGGCACGAACAAACCCAGCCGCGAGCAAATTGGCGAATACGTAAAAAGCACCCTGGCCAGCGGCCGCGTTATTCCGGGTTATGGCCACGCTGTGCTCCGTAAACCCGACCCACGCTATATGGCGCAAAAGCAGTTCTGCGAAGACAATATTCCAGACGACGAAATGGTAAAAGTAGTTTGGAAAATCTTTGACGTAGTGCCGCCTATCCTCACCAGCCTTGGCAAGGTGAAAAACCCATGGCCAAACGTTGATGCTCACTCCGGTGCAGTATTGCGTCACTACGGCCTGAACCAGTACAATTTCTACACAGTACTGTTCGGAGTTAGCCGCGCCCTGGGTGTTTTGGCCGCTCAATGCTGGTCGCGCGCACTCAACCTGCCTATCGAGCGTCCGAAATCTGTTACTACAGAATGGGTTAAGGAGCTTATTGCACAACAGCAAAAGGGCTAAACAAGCGCTTGAGCAGATAGTAAAAACGCCTTCCGGAAAAATCCGGAAGGCGTTTTTTGTTCACAGGTTGCGGGGTCGTAAGACCCTCGCAAGGCGGTCGGTCGGGTGGCCGAACTCTTATTTCCGATCCAGTACATCCTTCACTGCCCAGATTACGTCCTTTTTACCCAGGCCGTATTTATCCAGCAGTTCTGAAGGCTTACCACTTTCTCCGAAGGAGTCGTTTACGCCTACATATTCCATAGGCACGGGCAATTTATGCACCAGCAAATTGGCAATGGCATCGCCCAGGCCGCCGGCGCGTTGGTGTTCCTCGGCAACCACCACCGCGCGGGTTTTGCTCACGGAATCCAGAATGGCTTCAGCATCCAAAGGCTTGATGGTGTGGATATTGATCACTTCGCAGGAAATACCCTGGGTAGCCAACTCCTGTGCGGCTTCAATGCTGGTCCAAACCAGGTGACCAGTAGCGAAGATGGTTACATCTGTACCGGAAGCAATATGGAGGGCCTTACCGATTTCAAACTTCATGTTTTCGGTAAACATGGGCCAGGCCGGCCGGCCAAAACGCAGATAAACGGGTCCGTGATGATCTGCGATAGCCATGGTAGCCAGTTTGGTCTGATGATAGTCGCAAGGGTTGATCACTGTCATGCCTGGCAACATACGCATCATGCCCACATCTTCCAGAATTTGGTGAGTAGCGCCATCCTCGCCCAGCGTAAGGCCTGCGTGAGAGGCACAGATCTTGACATTTTTATGGGAATACGCGATGCTTTGACGAATCTGATCGTACACCCGGCCGGTGGAGAAATTGGCAAATGTGCCGGTGAATGGGATCTTACCGGCAGTAGCCAAACCGGCAGCAACGCCCATCATATTGGCCTCGGCAATACCTAACTGGAAAAAACGGTCCGGAAATTCCTTTTTGAAATGTTGCATTTGCAGGCTTTCCAACAAATCGGCTGTGAGGCCTACAACATTGGGATTCTGACGACCCGCTTCGAGCAGGCCCTGACCAAAGCCATCGCGGGTGGCTTTAGTTCCGGTGGATTGTATGTCTTGAATATTCATGAATGGAGGTTAATTCCGGAGGTTTTCCGTTTTACGGCGCAAAAATCCAAAAACATTGCTAAACGGAGGGAGTTCTTTCCAGTCGCCACTCCCATATTTTACCATCTTCTATATCTATATGCTCTGCAATGAATTGAAAACCAAGCTTTTGCAATAATGAATTTGAGGCATTTTTTTCTGCAAGGGTATGCGCTAAAACTACTTTTACCGCCTCATGGGCAAAGGCGTACTCCACCAGCGCCCTGGCAGCTTCGGTGGCCAGCCCATTTCCCTGATAGCTTTCTGCAATCTCATAACCAATTTCCACTTCACCTCCGATGCTCGGCGTACCTTTGTAGCCGCAAGTACCGATCAGTCGAACATCTGCCCGGTGAACAATCAGGTAGTTCCACCAATTGATGTCTACTTCATGTTCCCGAAGGAAATCGCGCATCCAGATCATAGCCTCCGGAAAATGAAGCCAGTGTTCGGCCATGTCTACTCCGCCCAGCAGGGATGACAAGGCTGCCCAATCTTCTTCTGCAATGGCTTCCAGCATGGGAAGGTTGGCTGGCACCAGATATAGACGGTCGGTTTGAAGCATTTGAATGAAATTCTGATGAAGCAATTGATTTTAACCTCTGTTCAGGAAAGTATTTCTGTAAAACAGCACCTGCTGAATGACCAGGTGTTGCTCCAAAAAATAGAAGAGGCAGGCCAGCTGATGCTGCGTTGTTTCCAAAACGGGGGCAAGATACTGCTTTGCGGCAATGGTGGCAGTGCCGCCGATGCCCAGCATATCGCTGCAGAGCTTTCCGGCAGGTTTTATACGGATCGTCCTCCCCTGTTCGCCGAGGCTTTGCACGTAAACAGTTCCTATGTGACGGCTGTAGCTAATGATTATGGCTATGAGCACGTTTTTTCCCGAATGGTTCAGGCTGCCGGCAGAAACGGGGATATTCTCATGGCGTTCAGCACCTCCGGCAACTCACCCAACATTCTGAAAGCCATCGAAACCGGCAAAGCCCAGGGCATGAAGGTCGTTGGCTTAACCGGCGCCAGTGGGGGTAAAATGTCAGATGTATGTGATATTCTGCTCAATGTGCCTTCTTCAGATACGCCGCGCATTCAGGAGGCGCATATCCTGATTGGGCATATTTTGTGTCAGTGGGTGGAAGGGGAGATGTTTTAAATTCACCGCTAAGTACGCCAAGTACGCGAAAGGTCTCTTAGCGCTCTTGGCGTACTTAGCGGTGAATTCACACACCCACTCCCTCCACTTTCCCTGTTTTCCGGCTCTTTTCTGCCATGAAGCCCATGATATGGCTCTCTATGGAGGCATCAATGGTGGAGGTAAGCAGTTCCGGCTTGCGTTGTGAAACGGCCTGTAGCCAGTTGCGCACCAGACGCCAGTCGCCGCCGCCGTGGCCATCGCCGGAGGAGTTGTCGTATACCGTGCTTTTTCCGGTACGGAAATCGGTTACGGTAAAGGTTTCCATATCGCCCACGATATCGCCCATGCTGCCCATCACGCGAGTACGTCGGCCAGCGTACGAGGTGAAGGCTTCCATGGAAAAGGCCGCCGTTATTCCGCCTTCAAATTCCATAGTGGATACATAGTGATCTTCCTGGTTATTATCCATCTGGTACACACAGCGGCCGTAATTGGTGGTGCGCAATTTTTCCAGGATGTAGGCATCGTGTTTGGATTTGTCTTCCGGCATATCAAACACATATAACCAGCCGCGTTGGCGGTAATAGATTTTCATGGCAGAGTACGGGCAGGTGCTTTCCACAGCACAGCCATCCATACAGCGCGGGGTGCTTCCAGCCGGTGCATTTTCTTTGCGGAACCACTTGATACCGCCCATAGCTACTATTTTTTTGCAGGGCTTGTTGATCAGCCAGCGCAAAATATCCAGGTCGTGACAGCTTTTAGCCAGTATAATCGGGGTGGTGGTGTTGCGGTCGTGCCAGTTGCCACGTACATAGCTGTGGCTCATGTGGATATGCTCAATGGGTTCCATATGCTGCACGCTCACAATATCTCCGATGGAGCCGTTTTGCATCAGTTCGCGCAATTTTTCAAAGTACGGAGCATAGCGCAGTACATGGCAGACGGCCACAATGCGACCGGTTTTCCTGGCAAGGCTCAGGATATCCCGACATTCTTTTTCTGAAGGAGAAATGGGCTTTTCCAACAGCACATCGTATCCGGCTTTCAGGGCGGCCATGCAGGGGCCATAGTGCAGGTTATCCGGTGTAGTGATCAGTACCGCGTCGGCAAATTTTGGCTTTTCAAACACCCGTTCCCAGGTATTGAACCGATTGGCTTCCGGGATATTGTGTTTTTGAGTATATCGGTCATTGCGCACCTGATTTGGTTCGGCGACGCCTACAATATCCATTTCATCGGGGTACGAAAGCGCGTAGTTTCCATATACGTTACCCCGGTTGCCGGCGCCAATGGTGACGATGGTGATGGGGCGATCTGGCTTGCGGTAGTCGGGATTTTCTTCGGTGAGTAAGGGGATCTTGTACGTGGCATCTTCTGAGGAAAATCCGGTCAGAACTGCTGCTCCGGTGGCAGCGCCAAGGGTTTTGAGCAATTTTCGACGTGAAAGCATATGGTGGACTGTGGAGAATGTGATTAATGAGGGTGGAAAGATAGTGCATAAAATAAAAAAACCGCCTGGTACTTCCGGGCGGTTGACAATGGTACTCAAGCGGAGTTCGCGATATTTATTGTCAGGATTATTTTCGGTAAGCATTCAAACCTCATAGGTATTAAAAACCTATGAGGTTTAGCGAGGTCGCTCACTGCAAATTAAACCTCAAAGGCAGGGTGAATTTCACTTTTACCGGCTTACCATTGTGTTCGCCGGGCGTCCAGCGAGGCATGCTTTGCACCACCCGGATGGCTTCTTTGCCCAAAACTGCTCCTCCAGCCGGTGTTTTTACCACCTGGATATCCTGAATGGTTCCGTCTTTGGCAACCAGGAATTGCAGTACTACCTGCCCGGATACGCCTGATTCCCGGGCCTGTTCAGGATAATCTAGGTTTTTGGAAATCCAGCGGAACATTTCAGCTTCGCCACCCGGGAAGCTGGGCATACGGCTCACCACGAACGGATCTACCGGATTGTCATCCTCTGGCGGAGCAGGCAGTTCAATCACAGCAGTGCCGTTGCCGGGAGGATCCAGTGTAGGCGGGGTATTATCCGGCCCTTCCACGGTTTGTGCGCCAATGTCCCGACCATCGTCCATAATGGTTTGTACATCCGGCGCTGGGGTTTCGTTCACTTCATGATCAGGGGCTACCACCGGAGGTTTATAGGCCACTGAGGCCACTGGAGGCGGAGGGGCCTTAACCACCGGCGGCATTATCACTTCTACCGTGGTCAATTTCCAATCTTCATCTGAATTAGTCTCCTTTTCTTCCTTGGATACCAAACCTGCAAAAGCTGCCATGATTTTGGGGCTCAGCATAAGTAAAGCCATCAGCAACAAGCCCATTCCCAGGGCTTTCAACAAATTGGCGGGATATTCCCGGCGCAGCTGGTAGGCGCCGTAAGCGCGGTTGCGATTGGCAAATACGATGTCCAGCATGTCGCGTTGCGACACGAATTCTTGCTTGTTCATGATAGGAAATAGTTTGGGTGAGAAAAACTGTTACAAACCCAGAGAGGCCATGTAAGCCTGTTCCGGTGGCGTCAGATCCACAATACAGTAGTAACGAACGCCGCAGATAGCCATTTCATCCAGTGCGTCCACCAGATTTTTGTAGCTGGATTGCGGTCCGGGCTTCAGGATCACGTTCAGGTAAGAGCCTTTGGTCAGTGCGCCGGTTTTACCATCCATATAGGTTTGCTGGCCCCATTGCCGGTCTACTTTTTCTTTTTTGGCCAGGATGACCTTTCGGAGTCCTGCTGCATCGTATCCGGTGGAATCTGATTGCACCAGATCCTGGCCTTCGTACCAGAGTACCTGATTCCTGTGGCCAAGCATCAGGGTAAGCACTTTGGATCGTTTCACAGGTTCCGGTTCGCCTTTATCGTCTGGCATTGCCAGCGCCATCATATTAGGTCGGGCGAGGGCGGTGGTGAGCATGAAGAAGGTGATGAGAAGAAACCCCAAATCAACCATTGGGGTAAAATCCATTCGGGTGCTCATACGGCCGCGGCGTTTGGATGGGCCACGGGGGAGGTTCAGAATGTCTGCCATGTGTATAAGATTTGTGGGTGATTGTTACCTAGATAGATGCAGACAAATATTTCTTTGGTGTGTAAAAAATCAAATTTTTTTAAAAAATATTTACCTAATTTCCAGAATATAAAAACAAAATAAAAATCGAATGCAAAACAACTTCCCTTGTTGGCGAGGACGCCAACAAGCAGCGGTGGAATGAGTGCATTGATCCAAGATTTCACTCCGCCATTGATGTTGGCGGGGACGCCAACATCGGCAGAAGATACCCAATACCCTAAAAAATCGAAACAAAAAAAAAGCGGCACCCCGTGAATCGGGATACCGCTTTTTATCTGGAGACTCCTCACCGGAGTGCTGCTACTCGAGCTTGAACTTAAATGGAAGCGTGTAGCGTACTTTTACGGGGTGGCCGTTTGCTTCACCCGGGCTCCACTTCGGCATTTTTTCTACCGTTGTTTTAACCGACTTACCGCAACCGCCGCCCGGGTCTTTTACGATGGTTACATCTTTGATGCTACCGTCTTTACCCACTACGAAAGTTACTACAGCTTGTCCGGAAATACCGGCTTCTTTAGCCATTTCCGGATATTCTACGTTTTTAGCCAACCATTTGTACATTTCCTGCTGACCGCCCGGGAAAGAAGGCTCCTTCTGGATGTCGAACATCTCGTAGGTTTTTTCTTCCACTTTAGGCGCTTCGATCACAGGGTCGAGGCTTGGCGCTTCGTCCACAGCTGGTGGCGCTTCATCGTTACCTTTTTTGTCTTCGGTACCGATGTCTTCCTTTTTATCCAGGATTTCGTCCACAGCTTTTTGTTCTTCTTCCTGCACCTCTTCGTCCTTCTTAATTACAGGAGGTACGAATTTCACCGTTGAGCGCGTTGGCGGTGGCGGTGTTGGCGGAGGTGGTGGAGGCGGTGGAGGTGGATTGTTTGGATCGATATCCGGTGGAGGGCCGAGTTCTGCAATCACATCTACCGGCTTTTCCTTCGGGAGCATATCGCCTACCGCCTGCATGATGATAGGTGCAGCGAAGACGATCACTACCAGACCCATTGCCAGCAAGAAAGCGCGCGTGAGATACTTAGGGTATTCGCGGCGGAGCAGGTAAGCTCCGTAAGCTTTGTTGCGGTTGGCAAAGATGATGTCCAGCATATCCCGATAGACGGTTGTGCTTTTTTCTTCTGCCATAGTTTTTAAATTTTATTCCTTTTAAAAATTTGACGTTTGGGAAGATGCCTTACTTGGTAGCGGCTTCCACCTGTTCGTCCACATTGAATTTGAGGCCGCTTGCAGGATCCTTGATGAATTTTTCCTCCAATTCGGAAACATCCAGGATTACGTAGTAACGTACTTTGCAAATAGCCATTTCGTCCAATGCATCCACGAGGTTTTTGTAACGGGAGTCCTTGGTTGGCTTGATCAGTACGTTGATGAAAGAACCATCGGTGCGTTCTTCTTCCACACCTTCTTTGTTCTTCTTTTTGTACGTTTCCGTACCGAACTGACCTTTTACTTTGTCCATTTTATCCAGAATCACTTTCCGCAGACCTTCTGCCGAGAAATCGGTAGAATCGAGTTTGGCATCTGTGATACCTTCATAGTAGTAGACTTTATCGTTGCCGCCCAGCAGGAGCGTTAGCACCTTGGACTCCTTAACAGGCTCCACGTCCTCTTTTTTGATGTCCTTTTCGGGCATCACAAGCGCCATAATATTGGGCTTTGCCAGAGTCGTGGTGAGCATGAAGAAAGTAATGAGCAAGAAACCAAGGTCCACCATCGGCGTAAAGTCGATACGCGTGGACATTTTTTTCGAGCGAACCTTACCACCTTTCTTATGACCACCACCACCGTCTTGTGCTATTTCAGCCATGTCGCTGTTGCTTTTTTGATGTTAAAGATGTGTTTTTGGCTTGCCTGGTTCTTTCGCTGACATATGGAAAGGGACAAACCTCCAACCTGTTACTCCTTCTTCGGGCCGCCTTCCATACTGGTGATCAGGTTGAACTTGTTCACGTTTATATCCGTGAGCGTGTTGATTACCTTTTGCACTGCTGGGTATGGGGTGGTTTGGTCGGCTTTTACAATCATGACATACTCATCTTTCACTTTACCTTCCTGTTTCATGCGGAATTGCGCCAGGCGGGCATTGTGAATCCAGTCGGCCAGCTCACTTTTATTGATATCTGCTGTATCAATCGGGATACCGGATGCCGGATATGAGGCACGTTCTGATGGTGGCAGGTCGAGGTATTTTTTCAACTCTGCACGTGGAATACCGAAACTGCCGAGGTTGGCGAACTTCATTTTTTGCTGATCGTTCAGGCCCAGCTGAAAGCGACTGTTGATATCGTCAATCAGGCTAAGGCGTGTATGCTGACCAGCCATATCCATGAAGACCTTCCCGTCCTTACCTACCATGATGGTAAGCGTACCGGCATCGGGCAGTTTGGTTTCAGAGATAGACGAAGGCGTATCGATCACAACGGTTTCCTGTGGCTTTGCTTTAGCGGTAAGCATAAAGAAAGTAAGCAACAAGAAAGCCACGTCGCACATGGCCGTCATATCGATCGTGGGCGCACTTCGTTTCGGCTTATTCTTTGGCATATCTTTTTAGTTATGAGTTTGAGAGTTAACTGTTTTGGGCCGGCTTTGTGGCCGAACCACACTTACTCATCCCTAATTTAGTGTCCTTTTGCCGCATAGGTTTGGGTCAGGCTGTAACCTGCCTCGTCGATGCGGTATGTCATGGAGTCGATACGGGCCGTAAAGAAGTTGTAGGCAATGATCGCGATAGCAGAGGTACCGATACCGAGAGCGGTATTGATAAGAGCCTCAGAGATACCGGTTGCCAGAGCCGTAGAGTCCGGAGCGCCAGCGTTAGCAAGAGCTGCGAACGAACGGATCATACCCAATACTGTACCGAACAGACCCAGGAGTGTTGCGATAGAAGCTACAGTAGCCAGGATGTTCAGGTTGCGCTCCAGCATTGGAAGTTCGAGGGTGGTTGCTTCTTCCACTTCTTTTTGGATAGCAATCACTTTTTCGTCTTTTTCCATACCGGTTACCTTTTCCATTTCAGCGTACTTGTGCAGACCAGCACGAACTACGTTAGCCACAGCGCCTTTTTGCTTATCGCAAGCTGCGATAGCGCCGTTCAGATCGCCACGATCGAGGAAACCTTTGATTCCACGAACGAAGGCATCAACGTTACCGGCACCGGTTGCTTTACCCAGTGTAATGAAGCGCTCGATGATGAACACAATTACAGTAAAGAACGCAGTGAGAAGCAGCGGCACCACAAAGCCTCCCTTGTAAATCGTTCCGAAGTAGTCGCCTGGTAGCGGATCTTTGGTATTGTCGTTGTCAATAAAGTGGTGGTTTGCACCGAACACGAATTTCCAGATGCAGAAAGAAACTACATACAACAAGATGATGATAAGGAATGGGAGCATAGCGCCCATGGTATTACCTTGTTGTTTTGCCTGAGTGGGTTTTGCTGCTGACATGCTGCTTTAATTTTGTGAATGAATGATTTAAGTTTTGACATTCTGCGCTTCGGCTACAGCGAAGTCCCGTCAGGCAACCTGAATATTGAGTGTCTGGTGCACGTCTGAATCTATAGATGCAAAGTAGATTCAAAATGGTGTGCGGAACTCAAAAAAACTTTTTACCCGAGGTCAAACTTCGATGCCTCCGAGCCAGAGGCGAATTTTCGAGGGGTGAAAATAGTGTAAGGAGTACAATTACAACCAAGCGTAAGTTAAATTTCCTTACTTAAATGTGTGAGTTGACCTTTTTTTGCTTTGAAATGTCTCTTTTTTGCCAAAGAAAGCCTCAAAAAAAACAATGAAGCCGGCTCAAAATCCTGAAATCCAGGATGCTGATCAGCTAAAAATTTACATAAAATAAATCTACCGACGGTTTGGGGCGATGCCCCGGGGGCATCCGATGTTTGTTTGGTAAGGGGTATTGTCCAAGGGAGCAGCCGATGTTTTTGGGGGGAGTGGGTGGCGGGGCTAGTGCCAGAGCCTGGGGCCAAAAATTACAACACCTACCACCACCGACCCGATGGCCGCCAGCAAAACACCGGCAGCTGCCACATCCTTGGCTTTTCCGGCCAACGGATGGTTGCCTGGCGACACCAGATCTGTCAATGTTTCTATGGCCGTGTTGACCGCCTCTAAAGCAATTACCAGCACAACACATATAATAATAGCCAGCCACTCCATGGTTGAAATGTGGCATACTATCCCGGCTGTAACCACTAATACAGTTGCAACTGCATGAATGCGGGCATTTACCTGCGATGAAAATAAATACCCAATGCCCTGAAAAGCATATCTGAAGCTGGCTATTCTTTTTGGTAGCGACATTTATTCGAAAATTGAGTTGAACAAAGGTAAACCACAATACCAGTAGATTTAAGTCCCCAAAAATTTATCCCCGGGCAAAAGTTTGAAATTAACCCGACATATATTTACCTTTGCGCCCCGATCGGCAACGTATGCCAGCTTAGGCTTCATATTTAGCCGGTTTATTTTGACAAATTTGGAGAGATGTCCGAGTGGTCGAAGGAGCACGCCTGGAAAGTGTGTATACGCCAAAAGCGTATCCAGGGTTCGAATCCCTGTCTCTCCGCTTAACCCGCCGAGCTTTAGCTCAGGCGGGTTTTTTTATGCCCAATTGAACCGGAAGCGATGTAAGACTTTTTAGCGCCGTACCACAAACTTCGTGTTGGACACCGCACCTTCCCATTGCACCGTTAGTACATACATGCCATCCGGCAACGACAATGCAATGGCATGCCCTGGCATATAGCGCCCCGATTGAACCTCAGCTCCGGTAGTGCTGTATATATGGTATGCAACCTCTGCATAAGTCGTCTCCTCAGCTGTGCACTGCAGGTAAATCTCGTTTGAGCCCGGATTGGGGTATACCCATACCTTTGGTGATGCTTGTCCCGGATGGTCTGTGGTGGAAGTCTCTTCAATCATATCGTCAGGATTGTACAGAGCCGCAGCAGTGTAATATACCAGTATCGCGCTTTCCTGCTCCGGGCTGGCATCGCCCCAGGCAGGTATGTTTGTCACCGGCAAATTATTGCCATTCGGTGCGCCGGAATTGTCGGCAGTTTGACGCCCCACACAAACTACTCCATCCAAGGTTTTATACACACCAAACAATTCTGTATTGCCTCCACCTGCCTGTGTCAGGGTATCCCACACACCAACCACCAGAGAGGAATATTTGGGAAGTTGAAGGGCAGAATCATACACCCGAACAAAACTGTTCCAGGCACTTTGACCGCCATAATAAGGCTTGACCATTTTTTGGTAGGCATTGGCCGTGGTAATGGTTCTTCTGCCTACAGCAATAACTATCACATCACCGGAGCTGGTTACTTTCATATTATTTCGGGCCATTCTGGTGGTGTTTACGTCCGGATAGCCGCCATTAGGGTTGGGCCAGCCGTCCAAATTTGGGTCAGGATGCGGCGAACCAAGCCCTCCCGTTCCTTCTGCCAATTCCGCCATGTAGGTTGCATGACTCAGGGCGCCATCTTCAGTGGATAACTTACCCAGCCAGGAGATGTGAATATTTCCGCTGCTGCCGGTAAACCTGTTTTGAAAACCCTGTGCATTCGGGTTGGCTGCAATGGTATTGCCTTCCCAGAAATTTTCCACATTGTTGCCATGACAGCGGGCGCCAACCACCAGCTGATTATTGGTATAGTCCAATGCCAAAGCATCTATATACTGGTCCGGTGTAGACAACATGGTATCGCCGGCAGGAGTAATTTCATGGTACAGGCGACTCCACCAGCGCAGCTGTCCGCTTTCGTCCATGGCTATCACAGCCGGTTCAAAATCAGGTTGTCCGTCGGGCAATACACTTTTGAAGTGCATACCGATGTACAAATCATTGTTACGCTTGTCTACAAGAATACTTTGTCCGCCATACACCGGTGTGCCCGACAGGCTGTATCCGGTGTAACCCGGACTGTTGGCGCTGGGAGTGCCAGGATCGCATGGGCTGTTGAATAAAATATCGAGGGGCCATTTACCCAGTTTGGTGCCACCATTTTCGTCTGGTTGTGCCAGCAGATAATCTTCCCAGGTCCAGGAGCGCAGGTCGCAACGCCCCCAGGCTTTAAGCACTATACCGCTGTGCGCCACAGAATCAGGGGCGCCGAGTGGATTAGCAGAAGCTGGCGTACCACGCCATTCGCTACCGTTAGTAAGCCAATGCGTACGCCAGTTTTCCACCCGGGTGCGTTGGCCGTTTTGATCCAGGCAATACACGGCGCTCCAGTTGTAGGCGTGTGCCTCTCCTGTGATGTAAAACACCCTTCCATCGTTGGTAACATCCCAGGGATGGTTTTCTTTCACCACCGATTTGGCCCAAACGGTGTGAATCCAGGAAGCTTCATCGGGTGGTTGCGGCAAAAAATTATGGTTGAGTTTAGCAATGATAAAGCCTCCATCATTGGCATCTGTGTCGGCCGTATTGCAACTTATGTACAAATCACCGGTGGGTTGATATGGCTGAGTAGTAGTTTTTAAAAAACGGATGTCTTCCACAGCGCCTTTTGGGAAATGTACCACATGCAACAGCTGCTGTAAATTTTGACTGAAATGCAGCAAAATACCATAGCGATTGGATCCTTGTCCGTTGGGAATAGTGCCGCTGTAACTTAATTGTGTGATGGGAATATTTTCATCTATCCAGTCGAGTGTGGTAGCATATCCACTTACCAGAAAAGTGCCGTCGGTAAGTTGAAGCACATCGTAAAAGGTCTCTTTACCGGATCCACCGGCATAAGTCACCAGGTTGTTTTGGGCCGAAGCGGATGATTGGATCAAAGTCCAGATGCCCCAAATCAGGAATGTTGTGAAGATTTTTTTCATTGATACAAACAAGTGTTATGATGATAAAACAGGCTTAATGGCACATGGAATGGCCTTTTCATGGCAAATGTTGGGTGAATCCAATAATTCAAATATTAATTTCGACGCAGGCAACCCCTTTTCTTTCCAACCCGTTTACAGTAGATACAGGTGTACATCCGCGCCTTCATGAAAGATTACCCGGCAAATGCGATTTCCCAAATTATTAATTTTTTTACCAGCCTTATTGCTTGGAGCATGCTATTCCATTCAAGTGGATCCGGACAATCCAGTACCTACGGTTGGCTATGAAAAAGATATTGCGCCCATCATAGCAGCCAATTGCGGTCAGTCTGGCTGCCATGGCCCTGAGCGCACTGAAAAATTCAATTTATTGAGCCATTCCTCGCTTTCGGAATTGGTTACACCATACAAACCACACGACAGCGAGTTGTACAAAGTCATTCGCCTGTACTCCGGCGGTGTGATGCCTCCCAAACCCAATGACCCGCTTTCGGATGAGCAGATTGGGAAGATATATGTGTGGATACTGCAAGGCGCTACCGACAACTAATTGTTCATGCTTCCGATTCCATTCTTTATGAAACCTTCTTTTCGTTGGCTCTTAGCCTTGGGCATACCGGCCCTTCTGCTGCATACTACTGGCTGCTATTTTGACAATGTGCAGGAACTGCACCCTGAGTTGTTGCTGGATAACAGCTGCGACACCACCGTGGTTATCAGTTATCAGACAGATATAAAACCTATTTTAAGCGGCTCCTGTGGCGCCAACAACAGTTGCCATAATATCGGTGGCGCCGGTGGAGGAGTAGTGCTGGAACAGTACGCAGGTGTAAAAGCTGCGGCTGCAAACGGCAAATTATTGAGCTCCATTACCTGGGATGGCAATGCCTCTTTTATGCCCAAAGGCAGCCCTACCCAGTTAAGCGATTGTTCCATTGCCAAAATCAACAAGTGGATTCAGGCAGGTTCGCCAGACAATTAGATCGCCAACATGCTTTTTAACTGATTTTACACATGAAAAACCTGTTTTGGATAAGTTTGCTTTGGCTGGCGCCACTCACCATGTGGGCTCAGGGTGAAGACTTGCTCAAGGAAATTGAACTGGACGACAACAGTCCGGTGATGGCGACCTTTAAAGGAACCCGGTTGATTAACTTTCATACCAATGAAACGGCAGGACGGCGTACCCTGGATTTCCGGATTGCACACCGTTTTGGCCCTTTCAATGCCGGCTGGTATGATTTTTATGGTTTGGACGGTGGCGCAAGCATCCGTTTAGGGCTGGAATACAGCTTTGATGGAAGACTACAATTTGGCATCGGAAGAACTTCAGTTGAAAAAATGGCCGACGGCTTTTTGAAATACCGACTGATTAGGCAGCATACCCGAGGTTGGAAACAGGTAAGTGTTACACTTTTGTCTGCAGCCTATTACACTATGTTGAAGGACCCGGATCAGGCAATAAACGGGTTTGACAAGTACAAATTCTGGGGAAGCAGGCTTTCCTACGCGCATCAGGTCATTATTGCGCGTAAATTCAGCGATCGGTTTTCCCTGCAAATTGCGCCTACGCTGGTGCACATGAATCAGGTGGACCGCATTTCCGATCTGAACGATGCCTTTGTGCTCACTGGCGCAACCCGATTCAAGATTACCAAAAGAAGCGCTATTACGCTGGAATATGGCTGGAGAGCTACCGGATATACGCGCACTAAATACTATGACACCCTGGGTATTGGTTGGGATATCGAAACAGGCGGGCACGTGTTTCAGGTATTTCTGACCAATTCCATAGGGTTAACCGAGCCGCAGTTTCTGCTTCGCACCAATAACAAATGGTCGGATGCGGGGATTCGCCTGGGCTTTAATATTTCGAGGGTGTTCACCATTTAACTCTTCATCCCAATTTTCAAAACTGGTTTATGCAAAAACTCATTTTAGCCTTCGCCATTTGCGTGTTAGCCACAGGTATTTTCCTGCCTGCCTGCCGACATGAATTAGGAGAACTTCCCATACTTCCCGTTGACCCGGGCGATACCACCGTGGTTCCTCCCCCACCCGATGACCCGGTGGATACCAGCGGCGTCCCCTGCGATCCGGACACTGTTTACTTTGAAAACCAGATCCTTCCATTGCTGGTTTCCAACTGTGGCATGGCGGGCTGTCATGATCCCATAACCCATGAAGAAGGGGTAATTACGACAGATTATACCCACATCAGGCAAAAAGTTACGCCCTTCAACCCTGGCGCAAGCAAACTTTACAAAGCCATCATTGATACCGATCCGGGTGATCGAATGCCGCCGCCACCTGCCGCTCCGCTGACAACCGAGCAAAAGAATCTGTTGAAAAAATGGATTGAACAGGGCGCCTTGAACAACGCCTGCAATGAGGGGTACGGACTATGCGACACCAGCAATGTCACTTACACCAATTACGTCCAGGCATTGGTAGCCAACAAGTGTCAGGGCTGTCATGGCGCCAATAACCCTGGTGCAGGTATTAAACTGACCAACTATGCAGAGGTAAAAGCCAGCGTTGAAAGCGGCAAATTTTACAACTCCATCATTTGGACACCCGGGTATTCCGCTATGCCGCAAAACAGCGCTAAACTATCCACCTGCCAGCTCAACAAAGTAAAGGCCTGGATAGATAAAGGAATGCCCCAATAAAATACGGATGAAATTTTGACGGTAGGATTTTGGGGAACCCATCAGCGGGTTCCCCATTTTATTCCTGCCTGTATGAATCCCAGCGGAAAGGTTCTTTGACCATTTCCCAGATCAAAAACGCCATTACCATCCACAAATACCTGCCAACGCGATTGCCCGGGACGCCAGGCGGCACCGAACTGGCCGGTTACATTAGCCCATCTGGATGGAATTTGCTGATGGGCTTCTACCTTGATTTCCAGGTTGGAGGCCGGATCGTAGTACTCTGTTTCCAATTCACTTTCTGCATAAATCCTGGCAGCATAGCCGCTGCCCAAATACCAGCTTACTGCTTTTTCCGGTCGGAAATAGTATTTCAATTGGATGCCAGGCAGCCAGAACTGTAAACTGCCCTCCAGGTGTTGAAAAGTATAATCAGGATTGGGTGTAGTGGGCAACTTCAGCATCCAGCGTGGATCAGCCGGAGGATTCAGTTCCAAACTTTGATGTGCAAAAGTAAGTGTGGAGGCTACAGACCAGTGGTTGCCCCACAACAGCTCTGCCTGTCCCTGGGCTAGCCAAGCCGCCGGTGTTTCATCCTCTCTGCTGTTTAATACATGTAGTCCGCCTCCGCTCAACCCAACACGATAGCCCCACTTTTTGCGTTGGGGTTTGAGGCGTTTGGACACCTCTTTATTTTCCGCTTTTGTGAGTTCCGGATTTTGAAGGGTGTCAGGCCAAATCGTTTTTCGGACTTCCGGTTCGGTTGGTGTGATCACAACAGGAAGTCCGAGTGGTACGGTAGCAGTGGAATCTGGTGTGGTTAAATTGGGAGTTGAGGCAGCTAAGTATTGTGTGTTGCCGGAAGTATTATGGTGGGATAAACGCTCGCTGGTGTTGCTGTCGGGAATGGCATTGGCAGATGGAAGATAAGATACCCCGGCGTTATTACGGGATTGATTTTCAGTAAAAACATATTCTTTGCGTTGGATCACGAGGGTCTGATAAACGGTATCCAGAATAACTACCCGCTCGCGGGTGTAGGCGGGCGCAGTAGGCGTCTGTATGCCAGGCAGCTTAGCCATGTCTGCCTTCAGATGGTTCAGCTGGAAGCCGGTCCAGAGGTTGCTGAGCAATAACAAAGCCAGAATCAACCACAACCACTTTTGCCGTCGTTGACTTTTCTGGTAGTCATATGCATCCAGTTGGGCGGCTAATTGCAGCCACTCCCTGGGAATGGGCTTGCTATCCCGCCCCGCTTTTCTCAGGTCTTCGGCGAATGAGCCATCCAGATCTTTGTCAAAATCCTGTTCCATAGATCAAGTAGGTTAGATACCTGTATATAGTTCTTTTTCCATCAGTTCCCGAAGTTTGGTTCGGGCTTTTGAAAGGTTCGATTTGGAGGCGCCTACAGATATTTCCAGCAGGCTGGCAATTTCTTCATGGGTGTATTCCTCCACCACATAGAGATTGAATACGGCCCGGTACGCAGGCGGTAATTTTTGCACGAGGCGTAGTTTTTCTTCAATATCCAGCCTATCCAGAATCTGTTTTTCGGGTTCTGCGCCACCCCAATGCGGCAATTCCGATTCAGATACCTTTTCCGGCTGTTGAATGGCAACGCGATACCTGTCCAATGCAGTCCTTCGGGCAATAGTATACAACCAGCCACCGAAATTGCTGCCCGGCTTATAGCGCTCTAAATGGGTAAAAGCCTTAAAAAAGGACTCATTGCTGAGTTCTCTGGCCTCTTCCCGCGAAGAGGCGTATCTCAGACAAACATTCAGCACCATAGCATAGTAATGTTCATACACTACCTGCTGGCTTCTGCGGTCGCCGTTTTTGCAACCTTTCAACAAAACCTCGATGGTCTGATCAGTCATCTTGTATAATGTAAAACGGGTGGATAAATATAAGGGTTGCCCGGCTCAGGCAACTATGCAAAAGCAGGTCGGGGAAAACCCGACCTGCCAAACTACCTGAAAGTAAGATGAAACGGTTTTGAGCATCGCCGGGAAAACCCGGTAATCGGTTTCTGCTTGTACTGATGCGTGGATTATTTAGCCACTACCCATTTCAGGATTTGCGTTTGCGCGCCTGCGCGTACCTGAACCAGATAGCAACCGTTATGAAAATGTACGGAAGGAAGTTGCAGTGTATTGGTGTTGCCTGAAACAGCCTGTACGGTCTGATCCCAAATCATCAGGCCTGCCATATCGAATACCCGAATAGTTGCTTCACCGTCCTGAGCTGCTTCAAACGTAAGAGTAGCCTCGGTTGAAGAGGGATTTGGGAACAATTGCATAGCCATTTCTGCCGCAGAGCTGCTGTTGGCGGTAAGCTGGCGCTCTTCTACCACTTTGCTATTGGTCAATCCGGCGCCACCGGCAGTACCTGTGAAGGAACTCGGAGTCTTGAATTTCTTCCATTTAGTCCAGCTGCTATGGCCACCACCCGGGCAGTTAGACCGCACTTTGAATTTGTAGCGGGTGTTGGGCTCGAGGCCGTTGAGCTGGTAGCTGTTGGCATTCACCACCTGGGTAGTTTGCCAGGGGGCGCCTGTTTCCTTTTCAATTTCCAGGGTGTAGGAATTGACACCAGGCGCCGGATTCCAGCTCAGCAGCGCTGAGTTCAGGGTGAGGTTGGTAATTTGCAGGAAAGTTGGCCGATCGCATGAACCGGAACCGGAGGATGGACCGCCTCCACCGGTATTGCCATTAAAGAATACCCAGGTTGACCAGTCGCTTTGGTTGTTGCCACAATGCGTGCGCACTTTGAATTTGTACAAAACACCTGCCTGCAGGTTATTCAATACATAAAAGGTGTCTTGCACGGCCAGTTCCAGATGAAAATTGCTGGGTTGATTTTGCTCGTCTTCTACTTCAATGTAATACTGGGTAGCACCCGGCACAGCGCTCCAGGAAAGTGTGGCAATACCGCCTGCCACTACAGCAGAAAGTTGTGCCGGAATAGCGCATGGTCCGGAACCTGAGCCGCCGCCGCCATTACCATTGGTTGCCGCATTAAAGAACGACCAGTCAGACCAGTCGCTTTTATCGCCGCCGCAACGGGCGCGTACTTTGAATTTGTACAACACGCCTGATTGAAGACCGGTAACGAGGTGACTGGTGCCCGCAACGTTTACTTCCAGGTGAAAAGTGCTGGGGTTGTTTTGTTCATCTTCCACCTCGAGGGTGTACTGCCCGGCGCCGGCCACGGCATTCCAGGAAAGTGTGGCCGAATCGCCGGAAACAGAAATAACCTGCAAACCACTGGGCACATCACATGCCAGACAAAAAGTGGCGGGGGCAACCGGGAGATGATTTTCCGCATGGATTCCCATGGTACCGAGCAGGAGCAAGAGGGTAAATAGACATTTAGCGTTCATGATCTGTGTGATTTTTGATTTGACAATACGTTAAGCATTAACTGTTCCGGCCGGAAACGCTTTTGCATGACCCAAAAGTGGTATTGCAGGGCCTCGGCAAACAAACTAATGTGGCTGAACCAGGGTAAAATCAATTCCCAAACGGTAAAAGCAGCCACTGATCACACAGGCTTAAATGGCAACGGGAGCATCTCTCCAGGAGACACCCCCGCCTTCGTATCACGTGATAAATCACCAAATAGTTACCAAACAAAGGTTGCTACTGTATCTCCGTACAGAGAACCGGTAATCCAGCGTCCACCAGCCTGAATGTTAAATGTTTTGAGCTGGGAGCTTTCGTTCAACACAATCAGCACGTATTTGCCTTCCGGTGTAAGGAAAGCTACATTGGGCAATTCTGTCAGTAAATTACTGAACACCCGTACTGATCCGGGCGGTACAAACCTGGACGCCTGAGCAACGATATAATAACTCACGTTTTTGTTCACTTTGGAGCCATCAATAGTCAAAGCTCCTTTACACTGGGAGCAACCACCGGGCGTATGCGGCTCATAATTCGGGTCGTTGGCCAGATTCCATTCCAGCACCACCCGGCTCCAGTTGCGCATCGTACCGATGATCACATTTTTCATGTGCCATTTCAGATCGTCATCAAACTGGCTGTTGGCGCCCGTCCATTGTTCTGTAAAATACAAACCCTTATCCGGGTGCGCATTGTGCACTTCCGTCAAGGCGCTTACGTCTCCTGCATACAAATGAAAGGCTGAACCATGCACAAACGGCTTGGCTGCAGGATCGTCCAGTATGGCAATCGGATAGGCCGCATTGTCGCAGTTGTGGTCCCAAATAATGATTTTTGTATCCAGGCCAGCCTGTTGAAAAGCAGGCCCCAGGTGGTTTTTAATAAAATCTGCCTGTTGCAGAAACGACATAACCAGGCTGGGATTATTTCCTCCGTGCTGCGGTTCATTTTGTGGTGTAACCGCTTGAATTTTAATCCCTTGCGCAGACATGGCCTGAATATATTTTACAAAATAACGGGCATAAACGCTGTAATATTCCGGTTTGAGATTGCCCCCCACGCTGCTGTTATTGGTTTTCATCCATTTAGGAGGACTCCAGGGAGAAGCCATTAAAGTGATTTTTGGATTGATGGCCAGGATTTCCTTGAGAACAGGAATCAAATGCAAGGTATCCCTGGATAAATTGAACTTCAGCAGTTCCGGATCGGTTTGTCCGGAAGGCAAATCGTTGTAGCTGAATACTTCCGGATCCAGGTCGGAGGCGCCCAGACTAATGCGCAGGTAACTCACCGCGTTTCCCTGTGAAGCATTTCCAAACATTTCCTTTAGTATCAGGTTCCGTTCGGCTGCTCCCATGAGGTGCAGCAATTGTGCGCTGCCTCCCGTAAGTGTGTAGCCAAATCCTTCCACGGTTTGAAACCGTTGGGTGGTATCAATCTGGATGGTGGATAAGCGATCGTCCTTACCTTCTGCAAAATCTATCGTTTTGCCGTATAGTAAATTCACGCCATTGCCAGAGGTAGTCCAAACCTGCACAGGAAAAACCGGTGTCGGTGCAGGCCATTCATCTTCCATCTTGGGTTTACATCCCCAGGCGTGAAAGAGCAGCAACAAAAACCAAACTTGTGGCATCAGAATAAAAGACTTTAAGCCTGTAGGATGCATGTTTTGAATTATTTTATAGGATCAAAGTGGCAATGGAATGTGGTAAACTGGTGAGGGTAACCGCACGATCGCCGAGGTACATGCGGTAGGGTATTTTCTCTTTCGTTTGGTTCATTACTACCACGGCAATGGTTCCATCAGGATTCAGAAAACCGGTGGTAAGCAGTTGAGCCCGGTTGGAAGAGCTAACAATGCGGCGGGCCCCCGGCTTGATAAATCTGGAAAAATGCCCGATGTAATAATAGGAATTCATGTAATGCAGGGTTCCGGCTTTGGTTTTGGCATGCACCGG
>DATGWL010000016.1:0-4147 GCA_035299505.1 Saprospiraceae bacterium | reverse complement strand
AGTCGGGACCGCTGATATCGTCGAACAGGTTGTTGGCAATCCGGATGCGGCGCGATTGCAGGCTGGGTGTGGGACTGTCATGCCCCGACAGGGATATGCCCGCACCGGCATGCCGAACGATGTTGTTGCTGATTGTGACGTCGCTCACATCGGCCTGCGGGGAAGCCCCGCCTTCGGCCCGCACAGTGAGCAGAATGGCGTAGCCGCTTTGTCCAATGGGCAGATCGGCCCAGCAGTTTTCCAGCAGGTTGCCATCGAGCAACACGCGCCTGCCGGTTTTCAGTTCAAACAAGTTTTTTACCGTCCAGTGTTTGCCGGCATAATCCGGATGCCCTGGTCGCCAGGAGAATGGTTTGAAAAAATAATTGTTCCGCACCTCGATGTCGGAAGGCACCAGGCCCGGTATGGCCGGAGCCGCGCCGCCAAACAGGATGTTCTCTCCGGCGGCTTCCAGATAGTTGTTGCGGATGATGAAAGGCCCCGGACCATTGGTACCGGCTATTGCATAAGTGTCGTAGCCTATGCTGTGAAACCCGGATATATAGGAATCTATCACCGCCGCCCTGCTGCAGTTGAGGATCACCCCGCCCTTCATAATGGTGGCCTTATCGTGCCCGTGGATGTAACAGCGGTCAATAATGATGTCTTCGGGTACCACATCCATTGTGCTTTGGGCGGCGGAGGCGTCTCCCAGGAAAATCAGCCCATAACTATTCAGGACGCTGGTATCGGCGCAAATTTCCAGCCCGAGCAGCCGGTACCTGTGCGCCGAAGCGGCCGTCCGGAAACAGGGTAGACCCGCCGGGTGGGTGGTCATGATCTTCGGCATCGCA
This sequence comes from Saprospiraceae bacterium, assembly GCA_035299505.1. Lineage (GTDB taxonomy): Bacteria > Bacteroidota > Bacteroidia > Chitinophagales > Saprospiraceae > M3007. The sequence goes on along the minus strand of DATGWL010000016.1, from coordinate 3,314 downwards.
TCCTGTCGGGTGGGATATAGCTGGTCACCCGTAGCCTCCAGTGGTTGCAGGCGCACGCCTTGCGCAGGCAACAGGTCCATGCGCGCAGGCGCGAGGAGGATCCAGCCTGCGCCGGTTTTGTCGGGCAGGGTAAAACTGCCTTTAAATGTCGCTCCTGCATCAAGCAGCAGCAAGGTGCCTGGTTGGGCGGCATCCAGGGCCATCTGCAGATCGCTGAAATCCCGTCCGATGGGACCCACAGTCAGCACGGTATATCCGCTTGTATCTGGCAAACAGGTTTCAATGGCCGAGGTATTGGGCAATGCCGGGAGTGCCTGTGCCCATATACTTAGCCGGGAAAACGCGCATAAAAGAATGATAAACAATTGTTTCATGGCAAAACATGCGGTATTTGGCGGAATTCGTAAAAGTACCTGATTTGCAAAACGGGTCGTTTTACACAAGGATAAATCGCAATATCGGCATTTAGAGCATGTTGGGGAAGGTAAGGGAGGGGATATTTTATTTATTGGGTAATACCATTTCCGTACCGGCCGGGTGGCTCTTTTTTGGGTTACTTTCCCGTTCTGCTTTTTTGAAATATTTTGTATTTTATTTGATGTTTTTAAAACATAATTTGTGTTATATTTGCTGCCCGTTTAAAACAAAAAACCATATTTACTATGCACCTTCCACAACTGGTATCCGTTATTCAAGCCACGCATGATTTTACCCAAAAGTTTGCGGTTCAACAGGTAAACAGTGCGCTGACCGTTCGAAATTGGATGGTTGGGTTTTACATCGTGGAATACGAGCAAAATGGAGAAGACAGGGCGCAATATGGCGCCAAACTTTTGCCTTTTCTTGCTAAATCGTTGAAATCCAACAATGTAAAGGGGCTGGATGAGCGTTCACTGCGCGATTGTCGGGCATTTTACCAAACCTACCCTCAAATTTGGGGGACACTGTCCCCCAAATTGCATGAATATGGAGATCGTCAGAATGAACTATTCTGGGCCATAGTGAAAAAGCTTGATCATGCTATTGACAACCAATATGCCCCGGACTCCTTCCCGCCCGAAATCCTGCTCTCCCACCTAAGTTTTTCGCATTTTATTGAGCTATTGCGGGCTGACACACCTTTGAAAAGGATGTTTTATGAGGTGCAAGCCATCAAAAACAACTGGGGTGTGCGTGAACTGGAACGCGCCATGAATACCATGCTTTTTGAGCGCACCGGGTATTGAAATGCCATGTGTTGCTGGATCTCAAAATCGGCAAATTTGATCATGCCGATGCCGGGCAAATGAATGTATACCTCAACTATTACCGAAAAAATGAAATGACGGAACTGGATAACCCGCCTATAGGCATCATTTTATGTGCAGACAAGGAAGACTCGTTGGTAGAATATGCCACTATTGACATGCCACATGAGGTTTTTGTGAGCAAATACCTGGTGGCTCTGCCCAGTGTTGAAACCCTCAAAAAGTTGATTGATGAAGACAGAGTGCAGATATTGGGATAGGGCATTTCCGCTCTCTTTTCGGTCTTTCTGCCCCGGTTGCGCCAGCGCTCGATGTAGACCTCGTAGGTTTTTGAAACCTACGAGGTCTAGATGCCTGATTATCACTCTAATATTCTCACCCTTTCACAAACTTCCCCGCATATACCTGCCCCGATTTTGATACAGCATACACCCAATAAACCCCTGGGGGCAGCGCTGAAATGTTCAGTTTTTCATCCGTTCGTATGGTACGGGATTGCAACAGCTTGCCCTGTTCATCCGTGATGTTTACCTGCATGTCTTGCTCAATGATGGGCAGATTCAAGGTGATCCAATGCGTAGCAGGATTGGGGTATAGGCTGAGCGGAATGGCCGTTGGTGCGGATGTGGTAGAGGTTTCGGGGGCGAGTTTGACGATCCAGAAATCGGAGGAGCCTTGGTTGGATGAAACGTCTCCGTCGCTGGAGTAGGCTTCTCCTGCTATGACATAATTACCGTCGTGAGTTTCGATTACTCCTGTGCTAAATTCTCCACTGGATCCCCCCAATGTTTTTTGCCACATCTCTATCCCCAGACTATCTAATTTTACTACCCAAATATCTCTAAATCCATCATTGTCTAACACATCGCCATCAGTAGATGTCGTTGCGCCAGAAGCGATACAGCCTCCATCCTGTGTGCCAAAAACGGAAAGTCCAAAATCGTCGTTGTACCCTCCCATACACCTCTGCCATATGATATTGCCTGCCGGAGATATCTTGATGATCCAATAATCATTATTACCATGCCAGCCAATGACGTCACCATTAGGAGATCCCGCATATCCCATTAAGTAATAATCTCCATTCTTAGCTGGGTGAATATCCCATCCTCTATCAGAGGCAAATCCACCTAAAGCTTTTTGCCATTCAAGTTCTCCAACACTATTAACTTTTACCAACCAGCAATCATCATTCCCATTATGACCTGAAACTTGCCCATCAGATGAGTTTGTTTCTCCAAAGAAAATAAATCCGCCATCAGTTGTAGATTCTATTTGATAGGCAATATCATCACCATTTATTCCACCTAGGCAATTTTCCCATTCTAATTGCCCCAAACTAGTTAATTTGATTAACCAAACATCACTATAACCAATATGGGATGTTATATCTCCATCAGAAGATTTTGTAGTTCCGCAAATTATCAAACTACCATCATTTGTCGAACTTAAACCATAACCCACATCTCGTTTTGATCCACCTAAACACTTTTGCCATAATATATTTCCAACTGGATCCAGTCTTACCACCCAAACATCAGTATCACCATGATTTCCTTGGATATCTCCACCAGTGGAGTAGGTTAAACCAACAAAGGCAAATCCGCCATCATTTAAGCAACAGATATCATACGGGAGGTCTGTTGCTTCTCCCCCGTAGTTCCGTGCCCATGAAAGTGATCCATCTGCTTTAATTTTCACTATCCAACAATCAGCACCGCCTTTATTCGTGCCAACATCGCCATCGCTTGAAAAGGTTGAGCCACACACAATGTAACCGTTATCAAGGGTCGCCTTGAGGGCATATAATTTTTCCAATGATGAACCACCGTATGATCTTTCCCAATGTATAGATGGTTGAGCCATGGAAATATTAGTGAGCATTAAAAGCAGTAAAACTTTAATAATGGATGAATTCATGACTGCTAATTTTTTACAACTTTAAATGACTTGGAAACACCTTCAGAAGAAAACACCAAGGTATATACTCCAGGAGAAAAATTTGAGGCATCAAATTTTAGTTCATTTTCCGCCCCGCCCGGTCTTCCGCCCCCAATCCCCCCCCCC
>DATGWL010000015.1:0-35284 GCA_035299505.1 Saprospiraceae bacterium | reverse complement strand
GTGAACTACGCTTTGTTCGACACGGTTTGTAACAAGGGCACGATCACGCGCACCTTCCGTGCGTTCGACTGTTCGGGCAACTCCAGTCAGTGCACACAGCGGGTGTTTGTCAACTACCTGCAGGACTACTACGTGAAGTTCCCGAACGATGCTATCGTAACGGTATGCGACGGAACAGGCAACTTCGGCGAGCCGCTGTTCTTCGGTGAAGACTGCGAACTCCTGGGTGTGTCTCACACAGATGAAATCTTCACAGTGGTGCCAGACGCCTGCTTCAAAATTGAACGGACCTGGCAGATCATCAACTGGTGTACGTTCAACCCGAACCTGCCGTTGATTGAGGTGCCAAACCCGAACCCGAATCCGGTAAGCAATGCTGCTGCAAACCTGCCTGGTCCAACCGTATCTGCTTGCGGTACGATAGCGCCATGGGCACCAACGGTGGTGAAAATCAACCCGACCGACCTGACCGCCACGAACTATTGCACGTTCTGGCAGCAGGACGCCAACGGATACAAGTACAAACAGATCATCAAGATCCAGGATGGTCAGGCGCCAACGGGCACCTTTGTGGAACCCACCTGCGACAACCAGGCCTGGAATACAGCTAACCGCTCTGACCTCTGGAACGAGATGTACTGGTGGGATAATGGCATCCAGACACACGACCTGTGCGAGGAGCCAACCGAACTGTCCATCACCGGCACCGACGCCTGCTCCGGCGCCAACGTGAACATCGAATACCTGTTGTTCCTTGACCTGGATGGCGACGGCACGATGGAAACCGTGGTGAACTCCGTGAACACAGGCCTGGCTGGCTTGGGCTGGAACAACGTACTATATGGCAACCTGAACACACCAAACTTCTCCGGTGGTACACCACGCGCCTTCGATGAGCGTCCGGTACCAACGAACCAGAAGTACGGCTTTACGATTCAGGAAACCGTAGTGGGTACGAACAAAACGGCCACTGTACGCTGGAACACCCAGCAGCAGCAGAACAACTACGTGGTACCTGAGCTGCCACACGGCACGCACAAGATCAAGTGGTTCATTACTGATGGCTGTGGCAACAACAGCGAGTACGAATACACCTTCACGGTGAAAGACTGCAAAGCGCCAACCGTGGTTTGTCTCAACGGTCTGAGTGTGAACATCATGCCAACCAGCATGATCCAGTTGTGGGCTACCGACTTCCTGCAATACACAGAAGATAACTGCACACCTTCAGGTCAGATCAAGATAGGTATCCGCAAGTGCGGCGCAGGTACCGACTTCCCGGTTGATGCACAAGGCAACCCGATCACCAACGTAACCTTTACGTGCGATGAACTGGGTACGCAGTGTGTAGAACTCTGGGCTGTGGATGCACAGGGCAATGCCGACTATTGCGAAACCTATGTGATTGTACAGGATAACCTCGGCAACTGCCCGATTGGCGATCATATCAACGTATCTGGTGCGTTGAAGACAGAAATGACGGATGGTATTGAAGAAGCTACGGTGAATGTAAATGGCACCAGCACCTTTACACCTCCGTACAGCTACTTCGATCTGACGGACGATAACGGTAACTACCAGCTGATCAACAATGTACCACTGGATGCTACGTTTACGATTGCACCGGAGAAAGACGACAATCCGCTCAATGGTGTAACCACCTACGACCTGGTATTGATCAGCAAGCATATCCTGGGTCTGGAGCCACTGAACAGTCCGTACAAGATGATTGCAGCGGATGCGAACAAATCCGGCTCGATCACTACGTTCGACATTGTGGAGATCCGCAAACTGATTCTGGGCATTTACACCGAGCTTCCAAACAACACCAGCTGGCGTTTTGTGGACAAAGCTTTTGTGTTCCCGAATCCGAACAATCCGTTCCAGTCTGCCTTCCCTGAAACCGTTTCAGTAGCCAATGCGATGACTACCCAGTTTGGTAAGGACTTCGCGGGTGTGAAGATTGGCGACGTGAACAGCTCTGCTGTTGCCAATGCCAACATGCAGGCTGAAGACCGGACAGCGGGTACAGCGTTGTTTGATGTGAGCCTCACCCCCAGCCCCTCTCCAAACGGAGAGGGTAGCGGAGACCGCGAGGTTAAAGCAGGCGAAACGTTTGAACTGAACTTCAAGGCTGCCCAACAGTTGAAAGGCTTCCAGTTCACGATGACCCTGAATGGCCTGACTGCAGTAGGTGTAGTGAATGCAGACAATGTATCTGACAACAACTTCAATCTGCTGCCACAGGGAGCGATGGCGGTATCCATTGATGGCGCCCAAGCGTTCACGGTACGATTCCGTGCAGAGCAATCCGGCAAACTGAGCGAGATGCTTGGCATAAGTGGTGCAATCACCCGCGCTGAAGCATATGGCGACGAGGGTCGGATGAACGTGGCGCTGCGCTTCAAATCAGAAGGCGGAACAACGGTTAGCGGTGTTGGTTTCGAGTTGTATCAGAACCAGCCAAACCCGTTCCTCAACAAAACGAGCATTGGCTTCTTCCTGCCAGAAGCAACCGAAGCTACATTGAGCGTATTTGATGAGACTGGCCGCACGGTGTATCAGCAAAAAGGTTATTTTGCCAAAGGCATGAATACCGTAATGCTGGAGCGCGCTCTGATCAATACAACCGGTATGATGTACTATAAGTTGGAAACAGCGACGGATAGTGCAACACGTAAGATGATTCAGACGAAGTAATTCAGACTTCAGTTATAGTGAAGGCCCTGCGAGCGCTTGCTTGCAGGGCCTTTTTTGTGGTCAGCATCAAACTGCCGGACATTTTGGTGTTGGATTAGAGAAGATCCTTTAAGGGTATGCTCCTCATCATTATATTTGGCGCTTTACCTTTCCCTTATCTATGTCGGCTGTAACCAACTTTGCCCCCAAAAAACACTTTGATATCCTGGATGGTTTGCGTGGAGTGGCTTCTGTAATGGTGGTTGTGTTTCACGTATTTGAAACTTACGCGCACAACAATCGTTTTATCCAGATAGTCAATCACGGATATCTGGCAGTGGATTTTTTCTTCCTTTTATCTGGCTTTGTGGTAGCATATGCCTATGATGACCGCTGGGAGCAAATGTCGCGTCGTGATTTTTACCGCAGACGGTTAATTCGGTTGCAGCCTATGGTGGTGGCAGGCTCTGTTGTTGGCGCACTGATGTTCTATTTGGGACAAGGAGATATTTACCCATTGATTGCAGAAACTCCGGTATGGAAAATGTTGGCGGTGATGTTGCTGGGGTGCACCTTATTGCCCCTGTTGCCCGCATTCGACATTCGGGGTTGGCAGGAGATGGCGCCTCTGAACGGCCCGGCCTGGTCGCTGTTTTATGAATACATCGCCAATTTGTTGTACGCCTTGTTTGTGCACAAGCTTTCTCGTACGGTTCTGAGCGCGCTCGTACTCGTGTGCGCGGGAGTATTGGTACAATACGCGGTCTTCGGTGATCGGGGCGATATGATTGGGGGCTGGGCCCTGGATGCAGCCCAGACGCGTGTGGGATTTACCCGTGTGCTGTTCCCGTTTTTTGCCGGCGTTTTGTTGTTCCGTTCAGGGAAAGTGGTACGGATTAAAAACGCGTTCTGGTGGTGCAGCCTGTTGCTGGTACTGGTATTCAGCTTGCCCAGGTTTGGAGGTCCGGAGCATTTGTGGATGAACGGATTATATGAATCAGTCTGTATTATTTTGTTGTTCCCATTGGTTGTTGCCATGGGGGCTGGCGGGAGTATGACGGAAGGCTTGTCAGCCCGGGTGTGCAAATTTTTAGGTGAGGTGTCTTATCCTTTGTACATCATCCATTATCCGTTTATCTATTGGCACATCAAATGGGTTAATGAGAACAATGTGCCCATGGCGCAGGGACTGGCCATGGGTGGAGTGATTCTGGCAGGAAGCCTTGCATTATCCTATTTTCTGCTAAAATGGTACGATGAGCCAGTAAGATCCTGGTTGAGTAAATCGTTTAACAAGTCATAAATTTGTATCATGGGGTTGTCCATACTTTCAGGGTATATTTTAAGTCAATACGGTGTGGCAGATTCCTTCAGCGCGCCCATACAGGCATTGGGTACTGACCCAGTTTTCCCTTTTTTGTCAACGGGCATGTTTAGCCATGAAATTTTGGAGCGGCCGCAGTTTTATGACCAACACGTGATCAGTTTTGCCGCTACTTACAAAAACATTGAATATGAAGGTGGTGTGGCAATGTTTTTCCTAAAATGGGAAAAACTCCTGCGCCAACTAAAGTTTGATACTGCCCAGCTTGAATTGCAAACCGAAATAATGGGTACCTATCGCTTTTTCTGGCGACACCGCCGGAACCCTGATACACTTTTGGAACGACATCAGGAGGCAGATTTTCAACTTATACAAACCCCTGATTGGTATTTTGGCTTTGGGTACCGCACCAGAAGCGGCGCGTTGATTATGCCTCTTTCAGAGGATCAGATTTTTACGTTTGACGGGTTTGTATATCCATTAAGTCAATAACGTATTTGATATGAAGTACCGTTTCCTAATAGACTTCCTGTGGCAATGGTTTGGGGCGCCAAAATCCCCCCTGTCCACTTACTTAACAAGAAGCCTACTCTTTCTCACCCTTTTTTTGTGCGGGCTCAATGCCGGAGCGCAAACCCAAACTTACGTATTCGCAACCTATACCTATTCTACTAATACACGACTTAAACATCTGGAGCCACTTACTCAATACCTGTCAGCCAAAACCGGGCATTCATTTGTAGTCCGAAGTTATCCTACTGTTCAGGCATTGATTCAGGGGATAGCACAAGACAGTGTGGATTTTGCCATGATCAATACCCTGGGGTATTTGACGTTGCAACACAAGCACCCGGAGCTGGCCAAACCTGTTCTGACGCTTGATTTGGGTGATGCAACCATCACCCATTATGGCGGATGTATAATTGCCCGCAAGGATGCGCCTTTTACTTCACTGAAAGACCTGATTAATGCCACTGATCGTCTTTCATTAGGCCTCGTGAACAGTTCCTCCACATCAGGAAACCTTGTGCCACGACTGTTGCTCAATCAGGAAGGTTTTGAACATGCCGATAGCAGTTTTAGGGTTAGTTACCGGGGCACACATAAGACTGTGGTGGAAGATGTGCTGGCCGGGAAAATACAATTGGGTGGTTGTGGTTGCGCAGAAGTGGATAGCGCACGCAAGTATTTGGCCTTTGACCAAAAGGCGACTGTGCTCGGGGCTTTTCATGACATCCCGCTCGGCCCAGTCATTCATCACCGTGAAGTACCCAAACAAGTGGTGCGAGATGTGGTGCGGGCGTTAAACAGGATTCATGAGGATAATTTCACGATACTGGAACAATTCAGCGGTGGCTGGACCGAATTCAGAGAGGCCAGGCGGTTTAAAAAAGTCAGGGACCGTGACTATAATTCGTTCAGAAGACTTTTTGGTAAAAACAAATTCTTGTGGCAGATGATTGAATAAGGGGTTATTGATTGCCTTAATTGCCTGGATTTGTTCACGTTGGAGAAAATTTCGACATTCTGATGCATCACTCCTAATTTACTCAATCAGAATGTATGAAAAATCTCAAAAACTTTTCTGGACTGAGCATGGCAGCTTTTGCTTTTTTGCTCCTCCTTTCCTCCTGTGAGCCTGCTCCGGTAACGCTTGCCTTACACAACCCCATTTACCCATCCGCATCCCAAAATGTTACCTACACTTTGGAGCGGGTAACCACAGGCACGATCAATTCTGCCCGGTTATTTGAAACGATTTCTACGGTGAATAGCTCAGGTACGGTTACTGCCGGCACTGAAACCCTTTTGCAAAGCTGGACTTCGCCCTCAGGGGACTTGTCTTTTGTCAAATCCGGTGGATATGCTGCAAACAGCCTGATTACCTATCGCTGGGAAGTAAAGGTTCAGGAAGAAGATAAAGAAAAGACAAAAACCTACCGGGTGACCTATGCTGTCCGGCCATACCCGGTGCCCAACCAGCCCGCTCCGGTATATGTTCAGGGAGATCCTGATGACGTTTTTGATCTGGTTTTTATTCCGGACACCGATATTACCGACATGGATGGTTTTCGGAACCATTGCCGCGAAAACATCCGGAATGCCTTCTTCGACGAGCCCCATACCAGATTGTGGCGCCGCCAGTTCAATTTTTACATTAATCCCATAACAGGTACGGCTAAAGATTTTGACAGCGGAGATTCACACATTGTACCTTCCAATAATGCCCAGCTCGCCTTTGCAGAGGGGCGTTGTCTGATGCATCGTGTATCCATCAGAGACTATGCATCAGGCGGATTATTCTCTACTGAACAGGAAAACAGGGGTACCGTTTTGCATGAAAGCGGGCATGCCTTGTTCAAACTGGCAGATGAATACTGCGGCAACACATCCTACCACGCACAACCCAATTCTCCCAATTTGTGGAACTCCCAGGCTGCTGCAGAAGCTGCTGCCGACGACTATGGTTCCTGTAAATCTATTTCAGATGTACGCAGAATTCAAAGCGGAGACTGCATCAAGAACTGGTGGAAACTTTGCGTGGAAAACTGCCAGATGAAAACCTCGGGATTAAATCATACCCAATATGATTGCCCCTGCAGGGCCAGAATTACCGCACGGGTTTTTGAATTGACAAGCGATTAATTTTATGAAAAAAGGTCGCTCCCGGCATCCTGTTCAGGATGTTGTTCAAACATTATTTCATCCTTAACTTCAATAACATGAAACATATATCATTCCTGCTCATGGTAATGCTGCTGCCTTTTGCAGTAGTATCCTGCATGAAGTCCAAATCTGTAAAACAGACAGATAGTGGTGTCAGCGATGGCGACATGGACAAGGTAGAACAAGGCACAAAGCCTTTGAACCTTTCCCAGATGCCAGGTGTAACAGCGCCTAAAGATAGCTTTATCGCATTCCGTATCTATCTGTCTGACGGTAATATGGTATCAGACAGCACAGTAGCCTCAGTGGTGTACGGCAAATTGAATCCGGGCATAAAAAATACAGAGTTTCGCATCGAAACGAAAGATGCCAATGGCAGGGTACTTGGTACGGTTTATCCCGATAATGTATTCAGTTACCGCTCCTGCGATGATGGGAACAGTCAATCAGGAACCATCCGAAAAGGATGGATAGAGGTATACGTGCCTTATCATGCCACACTGGAAACGGTAGATTTTATTGAAGAAGATAATAAATCTACCCGTCAGATTTCCATGAAAACTGTTCGGGAAAATCTGATTAAACGCCAGCGAAATAAAAAATAGGGCGCCTGATTGTGGGTAGGTGCAAAGAAGGCCTTTGCACCTACCCACTCACTCATTCACTCACAGGCACAAACGCTTCCGCTTTCCAACTGGCCATATTCTCGTAATTCTGCCAGCGTAAATCTGCAATGGTTTGGGCCAGTTGCATAAGTGTTTCGGCTTCTTCCGGATTACTGCGCTGCAGATCGGTATAGCGCAATTCCTGATAAGCGTAATCTTTGAGTGATATGGTTGGGCGCAGGGAATCCAGTACGAATGGGTTTCGATTAGCCTGTCTCAGCACCGGATTGTAACGGATAAGCGGCCAATAACCGGAGGCTACTGCCCTGTGCTGCTGGTCCAGTCCTTTGTCCATATCGATTCCGTGTGCAATACAGTGCGAGTATGCCAGGATCAGCGATGGACCCGGATATGCCTCTGCCTCCCGCATAGCCAACAGGGTTTGCTGAGGATTGGCGCCCATAGCGATCTGTGCCACGTATACATTACCATAGGAAATGGCTTGCATGGCCAGGTCTTTTTTACCTACACGTTTGCCTGCAGCAGCAAACTTGGCCGTGGCTGCCGTTGGCGTAGCTTTCGACATTTGTCCGCCGGTATTGGAATATACCTCAGTATCCAGTACCAGCACATTGATGTTTTTACCGCTGGCCAGTGCATGATCCAGGCCGCCGGAGCCGATGTCGTAGGCCCACCCATCACCACCTACCAGCCACACACTGCGGCGCACGAAATACTCGGAGATGGATCGCAAATGAACAGCATCCGGGTGTGTGCTCTTTTCCAATGCGGCATTCAATTTTTCCACCCGCGCGCGTTGGAGCGCGATCTCGGTTTCGGTAATTTGCGGGGCATTCAGCAAGCCCTCTACCAGTTCAGGATCCAGTTCTCCGGAAATACGGCGGAGCAATTCCTGGACCATATCCACATGTTTATCCACGGAAATCCGCATGCCCAGTCCAAACTCGGCATTGTCTTCAAACAGGGAATTCGACCAGGCCGGTCCTCTGCCTTCTGCATTTTTAGCCCATGGAGTGGTAGGCAGGTTGCCACCAAAAATGGAGGAACAACCTGTAGCATTGGCCACGATCAGGCGGTCGCCAAACAACTGCGATAATACCCGCAGGTAGGGTGTTTCGCCGCAGCCTGCGCAGGCGCCAGAGAACTCGAACAGGGGTTCCAGGAATTGGGCTCCACGCACCAAAGAGAAATCAAGTGCACTGCGGTCATTGTAAGGAATGGTTTCAAAGAAACGGATGTGCTCTTTTCCCTGTTCCAGATACGGCGCCTTGTCGGCCATGTTGATGGCTTTGCGCTTCGCATCGGCCGGGTCCTGTACCGGACAGACTTCCACACAAAGGTTGCAGCCGGTACAATCCTCCAGGTATACCTGCAGGGTGTACCGGGTTTCCGGGAATCCGCGTGCATTGATGGGGGCAGCTGCAAAACCTGCCGGTGCATTTTCCAGGAGGTTTTCGTGGTAAAATTTGGAACGGATCACACTGTGCGGACAAACGAAACTGCAGTTGCCGCACTGGATACACAGGTCTGGCTCCCATACCGGTATGTCGTCGGAAATATTGCGTTTTTCCCATTGGGTAGTTCCGCTCGGATAGGTGCCATCTACCGGCATGGCACTCACGGGCAGTTCATCGCCACGGCCTTCCATCATCACAGCCGTTACCTCACGTACAAAGGCCGGCGCTTCTGCCGGCACCACAGGCGGGTAATCCGGCTGGTGTTCCATAACCGGCATGTGGGTCACTTCATACAGATGTTCCAGGGTGGCATCCACGGCCTGGAAGTTCTGCTGTACCACTTGTTCCCCTTTCTTCTGATAGGTTTTTTCAATGGCCTTTTTAATGGCAGTGATGGCTTCTTCGCGTGGCAGTACACCAGACAAGGCAAAGAAGCACACTTGCATGATGGTATTGATGCGATTGCCCATACCCGTTTCTTCTGCAACAGAAGAGGCGTCGATCACATAAAAACGGAGGCCTTTGTCGCGAATGGCCTTTTGTACCGGCGCCGGCAATTGTGCCCAAACCTCGTCCTTGCCGTACGGACTGTTCAGCAAAAAGGTTCCTCCGGGTTTGGCGAAACGGAGCATATCCGTTTTGTGGATGAAATTAAACTTGTGGCAGGCTACAAATCCCGCTTCACGGATCAGGTATGGCGCACGTATGGGATGTTTACCGAACCGCAGATGCGAAACGGTTTGTGAGCCCGATTTTTTGGAATCGTACACGAAATAACCCTGTGCGTACAGATCGGTATTCTCTCCAATGATCTTGATGCTGTTTTTATTGGCGCCTACAGTACCATCGGCGCCCAGGGCGAAGAACATGGCTTCGGTGAGGGAGTCATCCCGAAGTTCCAGGTGCTCCCAGGGTAGGCTGGTATGCGTCACATCATCATGAATACCAATGGTAAAATGGTTTCGCGGATGCTCTTCTTTCAGCGCATCAAACACGGCTTTGGCCATGCCCGGTGTAAACTCTTTGCTCGACAAACCGTAGCGGCCACCAACCACTTTGGGAATGGTTGGCCAGACACCCTGTCCGTAGCCCTCCATAAAGGCTGTCACCACATCCTGATACAGAGGCTCTCCTGCCGCTCCCGGTTCTTTGCAGCGGTCGAGTACGGCAATTTTTTGTGCAGTTTTTGGTAGCGCTTCCAGCAAATGCCGCACCGAAAACGGGCGGTAAAGACGTACCTGCAACACACCGGTTTTTTCACCCTGGAGATTCAGATAGTCTGAAGTTTCCTGAGCGGTTTCAGTACCTGAACCCATGAGGATAATGACCCGTTCCGCATCGGGTGCACCGTGGTAATCAAACAGGTGATATTGCCGTCCTGTGAGCCGGGCGAAACGATCCATAGCCGTTTGAACCAATTCCGGAGTAGCATGGTAGAAAGGGTTGGCACTTTCCCTTCCCTGGAAATAGACATCAGGGTTTTGGGCCGTGCCACGCACTACAGGGCGGTCCGGACTCAGCGCCCGCCGACGGTGGGCAATGACATCCTGCTCGTCAATCATCGCCAGGATGGTTTCGTCCGGGATCAGATCAATTTTATTGACTTCGTGTGAAGTTCTGAAGCCATCGAAAAAGTGAATGAAGGGCAAGCGGGCTTTCAGGGTGGCTGCCTGTGCGATCAGCGCGCCATCGTGCGCTTCCTGCACCGATCCGGACGCAAGCATAGCAAATCCGGTGGTGCGGGCCGCCATGACATCGCTGTGATCGCCAAAGATTGAAAGGGCCTGGGCTGCCAGTGAGCGCGCTGCTACATGAAAAACAGCGCTGGTGAGTTCCCCGGCGATCTTGTACATGTTGGGGAGCATGAGCATCAAGCCCTGGGAGGCGGTGAAGGTGGTGGTAAGGGCGCCGGTTTGGAGTGATCCATGTACCGCTCCTGCTGCACCACCCTCGCTTTGCATTTCAATCACCTCAGGGATGTGTCCCCAAATGTTTTTCACCTTTTTGGAGGTCCACTCATCGGCCAGCTCGGCCATGGCAGAGGATGGGGTAATGGGGTAAATGGCGCAAACTTCATTGACCCGGTAGGCAATGTAGGCAGTGGCTTCATTGCCGTCTATGGTGACTTTTTTGGATGACTTGGACATGGTTGCGGATGTTTTTCGCACAGATTTTATGCGGAGGTTTTTCGCACGGATTTCACACAGATTTTTTGCGCAGATTTTGCACAGATTTTACGGAGGTTTTTCGCACAGATTTTACACAGATTTTTTGCGCAGATTTTGCACAGATTTTTTGCACAGATTTCACACAGATGTCATTTCGATGGCATGGCACGGACATTGTTCATAGCAGACAGCGCAACCGGTACATCTGTCGTAGTCGAACTTGTAGCGGTTGCCTTTCCCAAGTTTGATCACGGCATCCTCCGGGCAGGCGCCAAAGCAGCCGTCGCATTCAAAGCAATTGCCACAGGAAAGACATCGTTGGGCTTCATAACGGGCCTCCTTTTCTGTCAGGCCAGCCAGCACTTCACGAAAGTCCTGTACTCGAAGGGCCTGGTCGGCTTCCGATTGTTGCTGTTTGGGGGCATGGGTCTGATACCATATGTGCAGGCGTTCGTACCCTGCCAGGGGGTGCTTTACAGGCTTTTGGAATCGCTCGCCCCTGAGCCATGCATTGATGAACCTGGCGGCTTTTTTTCCGTGTCCAACGGCCGTTGTGACGGTCCGTTCGCTGGGAACCATATCGCCACCGGCGAAAATGCCTTCGGCACCGGTCATCATGTCGGGGCCCACTTTGACACTGCCATCGCCGTCGAATTCCATACCGGGCACGTTCTTCAGGAAGGCTGTATCTGTTTCCTGTCCCAATGCCAGAATGAGTGAATCTGCCTCCAGGGTTTCATATACTCCGGTACCTTCCGGTTTTCCCTGATCGTTTACCCGCATAATTTCCACGGTAATGGCATTTCCCTCCACCTCTTTGATACTGCGTAACCAGTTTATTTTCACGCCTTCTGCCAGAGCCTCCTCTGCTTCGAAGGCATGAGCAGGCATGTGCTCGCGGTCGCGGCGATAAATGATCATGGGCTCATATCCGAGTCTGATGGCTACCCGGGCAGCATCCATTGCGGTATTGCCACCACCGTAAACGGCTACTTTCCGACCCAATTTGGGCGCATTCCCGGATTCTGTATCTTTCAGGAATGTCAGCGCGTCAAGGATCTGACCAGCATCCCGGGCGGGGATATCTACTTTTTTGGAAAGGTGGGCACCGATGGCAATAAACACTGCGTCAAAACCGCCGGCTTGCTTTTCCTGCGCGAGATCGGTCACCCGTGTATTCAGGCGTACGCGTACACCCATGTCTATTATTCTATTGATCTCTGCATTGAGCACATTTCTGGGGAGCCGGTATGGCGGTATCCCGAAATGCATCATACCGCCCAGTACCGGACCAGCCTCACAAATTTCCACCTCATGGCCGGCGCGGCGCAAATGATAAGCCGCAGAAATGCCACTTGGACCACCACCCACAATAAGTACTTTTTTACCGCTTGCAGCGGTAGGAACGGGAATTTGCCATCCTTCCCGGAGGGCCAGATCACCCAGAAAACGTTCAATGGCGTGAATGCTCACAGGAGCATCTATATGGGTTCGGTTGCAATGGTCCTCGCAGGGGTGATAGCAAACCCTGCCATGGACCGCAGGCAGTGGATTTTCTTCCACAAGTTTTTCCCAGGCTTCCCGATAGCGCCCCTCCTGGGCAAAGGAGAGCCAGGCCTGTATGTTTTCTCCCGCCGGGCATGCGTTGTTACAAGGCGGTAAAAAATCGGTGTATACCGGAATTTTAGTGCGCAAAGCACCGGTACCTTCTGCATGCGCGCGCAGATTGGAGGGCTGAGTAAGATCCTGATGCATCATAAGCCGGGAACGTTTGAAAGCTCTAAAGTCCTGGGATTTTAAAGCGGCGGCTATGATTTGGCTCAGGCAATGGGTTGATCTGTATCAGGGGGCGGGGGGCCGCGGGACAACCTCACAATCCATTTACTTTCCTAAAAATGCTCTTGTTTATATCCTCTGAATTGAAATTCACCAGAATCCCCAGTTTCAATCCGGATAATTTGAGATAGGTAAGTAGTTGTTTATGGTGTACTTCCAACAAACTTTCCACTGATTTCACTTCAATGATCACCTGTTTTTCAACAAGTATATCCAATCGATAACCTACCTCCATACTGACAGATTCATACACCAGAGGTACAGGCACTTGAGCATCTACCTGAAGATTCAACGCACGAAGTTCATGTATGAGTGCTGCTTCGTAAGCACTTTCAAAAATACCGGGTCCAAGGGCGTTATATACCCTCATAATCGCCCTCCGGATTAAATAGGAGAGTTCGTTTTCTTGCATTGGTTGATTGAGTTAATTATAAACTTATATAATAATAAGGTTTTTTCCACTCAATACCAAATTTTTCCACGAAACTACTCCTCCAGCAACTTCAGTCCATATTCCCGGATCTGCTCAACAAGCGGAATAACTGCCCGACCTTTTGCTGTGAGAGAATACTCTGTGCGGGGTGGTACCACCGCAAACACTTCACGGTGTACGTAGCCATCGGCTTCCAGTTCCCTCAGCTGGGTAGTGAGCATTTTGTCGGATATATGGGGTATACGCCTCAACTCACTGTATCGCATGGTTTGATCCTTGAGGCGCCAAAGAATGGGCATTTTCCAGACCCCACCAATCTGCTCCATGACGAGCTGGACCGGATTATAGTAGACTTTTCCCTGGTAAATAAAATCTGGCATTTGATTTAAAATATTGATTATCAATATACTTTCTAAAAAGTTAGTATTGTACTTTTTAGTCAGTATATTCACAAAAGTATGTATAACGCATAGGTTTGCACCACCTTTTAAAAAATAATTTCAAATATGAATTCCGTAAAAGAACTCCAATCCTACGTTCATTTTCATGGAGCGCCTGCTAAAGGGAAGATCCTGATGGTAGCCAGCTCTCCATCCACCTCGCAGCAAACCGGCTGGCCAATAGGCTTTTGGGCAGCTGAACTGACTCACCCGCTGCGCGTATTTCAGGAGGCTGGTTACGAGGTTACTCTGGTAAGTACAGAAGGTGGCAAACTGATGATGGACGGCTATTCAAACCCCACAGATGCAAGCGGATATTCTGCACACGATGTTATTTCGCTCGGCTATATGCAGCAGAAATGGTTCAACGACATGCTGGAAAACACCAAAAAACTCACGGAGGTTAACCCAGCTGACTACGATGCCATTTTTCTGGTAGGCGGGCAGGGCCCGATGTACACCTTCAAAAACAACCCTGAACTGGAAAAACTCTTTGCAGCTTTTTATGAGAGCGGCAAGCCTTCAGCGGCTGTTTGTCATTCTACCACCCTGCTGCTCGATGCAAAAAAATCCAACGGAGAGCTGATCGTAAAAGGCAAAACCTGGACCGGCTTCGCGGATGCAGAGGAGGAGTATGCTGACCAGGCGGTTGGCATGAAAATCCAACCCTACCGCATTGAAACGGAAGCCCAAAAAATTGCCGATACAACTTTCAAAACGGCTGCGCCCTTCTCCAGCTATGCCATTCAGGATGGCAACCTGATCACTGGCCAACAGCAGAATTCCGGCGCTGCGGCGGCAGAATTGGTGGTAAAATCGCTCAATAAGTAAGATTATATCCACAGGCGGCTTGCAGACAAGTCGCCTGTGGTATTAAATTGTATAAAAATGAACGCTATACAATGGTTTGAAATACCGGCTTTGGACTTGGAAAGAGCTTTTCAGTTCTACAGCACTGTGTTGCATGGCAACGTACGCAAGGGTACCTTCGGTAATGGAGAAGTGATTCTGTTCAATGTGCCCTTCAACACCGGAGAGGCTGTGGGTGGTTCTATCGTGGTTCGTCCGGATTTAACACCTACTTCCAATGGAGGGGTGATCTACCTCAATGCCTTCGGAAACCTGAGTGAAGCGGTTGGCAAAGTACTATCGGCCGGGGGCAAGGTTCTCGCCCCGGAAATCAATCTAGGCAAATTTGGCTTTGCCGCAATTATCCTCGATAGCGAGGGAAATAAAATTGGACTTCTTTCCAATGCGCCTTAAATATCTGCTCTTATCAATCACCATGCTGATTAACCTGGGCATGGGCCTTTCTCAGTCCGTCGAGATTTACTCCGGCCACAAGCGGGCGGGCGTAGATCTGATGTGGTTCAAATATTTTACAAACAACAAGGACGAAAGAATTCCTTTTCTGTTCTTCAGTCGCAACCGGGCCAATACCGATTATCAAAATACCCCCACTGCATTTGGGTCTACCAATGCAGTATCCTATAATCTCAAAAGCGGATTGGGCATTGTAGCTGTAGGTTCCCTGGTTAATGCCGGATTTACGCCAAAAGCCGGGGTTCAGTACTTTAAAATGAAAGGAGATTTTCTGTTTTTTGGCTGGCTGGTGGCTGATCTGAAAAAAGAAGGCAATGTAGACCTGTTCGGTATGTTTCGCTGGCAGCCAAAGCTGAACGAACAATGGCGGATCTTCTCGCAATTGGAACTCTTCCCGGTTTATCACCCCGCCAGTGGGTTTTTGAGCCTGACGCAACGCCTGCGCCTGGGTGCAAAATATCGCAGTTGGGCGGCAGGATTCATGGCAGATTTTAACCAGTCGGGTGTAGACGCTTTCGCACAAACGTATAATGCAGGCGGTTTTTTGAGGCATGATTTCTAACTTTTCTAATCCATGATCATCAAAAAAATCTTCAATCCACTGGCTATTGCCCGTTATATGTATGTGGAACTAATTGTTTCCGCAGGGCTATCAGCTGTGGTTTTCTTCCTTTACCATCAGCAGCACCTGGAAAAAGTGAGTCTGCCTTTTTCCATAGCTGCCATCATGGGCAGTGCACTGGCTATTTTCATTGCCTTTCGCAACAACAACGCTTACAGTCGCTGGTGGGAAGCCCGCACTATCTGGGGAGGAATCATCAACAACAGCCGCATTTTTGCCCGGCAGATCATCGCCAACGCCGATCATGCCGCCGCTATCGGGAAAGCTACTCCAACTGAAGTAGCGGGTTATAAGCAGGAACTGATTTACCGGCAAATCGCCTTCGCCCACGCGCTACGTCTGCACCTTCGCAGGGAAAATGGCTGGCAGGAACTTCGGCATTTATTATCCGAAAAAGAGTTTGAAGACCTAACAGGCAAAAACAACAAACCCAACTTCCTCCTGCAAATGCAGGGCATCAGGATACGTGAAGGAATGCGCTCTGAAATACTCGGCGGGTTCGATAATATCAGTCTGGAGCCAACCCTGGCCGGGTTTAATAACTTTCAGGGCGCTTGCGAACGGATCAAAAATACTCCTTTGCTGCGCCAGTATCATTTTTTTACCAAGTTGTTTCTCCTGGTATTCATGGCAATATTGCCATTTTCCCTGATCGGGGATTTTAATAAAATGGGAGCGCCGGCACTCATGATACCAGTCAGTATCCTGATATCGTTCGTATTTGGGGTTATGGGCAAAGTAGGCGAGGTAAATGAAGATCCGTTTGAAAACCAGATTACCGATATACCCATGAGCTCTATGTGCAACACTATAGAACGGGATTTAAAAGAAATGCTTGAAGAAACCAGTCTCCCTCCTAAATTGGAGCCTGAAAACGGATTTCTTTTCTAAAGTATGTTGACCAAAAACAGAATTGAAGCATTTAGCGACGGGGTTATTGCCATCATTATCACCATTATGGCTTTCGACCTTAAGGTGCCAGAATTGCGCACTGACGCTGTACAACAGGATGTATGGGAAACCTTGTGGAGCGTTGTGCCCAAAGTTTTGTCGTATATGTTAAGTTTTGTTGTGCTGGCTATTATGTGGTTGAATCACCATATTTTGTTCGATAAAATTCCACATACCACAATCAAAATGGTGTGGTACAATATGTTTCTGTTGTTTGCCATGTCGCTTATTCCCATGCCCACTCATTTCATGGCGTCACATCCGTTTTTGCCGGAGGCGGTCATGTTTTATGGGCTTATTTTATTCCTGAATGCATTGGGCTTCTTCCTGCTGCGACGTTATGTGGAGGTGCAGGCCCAACTGATTCCTTACAATGCCATGGTGCAGAAGAGCAACCTGATTTCCACGCTGCTCTATTTCCTGTCTATTCCTTTGGCGTTTGTATCGGTTTATTTGTCGTTTCTCATTTTTATAGGCATACCAGTTTGGTATTTTTTGCCTGACAGGTTTCATAAATAATTGATTGTCATGGATTTTAATACAATTTTTGAAAACAACGAAAAATGGATTGCTGAAAAACTTGCTGGCAATCCGGATTACTTCAAACAGCTGTCGAAAGGTCAACACCCGGAGTTCCTCTATATCGGCTGCTCTGATAGTAGGGTAACTGCGGAGGACCTGATGGGTTTGCAGCCTGGAGAGGTTTTTATTCACCGTAATGTGGCGAATCAGGTTATCCCCACAGATAACAACATCAATGCTGTAATTCAATATGCTGTGGAGCATTTGAAAGTCAAATATATCATTGTTTGCGGGCATTATGAGTGTGGTGGTGTAAAAGCGGCCCTGCATCCGAGCGACATGGGGCAGCTCAACAGTTGGTTGCAAACCTTGCGGGATGTGCGCCGTTTGCACCGGGAGGAGCTTGAAGCCATTCAAGATGAACATGCCCGTTTTGACCGCTTGGTTGAGTTAAACGTGCGGGAGCAATGCATGAACATCATCAAAATTGACCATGTACAGCGGGCATGGTACAAAACCGGATTCCCTAAAATTTACGGCTGGGTGTTTGATGTACGCACCGGTAAACTGATTGATCTGGGTTTGAAAATGGAGCATGAGTTTGCGTCCATCCGGGAGATATACGATTTGAAACCATTGGATAGTATTCGAAACTAATTCTGTATCTATCCATTATAAAAAACAAGTTTTGAGTACATGAAAATTGCCATTATAGGAACAGGAAACGTTGGCGGCGCACTTGCAGCCAGCTGGGCCAGGGCGGGTCATCAGATCCTGCTCGGCGTTCGGGATACCGCTCAGTTTAAAGGAGAGGCATTACTGGCCAATCCCAACACATCGGTGCATTCCATAGAAGATGCTGTGGCAGCAGCTGAAGTGATTCTGGTAGCTACTCCGCCACAAATTGCCGAAGACCTGGTGCAGCAATTTGGGCAGATGGCAGGGAAGGTTATTATTGATTCAACCAATGCTGTACGTACCAAACCAGAGCATTATGCTACGGCTTTTCACGCTTTTGAGGCATTGACTCAGGCCGAGGTGGTGAAGTGTTTTAATACAACCGGTTTTGAGAACATGCAAAATCCGGATTATGGTCATACCAAACTTGATTTATTTATGGCAGGCAGCAGTACCCGGGCCAAGGAAGTAGCTGTTCAGTTGGCTAAGGATGCCGGTTTTGATCAGTGCTACGATTTTGGTGGTAGTGATCGGGTGGAGTTACTGGAAAAATTTGCGCTTTCCTGGATAAATCTGGCTATTTTCCAGGGCATGGGACGAGATATCGGGTTTAAGTTGGTGCGTCGGTAGGGGTAGGGGGCTGAAGAAATCGTTGAAAGGTTTTTTCAAAATCATCCATTTTCATTACAGAAATAGCGATGATATGATCATTCGACAATACGATGATACCATTTCTGCCGGTGCGTTTGTACCGGAGAATGTGGCTCATATTGACCAGATATTTATGATGAGTACGACAAAATAGTTCTGCAGGCAAAGCGCTAGCCAGTTCCTTCAGCGTTTTGCTTGCAGTACATTTTTCAACAGTGCCATTTTTTAGAAAGTAAATGTCTGAGGTACCTAAATCAGAGGCGCAGTACAAAATATCCATAGGATTCAGCACCAGTTTGCCCAATCTATGATCAGGAATGATCAAACGCTGATACTCTGGCAGAGATACTATTTTTTGTCGGGCTTCACTATTGATTTTTTCCTGAGCTTTTTTAACTGCTTTGACCAGATCTGCTACCCGGTATGGTTTAATAAGGTATCCCCAGGGCTGAATCTCATTAATAGCCTGTACAGCATATTGAGGATAAGCGGTGGCAAATATCACTCCGTAACTTAAATCCTGGGTTTTCTTTAAGAAATCAAAACCCTTGCTAAATGGAGGCATCTCAATATCGAGAAACACAAGGTTGGGCTTGTGTTGTTCGGCTTTTTCACACGCGATACGTATATTAGTAGCTTCGGCAACTATGGTTACCTCAGGACAAAACTGTCCGAGCATTCCTCTGAGTGTTTCTATGGCGCTCAATTCATCGTCGATGATCAGGGCTCTTATAAGGCTATTTTGCAGCATTTTCCGGAGGGTTTTTTAGTGGTTTAAACCGCATTTGTACCCTGGTGCCACTGTCCTCGGTAGTTTCTGCCAGGTCTATCCATTGAATATCAAGCTGAATGCCATACACTTGATTGAGCATGGTAGCTTTATCTAATAGCAGTTGTATTCCAATAGATTTTCTGTTGCTCGCATAATCCTGCTTTCTATTCTGAGAGGCTTTAATGCCAATTCCATTATCACAAACACTGCAATACAGCCATTCCTGATCCAACCAGAAGCTTAATATAAGCGTTGAATGACCAGATTCAGAAAGTCCGTGCAACGTTGCATTTTCGAGTAAGGGTTGAAGCAACATGGTTGGGAATACCAGTTGAGGATCTATGTGATCTTCTCCCTTGATTTCATAGTGAAACTGATTGCCATACCTAAGTTGTATCATATCCAGATAGTCCCGGCTATAAGCCACCTCTGTTTCAAAAGAGGTAAAATCAATTTCAGACAAAGCCAGGGTTTTGCGGAGTAACAGCGTAAATAAATGGATGTATTCGCTGGCTTTTTCAGGGTCTGGCGGATAAAAGAATTTTTGGATTGCATTGATGCTGTTCCCAACAAAATGAGGGTTAATCCGAGCTTTTAAGGCCTGGTGTTTTAATTGGAAAAGTTTGGCTTCAGCTCGTATATATTGCATCCGCATGCTATAGAAAAGGCTAAGTAAATAGGTAATAACCAGCATAATTGCCAGCCATACCCAAATAGTTTCGGTCCAATGTGGCAAGACAGTGAGTACTAAATCTGCACCTTGCGTACTTGACTTGCCGTCAAAAGAGTATAAAGTGGAATGAATGATATATCGTCCGGCCTCCAATTTATGTCCAAAATCATAGTTTGGCTTTTGTAGCCATATAGTATCGGTACTGCCCCAAAGTGTCCGCCAAATATTTGGAAAGGTGAACCAGGGAAAAGGCAGCAAAGCAACCTTTTGTCTATGTTGATAAGCCTGAAAATCGCCGGGATTGGCCCTTAATCCAACATACCAAATACTGATCTGCCTGGCATCTGATGGTAATACCAACTGGTGTTGAGGAAGATTTGAGCCATTGGCTAAGTCGCATAAAACACTGGATTCGCCTATTTGGTATTTAATATGACTAATGTTTGCTGTAATGTTTTCACTGCTTTTGGTTGTTTTTAAATCAATCAGGCTGAGGCCATTGTTGGTTGCCACCCAAAGCGTGTCATGCCAGATCAGTAAGTCGTTGACCTCAGTTCCTGCCAACCCCTGTCCAATTGAAAATCTTGTAATTCGATCACTGGATTGGTATTGGAAAACACCTTGATTGGTTGCCAGCCATAAACTGCCATCATTGGCGGGAAACACTTTTTTAATGTCTTTTACGGAAAGATGCTGGTGAATAAAAGTCTGGGTAACTCCTTGTATTTCCCCCTCGGAAATGCTCAGCTTCAATAATCCGGCTTGTGGTGTAATGGCCCATAAATGATGTTTGCCGCCAGGTACAAGCCCTACAATACGTTGTTTTAGCAGTTCAAAACGATCCCCCCAATTGAATTGAAAGTGTTGCGCCTGATGATATAATCCATCTATTCCGCCTACCCAAAGCTGTTGAGTTGAATCTACGGCCATTGCCGTGACCCGACCTTTTTTAACCAACTGCGGCATTTTTTGCAACTCCGGGATCCAGGAGGCGATGCCCTGGCTTGAACCAAACCACAAGGTATTTCCAATGCTGGCCATGCATTTGGGGGCTCCGCCGTTTAATATTTCCTTGTCTGATTGCCAGAGTGCAGGTTTAATGGTTTGGTTTTCATGATAAAATCCTTCATCGCTGACCACCCAAAAGGTGTTCAGCCGGCTTGGAAGTAATTGCCGAACAAAGTTAGTGCCGTCTGAAACGCCAAACGACCGGGTTCTTACCAGTTTACCGTTTGACAGGCTGTGTACATTGCCCAAATCATCACCTGCAAGAACCATCCCCTCCGGGCTTAATTGCAGACATCGAAAATTGGAAGAAGGCACTCCGGATGCCATATCCCATTGCCAGGCTTGATGAGCAGGGCGTAAATACAAGCCTTCGCCAGAACTTAAGAACCAAAAATTCCCCTGTAAATCGTGGTAAATACCACTTATTTTCTTTCCTTTCAAGCTCCATACAGGCCGATCAAGACTTTTTTCCGAATTGTCAAAACACACTACACCTTTACCGGGTGCTGCGCCCCAAAATCGCCCCAATCTGTCGGTATATACGGTTTGAAAAACAGTTGAAATGCGCTCCAACTCCACCATTTTTCCTTCCCGATATTCCATCAACATCGTAAAGTCGGGAAATGCAAACAAGAACCGATTGCCACTCCAGGAAAAACTGCCGGCCCATTTTTGATGGGTATGTATTTTATCTGATAAATAAAGCGAGGAATGTTCTCCTCCTTTAATCAGGTAAATCTTCGATCCGTTCAAACCTAACATTTGGCCCTGTACCGTTACAACAGCATCAATGTTATGTAATGAATGATGGGTTTGAATGCCATTTTTCCGACTAAAAACTCCACCAGAACTTATCCAGAGTGTGCTGTCAGCCGTTTCTGAAAAAACATAACCGGCGTTTTTCATGGTAAGCCGATTAAGCAGCGTATCCTCTTTTTCTGTTATAAACCTTCCTTGCAAACGATAAGCCGGCTTTTGCCTGAAACAGGCAATCCACAACCTGCCGGAAAGATCCTGATGCAAATTCAATACTTCAGGGTCGGGAAGACCATCATCCGTACTATAACTAAAAAAGCCCTGGCCGTCAAATCTGGACAATCCTTTATCGGTTCCAAACCAGACATATCCCTGATGATCCTGCGCGGCGCAGTAGACCAGATTCCCGGATAGGCCGTCATCAATACCAAAATGAAGTATTGCAGGCGTCTGGGCTTGCAGAATACAGCCGCTAAGGGCCCAGATAGCAACGAAGTAGCTAATCCATTTCATTTGGTCCAAAGGTAGTAGCCCGGAAGTTATCCTCCTATTTTAGCCTGTATCCATGGCGTCTGGACCATTAACCATGCAGAGCTTTTTTTAATGCACGGTTATCTGTTAAAGAAACATAGCTACAGGTTTCGTTTGCCGCAAATAACACACTGAAGGATTTTTGGGCTCAGAAAATCCCAAACATGGTCTAAACCATTCATTTCATTTCAGTAAGCTGATTTATGCCAGGCAAACAACTCATTCAACCATTGGTAATATGTTGCGTATCCTTGATAGCTGGATTTCTTTGTCTGTATGCAGCAGTGTTTATGTCGCCAATCAATTATGATAGTCTGGCTACTATATTATCGCCAATTTACTTGAAAAAAGACCTTGTATTACCCATTTTTTCGGCAGCAAACCCTTTGTTTACAATAAGACTGGTAACGGCTATGGGTATAGTGCTGATACCAGGCGCGATTGTATACTATAAAAGCGGTTACACCAAAATTCGATTGATCAGATTTGGCTTTTCGATCATTTTGGGTACGAAAGCCTTGCATTTGCTGGTTTACCTGGTGTTTATTCTCTTGAATCTGCTGGTAAAGAATATTGGTTTTGATTTCATTTGGCACAGGAGTCCGGATTTATTGATTTCTGCCTTCTGGGTATGGTATGCATATCAGGTCTTAGTGGTTTTATCTCAAACTCAATGTCTTAGCACTATCCATCTTTTAACAGCTGAAGGCACACAAGAGGTTTTAGCAAGTGCTCCTAAAAATCAGCGTTTTGCACATTTCGTGTTGGATTCCCTGTTGATTGCAATCATTGCAGCACCACCGGTGGCTGAAGTGCTGATTCCTTTAGCCGGACCATTGCCCGGACGAATATTAACGGTGGTTTCAGCCACAATGCTCTACTACGTTTCTTTTGAAAATCAATTTGGCGCAAGCCCTGCAAAGTTTTTGACGGACACCCAGGTTGTAGATGCTTCGGGAGGTAAAGCATCACTCCGCACCATTTTGATGCGTTCCTTATATCGGCTGATTCCATTGGAGTGCATCTCTTATCTGAGGAGCGATAAGGATGGTATGCACGATGCCTGGTCGGATACTTACGTGGTAAAAACAGAACCTGATAACACAAACAACAAACAACATTAACCCATGAAATACTTGCAAATACTTCCCCTGCTTTTTATTGTTTTTGTTTTCGGTACAGCCCATACGCAATCAGCCGGAAGTCTGATTCCAGGTTTTGGCGATAATGGAAAAGTAATTACCCAGAACGGAAATTACCTGTGCGCGCAAAGGGCAATTGCCGATAACAATGGCAAAATCCTGGTGCTTGCACGGATAAACCTAAACCCTTCTCAACTGGCATTATCGAGATATCTATCCAATGGCAATTTAGATGCAAGTTTTGGCACAAACGGAACAGTAATTACGCCAATTAAGGCTGGTCAGCTCACCGATCTGGCCATACAGCCTGATGGTAAAATACTGGTTACGTGCCAGGAAGAAACCTTTCCCAGTGGACTTTGGGTGGCTCGTTACCTGGCCAATGGCGCTCTTGATGTAGCATTCGGCATGCAGGGGATCTTTAAATCTACTATAAGTGGATCCAGAGGAACGGCCCTGGCTACGACAAGTGAAGGTAAAATTGTTTCAGTGGGTACCTTGTTTAATGCCTCTACCCAGGGTATGGATATTTTCCTGACCCGCCTTTTGGCTAACGGCACATTGGATGTTAGCTTTGGAAATAATGGGAGTATTACGCATGACTTTGGCGCTTCAGAATTGGTTTTTGAGGTCGCCATTCAATCAGACGGTAAAATTGTAGTTTTTGGTGCATCTACCATATTGCCTACCTATAGTGTCTTCCGTTTTATGGCTAATGGTATGCCTGATACAAACTTTGGCACCAATGGCCGAATAGTACTATCACAAATTGCTCCCTTATCCTGGGGTGACTTATCCATTCAAAGTGACGGGAAAATAGTATTGGGAGGAACTGCAGACAATGGGGTAGGGGAATACCAGTTTTGGGTATCCCGCCTTCAATCAAATGGCAATCCGGATCCGGCATTTGGACAGAATGGCGTAGCCAAAACCAACTTTACCAGTCCGCTCAAGGGCGAAGCGCTTTTAATTGATCCACAAGGGCGATATATTGTAGGTGGTGAATACCAACCCTCAGGCTCCAACAAACAAATGGCACTTACACGATTTACCCCTCAGGGAGTAACGGATGTTACTTTTGGCAATAATGGCCTGGCGATTGTAACTTTTGGTACAGGATTTAGTGAAAGCTGCCTGGATCTAACCCAATTAAGCAATGGACATATCATAGCAGTAGGTTGCGCCCAGACTTTTCCCAACGCTAGAACAATCATTGCAGGGCTATACCCCGGAACATCGTCTGATGTAACTGAGCCGGTTCGTATACCCGAATTTTATCCTAATCCGGCCTCAGACTGGATTTATACTAATGGCCTGGAAGATGAACAGCTGAAGCTCACACTAACCAATACAGATGGTAGGGTGATAAGGCAGTTGACGGTTATTGATGGTAAAATTTCGGTGGCGGATTTACCTTCTGGCTTATATTATGTAGTTTGCCATTTGCCAAAGGGCAATGTCGCGTACCCGGTTACAGTATTGCGGTAGATGGCAAAATGTCCGGTAGCCTGATATAGGCCTTATTTATCCATCAGCTTCAGCGCAAACTCCTTCACCGCATCCTCCTTGTGGAAATAGTCATCCACAGTTTGATACACCTCGTAATCAGGCAATATCCCTTTTTCATCCAGAGAAGAACCGGGGGAAGCTATATGGGTATTGTTGGCTACGCCAAAGGTGATTTTAGTATTCGGTAACCGGCACATGGTTTGGCCCGCAGAACAGAAATGGTTGGAACCCAGTTCTTCGCCAATGATGGGACCCAGTTTGTGCCATTTTACCAGCGACATAAAGTGCCCGGTAGTAGATTGGCCGAGGCCATCCTGTATAAACCATAATTTGCCCTGGTAACGGTTTTTGAACGGCTTTATAGGCTCTTCTCCGTACGTCTTTTCATTTTTTCCTTCAAAATCCGTTTTGGTGTAATACACAAAGGGTTTATCCAGCAAATACTGCAATAAATAAATACTTGCATGCTGCGACCCGCCTCCATTAAACCGAACATCTATGACCAGATTCCGGATGTTCTTTTCCCGTAACACCTGAAATGTACTGTCTATAAATCGTTGGAATACAGGCAGGTCATTCCAGGGATAATAATTGAAGGTGGTAATGCTCAATACTGCACTTTTGCCATCGCCCAACAGATCAAGGCACAATCCATTCTGACAAACCTTGAGCGATTTATTCCGGAAGCGACCGTGATGTTTTTCGGCCTTATTTAACACTACTGGCTGAGGCTGACCGTTGATCAGAAGTTCATATTGATTTGGGAAACCGAGCGCATAGGGAATCAAACACGCAGACCACATATTGAATTCGTGCCGTTTGGTGGTTTGTACATACCCCTGAGCCGGCAAATGCCGATAAATATCCTGTATTAATTTGGCTGTTGGCACGCCGTTGATGCTTAGAATTTCATCCTTTTCTTTCACTTTTCCGGCATTGTTGCCAGGGTCTACTATGTACAGGCGGTTATTGAAAATCCGGGTTTCCAGCGGGAAAAGGTATTGAACCGGCAACATCTCATTTTCCACATCAAAATAACTTAATCGGGTATGGGAACAATGCAGACTGGCCATGATTTCGCCGCAATGCCAGAAAAACTCGGAATACGTAGTCTGGTCTGTCATGAGTTGCTTCTTCTGCTCCACCAACTTCCATAAATCTTCTTTGGAAATGAATTTGAGCGCATTCGGATGCACTTTCATGAGCTTATACGCCAGTTGGTCGAGGTCTTCCCGGTATTGTGTGGCGGTGTAAACCTTGCTGAATTTTTCTGCGGGTGTTTCCGGTTTTTTATTCGGGAATCTGATGCGTTCCAGCTGATCCTCTGCATTGAAGTTGTCGGGATTCATTGCCAGCGATTTTTCATAGTTCCATATGGCCAGATCCGTATCGCCATTTACCATATAAGCCTCCCCTAAACTATCGTAGGCATTGTACGAACCTGGAAACTCTGCCACAATCAGTTTAAAAATGGCAATGGCTTCTGTCACTTTATTATTCCATAAAGCCCGGTAGCCGTACATCGTCAGTTCCGTTTCGTTGGTAAAATCATATGCCTCCGGTTGTTCTTTTTTTAACTGGTAATACAGAGCTAAACGCTCCTCAATGGGTAAATGATCATTTTCTGCCAACTTATTTACAACCACTATTTTGGGGGTTGCCGGTGCAGTCTTGGCGGTGGGATCAGTATCATGGGTGCTTTTATTGGGCGCACTGCAGCCCGGAACTATTGAGCAAACCAGTGAAAAAACCAAAGCTCTAGGCAATGTTTGGACAGTCATGACGAAGAAATGTTGTTTTGGACAAAAGTATTTCCCCACATAAATGCCCATGGAATTTGGTGTGTAAAACAATGTAACACAGATGTAAAACCACACTCACTCACTCACACATTCGCAATGATCTCCGCCAGATTCGCATCATTCGGCAGCCCCAGTTTTTTGCGCAGGCGATACCGGCTGGCCTCTACCCCGCGCACAGAAATATTCATCAGCGGGGCAATTTCCTTGGTGCTCAAATTCATGCGCAGGTAGGCACAGAGTTTATGGTCGGTGGAGCTGAGCTCCGGGTGTTTTTCGCGCAATCGTTTGAGGAAATCCACGTGCACCCGGTCGAAATGGAAGGCAAACTGTTCCCAGTCATCGTTCAGGTTGGCATCAAAATTCAACAGATTCAATACCTGCTGAATCTCCTTTTTTACGGCCGGATTGGTAGATTTTTCCAGAATTTGATGCAGGTTCTCCTGAATGGTTTGCAATAGTTCGCCTTTTTGCACCAGGTGCATGGTAGCCGTGGCGAGTTCCTGGTTTTTAAAAGCAATTTCAGCTTCCAGTTTTTCCTGTAAAATATCGGATACTGCCGCCTGCGAACGCTCTACTTCCTGTTGTTGCTTGGCCGTAATTTGCTGATGTTGTTCAGCTAAACTTTCCTTTTCACTTTCGAATTTGCGTTGCTGCCGAATGATAAAGCCAATAAAAATACCCAAAACGCCCAATGCATAGCAGCCCAACGCCACCGTGCTGGCATACCAGGGCGGACGAATGCGAAATGCAAAGGATGCGATGTTGCTCAGGCGACCGTTTTTTAGTCTCGCCTGCACCTCAAACCGGTATTTGCCAGGACTCAGGTTCGTGAAATTTTGGGTGCTTCCCACCGACCAATCAGACCAGCCAGCGTTGATGCCCACCAATCTGGAGCGATATTCCAGTAAATCGGGATCCTCAAAACGGGTGGCAGTAAAAGCAAACAACAAATGGCCCATTTCAGCATCCAGAACTGCCCCTCCAGCACCCCAGCCTCCATACAACAGCGTATCCAGATGACCATTCCCGGCTTTGACCTCTGAAATTATTACATGCAAAGCAGTATCCGGGCTTCCCTTGGATTGGGCGTCCAGGTGCAAAAAGCCTTGCTCCGCCCCAAAAAAAACATTGGCGGCATCCACCGGATAAATAAACTCAAAGCCGGCAACCAACTTGCCAAACAACTCCGGAAATACGCGTTTTTGCACAGATTTCCGTACCCCCCAGTCGTTCACTTCCAGCACCCCCACTTCTTTGCCCCCAACGTACCAGATGTTGCCCTGACCATCTTCGCGCAGGTAGCGCAGGGCAAAACCCTTGCCCAGTATCTGACTGAAATCAGCATCTTCCTCAAACTTTTGGGTTGACGCATTGAAGCGATACAGACCGTGCTCCGTGGCAAAAACCGGTTTTCCGGCAATGGAAAATACAAAGTTGTTCAAATCAGAGGGCAACCCCTGCGTATGGTTGAAGTACTCCACGCGGGGCTCGGCAGCAAAGCCCTGCTCCCACCTTACCCGATATACTCCTCTATACGGATGCGCTACCCATACCACATTGGCTTCTTCCTTTACCACAAAACGGCAAGACTCGTCCAGACCTTTAATTTTACGGTCTAAAACCCATTTTTCGCCATGTTTTTGGTATAAAACCAACCCAGTGTAATGGCCTCCCAACAAATATTGCTCAGAAAGTGGCACAAAGATCCAGGCGCCCGGTTCACGGGTGAGTGCCTGTGTCTCGCGGCCCTGAATCTGGAAAGCTCCTTCATGATGCCCGAGCAACAATGTGCCGCCAGCCTCGGATAGTTGCCAGACTTGCCCGTCAGTGGTGTTGATCTTTTCGAAATAAGGCCGCTGATCAGGGGCGTAATACTGATTCCAGGGCGCCTGATAAACCCCGTTGGAGACCCCCAGATATACCGAGCCGCCGTGTACCGCAGCGGCATAACCGGTACCCTGTAAATCGGCGTCAGGAATAACGGTGGTGAAGGCAGAAGGCAGTATCACGCAGTCAATACCACTGTCCAGCCCCAGCCACAAATTGCCCGCCCGATCCGAAAATGTATGCAGGATATTGTTGTTCTGCAGCCCGTTTTTTTTGCTCAGATGTCTGAAAATGCGCTTGTTTCGGTCTAAAACCAGCAACCCTCCCAGGGAGGTGCCCAGGGCCAGGTTGCCATTCCAAAGCATGGTGGCACTGTAAATACGCTCCTTCTGAAACAAAGCATCGTGTGGCGTTGACCAGGCTACCAGTCCGGTAGAACTTAGCTGAAACAAGCCGTCTTTCAGGCTGCTGAACAGCAGGGTGTCTTGCTGCCAGGGCAAAAACCCGGTTAATGCACTGCTCAGCGATGGCGCCTGCCTCCATGGATTAAACCGAAGACCGTCCCACAACCACAATTCTGTCAGGTTTTGTTGCAATACCACCCCCGCCGGCGTGGCAAACAGGGCATTCAGGGCGCCACCAGGCTTCAGCATCAGCAATTCGCCCTTTTGGTACACAAAAACGGCATGGTTGGTACGGAAAAAGACCTGTTCCCCAGCACAAACAATATCCCACACGTCTTCAAAATTTCGTTCGCTTTCCGGCAGCAGATTCAACAGTGAGTGATATTGTAGACGACCGGCAGCATCGGGAGCAAAGTAGCCCAGCTCACTTTGTGCACCGCTGAAAATATTGCCTGAAGCATCGATGGCCACCGAACGCAATACCGTACGGTTGGCCACCGGGAAGCAGCGCCATCTACTGCCGTCGTACTGCAGCAGGCCTTCGTTATTGGCGAAATACATGACACCCCTTCCATCCTGTACGGCATCCCAGTTTTGGGTTCCCGCCTGGTAAACCTTTTTCGGAAAGTTCCGGATGGGGGGTGTGCCGAGGTTCAATCCCTGGGCCTGTAGTAGCCAGGGAAAGATTAGCAGCAGGCCAACGTTTACAAAACCTAAGAGGTTTCGTAAACGTTGGCGCAACATGGTGAGGTTCAGGGCTGGGTAAGGTTTCATTTTATGGTGCAAATATAACATGCCCAACCGTAGCAAGTGTCGCCTGGTTTGCGTAGTGTTGTCGTAGTGTTTTTTTGCGTTTGTCGTAGTGGAACCGTAGTATAAAATGCAAATGAAGCAGGATTTGTTTCCAACCTTTGCTTTACGAAAAGTCGAATTTTTAAAATAATGTTTCAAAAACAAAAACCCAATCGTGTTATGAAGAAACCATTACTTGTTGGTCTTGTGTGGGCAATTGTCGTAGTATTTGCCCAGGCTCAAACAACCATTCTCGATTTCGAATCTCCGGCCACCAGTACGGTATTCCAGTACTTTGGTAGTACTATCGACGGTTCTTTGAATGAGAACATTGCCAATCCAAATCCTTCCGGCATCAATACCAGCGCCACCGTGGGCAAGTATGTGAAGCCAGCCGTAGCCGAAGTATGGGCCGGAGCTTTCTCTAACCCAAATCCTACGGTACTGGTAGACCTCTCTGCCAATGGCAAAATTGCTATCAAGGTACACATGGACCACATTGGCAATCTGACCCTCAAACTGGAAGGTTCTACCGATGGCGGCGACAACTGGCTTACCACTGTGGCCAATACCAAGGTGAATGAATGGGAAGAACTGGTGTTCGATGCATCAGCGCTTTCACTCGAGGCGCCTTTTACGGCTGCTGCCGGTCACGTGTACACTCGGGTAGTGTTGTTCTTTGATTTCGGTACAGCCGGAACAGGCACAGATGTTACATCCTATTTCGACGACATCACGGCGTTGCCGAACAACATCACCACCACTACCATTCTGGATTTTGAAACCGCAGCAACCGGCACCACTTTCCAGTATTTTGGTTCTGCATTGGATGGCTCCCTGACTGAGACTATTTCCAATCCAAACGCATCCGGCATCAACACCAGTGCCAATGTGCTGAAATACCTTAAGCCTGCGGTATCTCAAACCTGGGCAGGCGCGTTTTCCAATCCTGATCCGTCCACTCCGGTAGATGTATCCAATGGCGCTCAGGTTTGCATTAAGGTGCATATGGACCACATCGGCAACCTGGCCCTCAAACTGGAAGGTTCTACCTCAGGCGCGCCAAACTGGATCACCAAAGTGGATAACACCAAGGTGAACGAATGGGAAGAAATTTGTTTCGATCCTTCTGCACCTTCCATCGAAGCGCCGTTTGAAGCTGCCTCAGGCGCATACACACGCGTGGTGCTGTTCTTTGATTTCGGTACTGCCGGCACCGGAACAGATGTGGTTTCCTACCTCGATGATATCGTGGTGAAAGGCGGCAGCGCTCCACAGGCTAAAACGGTGAAATTCCAGGTGGATATGAACAATTACACCTCCAATTTCGATAAAGTGTACATTTCCGGTTCCTTCAACAACTGGTCTGGAGATGCCAACCCGCTCACCGACGACAACTTCGACGGAATCTTTGAAGGCAGCATTACGGTGCCAAACGGTTTGTATGAGTATAAAGTAACGCTGGATAACTGGGCGGCACAGGAAGAGTTCAACGGCTTTGAAGAGTGCACCCGTCGCGACCCATCTGGTCAGTTTGTAAACCGTTTCCTGCCTGTAAGCACCAATCTGGAAGTGCCTAAGTTCTGCTTTAACTCCTGCTATGCCTGCGGCGAGGAGGTGAAAATCAACTTCAAACTCGGCATGAACGGCATCCCGGCCAGTCCTGATGGCGTTTGGCTCTGCGGTGGCGGCAACTTTGATGTGCCTGGCGGCAAGTACAAAATGAACGATGCTGACGGCGACGGTGTTTTTGAAATCACCGTGCCACGCAAAACCGGATTCCAGTCGTACTATGCTTTCGCCAATGGTGCTTGCCCGGACTTTAGCTGCAAAGAAAATCTGGCTGGCCAGCCATGCGGCGATCCGAACAACTTCAACGACCGTTTCCTGGCAGCGGTGAACAGCAATACCACAGTAGCTACCTGCTACCAGGCATGCTTCACCAATGCTGAGTGCGTTTCGTCTACAACACAGGGTATTGAAGATGCGCGTGTTTTCCAGATTATGGGCAACCCGGCGCCTTCAGATGTTGCTGTATTGCAATTTGGAACGGCAGTATGGGGTAAAAAGCAAGTGTTGCTCTCTAACAGCGTTGGTCAAAACCTCGGCGTTTGGCAAGTAACCGATGCAGACCTTCAATTTGACCTTCCCATCAACGAGCTTCCTTCCGGTGTGTATTTTGTGCGCGTCCAGATCGGAGAGCGTTTTTACACAAGAAAGTTAGTGAAATAAGTTGACCTTCGGAGGAGGGGATGGGGGGATTTTAGGTCATTTTTTTAGGTCATTCAGGGGATATTTTGGAGTCATTTAGAGTGTGTTAAAGGGCCATCCATTGATTCATGGAATTTTTACAGTTTATTCCCTAATCAAAATGTCTTCCCAAATGACCCAAAATGACCCAAAATGACCCCACCCCCCTCCCTCCTTTTTCAAAACTTAACCCATGAGATTTTACCTTACTTATATTTGTTTACTGATCGGTCTGACGGCTATGGCCCAGACCCGGATCAGTGGCCGCATTACCCTGGCGCCCGAAGGGGATGCAGCTATCGGCGCTACCGTCCTGATTAAAGGCACCACCGTTGGCGCCCGCACCGATTTTGATGGCAATTTTGCCCTGGAAGCTCCGGCCGGCG
The DNA here is from genome assembly GCA_035299505.1 of Saprospiraceae bacterium. Taxonomy (GTDB): domain Bacteria; phylum Bacteroidota; class Bacteroidia; order Chitinophagales; family Saprospiraceae; genus M3007. The sequence goes on along the minus strand of DATGWL010000015.1, from coordinate 3,055 downwards.
CTACCATTTTGGTGGCTTCGTATATTGGATATGTTTCACAGGAATTGCCTATCAACGGTCAGAGTACCTTTACTATTCAGCTTGAAGAAAATACTTCGCAACTGGAAGAAGTTGTGGTAACCGGTTATGGAGCCCAAAAACGTTCCAGCATCAGCGGATCTGTTTCCACCGTCTCTGCACAGGAAATAGCCGAACGTCCTATTCTCCGTGTAGAGCAAGCCCTGCAGGGTAGGACCGCCGGGGTGCAGGTGGCACAAAATTCCGGCTCGCCCGGCTCAGCGCTCACAGTGCGTGTGCGTGGGGTTGGAACCATCAACAATGCCGATCCATTGTATATCGTAGACGGTATTCCGGTAGATGGACTGGATTTTCTGAATCCAAACGACATTGAAAACATCAACGTATTGAAAGACGCCGCATCAGCGGCCATTTATGGCTCGCGTGGTGCGAATGGCGTGGTTCTGATAACCACCAAAGGCGGCAAACGCAACCAGGAAGGCAAAATCAGCTACGAGGCTTACTATGGCGTTCAGCGCGCCCAGCGGTATATGGAACTGCTCAATGCCCGCGAGTATGCCGCTTTACAGAACGAAGCCTACGTGGCGGCCGGCAAAACACCCCTGCCTGAGTTTGCCAACCCGGAATTACTCGGTGAGGGCACCAACTGGCAGGAGGCCATTTTTGAAACAGCGCCTATTGCCAGTCACCAACTCAGTTTTACAGGCGGTGGCGAAAAATCGGCCTACACCCTTACCGGCAACTATTTTTCTCAAGACGGTATTGTTGGCGGTGACAAAGCCAACTTCCAGCGCGCCACAGCGAGGTTTAATGCTACGCACGATCTGAAAAAGTGGCTCACCATTGGCAATAATCTGGGCTTTACCTGGCTGGAACGTCAGGGCCTGATTGAGAACAGTCAATATAACTCGCCGCTGATCCGGGCGCTTAATATGGATCCCGTGACTCCTATTCGCAAGGCAGATGGCACTTACGCTTATTCCAACTACAGCAGCACAGATATAGCCAATCCGGTTAATGGCATTGAGCAGACTTATAGCTCCTGGCGCAGCAACCGCATTGTGGGCAGCGTTTTTGCCGATGTGAAACTGGCTAAGGGACTAACTTTCCGATCTGCATTGAGCCTTGATGCGACTTATGCCCTTCAGCGCGGGTTTGTGCCCAAATTTGATTTGAGTAATGTGCCCGAAATCAGCGAAGCGCCAGCGGCTGAAAAATCCCTGATCAACTCCGTAAGCGTGGCCAACCATTTCTGGCGCAATTGGCAGGCGGAAAATTTCCTCACCTGGAATAAAGATATTGGGGAAAAACAAAACCTGACCCTGATTGCAGGTACAACAGCGTTGCACAACCGTTACGATGTAAGCGGCGGAGCCAACACCAACCTGCCTTCCAATAAATGGGCGGATGCCTACATATCCAACACCGTAGACCCGATCGAATCTCAAAGCGCCTACCAATGGGCCACGGAATCATCGTTGCTGTCTTATTTCGCTAAGGCAAACTACGAATGGGACCGCACCTACCTGTTCTCTGCCACCTTCCGGGCCGACGGCTCTTCCCGATTTGGCCGAAACAACCGATATGGCTATTTCCCGTCTTTCTCAGCAGGCTGGGTGGCCAGTCATGAAGATTTCTGGAAAATTGATCTGGTAAATTTCTTTAAAATCCGTGCAAGCTGGGGACAAAACGGCAACGATCGCATAGGCGATTATTCCTTTACCACCGTGGTGAATAACGGCCAGAATTACACCTTCGGGCCGGGCGAAACCATTACCAACGGAGCTGTAGCCCTGACGGCCGCCAATCCGGATCTGAAATGGGAAACCAGTACCCAAACGGATATTGGTGTAGACGCAGAATTGCTTGATGGCAGAGTACAGTTCACAGCAGATTATTACGTGAAAAAGACCTCCGACATGCTGTACGCTGCACCCATTCCACTGGTGGCTGGTACTGCGGCGCCCATCCAGAACGTGGCTACTGCTGAAAACCGTGGTTTGGAGCTGTCTTTGAGTTATCGTAACCGCGATCGTGCCCTGAAATACGCTATTGGTGGAAACATCGCATTTGTAGAAAGTGAAGTCACCAGCCTTGGCCGTGGTGGCGAACCGGTGTATTCCGGCTACGTGCAATCAGCCAATGCCAATGCTTCCAAAACAGATGTAGGTTATCCGGTGGCATCCTTCTTTGGTTATGTAACCGATGGTATTTTCCAAAACCAACAGGAGATTGAAGCAGCGGCCTTCCAAAGTGATGGCACGGCTCCCGGCGACATTCGTTTCAAAGACCTGGACGGAAACGGTGTCATTGATGATAAAGACCGTACCTACATTGGCAATCCAACCCCTCGCTTTACCTATGGCATGAATGCAGACCTGGAGTGGAAAGGTTTTGAATTGAGCCTGTTCTTCCAGGGCTCTCAGGGCAATGATATCTACACCAATTTCACCCGTTACGATTTCAGCTATGTTAACCGTCCGGCCTCAGCATTGGGGCGCTGGACCGGAGAAGGCACTTCAAACGTGGAGCCGCGCGTCAGCCTCAGCGATCCAAACCAAAATGCCCGCGTGAGCGACCGTTTTGTTCAGGATGGCTCCTATCTACGCCTGAAAACCCTGCAACTGGGCTATTATCTGCCCAAAAGCTGGCTCACAAAAATGCATTTCGACAAGCTGAAAATCTACATGACGGCCCAAAACCTGCTTACATTTACCAAATACACCGGTCTGGATCCGGAAATTGGCAATGTAGGCGGCAGTCTGGAAATCGGCATTGACCGCGGATTTTACCCACAAGCCAGAACCGTGATGGGGGGTATCAGTTTGACATTTTGATGTACCGGCGGGTTTAGCCGCCGATGTTTGAAGGGGCAGGGGTGATCGGTTTGAGGTGTTTGAAGGGTTTGAAGGGTTTGAAGGGGTTTGAAGGGGTTTGAAGGGGTTTGATGGGTGGGGCGTTGCTCCAATAATCATCAAAGCACAAAACCAAAATCTGTGTAGAATCTGTGCGAAACCCAACCAAAATCTGTGTGAAA
>DATGWL010000014.1:0-6518 GCA_035299505.1 Saprospiraceae bacterium | reverse complement strand
GGAATCCACGTGCCCATGGTAGCAGCCTTCAAATTTGATGACTTTGCTTTTTCCTGTTACACCACGGGCCAAACGCAGGGCGCTCATTACCGCTTCCGTGCCGCTGCTCACAAAACGGATCATTTCAATGTAGCGATGATTGTCGAGAACCAGTTTGCCAATCAGGTTATCGTGCGGGGTTGGCGCTCCAAACGACATGCCGGAAGCCACCGTTTGTTGTACGCGCGCCAATACCTCCGGGTGCACGTGTCCGAGGATCAGAGGGCCCCAGGAGCAACAAAAATCCACATACGCTTGTCCATCAACATCATACAAATGAGATCCCTCACCTCGTTCAAAAAAAACCGGAGGTCCCTGCACACTTTTAAACGCACGAACAGGGCTGTGCACCCCGCCTGGGAAATAAGTTTGAGCAGTTTCAAACAGTGCCGCGCTTTGCGCACGGGTAAACGTAGCCGGACTTGGATAGGATTTCTGATTCATGCCGCAAAGATACCGCTTCACAAACCCGATAGTTTTCAGATTTTTGTCAGGAAATTAATCTATTGCCATAAGCATGTCCTTTTCTTTATCCGCCAGACAATGGCCATTCCTTTTTTTCGGTCTGGCGGCCCTATACCTGTATTTGTACGCCCCGTACGGTATCAACGAAACCGATGGCGGTTTCCTGACCGGACTGGCCTGGCAGGTGCTTAGTGGTAAAACATTGTATCAGGACATCATTTACGTCAGACCGCCATTGCCGGTTTGGCTGCGGGCGCTGGAAATCCGGCTGTTACCGGAACACTGGTCGATTCTGGGAGAACGCTGGATTTTTTACGGTAAATTGCTGACATACTCCTGGTTGGGCGCCGCAGTACTGGCCGAAGGGAGGCAGCGATGGATACTGGCCACACTCGCATTTTTGGTTTCGGCACATTGCTACCCGGCCATGGCCTGGCATACGGTGGACGGCATTTTGCTGGCTGTTTTGGCAGCCTGGTTACTACTAAAAGGAAACGCTCCGGCTGTTTTTGCTGCAGGTATTGCCCTGGCCGGCAGCCTGCTTTGCAAACAGTCGTTTTACCCATTGTTGCCTGTTTTTATCCTCATCACTTGGTTGGGGCAAAAGGATGGCCTGAAAACGACGCTATGGTTAGCCCTTGGATTGCTGACAGCTGGCGGTGTATTTGCCGGCTATTTACAATTTGCCGGATTACTGGATAATTACAGGCAAATGACCGCCGGAGCCGCTTCCGCACAACAGGCAATACAGCACGGTTTGGTGGATTATTTCAGGATAACGCCTGAGCTGGCCATACCCGGACTAACCTTGCTGATTCCGGCGTTTTACTGGCATTATCGTCAGCAAAAAGCAAATAAATCAATGATTTTATGGGGTTTATGGCTACTGGCGCTACCCATGAGCTATGCGGCCATAACCTGGCTTCGGCAAGACCACACTGTACCCTTTGCCCAAAGCAGAGCCATGTTCTGGATAGGCATCTGGTTTTATGGTGTACATACGCTGCCCGGGGAGGGAAGTTTTGGGCAAAGGGTACTAGGCGGATTTCGGGCACAACGCGCCGGATGGCTGCTGATGGCCATTTCCTGGTCGGCGGCGGTGAGTTGGGGCTATAACTTACCCATTCTTTTTGCCACGCCCTGGGTATGGGCGGGCATGCGTCTGAGCATGGATCTGGCATCTGTTTCTACCCTGAAATGGCGGATGAGTGTATTCCCGGTATTGTATGCTTTGCTTCTGGCACTAGCCTTCAGAGTGGGTTTCAACTTTATTTACCGGGATGGAAACCGGGCCGACATGACTGAGCCTATGGGCAGAATTTTCCCGGCGCTGCGGGGCATTTATTCTGACGCAGAAACTGCGGCGGTTTACCAGGAACTATCCGAACTTGCAGTCAAATACCCCCGTTTTACGGTTCTTCCTGCTTTCCCACAAGCCAATTTCCTGACCCACACCTACCCTACCCTGCCCCTGGACTGGGTGGTTAACCGGGAAACCAACGGAAGGAACACATTGCTGGAACAGGCACTTAAAAATGCCCAACCAATCCTGTTGATTCAAAAATCACAATGGGCAAAAATCCAGTCAGACCCGGAGATGTCTTTCACCAGGCAGTGTATAGAAAACGGCAAAATCCTGGAAGAAAGCACTTATTTTTACATCTTGCAGCCCAATAATGGCCAATAAAGCAAGTATCCTGCATTTATGCGATTTTGACGGGACGCTCACCACGAGCGATTCCCTCCTGCATTTTCTGTGGTTTGCCTCCGGGCCCGGACAATGGCTGAGGGCATTGGTGTTGGTTCCGTGCTATTTTACAGGATTACTGCTCCAGGGGAAATGGTCGAATGCCAGAGCAAAGGAAGGCTTGTTGCGCATTTTTTTCAAAGGTAAAGCCCGGCAGGAGCTGGAAGCTATTGGCGTAGCTTTTTGTTGGGAGAAACTGCCCGGAATCACGCGTCGTGCCCTGTTAGACACCCTTAAAGCCGCAGCGGACCGCGGAGAGCAGGTGGTGATTGTGTCTGCATCGCCGGAGATATGGCTGGCGCCCTTTTGCCGGGAGGCAGGATTTGCGCTGCTATGTACGGAACTGGCTTACCAGCAAACCGGAGTATTTCCACATGAAACACCCCGGTTTACCGGATATTTTGCCACGCCAAACTGCAATGGAGCAGAAAAGGCCCGAAGAATTCTGGAAGCCTATTCGTTAGCGGATTTTAGCCACATCATTGCCTACGGAAACTCGCGGGGCGATGAAGCCATGTTTGGACTGGCACACGAAGTAGTGCGATATTGATTACCTTTTTTTGCCGAAATTCAGTCCAACGGAAAGTCCCATGCGCATTTTCAGCTGTATGCTTTCCAGTTTATCCCGGTTTTCAAAGAATTCATTGTTGGTGAAGCTGTAACCATCAGCCGACTCCAACTCTTTGAAAGACAATTGATTGTAAGAAGCGCCAATCCCAAACCAGAAATCAATACCAAAGGGTTTACCCAATATCTGGGCGCCACTGTTCCACATCAGTTCATATTGTTTGTCTATGGGCGTTAAATCCAGGGTACGCACATCAGATCCATCGTCCTTGGTGGCGGTGATGGTCGGAAGCGTTTCAAATGTTTTGTCGGAAAAACCAAAATACAAGCCGCTGTAGCCGGGCGAATCTTTGTCTTTGCCAAAAATCTTTAAGGTGTAGAAATAACGATTGCCATCCCATTCGGTACGATTGGAGTTGTAATCCTTACGCCGGTTTACCATAGAAAAGCCGAAGGAATGAGCTACCCTCCGTCCGCGCAAATCCAGGTGGCCTCCAAAGTCCATTTTATCCACCTGGGTCAGCAAAGGCACTACATCCAGGCCCAGATACACGTTAAAATGGCGGTTGGCGCGTCGGGCAGCCCGGCGCTGTTCTGCTTCCTGGCGACGTTTATCTTCTTCCCGTTTTTTGATGCAGGCATTGAATTTGGTTTCCAGTTCAGTGCCTTTACTGGCCATACCCAGGGCTTGATAATCCGAGGCATATTGCTTGTATTTTTCGCAATCAGTGGGGTAAATTTTAGCCACTAATGCCGAAAGTGCATTGGAACCCAGGTTTTGATAGGAAGGCCGTGTGGTGGCATTTGCTGAGGCAAATTGTTCTTTAGCCAACTGCAGCGCCGACTGATGAAAGGCGTCTGAGCCATTGTATTTGTTGCGGTAGCAATACTCATACATCTCCAGCGCGAAAGCTTTGGTATTCTCGTATTGCGCGGCAATGGGCGCTGCGGTAGCCACCCGGGCATGGTTGGCCGGATTATTTTCCGTTTCAAACTCCTGCTTGAGGATACTGGAACCTTTTAAGGCGGTTGGGTAATTGTTGTCTTTTACCGTTTGTTTTTCCGGCGTTCCCAGCACATCGTACATTTGAATGGATTGCAAAGCATAATCCATATATTCTGTTTTGGTCAGAACGCTTTTGTCTTTACCGTAGGCTTCCAGGATTTTATTGACGGCTATGTATTTCAAAAAAGGAGAAACCCCGGAGTGGCTAAGGGCTAGTTTGGAGAATTTTACCGCATCCGGAATTTTGCTCAGGTTGTAACAAATTTCGCCCATACCGGTGAGGTATTCAGCCTGGGTTGCGTTGAAGTTTTCCCATTTAATGGTGAATTTTTTCTCAAAGTAGTCATACGACAGCGGAAAATCTGCAGCAGTATATCTCAACATATCTGCCTCAAATAGCTTGTTCAGATCATAAGCCTCTGCATTGCGGCCCTTCATGCCAAGCGTAAAAAAATAGGCATATCTGAAATTAGTTTTAAAATATCTGGCCACCTTGATTTGGTCGGCATTTCCTTCCAGCATCACTTTATCCAACAGTGCCAATCCCTGGTCCATTCTGGATTTAACTGTTGCCAAATCTGCATCTGTAAGTGTTTTAGAGTTCAGCCCATCCTGAAATACTCGGGTACCATTGTAGTTTTCTACTGCTTTTTCCAGGTTTTCTTTAGGGGTTTGGGCGTGCAGCAGCGTCAATTGTAGCAACGCTGCAAAAGCAAAAAGGATCTTTCGTTTCATGTATGAATCAGTTTATGAGACAGTCTGAATAATAGGTATGCAAATTGTCTGCCAAAACTACCCCAAATTCACCAGCTCAAAAGATTATTCCATCAATTACCTTCGCCCTGGCAGCACCCTCTGTCATTCTTTGTTTTTCCGTTAAAGCTTTCATTATTATGTCAAAAATCAACTCTTCCAGAAGAAAATTCCTAAAAACCGGAACCATACTAACCGGCGGCGCCATGCTCAGCGGGCTGCCTCTGGCTCAGGCTGCACAAAGCCTGGTAGACGACACCATTAAAATTGCGCTCGTTGGTTGTGGCGGACGCGGCACTGGCGCGGCAGTACAAGCCCTGCTCACCAAACAGAATGTCAAACTGGTGGCCATGGCCGATGCCTTCCGCTCCAAAATTGACGAGGCCTACAAAAACATTACGGCAGACGATTTACAGGATATCATTGGTGTGGAAGGCTCCGTAAAAAGTCGGGTGGATGTACCGGAAGACCGGAAATTTGTAGGTTTTGATGCCTATAAAAAAGCCATTGCCCTGGCAGATGTGGTCATTCTGACTACTCCTCCCGGGTTCCGCCCAACGCATTTTGAGGAAGCCGTTAAACGCGGAAAACAGATTTTCATGGAAAAACCGGTTGCCGTAGACGGGCCTGGTATCCGGAAAGTGCTGGCTGCAGCAGAGGAAGCCAAACGGAAAAAACTGAATGTAGTGGTAGGCCTTCAGCGCCACTATCAGAATGTATATCGCCAGTGGATTGACCGGCTTCAAAACGGCGCAATCGGCGAGATCATAACCTCCAGGGTTTACTGGAACATGGGCGCGCTCTGGATCCACCCGCGCAAAAAAGGTCAGACTGAAATGGAATACCAGATGGATAACTGGTACTATTTCAACTGGTTATGCGGCGACCATATTGTGGAACAACACGTTCATAACCTCGACGTAAGCAACTGGGCCAAACAGGCTTATCCGGTTAAAGCCTACGGTTCAGGTGGACGCCAGGTGCGCATCGGACCGGAAACAGGAGAGATTTTTGACCACCATACAGTTGAGTTTGAATATGCCGATGGCTCCCGAATGTTCAGTCAGTGCCGTCAGATTCCGGGCACCAAAGACAGCGTAACAGAGGGATTCCATGGCACCAAAGGCACCGCGCCATCGCCCGGGCTTATCCTGAAAAAAGGAAAAGAGATCATGAACTATCAGTCCAAAAATGATCCCAATCCTTATCAGGTAGAACACGATGAACTTTTTGCGGCCATTGCCAAGGGAGAATACAAGTTTGCTGATGCCGAAAATGCTGCCAAAAGTACCCTGACAGCCATTATGGGACGTATGGCAACCTATTCCGGCCAAATTGTAGACTGGAATACAGCCCTGAACTCGCAGGTAAATCTGATGCCGGAAATGTTGGACTGGAACGCCAATCCGAGAGTTTTGCCAGGGCCGGATGGTATTTATCCATGCGCCGTTCCGGGCGTGTTTAAGGTGATGTGATGCGCCTGACAGGCTGGATCTGGATATTGATCACCGGACTTTGTTCGCAGTCAGGCAGCGCTCAGACAAAGGGCGCCTGGCATCGCTATGAATTCACGCATCCGCAGATGGGAACCGTTTTCAGGCTGATCTTTTATGCCAAGACCGACTCGGTTACCGCAGCGGTTTGGGCAAAAGATGTATTTAATGCCGTTGATTCCCTGAACGCCATCATGAGTGATTATCTGCCTGAAAGTGAATTAAATCGTTTGTCCAGGCAATCCGGTACGGGTGTTTCTGTAGCCGTTTCAGCCGATTTGTGGCAAATACTGCACCTTTCCGGTCAGTTCAGTGCGAAAAGCCGGGGCGCTTTTGATGTAACCATCGGGCCGCTAACCCGATTGTGGCGACGTGCCCGAAACCTGAAAGAGGTTCCGGACAGTGCCGACATCGGCAAGGCTTTAGCGGCGGTTGGATACCAATACCT
>DATGWL010000013.1:0-2323 GCA_035299505.1 Saprospiraceae bacterium | reverse complement strand
ACGGAGTCAAAAATTTGAGCTTTTTTCGTCAGTTTTTGCGTTTTTGAAGAAGCATAGCCTGAGTTACGTGACTGAAAAAAGGTGAAAAATGGCGGAAAAAGGACAGTTTTTGGCCCGGCAAGAAAATCCCCAACATGCTCTAAACCTTATGCTTCCATAATAGCGGCATGTGCCAAACAGGAGCCAAAACCAATAGCGCCCATAATAATGCCACTGATCATCAGTGCTCCGCCAAGTTGCTTATGGTCTTGAGTAAACACCAGGATAAACCCGATGAGCATGTTCAGACCCACCTGAGCCACAATAAGAAAAGCATCAGCAGCCAGTACACCTAAACCTGCTTCCGGACCGCTGCCCATACTCAAACTGGTGAGCAACATATAGGCTACCATAATGCCGAAATTAATCAAAACAGCTTTACCCAATGGCATTTTGGGCTGCTGCGGTGGAGTGGGCGGGGTGTCAATTTGATCGAAAGGCTCCATGGTGATCAGGTATTTGCTGTACCCCGGAATGGTATTCCGGGAAAAGGGTTTGATGTACCGGCGGGTTTAGCCGCCTATGTTTGAAGGGTTTGAGGGGTTTGAGGGGTTTGAGGAGTTAAAGCATTTTAACATGCTCCAGCACAGCGCGCTTCATAGGGTCTCTGTAAAACAGGTTCATCGTTTCGAAAGGTATGATTTTTTTGTCTTCCGGACTTACAATGTGCACACAGGATTTTTTAATGGCCCGTACATCGAAATCATACGCATCTATGAAACGCATGATGATGATCCGAAACAAATTCTCGTACCCGAGTGTGGGTGCGCTTACCTGAGGCAGGCAGCACATGAGACTTTGGTTGAGTTCGTTGGTGGCACATTCCACGGAGTTCCCGGTACTGAACAATTGCACCATATGCTGGTGCAAGCGCTCATCCTGTTCATATACAATGGTATTACGGGAATTGTCCAGTATGTCTTGCGGATTAATGAACCGGGTAAGCGGGAATACCTCGCCGTCAATTTTCAAGGCATAAGCCATAGCCAGTGCATCGGGGTTGCAGGGCACCGGAATGATGTCTTCAGGCTGAAAAACAGGCGCCTGACGCAAGATTTCTTTGCGTACCTGTGTAAGCGTAATCCGATCTGTGGCCGGATTGAAACCTTCCACGCGGCCGGCTACCTGAGTAGGCTGGAAGGTTACACCCCGAACACAACGCTGTTGCAGAGCAAAATCAATGATGGGGCCTATTTCCTGATCGTTCAATCCCTTTTGCAGGGTAACCACCAGGGTAGTGGAAAGATTGAAGCGGTTCAGGTGTTCCAGTGCTTTCATCCGCACCTCCAGCAGATTTTCCCCGCGCAAGCACTCCAACACCGCGGGCTGCAGGGAATCAAATTGCAAATACACCTCAAAATCAGGCATATAGGATGCCAGTTTTTCCACAAAAGCTGCATCCTTGGCAATCCGGATGCCGTTGGTATTCAACATCAAATGCCGGATGGGCTTGCGTTTGGCAATGTCCAGGATCTCAAAAAACTGCGGATGAACCGTGGGCTCTCCGCCACTGAGCTGCACCACATCGGGCTCGCCTTCGTTAGCCACCACCAAATCCAGCATGGCTTCTATTTCCTCCAGAGTCCGGTGCCTGCCATGATGCGGCGAGGATGAGGCGTAACAGGTGGGGCAACTGAGGTTGCAGCGGTCCGTTACCTCCACAATGGTCAGACAGGAATGTTGCTCGTGGTCCGGACACAAACCGCAATCATACGGGCAGCCAAAATGCGTTTTGGTATTGAAACGCCGTGGCATTTCACTGCGCTTGGCATAGTTGCGGCAATTGCGGTAGTACTCCACATCGTCGGCAATCAGCACTTTTTCAGCGCCGTGTTCCGGACAACGTTTGAGCATCCATACCTGATCGTTTTCAAACACAATTTTGGCATCCACCCTGCGCAAACACTGGGAACAAAGGCTCAGCGTGAAATCGTAGTAAACATAGGGTCTTTCCATGGGGTTTATATTTTCAATTCTTTGTATTTCAATCGTTTGCGCAAGCCTTCCGCGTATTTCACCATGGCATTTTGAGCAGTAAGCGGCATGCCGGGCACTAATTTTTCATTTCGTTCCACCCGGGATACAGGGAGAGCGTAGAAGGTACTTTTCCCTGCAGCATTTTTGTGGATATAACGCCAGACAGGAATAATGCCATGTTCACCCAGGCGTACCTGTGGGTTACCTTTATTTTTCAACAAATCTACCTGAAACAGGATGCCGCCATCGGTGTTTGGCTGTTGCTGATTGGAAATAAAATTGCCCAGTGAATACACCACCAGCGCCT
>DATGWL010000012.1:0-8799 GCA_035299505.1 Saprospiraceae bacterium | reverse complement strand
GACTGTAAAAATCCCGCCAAATAAGTTCGTTGAGATAGGTGGCGTTTAGCTCCAGCGCATGCCGGGCCTTCTCTCGAATACTAATGGTGCCAAAACGGAAGTGAATACCCAGTTTGGAGGTGCCGGCAATACTGGGGATATCGCGCGTCTTGTCGTAGTTGCGAATCAAACCACGGGTTACGGCCGTTGGAGGAAAATCAATATCCGTGGGTTCAAAACCAAGAGATGCCAGGGATGGCAATTCCGACGCCAAAGAAACCTGCTCCCTGGGCGCAAGATGACCGAAATAATGACTGTTCGGATATGGCTTGAGGTAAAATGATATTTCCTGGGTATTACCAGATTCGTCTGCATAACTGCTCATCCGGGATTTTAGCTTTTCAAGCCATTTCCTGGAATAAGGTGTGAAAACCGTATATGGCAGTCCATCTGTTTTCACGACCTCTTCTTTTTGGAAAATAACATGATCCTTATAGGTGTGGAACGGAATGGCCTTGTTGGCCAGCATGGAAGCCACCTGCTGATCCCGCTGCATGGCATATGGCTCAAAATCATGGTTGGTATACACCCCGGCAATGGGCACGGTAGCTATCAGTTGTTGCCACACCTGTTCCGGCTTGCCATTAAAAACCCATAGGGAACTACCCAGTTCCTCCAGTTGAGCTTTCAAGCCTGACAATGCCTGATGTATAAAAGTTACCCGAGCATCCTTTTTATTGGTCAAATCATCCAGAATATGCCGGTCAAAAATAAAAATCGGCATAACCGGGTGCCCGGATTTCAGGGCATGGTACAGGGCGGCATTATCATCCAGGCGCAAATCGCGACGAAACCAAAAAACAGAAACAGCCTTTTGCATGGCTGCACAACAACAATGGGTACCGAATGTTGCGGAAATCAACGAATCACCACGTCCTTGATATATTCCTCGCCAAGCTCCTCATTGATCAGGTCTCTGATCTTTTCTTTGGCATAAGAAAGCTCGTGTTTGAGCGGCGCTGAAATTATGGTAAGGTATAAAATGCCCTTGCGAACGGTGATCTGCGACGTGTAGGTACTGATGGTTTTGCCCATCAGTTTAGCCCATAAGCCCTGGATACGCACTTCATTGAGCTGCGTTCCAAGCCGGTATTCCTGGATCATGGCCTTCATAGCTTCTGCCAGGGTAAAATCGTTTTTTTGTCGCATAACCTGGCAAAAATACCAACCTGCCGTCATATCTCGTCACTTTCCGGTCACAAACTATTCAAAAGGCTTAGTACTCTACTCCCCTGCCCTACTTTTGCAGCCTTATCAGCTGAAATACAACATGTCGTCTGTTACCAACAAACCACTTTTCCTCCGCGCCGCTGCCGGCGAAAGCACCGAACGGCCTCCCATTTGGTTGATGCGGCAAGCCGGCCGGATCCTTCCACAATACCGGGCCCTGCGCCAGAAATTTCCGGATTTCAAAGCCTTTGTCAAAACCCCTGAAGCGGCAGCCGAAGCTACCATTCAACCTGTAGACGAACTTCAGGTGGATGCGGCCATCATTTTTTCCGACATCCTGGTTATCCCGGAAGCAATGGGGTTGGATTATGAAATGATTGAGGCCAAAGGACCAAAATTTCCTAAAACCATTCAAAATCAGCAAGATATCACGGACTTGCGTTCGGGAGCTGAGGCTGCTGCCAATCTGGAATACGTATTTCAGGCATTGCGTATCACCAAAAAGGAACTTAATGGCAGAGTGCCGCTCATTGGCTTTGCCGGAGCGCCCTGGACCATCCTGGCCTATATGGTGGAAGGTGGCGGTAGTAAAACATTTTCCAAGGCACGCCGTATGCTCTATGCTGAGCCCCAGCAGGCGCATGCCCTGCTGCAAAAAATAACAGATACCACCATTGCTTACCTGAAACAACAGGTGGCAGCCGGTGCAGACCTTATTCAACTATTCGATTCATGGGCCGGAGAGCTGGCGCCCGCGCATTATCAGGCTTTTGCCATGCCTTACCTGCGCCAGATTTGCGATGCCCTGCCGGAAGTGCCCAAAACCATATTCGCCAAAGGAGCCTGGTTTGCACTGGAAGACATCGGTCAGTCCTCCTGTCAGGTGGTAGGACTGGACTGGAACACCTCTCCTGCCTTTGCACGGGAAAAGGTAGGGGCACAAAAAGTGCTTCAGGGTAACCTGGACCCCTGCACCCTGTATGCCGATGCTCATACCATTCGGGAGGAAACACTCCGGATGATTGGCGCTTTCCAGGGCAAACACATCGTAAACCTTGGCCATGGTGTGTACCCGGATACGCCGCTGGATGGCGTAAAGGTTTTTGTAGATACAGTAAAAGGCATGCGTTATGAGCGGTAGTCTTGCATAGGAAACCAGTACATTTGTCGTTCCTATCTCAAAACGCTATCGCTTGATTCATGAAAATCGTGATTATTGGCGCTGGCCGTATTGCCTGGCATCTGGGCAAACGCCTGCGTAGCAAAGGTATGCAGGTTGCGCAGGTCATCAGTCGCACGGCTGAGCATGCAGAAGCCCTGGCTGAAACCTTGCATGCCCAATGGGCCGTTCAGCCTGCTGATATTCTGCCGGATGCTGATTGGGTTATTGTAGCTGTAAAAGATGATGCGATTGCCGAGGTAGCCGAAGCCTTTGCTCCTTTTGCCGCTCAGGCACTGGTTACCCATACCTCTGGCGGCACCGCCGGAGCAGTGCTGGCGCGTTTTTATGCGCGTTATGGCGTGTTTTATCCACTGCAATCCTTTTCCAGGGAGCACACCCCGGTTTGGTCAAAAATCCCTTTTTGTGTAGATGCTGCCCATCCGGAGGACGTGCTGATGCTGAAAAAAATTGCCAAAACCATCGGCAATCTCGTGTATCGTGTTACCGACGATCAGCGGGCCTTGCTGCATGTGGCGGCTGTATTTGCCAATAATTTTGCCAACCGGTGTTTTGCTATTGCAGAAAAAATCCTGGATGAAAAAGACCTTCCATTTGAACTGCTACATCCGCTTATGGAAGAAACCCTGGCAAAAGCCCTTCAGGATTCGCCGGAACGCATGCAAACAGGTCCGGCCATGCGTGGCGACAATGATACCGTGAGCCGGCATTTGCAACTGCTGCAAAAACACCCTGAATGGCAGGAGATATACCGGATTTTATCGGAAGATATAAACCCCGATATACACACCGCAACTTCCTGATTACCAGTCTTTTTTAGACCGTTTTTGTGGACTGGCCTGATCCGCAGCCCGGTATTTTCGGGCATTTTTACGATCTTCGTTATTGATGGCCGTTTCCAGTAATCTTTTGGCTTCCTCCTGTTTGAGCTGCTGCTGCTGTTTAGGCTCTGAGGGCTGCTGTTGCGGTTGCTGAGGTTGCTGTTGAGGTTGTTGCTGCTGTTCAGGATTTTGATTGTTGTTCGGGGGCGGTGGCTGATTGGGCTGCTGAGAAGGATTGTTCTGATCCTGATTTTGCTGTTGCTGCTGCTGTTGTTGCTGCTTTTCCCTTTGCTGTTCTTCTTCCAGCTTTTTTTTGGCTATCTGAAGGTTCATTTTCGACTCCTCATCACCCGGGCGGTAGCGCAGGCTCTGCTGATATGATTTTACAGCTTCCTGATATTTGCGTTGTTTGAGCATGGCATTGCCCAGGTTGTGCCAGGTGTCTGCCAACGCTGTTTTTGACTGGTCTTCCGGGCGCTCCAGGGCTTGTTGGTACTTTTGACCGGCCTCTTCAAACTTACCCTGCTGATAAAGTGCATTGCCCAGGTTGTAAAAAGACTTTGGGTTACGCATATCCCGATCAGCAGCATTGCGGTAATGCTGTTCTGCCTCTTTGTACTTATCCAAATTGTAGGCATGATCACCCTTGCGCAGATGCGTATGATCTGACTGCGCCGTTACGATTGAACCAAAAAGTAGAAACACTGATAGGAATATTCCCCGCTCCATGCTAGGTTTTTTGCTTGTTTTGCCAATATACTATAAAGGAATCCAGACCTAGGATCAACAAGGCCGGCAGTAACAACCATTGATACCAGGATTCTAATTCATCCAGCGAAAGCACCTCTACGGCGCGTTTTTCCAGTTGGGTCATTTCCTGCGTGATGGCCTTCACGGCGCGATCGCCCTGTTGTAAACGCCATACGCTGCCATTGCCGGCTTGTGCTATTTTGCGCAGCAGATCTTCATTTAGTTTGCTTCGCACTACCTCGCCATTTTCGTCATGCTTGAATTGTCCACCCTCCCAATCACCCATGGGTATTGGGCCTCCTTCCGGTGTACCTGCGCCAACTGTGGTGATATATATTCCGTTGTCGTACAAGCGTTTAGCTACATTTACCGCCTCTTCATCATGGTTTTCGCCATCAGTAATGAGCACAACGGCTCTGCCTCCGCCTTCGCCGGTATGGAAAGACTTTTCAGCCAGTTCCAGCGCCTGACCAATAGCCGTTCCCTGTTCGGTAAGCAAATCCGGATGGGCGCTTTGCAGGGTTTGAAGCACGAAAGTGTAATCTGTTGAAAGCGGAACGGCCAGGAAGGCATTACCTGCAAAAAAAATCACTCCTATGCGCTCCCCCACGAGGTTTTGCGCCAGTTTTTGGGTAAAAATGCGCGCCAGTTCCAGCCGGCTGGGCGACACATCCCTGCAGAGCATGCTCTGGGAAATATCAAGTGCAATAAATACATCGGCAGATTCCTGAACGCTTTGTTGTTTACGAGCCCCCCATTGCGGGTTAGCCCAGGCAAAAGCCAGTAAACCAACAGAAAACATCAGCAAACCCGTTTTCCACCAATACCGGGCCGCCGACCAGTCTTTCCACAGCCTGCCTGTTTGGCCCAGTTGCTGCATAGCCTGTTGTCGCCAGCGCCAGTAACTATATGCCAGCACAGGCAGCAAAGGCACTGCCAGCAATAACCATAAATAATCCGGATGCTCAAACTGAAACATGTGGCAAAAATAGTGATCTTCAGTGCATTAGCCCCCACAACACCTTCAATCCCAGGCCAATAAACAGTATTCCAATAAATCGGTTGGCATATTGGGCCATGGCTGCTGACCGTCGCAGGATAAGTTGACCCAACCAGGCGTACAACCCAAGGGCCGACAAGGTACCCAGTGACACCCCAAATGCAAAAATCAGGGTATAAACTGTACCTTCCTGCCACCATCCTTCCACGCGCAACCAACCGCAGTACACAAACCAATATGGCACGGCCAGTAAATTAAACACGCTAATGAGCAAACCTTTTCTGAATTGGTTGCGTAATGAAGGTAAAACCGTGGTGTTTTTCACTTCCGGAGCTTTGGCAAAAAATAGCAGGTGAATGCCCAAAACAAAAAACACCGGCATAGCGGCCCATTGAAAGCCTTTTTCCGCTACCGGATGCTGCATGAACCAATCGGTAAAAACAACCGCTATCCAGGCTTGAAAAAACTCTGCAAATGCAGCGCCGGCAGCCACAAACCAGGCCGCCCGGAGTCCGCGTTGGATGGAGGTTTGAGAAACCGTCAGACTAATAAGTCCGGGTGGCAAAGAACCAATCAGGCTGAGTACAAACCCCGCTGCTAAAATGAGCATTTCTAATTTTTTTAAACGTCGAATGCAAAGAA
This sequence comes from Saprospiraceae bacterium, assembly GCA_035299505.1. GTDB lineage: Bacteria > Bacteroidota > Bacteroidia > Chitinophagales > Saprospiraceae > M3007. Next base: position 3,197 of record DATGWL010000012.1, on the reverse strand, counting down.
AGGGAACAACCAAACACAAACTTTTCCCACTTTTGCCATACTTTTCGAAAAGACAAATATCCTTACAAATGACTCGACTTTACAATCTACTTGCTTTCCTGTTTTGTATGTTCCTGTCGGCCGCAGGTTTTGCGCAGGCAAACGACGAATGTGCCAACGCTACAGTGATTAGCGACCCCACAGATTTCTGCACAGATCAGCCCGGGGAAGACAACACTTTTGCCAGTCAGAGTCCGCAACCATTCCCGAGTTGCTTCTCCAGCGTAAATACCGACGTTTGGTACACGTTTACCGCTGTGGCGCCTGATGTTGCCATCATCGTACGCGGACAAACGCCTTCCAATCCTTTTGGAACAATGTTCGGACCGCAAATTGCCCTGTATAGCGGCGATTGCAACAACCTGACCGAACTGGCATGCGCATTCGACCAGAACTTTTCCAACAACCTGCCCCTCTTCGCTGCTGATTTGGTGATAGGTCAACAATACTTCATCCGGGTGGATGGCGTACTCCCAGGCGTTTTTGAACTCTGCGTGGAAAACAAAGAGGTAATCAATGTAGTGTCCGGCGACTGTCCGACGGCAACATTTGTTTGCAGTAAAGATCCTATTGAGGTAGAATCTGTATTTAATGCCGGACTGGATGCTTCAGAAATGGAAGGTGCACCCTGCCTCACAGGTTTCACCAACATTGAATCACGCTCTGCCTGGTATGTATTCACAGCTGCCAACAACGGCAAACTGGAATTCACCATCACACCGAATGAACCGAACGACGATATTGACTTTATTTTATACCGCCTGCCCAATGGCCCTGGCGATTGCACTGGTAAGATATCTGAACGTTGTATGGCTGCAGGCGATTTTGATGCCTCAAGCCCATGCATGGGTCCAACCGGCTTGAACTCCGTAGCTACAGATGTAAACCAGCCTGCTGGTTGTGCGCCTGGCCAGGACAACTTCCTGCGGTTCCTCACTCTGGTTCCTGGCGCTACTTATGCATTGGTAATCAACAATTTCACCTCTGTAGGTAATGGTTTCACCCTGGAATGGGGCGGTGATGCCCTGTTCAAAGGTTCTGCCAATGCGACTTTCTCTACTGATCAGCCTGACAAAAAAATCTGTTTGGGCGAAGAACTTACGGTTACAGATTCTTCCACTACTACAGAAGGAGTGATTGTAAGCTGGCACTGGGACTTTGGCGCAGATGCACAACCTGACACCATTGGCGGCGCTGGTCCGCATACCGTTCAGTATCAATCTGTTGGACCAAAAAGCATTTACCTGACAGTTATCACGGATGCAGGCTGCGTAGGTCTGGATACGGCCTTTGTACTGGTTGAGTTCTGCTGCTCTATGGAAGCAGAGGTGGCTGTGAACCCTGGCTGCCCGGGCAATCCGGAAACACCGGCAAAAGCCACAGCCAGCACCACCAATGCCGTGGAGCCTATCAGCTACAACTGGAGCAACGGCGCCACTACCAACCCGGCTGATATTGATAGCTCTGGCACTTACTACGTGATTGTAGAAGACGCCAATGGCTGTAAAGACAGCGTTTCTTTCCAGGTAACAACACCCTGGGATGTAACCGCTACCTTCCCGAAAGATACCACCATACAACAAGGCGAAACCATTAGCTTGGGGGTTGTGGCCAACCCCACCGACTCCCTGACCATTACCTGGACCGACGAAGCCGGCAATATCCTTACCGGACCAGTTCAGGCCTTGTCGCCCGACTCTACCACTACTTACCAGATTACGGTAAATAACTACGGTTGCATTTCCACTAATTCCGTTACCGTCACTGTCAAACTTCCTCGTTTTGAACGCCCGAATGCCTTCACACCGAACGGCGACGGCGCAAACGACACCTTTGGACCGGTAATTGAGGGGCACACCCTGCTGCAGCTGGAAGTATGGTCGCGCTGGGGAGAAAAGATATTTGATTCCCTGGTAGAAGGTTCCAACACCTGGAACGGCACCGTCAATGGCAACCCTGCCCCATCTGATGTGTACGTGTACCGCATGCGCGTAAAACTGACAGACGGCGCAGAAGTAGTGGAAAGCGGAGATGTGACGTTGCTGAGGTAAATTGTTATGGCTCTAAAATAAACAGACGAAGCGCTTGAGAACATGATGCTCAAGCGCTTCTCCTTTATAAGGTAGTCTGGAAATTTCGTAAAATAAACACTCTCAAATTGTACATTAGCAACCGGATTCAACAGCTTCCTGAGCAAGACGCTGGGCAAGTCCAATGTTGTGAATTGCTCTCAAATTGTACATTAGCAACCGGATTCAACAGCTCTGGCGTGAACGTATGCCAATCCGGATAGGTTGTGAATTGCTCTCAAATTGTACATTAGCAACCGGATTCAACAGCCAGGGCAATCCTGTCTCTGATGCGACACCGGTTGTGAATTGCTCTCAAATTGTACATTAGCAACCGGATTCAACAGCGTTCTTTAAATGAGTGAAGCATGAATAAAGGTTGTGAATTGCTCTCAAATTGTACATTAGCAACCGGATTCAACAGCAATTTCCGGTGGATCTCCCGGCAAGTAATCGTTGTGAATTGCTCTCAAATTGTACATTAGCAACCGGATTCAACAGCCGTTCCCCTAGTTTCAACGTGAGCCCGGCCGTTGTGAATTGCTCTCAAATTGTACATTAGCAACCGGATTCAACAGCAGCGTAAGCCCGTGCGCCGCAACCGCGCTTGTTGTGAATTGCTCTCAAATTGTACATTGCAACCGGATTCAACAGCACTGTAAGCCGGGTTACAACGCTGGATCAGTTGTGAATTGCTCTCAAATTGTACATTAGCAACCGGATTCAACAGCTTTTCCCGGTGCAGCCGGCACTTCCCAATGTTGTGAATTGCTCTCAAATTGTACATTAGCAACCGGATTCAACAGCCCGTGCCGCCGCAATAGCGCCGATAATGCAGTTGTGAATTGCTCTCAAATTGTACATTAGCAACCGGATTCAACAGCAGCTACCCAGGCACAAACAACAATCAGCCAGTTGTGAATTGCTCTCAAATTGTACATTAGCAACCGGATTCAACAGCGGGTTTCAACGTCATGGATCAACTGAGGGAGTTGTGAATTGCTCTCAAATTGTACATTAGCAACCGGATTCAACAGCTGATTTTTCCCGTGGGACGGTTACGATTAGGTTGTGAATTGCTCTCAAATT
>DATGWL010000011.1:0-31877 GCA_035299505.1 Saprospiraceae bacterium | reverse complement strand
ATTAGTGGTGTTTATTCAGGCGTTTGCTGTCAATTTTCTTGCCGATGAGTTTCGTCTTCTTGGCGACAGGAACTGGTTTCCAGGCTTGTTGTACGGGTTAACGGCCTCTGCATTTCCAGAATATTTATTTGTTTCTGCACCCCTGGTTGGGGCTACCTTCCTGCCTGGCGCTTTATGGAAAATCTTCAGGTCCTTCCAAAAGCCAAATGTGCAGGCTTCTATATTGGATAGCGCCCTTTGGATTTCTACTGGCTCACTGTTCTATCCACCCTTAGCCTGGATATTGGTTGCCGGCTTTGCCGGGTTGCTGGTAGTACGTGTGTTTCGTGTTTCTGAAATGCTCATTTATGCTTTTGGTGCATTGATTCCCCTTTTCCTTGGTTGGCTTTGGTATTTTTGGGCAGATCAGGGCGCTGCTTTTAGAGATTTGCAATGGTCACACCTGCTCAATTTCAGTCTTACACTTCAGGAGTGGACAATAGATACATGGATGAAATTTGGCATGCTAGGCATCTTCACTTTGTTGTTCCTGCTGGCATTGCCTTCTGCTTTAAACCGTAAAGGCATTCAGATTCAGAAATTTGTCAGTGTATTAGTATGGTTCCTGATCGTAGGTATATGCACCACTTTCCTGCAACCATCCTGGAGTTTTGTCAATTGGATTGTTCCTGTAACCCCCGCAGCAGTACTGCTGGCGTTGGGCTTACAGGATTCTTTCAAAAAATGGTGGATAGAACCGGCACACCTGATGTTGCTCCTGTTCTTATTCATGATTCAATACGCAGCCTGGGTTACCCCCCTCTTCCAATATCTATAATCCGCTCACTCACTCATTCACTCACTCACTCACTCACTCAATGAAATTTGGCGTAATCGTTTTTCCCGGCTCCAACTGCGACGATGATATGGTACACGTTTTAGGCGATGTACTTGGACAGGAAGTAGAAAAAATCTGGCACAAAAGCCAGGAGTTGCCGGCTGGTTTTGGTCCGGAAGACTGCATCGTGCTTCCCGGCGGCTTTTCCTATGGCGATTATGTTCGCGCAGGCGCCATTGCTCAGTTTTCACCTGTAATGCAGGCTGTTAAGGCTCATGCAGCAGCGGGGGGCTACGTCTTTGGCGTATGCAATGGCTTCCAGATTCTTTGCGAATCCGGTTTGTTGCCTGGTGTATTGCTTCGCAATGGCGGACAACAGTTTATATGCGACAACGTATGGATTAAACCCGTTACCAACCAATCTCCCATCACGGAAGGCCTAACGCTTGGTGTGGCATTAAAAATTCCGATCGCGCATGCTGAGGGCCGTTATTTCGCTGACGAAAAAACACTGGATGCACTGGAGCAGAACAATCAGGTACTTTTCCGCTATTGCGATGCCAATGGTAACGAAACCCCGGGCTCCAATCCAAACGGCGCTTCCAGGAATATTGCTGGCATTTGCAATGATAAGCGCAATGTATTTGGCATGATGCCGCACCCGGAAAGAGCCAGCGAAGAAGTGCTGGGTAATACCGACGGACGTGGATTGTTTGAGTCGCTGCTGGCAGCAGCCGGCGCTGCAGTATAATCACGGATGAAAAAACTGATTGTCATCGGAGGCGCAACAGCCACCGGTAAAACAGCACTGGCCATTCACCTGGCACAGTGGCTGAATATCGAAATCATTTCGGCAGACAGCAGACAGTTTTTTCGGGAAATGAGTATTGGAACCGCCAAACCGAATGCGGAGGAGCTGGCTGCTGCCCCGCATCATTTCATCAATTCCCGTTCCATTACAGAAACTTACAGCGTTGGAGCTTTCGAAAAAGATGCCCTGGCTTTGCTGGAAACCCTATTTCAACAACAGCAGGTGGTAATAATGACAGGTGGATCCGGCTTATATATCCGGGCTGTTTGTGAAGGCCTGGATACTTTTCCGGAGGTATCGGAGGAAGTTAGAATCAGGGTAGACGAAGGTGAAAAACAGGGTGGGGTACTTTGGCTGCAACAGACCTTGCGTGAACTTGATCCAGCCTATTTTGACCAGGTTGACCAGCAAAATCCAGCCAGATTACGGCGCGCAATTGAAGTTTCTATGCAGGCTGGCCAACCGTACTCTCAGTTTCTCAAGCGTAATCATGCGGCTGCCAGATCATTTCAGCCCATTTATATTTTGCTGGATTGGCCTAGGGAAACCTTGTATCAAAGAATTAATGCCCGGGTGGATTCCATGATTCAGGATGGCCTGGAGGAGGAAGCTCGCAAACTTTGGCCGCTCCGGCACCTGCCTGCATTAAAAACAGTGGGTTACGAGGAATTTTTTGATTTTTTTGAAGGGAAGATCAGTCGGGAAGATGCAGTGGATAAAATCAAACAACATACCCGCAACTACGCCAAACGTCAGGTAACATGGTTTAACAAACACGGCGAATGGCAGCGATTTTTACCTAATGAAACCGAACGAATCCAGTCTTTTCTCGCGCCTTTACTGACCTGAAAGCCTACCGTTTGCTTTCCACAAATCCATTGTAGCCTTTAATCAGCGACTGGTAAAGTAGTTTGCCCTGCAGCGCATAACCGTATTTGGTGTAGTGAACTGAATCAGAGGTGAGCAGTCCATTGGACTTCCACAAAGTAGATGAGTTTTCGCCTCCGGTAAAGTGGAATAAATCCCAAATCGCATACCCTTTTTCCTTTGCGTATTTTCGAATAACCTCACTCATTTCTGCCATGTGTGGATTCAATCCGCGACCACGGAGATAAGAATCAGCCGGGGTGGTTAGCATGATTCGCGCGCTGGGACTAGATTCCAGGATCTGTGAAATGAGCAGGTCCATAGTTTTGCGCATATAAGCTGGTTCTGTACTCCCCTGGCTTTCGTTGGTTCCAAAGGAAAGAATAACGAGGTCTGGCTCAAGGTCGGCCACTTGCCGTGCAAAGTGTTTGGCCCGTGCAAAGTCCATGAATTTGGCGCCGTTTACGCCAATGGTATGGTAAATTACCCCGCTTAATTCATTTTCCAAAGAAATGCCGTCAATGGTCAGGGTACGTTGCTCCGGAGCCGTTTTTTTGGCAGCAATGGTAACTGAACCCACTGGCCGGTCGAAGAAAAATGACCGGGAGTAATCGTCCTCAATAAATAGTTGAGCCACCTGTTTGGAGGTTTCATCCCGGACTTCCAGATCGTACTCCAGGGCAGATTTTCGCTGGAATACCGTTACTTTCGTAAAAAAGCGGCTTTCTGCCGTAGCGGTATCGCGCAGCCGGAAGGTGAGTTCGGCATTAGCCTGGTTGGTAGTGAGTTTGAAGCCAGATGCGCCGTAATTGGTTTCTGCCGAGAGATCTCGCTGGCAGTTAGAGCCAATCCAGCGGGTATTGGTTTCGGCCAGAAAATCCTTGGCGCCATTGGATTGAGCCAGTTTGTAAGGGAAAAGCAAACCTCTGCCGGCATCGCCGAATTCCCGTTGCAAACGATCACGGACTTCCTGGGTGAGAAAATTGCCCAGGATATGGGAGTCGCCAACGTGTACAATACTGATCTTCTTGCCTCCGTGTGTTCTCTGTGCAAATAGTTTTTCAAAAACCGGCTCCAGATATTCCCGGTTCTCAATTTCATTCAAATCCTGTCTGATAAACTGAAAACCTGATCCAACGGTATCTGCATCAAGAATTTGTACTTGCGGGGGGCGGAACTGTGATTGACATTGGCCGATGAACAGAATCAAAAAGCTGCCACATATTGCCAAACGCAGACGGGAAAAACGAGCCTGGAGGAAAAGCATTTTTACTGTCGTTTTGGTGGAATTGAATTACTGCAAGCCAGATTTGGCCTTATAGGTAGCCTGTTCCTGCAAAAACAACCTGGCAAACATGAGGCCTACAACTTTGCCCCCGTCGTGTGTCAGGTGTGTATAGTCTGTATTGGCCAGTCGGGGACGTTGATGGGCAAATTTAAGCATTGTATCCGGACCTCCCATTCCCCAGAACAAATCATAAAACAAAAATCCATGTTTGCGTGCCAATTTACGCTGCATTTGCACAATTGCTGGCACACCACGCATGGTTTCAATACGATCACCGGCTTTACCTCCTCTGTCTCCTACGCTTACAATCAGGATTGGTTTGCCGGGAAAGCAGGCCTTAAGATGCTTGAAGGTGCGTTCCAGTTCGGCTTCGTACCAGCGAATATTGTTCAGGCTGTTAGTCACAGCATTCAACCCAACCTGCAACACTACCAGATCATATTGCTGAACCGCATCGAACTGCTGGACGAATTCCGGAGAAATCAGTTTGAGCGGGCCGCCACTGTTGCCGCGGATGGAGAAATTATCAATGTAAATGCCCGGACCGTTTTCCAGAGTAAGTCCATAGGCAATAAACCCTTCAGGCTGCGGGAAACGCATAGCGAAGGCATCTGTTCCCCATTCCAGGCCTTTCCATCGCCAGGTACAAAGCTTGTCGCCTCTTCCGGGCAATACTTCCTGCCTGGGTGCTTCATCCTTGATTTGCCAAACTACCGAGTTGTTCTGTTGGGCGGTGTAGAAAAGCTGTACCCTGTTCCAGCGTTGAGTGTGGCGAAAATACCGGGTTCCTTCAAAATGCACTTTGGCTTCCGGTTCAGGTTTGTAGGCATAACCATTTAAGCCTAATGCCGGGCGAAAATTGTCTTTTTTAATGATGGAGAAGGCAGTCCAACCCCGAAAATTGTGTTTCAGGGTGCGTTTAAACTGGGCTACTTCTGAGGTAATGGGCACGAAACCTACGCCGGCTCCGCCCCAGGCACTTTGCAGGGAATCCCTCAAATCGCCCACCAGAATGTCGCCCTCTACGAAAGAATCGCCATACCAGGCTATTCTAACTGTTCTGCCTGTTTTGATGGAATCCACCGCTTTAAAAAAGGACGCCAAACCATTTTGATCGAAAGTATAATCTTCAATCAGGCGGCCAAAGAACACGGAATCTTTCAGCGGTACCATGCGGAGAGAATCCGGTAAGGGCATGGTATCTGCGGCTATTGCGGCAGTGTCTGCCAAGCTGTAGGCCAATGTGTCGACAGACAAGGTGTCTGCGGCGGCAACAGGTTGTTCCATGGCAACGGAATCCCGGATATCTGAAAATATATCCATTTTCCGATAATCCATGTCCAAAAAAGTGCCCTTCGGAATCACTGAAATTCCGGTGAGCAGCAGGAGTACAATAATGGCGAGAGAAAGGGATTGCCCGGTGTAGTTCTTTTCCATGAATCGGCGGGCGAAGGTAATGGATGTTCTTTACTCAGCTACCTTCTTAACGATAGTACATTAAAATAGCGCCGAAGGCGGTGATGAGTAAAAGCAACACAGAGGCCATACGAATGGAATAGCGCATGTGGTTGACAAATGTTTCAATCTCGTTTCTGAATTGCGGGTATCTGGGCAAAATCTCCTCTTCCAGCTTCTTTCGGTTGAAAATATGAGCTGCTCCAAACTCTACTTTGTTTCGAACCAATATGCCATATACCTTAAGCACTTTGGCCCGAAAGTACAGGTTAACAAACAACATGGCAATAAACAGCCCGATTACAATGGTAATTAACAACGTATACATGGGGCAAAGGTAAAACCAGAAAGGCCTAAACCCGATCTTTACGTAACTTTTACATGCAAAATCTGGATAAAAGATAGAAATTTGCGGCCGTCATGCAAAAATCTGAAGAACAATCCCGCCCAAAAGTTAGTAGAGAGAGTATCCGTGAAGCTTTAAAAATATTCGAGTACATACGACCATACAGGTTGCAATTTGTTCTTGGACTTGTTTTACTGTTTCTCGGCAGCTCTGTATTTTTAGTTTTCCCGGCTTTAATTGGTCGCTCCCTTGATGTAGCTCAGGGAAACATACCGCAGGACCTGGACCTAAAGGAAATCGGCATGTGGTTAATCGGTATCCTTGCCTTTCAAGGCGTAGTATCGTACCTGCGTGTCATGATGTTCGCCAAGGTAAGCGAGAGAGGCACCGCCGATATTCGTGTGGCGCTTTACCGCCGGCTTATTTCACTTCCCATTGTTTTTTTTGAAAAAAGCAGGGTTGGCGAGCTGGTCAGTCGTCTTACTAACGACATCGAAAAGCTTTATAACACCTTTTATTTTATCCTGGCAGAATTCATTCGCCAGATTATCATTTTGGTGGGTGGTATCGCTGTGCTTTTGTGGATGTCACATAAACTGGCCTTGGTAATGCTGGCCACTTTTCCGGTAATTGTCATTGGCGCCATGGTTTTTGGTCGTTGGGTACGCAAACTATCCAAACAGAGACAAGAAAAATTGGCCGAATCCAACACCATCCTGGATGAGACCCTGCAAAGCATCCATGCGGTGAAGGCATTTACCAATGAGCTGTTTGAAAGCCTCCGGTACAGCAAGTCCAATGCTGACGTAGTACAGGTATCCATGCAGTATGCCAAAGGAAGGGCCGTTTTTGCGGTTTTTATTATCACCATGCTGTTTGGGGCACTTTTCTTTGTTATTTTATACGGTATGCACCTGGTGCAGGTTGACGCACATTTACCTGTCGGCACGCCAGGCAAGTTTACCGGTGGCGATTTGATTGCGTTCATCACCTATACAGCTGTAATTGGCGGTAGCATAGCCAGCCTGGGCAATTTTTACACTGAATTGGTAGGCGCAGTTGGCGCTACTGAACGCATTCGGGAAATCCTTAAGTCGCCTACAGAAACCGAAGAAAGGGTTCGGGGCGGTGTTCAGGCGGGCCGTTTCAGAGGGAATATCTCTTTTGAAAATATACATTTCCGTTATCCAACCAGAGAAGATGTTGAAGTGTTGAAAGGGGTTAGCCTGAACATTCCAGCGGGCAAAAAAGTGGCCATTGTGGGGCAGAGCGGAGCTGGTAAATCCACCATCATGCAATTGCTGTTGCAGTTTCACTTCCCGCAATCCGGAGAAGTGCTGATGGACGGACGTCCTATTTACGATTATGATCTGGAATCTTACCGGCACAACTTTGCCATTGTGCCTCAGGAAGTTATCCTGTTTGGCGGCACCATCCGGGAGAATATTCTGTATGGCAATCCCAATGCCAACGATGCAGAAATTGAGGTAGCGGCCCGGCAAGCCAATGCCTGGGACTTTATTTCCATGTTCCCTGAAAAACTCGATACGGTAGTTGGAGAGCGTGGTATCAAACTTTCCGGCGGACAGCGCCAACGAATTGCTATCGCCAGGGCTATTCTGCGCAATCCAAGCATACTTTTGCTGGACGAAGCCACCTCTTCACTGGATGCAGAATCTGAAAAAGTGGTTCAGGAAGCACTTAACCGACTGATGGAGGGCCGTACCAGTATCATTATTGCCCACCGATTGGCAACTATCCGCGAGGTGGATTGTATTTATGTGCTGGAAAACGGCAAAATCATAGAGCAAGGCACTCACGACGAGCTCTCGGCCTTGTCTGATGGAGCATACTCAAGTCTGGCTAAATTACAATTTGACTCCTTAAACGCGTCTCTCTGATTTTTTACGCAGAGAGCATTCTAACATATTATGGCAAAAACTACAGCTCAACCCAGAAGCCTTGCACCCAAAAAGGTGTCGGAAAGTAAAACGGTCATGACAGAATTGATCATGCCGAATGATACAAACCCAATGAGTCACCTGATGGGTGGATACCTCATGCGTTGGATGGATATTGTGAGCGCTATTTGTGCAGGTAAACACTGCGAAGCTCATGTGGTAACTGCTGCAGTGGACCATATTTCATTTCAAAATCCTATTTATCTGGGCGATGTAATTACCCTGGAAGCCAGCGTAACCAGGGCTTTTAATACCTCAGTAGAGATTTATGTAGAGGTTTTCGCCAATAACATAAAAGGCCAACAGCCGCGTCGTTGCAATCACGCCTACTTTACCTTTGTTGCGCTGGATGACAAGAAAAAGGATCCTGTACCTGTGCCACCGGTATTGCCTTTATCCAACGAGGAACAACAGCTTTACGACAGCGCTGCGCGCCGCCGTGAATTGCGATTGATACTTTCCGGCAGAATTAAGCCTAAGGACGCTACCTTGTTGCGCCAGTTTTTTACTGATTTATAAGACATTGCCTTTTCCATGGCTGCTCGTCAATCATTCGTTTCCGTTGTGGGGGTGCTGCAAATGCAGTACGATCTGAGGTTGCTCCCAGAGTGGCTGACGTTGTTATATGCGGAAATGGAAGTACATTTCAGCCATTTTGAATTTGTTTTGGTGAACAATGGATGCGATCAAACAGCTATTGAGGCAGCGATTAAACCTCTGCCCGAAGCGGTCAGGAAGAACATATTCCTGCTTCAGTTAAGCGCCCCTGTCAACCGTGACAATGCCATTCTGGCCGGACTAGACCGGGCAAATGGTGATTATACCGCGGTTTTTGAGTTTGATTTTACCCAAAAACCTGGCTTAATTACTGAAATGTGGGAAATGGCGCAAGGGGGTTATGATATTGTCTACCTGCGAGCCAAACAACGCCGCCTGCCTTTGGCTCAACGTCTGTTGTACAAGTTGTTCTATTTCATTTTACAGCGTTATTCCGCTCTTCGCATTGATCCGTGGGCACATCACTCCCGGTTAATCAGCAGGCGGGCACTGAATTCATTGTTGCGATTGCGGGAAAACAGTAGGTATCTGAAAGCCAATTATGCCCTGGTAGGCTATAACAATACCAGCATCCAGGTATCTGAGCCCCTGCATCCGGATCCATCTGCCGGTTTTTCAGAACAGGTACGCACGGCTTTGGTGGCTGTTACCAGCTTTACCACCTTTTTGAGAAGTCTGTTATTGTGGATATTTTTGTTCTCCGTATTGGTAGCCGGTGTGGCTATTTTTAATGCGGTAAAAGTAAAACTCACCAGCGTGGACATCTTTGGCGAACATGTGGAAAGTCTTTCCGGCTGGGCGTTTTTGGTGGTACTAATGTCGGTGTTTTTTGCGCTTACCTGCCTGATTTTGTATGTAATGTCCATTTATCTTTCCAATATTTACAGTGAGATAAAAAATCGCCCACTGTACATCATTGAATCGGTGCGCAGGTTCTAGCCGGTTTTGTTTTAGTATGTCGCCAAAGTCCATTTTGAAACAGTACTGGGGTTTTGATGCCTTCCGGCCCTTGCAGGAAGAGATCATTCAGTCTGTGCTGGATGGTAAGGACAGCTTGGCGCTGTTGCCCACCGGAGGTGGTAAAAGTATATGTTTTCAGGTGCCGGCATTGTGCATGGAAGGCATCTGTCTGGTTGTTTCACCGTTAATTGCGCTGATGAAAGACCAGGTGCATAATCTGGATAAACGGGGCATTCCGGCAGCCGCTATTTTCTCCGGCATGCGCCAGCGGCAAATCGACATTATTTTTGAAAACGCCTGCAACGGACAGTATAAGTTCCTGTACCTCAGCCCGGAGCGCCTGAAAACGCCCATGGCGCTGGAGCGTATCAAGCGGATGAAGGTTAGTCTGCTGGCCGTAGATGAGGCGCACTGTATCAGTCAATGGGGCTACGATTTCAGGCCTCCATATCTGCAAATAGCTTCTTTGCGCCCCCTTATCCCACGCACGCCGATACTTGCCCTCACGGCTACGGCAACCAGTGAGGTTTTGACAGATATTCAGGAAAAACTTGCGTTTAAGGCCAAAAACGTATTTCGGCAGAGTTTTTTGCGTAAAAACCTGTCGTACTCTGTACTTTATGAGGAACGAAAACGCGATAAACTGCTGGATATACTGCAAAGGGTGCCAGGAACCGGTATTGTTTATGTTCGGAGCAGGGGTGAAACCAAAGAAGTAGCCCATTTCCTGCAGCAGCACCGGATCAGTGCGGATTACTACCATGCCGGGTTGTTACCAGAAGAAAGAAATGCCAGACAAGATGCCTGGCTGGCTGGGAAAACGCGCATCATCGTGTGTACAAATGCTTTTGGCATGGGCATCGACAAGCCAGATGTGCGTATTGTGGTGCACTTGCAGCTGCCAGATACTTTGGAGGGGTATTTTCAGGAAGCGGGTAGGGGAGGCAGAGATGGTCAAAAGTCATATGCTACTTTGCTGTACACACCTGCAGACGGCGCTAATTTGCGCTACCAGTTGCAGGCCGCATTCCCTCCAATGGAGAAAATCCGGCAGGTGTATCAGGCCCTGGGAAGCTATACCCAGCTTGCCATTGGGGCGGGTTTGGGTGAAAGTTTTGATTTTGAGCTGGCTCATTTTTGTCAAACTTATAAACTGGAGCAGCCGTCTGCCCATTCGGCACTTCGAGTGCTGGAGTTAGAGGGCTGGATAGCAATGAGTGAGGCTGCGGCTGCACCGGCAAGGGCAGTTATTAAGGCTTCCCGGGAAGGCATATATGATTATCAGTTGCGGAATAAAACTGCGGATACTGTCATTAAAACCCTGTTGAGGGCGTATCCCGGGATGCAATCTGATTTTGTAGACATCAGCGAATCGTTGATTGCCAAATACGCCAACCTGCCCAAAGAAGCGGTAATCAAGATATTACAGGCGGCGCACAGGGATGAAATCCTGGTCTATGAGCCCAAATCTGAAAAGCCTCAACTAACGTTTTTGCGTGAAAGGGTGGCGGCAGAAAACCTGACCATTGATTTGGAGGCCTTTCAATTGCGCAAAAAGCGGGCAGAGGAGCGACTTGAACAGGCAATTCGTTTCGCAGAATCCCGCCTGTGCAGGAGCCAGCAATTGTTGGCATATTTCAATGAACCCGAAAGCCCGTCTTGCGGTATTTGCGATGTTTGTACCGGGCGTCACAAACCGGCAGGTACAGCTGAAAATTTTACCAATTACGAAAAGAAAATCAGGGACGTGCTCAAACACGAATCTTTAACCCTTGAGGAGATTTTGCAGGCATTTTCCCCAAAGCGCCACGAATTGGTTACCCAGGTGCTCAATTATTTACTTAGTGAAGGCAAACTAACTGCCGACGAACAGGGCAAGATTTCATAGTTCGGAATAGAATATCCGGGTCAGCTCAGGTAACAAATCTTCCTGACCGGTTAGTTGTTGGAGTACATGGGTAGCCTGCAGGTAAAAAGGCTCCCGCTCCATAAGTTTTTCCAATAAAAAAGCCTCCAGATCTGCCCGATCCAACACTGCCAGCAAAGGCCTTTGTTCGCGTTCGGGTTCTAACCGCTTCAAAAGCAATTGTGGTGCCGTTTGCAGGTAAACAATGGCGCCAAGATTTTGCATGATTGCCATATTGTTGCCGAAGCAGGGCGTTCCGCCTCCTGTGGCTATGATGGTCTGCGTGGCTAATCCATCCAGTTTCAGTAATGCCTGGTTTTCGTAATAGCGGAAAGCCGCTTCACCTTCGGAGGAAAAAATTTCGGGAATGGATTTGCCAACCATACGAACGATCTGCTCGTCTAGGTCCATACAAGGCACACCCAGGGATACAGCAAGTTTTCTGCCCCAATAGGATTTGCCACAGCCCATGAATCCGATTAGAAACAGGTGACGCCGGGTTTGCATTTTGTTTACTGCGTTAGGGATAGCGCACAAAGATAGGTATCATATCTTTGTCGCCCTGTTTCTGCACAACATCTGTAGACAGTACTTTCAATCTGAAAATATGAAATATTTTGCCATTTGTTTATTTTCGCTTGCTTTGGTCTGGGTATCCTGCCAAAGCGACGCCAATGTTCAACAAGACCAGAAGGGTGGCCCCAACAGCGAACTGATCCGGAATCCGGCCTCAGCCAATTTGCCGCTGGATACCAATCAGCTGGCCCGAATAGTTTTTGATGAAAAGGAATTTAATTTCGGCACAGTCAACGAAGGTGATGAGGTAAACCATGTTTTCCGTTTTACCAATACCGGTAAAATACCGCTTACGATTTTGAAATGCCGGTCTTCCTGCGGCTGTACAGTGCCTGAATGGCCTGAAGAACCCATACCGCCCGGGGGCACAGGAGAAATAAAGGCTAAATTTGATACATCCGGTAAAGGCAAGGACGGGGAGACGAAGAAAATGATTACGGTTACAGCCAATACCTATCCGAACGAAACAAAAATTACCCTGAAAGGAATTATCAATCCGGTAAAAGGTTGATTGACTAAGCTAAAGTGGGGTAAAAAGAGAAAGGCGCTGCGATAAAATCGCAACGCCTTTTTTCTTTAGGGAGGATGATGGGTCTCGAACCCACGACCTTCGGAACCACAATCCGACGCTCTAACCAACTGAGCTACAACCTCCATTTGCTTAAGCGGCTGCAAAGATAATAGGCCTCCGGGAATTTTATCAACAATTAAACCCGGGAAAATTTCAAAAAGTTTCAAAACTCTGCATCAACCGCTTCTTTTTGTCTGGTTGATATAGGTTTCCAGCCCTTTAGCTTTTTCAACAGCTTGAAAAGTTTAAGGTTTAGGGAAGGATTTGCCGTAAAAAAGTGGCCGTTTATGGTTATCCAGTCTTTTTGTCTTTTCACCTCCCGAATTTCCTGATAATGACACTTCCGGGCCTTATCAAAAGGCGCGCGCCAGTAAATGCCCTTGTCAGTGAGTGCAAATCCTTCTTTGCAGGTGCCTTTTAGTGATAAATCGCAAATGAAGTAAACCTTCTCCATGCGTTCCGCGAACAAAAAACTTTTGCAGGCATTGGACAACAGGTCCTGCCGCATGGTGATAAAATCAAAGTAAAAGACTTCCTGTTCATGGTCAAAATCCAGAAAATCGCGAATCATGACCGCCATGTCGGTTTTGCCCGGCTGGGACTTTTCGTATTTCAGGATGGCAGGTGGCAACAGCACCCCATTCAAATCCGGACAATACTGGATGATGAAAAAATCCAGCAAACCCTCAAATGACCGGTCTATGCGTTGGTCTATCTCCGGCAATCCCTCAGAGCCAAACCTTTCCCATTGAATCAGAGCATCTTCTGCAATCTGTTCTGCGCGGAGTTCATAGATCTCCCTGAACCTTGATTGATAAAAGCGTTCCACATAATCGCTGTACTTGTCTGGATTGTGTTCTTCTTCTACCCTTCGACGCAAACTTCTGAAAAACAGGGCTTTAACCTGCTCGGTTAGCGTATCAGGATCAAAATCCAGGTAGTAAACAGGTTCATAGCGACGTTCGGAACCCCGTTTTTTTCCCTCAAAATGAAAGCCACAGTGATGGCAAAATACAGATGCCAGTGGACTTTGCTCCTGACAAGCAGGACAGGCTTTGGTGCGTTCTACTATTTTATCCCCGCAGCGATTGCAAAATTTGGAGCCGGGTATAATATCGGCAGCACAGTTTGGACAAAGATGCATGGACATATTGTTGACTTAACAACCAGTGGAAGGGCTGGTTTGCTCTGCAAATATACAACAATATGTTTTATTAATAAAAATAATTGACTTAATTTGTTTAATTTACTACTTCGCCGCCACAAGAAGACCCCGCACCTGCTGTGCAGCCATAACAATGCTGGTTAAGTACAATATTCCGGTCCCGGAGTTTTTCCAAATCAAACTGACTTATATGCATGGAGCCGGGTGCATCAACTTTTAAATTGAGCATCTGGTTGAAATCACAATCATACAGATATCCATCCCAGCTTACTGATATGGTATTGCGACACATTACCCCGCTCACGGCAGCAGGATTGAAGGAATTCACCAATTGTGTCATATAGGTCTCATAATTATCGGACTCCAGCAAGTACTCCAAAAAGCGGCTGATGGGCATATTGGTAATGGCATACAACCTGTTGAATATAATATTGTGCTTGCGCTTGAGCTGATTTTTAAATTCTCTTTCCAAACTGGCCTGAGCAGAGGGCAAAAACGCTCCGGATGGGTTGTACACCAGATCCAGCAGTAGCCCGCTGCCTTCCTGGCCATATCCCACCTCGTTCAGTTGCAGCAGCGTTTTGATGGAGTCTTCGTAGACCCCGTCGCCCCGTTGTGCATCGGTTCTGGATTTGCTGAAATAGGGTAGGGAAGACACGATATGAACCCCGTGTTTGGCAAACCATTCTGGTAAATCAGCGTACTTAGGGTTGGCCTGAACGATGGTTAGGTTGCAGCGGTTCATCACCTGGATACCCATTTGAGTACATTCTTCCACAAACCAGCGAAAATTCGGATTCATTTCCGGGGCACCTCCAGTAATATCCACGGTCTTTATGTTGTACCGGGAAATTATGTCCAGACACATCTGCATGGTTTCTCTGGACATATTTTCCTGTTTTTTGTCGGGGCCGGCATCTACGTGGCAGTGTGCACAGGTTTGGTTGCACAGTTTACCAACATTTACTTGAAAAATATCCAGTTGAGCCGGTTTCAGGGCGTCGAAACCAGCTGACTTGATTTTTTCTTGAAAAGGCTGAATTTGAAGTTCACTGCGCTCTTTTCCATTCAAAACTTTGAGTTGAAAAAAAGTATCTGCCAGGGCCTCCCCTCGAACGGAAAGCGATTTGGTGCGTTGATGAATGGACATTCTGCCGTTTTTACATAGTGATTTGCTTGGCGTGCTTCATCATCTGAGTGGAGTACACCAGAGTTATGCCTGCTTTCATCACGGCTGCCACGTGTACCGCTTCCATCATTTGTTCTTCATCGGCGCCTGCTTCCAGACAGGTGGTAGTATAGGCATCAATGCAATAAGGACACTGCATGGCATGCGCTACAGCTAATGCAATCAGGGACTTTTCCCGAACACTTAAAGCCCCTTCAGTTCCGGTAGCTTCACCGTAATAGTCGAAGAACTTTTTGGCAAGGCCAGGTTGCCAGTCACCTATTTTGCCAAAATTAGCCAGGTCGGCGGGCTCGAAATAAACTTTTTCTTTGCTCATGTTATGTTGCGTTTATGTGTCTTTGATCAACTGTTTTGGTGCTTTTCCCAGATATCGGGTCTGCGTTGTTTGGTGCGTTCCACGCTTTGTTCGTACCGCCATTCACCTATGTTTTTCTCATGACCTGATAGCAAAATCTCCGGCACTTCCATGCCCTCCCATATGGCCGGGCGTGTGTACACCGGGGGCGCTAGCAAATCATCCTGAAAACTGTCGAATAATGCGGAGGTTTCATCGTTCAAAACGCCTGGAATCAATCGGCCTATAGCATCTACCAGAACCGCCGCGGCCAGTTCACCGCCGGAAAGTACATAGTCGCCAATGCTGATTTCCAGGGTCACATACCGTTGCCGGATACGATCGTCAATGCCCTTGTAATGCCCGCAAATGATGAGGATATTCTCCTTCAGCGAAAGCTGGTTGCAAGTCCGTTGCTCCAGCCGTTGCCCGTCAGGTGTGGTATAAATCACGGCATCATAGGTTCTTTCTTTCAAAAGCCCTTCAATACAGGCTGCCAATGGTTCTGGCTTCATTACCATACCTGCACCGCCGCCAAACTGATAGTCGTCTACCTGCCGGTGTTTGCCAATACCAAATTCCCGAAGGTCGTGTACAAATACCTCCAGCAACCCTTTGTCTTTGGCTCGTTGCATAATGGAATGACTGAGCGGGCTTGCCAATAGCTCCGGCACAACCGTAATAATATCGAAACGCATAGGAACAAAGTTACCAGCATCCCTGCAATCCAATGGGAATAAAAAACGCTCTGTATCACATAATGCGATACAGAGCGTTGAAAATCAACTAATTAGTGAATTGTAATTAGTTGAAGATGTAGCGGATACCAAACTGAGCTACCCATACGTCGAATTGGGTTTTGCTCTTTACGAATGTATCCTGAAGCAGTTCAGGAACACCGTTGATAGTTTGTGTAGCCATACGGAACTGAGGAATGCCATCAGTAGTAGTACCGGCAGCAGAAAGCGGACGGTCAGTTGTGAAGTTGTTACCCAGACCCCACTCGCTGTTGATCAGGTTAGCAGCGTTCAGGATGTCTGCACGAAGCTGGATGGTGTTGCGCTTGCCACCTACTTTGAGGTAGAATTCCTGTGTAACAGATACATCAAAGCGGTGGAGGATTGGGAACAGCACACCGTTGCGCTCTGCATACTGGCCACGACGATTTTTGAGGTAGTCGTCCTGCTCGATGAATGCATCAAAAGCAGCAGCCTGTTCTGCCGGGGTGAAGGTGCGGCTAACTGTAGCGCCTGTAGCGTCTTTGTAAGAAACTGTGAGGTCGCGGAAGTTCAGTTCGCTTGCGCTGTTTGGAACGTACAGGAGGTCGTTGTTGCTCACACGGTCGCCGTTCATGTCGCCACCATACACGAAAGAGTAACGTGCAGAGTTGATGTTACCGTTGAAACCGCGACGCTCACCTACATAACCCAGGGTGATTGCGGTAGCGCCACCGAAATCGCCGCCGTATTCCAGGCGGTAGCCCAACAGACCTACAGTACGGCCAGGAGCATCCTGATCGGCCCATGAAAGGTCCAGATCGTTATTGCCACGAACAGAGCGCGCACCGGTCCAGGAGCCGGCAGCGATAGAACCTGCGCTCATGATATCGGTTGCCTTGCTAAAAGTGTGTGCAGCCATAGCATACAGACCTTTTTTGTTCGGATACTCCAGCTTGATGGTTGCAGCTTTGTAGTCGCCCTGATTGGTGGTAGTCATTACCGCTGCACGAGATACGTTGTCGTTGATACGAACGCCGTTATCGTTACCTGCGTAACGTGGGCGTGTGTCCGGACCTGCGAAATTGCCGATTGGCTCTTCAAAGTTGGCGTCGAAGTAACGAACAGCATTGATGTTGCGATTGTACATCAATTCCAAAGATACGATCAGGCCGTATGGCAACTTCTGGTCGATGGCCACGTTGTTTTTCCAAACCTGTGGGAAACGGTAAGAGTTGTCGGTCGCTGCAATATCAAAAGTAGAAGGCAGCGTTGGTACGTCAGGCGTGAAAATCTGTGTTTCGTTGGTAAACTTGTATGCTTTGGTAGCTGCACCACCTTTGTCAATAAAGCCGGTCAATACACCGTTGTTACCAATGGTGTTAGACACCCATACATAAGGTGGACGGCCGGTGAAGATACCTGAACCACCACGCACCTGTGTTTTCTTGTTTCCGAATACATCCCAGTTGAAGCCTGCACGTGGCTCCCACAATACTTTCGCATCAGGCAGTTTACCGGTTTTTACTTTGTAACCACGGTTGCCTTCGCCATCGGTGTAATCTTGTGCGTCAACTGTTGCGTTAGACAAGCCTGTGTCGTCAAAATCAATCAAACCGGCACGGATACCGTAAATCAATTTGAAGCGCTTGCTCACCTGGAATTCATCCTGTGCATAAACATCGTAACGGTTCACTTTCAGCTTCTGAAGTGGCAGTGCAGCGCCTTCCAAAGCAGAGTAGCGGTATTGGAAGCGGTTGTACAACACAGCAGTAGTATCCGCATTAGGGTTGTTCAGGCTGAAATCAGAAGCTGCATAGAACTGAGCCAAAGAGTCGAACACGTATACACCATTAGATGCAGGGAAGAACAGGTTGTTTGATCTGTACTGTTCAAAGTTAGCACCAAAGGTGAGGGTGTGCTTGTCTTTGTAGATCGATACGTTGTCAGTGAAGTGCAGGGTTCCGTAGTCTAGCAGGTTATTCGGCGTGAACGGGTCGAAACCTACAGAAATGTAAGTAGTACCGTCTTTCAGAATGTCAATCGTTGGGAACAGGTCGCCTTTGTACTGACGGTCTTCATTCTGGTAGTCGTAACCAGCGCTGAAGGTGTTGTGTACGGTATTGCTAAGCTGGGTATTCAATTCAGCTACTGCAGAACGGGTATTATCGCCAATCAGGTAGCCTGAATTTTGATAAGACATAGCCGTAAACAGGGTACGACGGTTACCAGCGCCGGCAGAGTTACTGTTACTGATCAGCTGGTCAGACACTGAATTGTGGTGCGTATAACGCAGGGTGAGCTTGTTTTTGTCGTTGATATTCCAGTCAAGGCGTACGAGGAATTTATCGCTCTCTGTTTTGTTGTCGTAGTTCTCGTATGGGCCGGTTTCGTAGCGGTATTTTTCCTGGAGGTAAGAGCTCAGTTGATCCAGGTCAGAAGCCAAAACGCGGGTTACATTGGCGCCAGGAACATCCAATGGGCTGCCATCAGCTACCCAGGTTGTTGCCGGAGTGGTTTGACGCTGGCTTTCGTAGTTGGCAAAGAAGAAGAGTTTGTTTTTGATGATTGCGCCACCAAAAGATACACCAAATACTTTTTCGTCAAAAGCAGAGATGTTTGGCTTGGTGTCACCGATTTTAGTGCCGTTGAAAATGCCGCTGTCGTCAGATTTACGGAAGTTGAAAAACGCAGTTCCGAAGAATTCGTTTTTACCGGAACGTGTTACGGCATTAAGGCCTGAACCTACAAAACCGGTTTGGCGTACATCGAATGGGGCTACGTTTACCTGAAGCTCTTCAATAGCATCCAGAGAGATAGCGGTAGAACCGGTACGGCCACCAGCCTGAGCATCAGTACCCAAACCGAAACCGTTGTTGAATACAGAACCATCGATGGTGAAGTTGTTCAAGCGGCTGTCCTGACCTCCAAAAGAGTTGCCATTACCGTTAGGGTTATACTTTGTAACGCTGTTGATTGAACGTGCGCCGGTAACCGGAACAGAAGCCAGCTGACTACGGTCAAACGTTGTAGCAGCACCGGTACGGTCAGAGCTAAAGATGTCATTGCGGTTGGCCGCAATAGTTACCTCCTCCAACACAGTTCCGCTTTCATTCATGGAGAAATCCACGTTTGTAGCTGTACCAAGGCTGGTATAAATGCCATTTTGGGTTTGAGCTTCATAACCTGTGTAGCTCACAGTCAGGCTGAACGGGCCACCAACACGAACAGCTGGCAAGGTGTACCGGCCTGAAGCATTGGTCGCAGTTCCATAACGGGTATTGGTTGGGGTGTGGGTAGCTACAACTGTAGCCCCAATCAAAGCCTCTCCGTTTTTGTCGGTAACTACACCTGAAATGGTGGAGGTGGTTACTTGTGCAAAGAGGCTGGTTCCGCAGAGCAGGAGCGCCATTACAGCTAAACTCTTGCCTACGTTAAACCGCAGTGTAAAATGGTTCATACGTAATAGAATGGATTGGTGAAAAAGAAAAATTCCGGGTGCGAATGTACGCCAGACATGTTAATCCCGAGTTAAGTTTTGCTACTTTTTGGCAATTCGCTCTTTCACTTCTTCGCGGCAATCTTAGAGTTTTATCTAATTTTGGCCCGAAAATAACTACCACGAAACACAATGCCGGAAGCATGCCTATTGCAGCGCTTTCTCAAAATGCTTCCTGTTAAAACACTCCCATTTTTTAAATTCGCAACACATGAAAAAATCACTAATCGCTCTTGCTTTTGCGATGTGCCTGGTTGGCGCGGCCTCAGCTCAGGTAGTCATTACCGAAATTATGTACAACCCACCGGAAAGCGGCAACGACTCTCTTGAATATTTTGAACTGCATAACCTAGGCTCCGCTTCTGTAGATATCTCTGGCTGGAACTTTACGCAAGGGATTACCTACACCTTCCCAGCCGGCACCATCATGCAGGCAGGCGGCTACCTCGTGCTGGCTAAAAATGCCAACGCCTTCCAAACAGTTTTTGGATTTGCACCCAATGTAATCTGGGCTTCCAACGACGCGCTTACCAACGGCGGTGAAGATATCGAACTGCGCGATGCATCCGGCGGCGTGCAGGATTATGTAAACTACCTCAATGCCCTTCCCTGGCCACCCGATGCCAACGGCCTGGGCGCTTCCATCGTGTTGTGCGATTTTGCTTCTGACAACAGCCTGCCAGCCAACTGGCAAGCTGCTACTACTGGTACAGGTATCATTGTCAATGGCAACGAAGTAAAAGGTAACCCGGGCGCTGCTTCAAATTGTAGCGGAACCAATTCTATTACTGCTATCGACGATAATATTTCCGTGCCTACCGGCCAGTTCACCATCCTGAACGTGCAAAGCAACGATTTGATCGTCAATCAGTTAACTACTTTCGTGATTACCACTCCACCATCGCATGGCACCGCTTCTGTGTCTGGAAATACCATTGTGTACTTCCCAGCTGGCAACTACTGCGGTCCAGACCAGTTCAGTTACCAGATCTGCGATGCAGCGGGCTGCGATGAAGCGGTGGTATCGCTCACCATTAAATGCTATCCACAATACTCCATTGGTACAGTCAACACAGAAAATGCCAATGGCGTAGCTGACTCCCTTAATGTGAATTGCGAGCTGACCGGTACGGTTTATGGCGTGAACTATCGTCCCACCAACAACAACCAACCAGCACTGCTTTTCACCATCATTGATAATTTCGGCAATGGTATTTCTGTGTCTTCTCTGGGAGGCAATTACGGCTATACCGTTACAGAAAAGGATCGGATTACCGTGCGTGGCACCATCGGACAGTTCAATGGTATGACGGAAATTCGCCCGGATACGATCATTAAATTGTCTGCGGATAATCCAATTATTGCACCAATCCAGGTGGGTACTTTGAACGAATCCACTGAATCAAGATTGGTTACCATCATTGGTTTGGAACTGGTTGACCCGGCTGAGTGGACTACCGGCGTTGGTTCCAGCGGATTCAATGTGCGCGCTGTGTCTGCACAATTGCCCAATGATACCATTCTGATTCGTATTGACCGCGATATTGAAACGTACAACGCTCCTCCACCGCCTTGTCAGAATTTTGTTGTGATTGGCCTTGGCGGTCAGTTCGACCCTTCCAATCCATTTACCTCCGGCTACCAGATTTTGCCCAGGTACAACAACGACATTTTGTGCGATATCAGCACCAAGGAGGCCGATTTCAGCAATGCAGTGAGGCTGGCGCCGAATCCGGCTCAGGATGTGCTGAATATCCAGACAACCATCAATTTCGATCGCGTTCAGGTGGTAAACGCCTTGGGACAGCAGGTGGAAATGATTCAGCAGCCCGACTTCCTGCACCAGGTACAAGTTGCTGATTACCAGTCAGGTGTGTACTTCCTTCGTTTTGAAAAGGATGGCCTGGCCTGGACCACGCGTTTTGTAAAACAATAATTACCTGGAAGGAGAGCCTTTTTTTACCGCAGATACGCGGAGTCGCAGAGGAATTAAAAAACTGCGTCTCCGCGTATCTGCGGTAAAAAAACGCTCTCCTTCTAATCAAGCCCCCCAAAATCAAGGTACTGTTGAAGCGATCCTAACCGCAAGCTATGCTCAAAATACTACTTTACAGGACCAAT
Organism: Saprospiraceae bacterium; assembly: GCA_035299505.1. Classification (GTDB taxonomy): domain Bacteria; phylum Bacteroidota; class Bacteroidia; order Chitinophagales; family Saprospiraceae; genus M3007. The sequence continues at coordinate 10,737 of DATGWL010000011.1, read as the reverse complement.
TTATGGGTCCTGGTGTTACTTCCCGGATTTTCTGCTGCCCAATCTTCAACGGTAGCAAAAAGTATCAAATTACCGCCGGAATTAAAAGAAGTTTCCGGAATGACACGCCTGCCCAATGGCGATTTGTGGTTATTAAACGATTCCAAAAATCCGGCAGATCTATTTCGTTTCGATCCTTTTCAGAAAAAAGTGGTGGAAGTACGACATCTGGCAGCCCGCAATTATGATTGGGAAGACCTTACCCACGATCAGGCTGGGAATTTATACATAGGCGACTTTGGCAATAACTACAACAAACGCCAAAACCTAAGGATTTTCCGTTACCACCTGGCAAGTGGCCGGTTAGACAGTCTGCCATTCCGTTACCCGGACCAGACCAGCTTCCCGCCTGCCAAAACTTCTGACTGGAATTTCAACTGCGAAGCCATGGTGTTTTTCCAGGACAGCCTGCACCTTTTTTCTAAAAACGTCTTTAAAGGCGATTTTATCTGTAAACATTACGTGATACCCATTACCCCGGGCAAAGAAACAGTTGCCATTTTGCGCGACAGCATTAAGCTAAGCGGCAGAGTGGTAACAGGAGCCGCTTTGAGCAAAGATGGCAAAACCCTCGCGCTGACAGGATACATTATGGGTAAAAAGCTGGGTTTTTTCCCATACACACGTGCCAGTGTCATCTACTTCACTGATTTCCAGGGATCCCGGTTTTTGCGTGGCAAACAGCATCGGAAACGCCTGCCAAAATGTGGAATTTCCCGTCAATTTGAGTCCATTACACCATGGGACGAGCAGCATTGGCTTGCCGCCAACGAAGGCCGCAAGCCACAGATGCAACGCATTTGGCGATTGGAGAGAAAAAAACGCTAAAATGGATAACCTACTGCCAGATTTGGGTTGAAATCGCGTGGTTGCATCTTGGAAAACAGGTTTTTTACCCAATAAGAATCGGTACCCGGATAAATGTAAGGTCTGCGCAAGGGTAAACCTACATCAAAGCGCAGCACAAAATAATCTACGTCCATTCGCAGGCCAAATCCGGTACCAATGGCGATGTTTCTATAGGAATCCCACCTAAGTTCAGAGCCTGGACGGCCATCGTCTTTTTTCAAGGTCCAGATGTTGCCGCCGTCAATGAAGACTGCGCCTTTAAACCACAAGAATAGAGGGAAACGTAATTCTCCGCCAAATTCAAATCTGAGATCGGCCGCCTGAAAATAAGGCTGTGTTTCATCCGGTTTTCCATCATCTGTTAGCTTCACGTATGAGCCGGGCCCCAATTGCCGGATTCGCCAGGCACGAAGACTGGAAGGGCCGCCCACAAAAAACTGTTTCACAAATGGCGTGGTTCCTGTATTGCCAAAGGGCACAGCCACACCAGCGCCCATTCTAACGGCTCCTACTAAATTATCGTTGAAATTTCTGGTATAAACGCCTTCCTGATCAAATCGGATGTATTGGGCAAAATCGAGATCGGCAATACGCCATACCGGCTCTTTTTTACCCGAGATCAAAGGCCAGGCCCGGTTGAGCGCCAATACCTCCAGACCGCTTAATTCATAGGAAAAACGATAGTTGTACCGTTCGCCAAACCTATTGGGCCTGTTGGCAAAAGTGTAATTGAAGTTGCGAAGGATGAAGCCTGTAAACAGCTGCTTACCAAAGCTTCTGCGCAAAAACTCACTTGGCGCCAGCAGCGCATCAAATTTCGGCCTGAGCATATCCAAGCCCACGTGGTCCCAATTGTACTGATGCTCCGGATGCGAACGCACCCGGTAACCAAAGGATGCGTTGGACAGGTGATAGTTGTAAAAGTCCGTTACATTCAGGTAGTTGTAGTTCAGCGACAAACGGGCTTCTCCATCAGATTTTATCCGGTTGTGCAAACTTTTAGGCACTGCCCTCCAGCGCCCGATTTTGATTTTAGAGGCCAGCTTCCAAAACCCGAAATAGTCAAAATACTGGGGGAAAAGCAGCTCGTTTTGAAACTTGATCTCCTGCGAGAAGATCAGTTTGGGGTTGGCTATGTCAAATTCTATGTTGTAACTGAGGCTGCTTTGAATATGCTCCGCCCCGGAAAGCATATTCCGGTTTTGGGCGGTAACAATGGGCGACAAACCCAGCAAGCCATTACTGATAGAGTTTCTGGAATAATTGAGGTCCAGACCTCCGTCTACATGGAAACGCTGGTTGGGCGAGAGATTGATAATGACATTCATCTTGCCCTCTTCCACACTATCCTGTACCGGGCGCAGCGAAACAAACCGATACACTCCAAGGGCATTCAGGTTTCGAAGTGTTTTGTCAAATTCTGACTGTTTGAACAATTCGCCCGGATCAAGCAGTATTTTTTTGCGCAACAGCCTGGGCTTAATCCACAATTTGGCTTCTCCTGCAGCAAAATATACTCCGTTGATCGTGGTATCGCTTCGCATGGAGTTGATATTCGGTACAACCCCCGATAGTACCTCCACCCGGTTGATGGTATAAACCTTGTGGTTAATGCTATCTGAAAATGGAAGCACCTCAATGGTTATGTTGGAAGTGGTGCCTGTACTATCGCCGCCAAACTCTATGAATTGCGGAATGAAATAGGCATAACCATTGTTTTTCAGCAAATTGGTAATCCGCAACTTCTCTGCATCAAAGGTTCTGACATCTAATGGAGTACGGTTTTTGATCAGCGATTCACTTGCATTCGCCTGCAGTATCCGGAGTATTTGGGAATCGCGGCTCACAAATTGCATCTGATCTACGGTGTATCTGGGGCCCAGGTTCAGGTCGTAAACTGCCGTGATTTTAGTTTTGCCATGTGGAATGGCGCGGTAATCGCATTCTGCCCTGAAATAGCCCCGCTGCCGCATTTGGTTTTTGAAGTTCAGGGCGGTTCTTTGAGCCAAGGTGGAATCATAAATAATCGGCGCCTCAGCAATTCGTTTGTTTATCCATTGGGCAAAATCACTTTTCCGGTTTTTGTATTTATACCAAAACCATAGTCGCGTATGGAAAAACAGCAGATTTTTCCGATTAGGTTTTTGCTTGAAATAAGGAGTCAGTTCTGCAGTCAGACTAGATTTAGCGGAAATACTCAACTTCTTTTCTGACTTAATTTTCAAGGTGTTTTTCTCCAGCAAGCGTTCGCCCTTATCCGAATCAATATATTTGCCAGTATTACAGGAAAAAAAAGTTATTCCAGAAAACGCTAGCACATATACCCCCCAACGCATTCCAACCTGGGCATGTGCCTTGGCAGACTTGGTTTTGGAGAAAAATGCGGATAAGAATTTCCGGGTAAGGTTGGGCCAATACATGGAAGCGGACAAAATACGTGAGAAGAGGTTTGTCACAAAAGTCGTAAAAATGCCTTGGGAATTACATTCGAGGGGAATATTAACCTTCTTTTCACACCTTTACCCCTGAATCAGCCCGGCAGCGTACCTTTGCGGCACCTACATATTCCATGTTATCTCAAAATCAATCCAAACTGGTCAGATCACTCCACCAGAAGAAATACCGTACAGAACACAGTCTTTTCCTGGTAGAGGGCGATAAAATGGTACTTGAACTCCTGGACAACACTACCCTGGAGCCGGATCATGTGTTTGCCGTGCGGGATTGGTTGGACAAACACTACAAGCAGATTAAAAAATCGCTTTTCCCGGTTACAGAAGTACTCCCCGAAGAGTTGGAGCGTATTTCAACCCTGGTTACTCCCAATCAGGTATTGGCAGTAGTTAAAATGCCGCAAACACCGTGTAATACCGGGTTGCCAGCTCAAAGGGTTTGTTTTTACCTGGACGGCATTCAGGACCCAGGTAATATGGGCACTATTTTACGTATAGCCGACTGGTTTGGTATTCCTGCAGTATATTGTTCTTCGGATTGTGTTGATCTGTACAATCCAAAGGTGGTACAGGCCAGTATGGGCGCTGTATTCCGGGTGCCATCCTGGGAAATATCTTTGGAGCAACTGCTTGAAAACCAATCAGATATTACAGTCATGGGGGCAGTAATGGATGGCGCGGATGTTTTTAAAAAAGGACTCTCCCCAACAGGAATTTTGGTGATTGGCAACGAGGGTAAAGGCATCCGTCCTGCCTGTGAGCGTATACTCACCCATAAAATCAGTATCCCCAGGCATCCCAATGGTCGTGCGGAGTCGCTGAACGCTGCCGTAGCCACCGGTATTCTGGCAGCCTTGATTCCCGCAAAATAGGGTAGGGCAACCTACCCCGGATTCCCATCATTAGTCGAATCTCAAGCCCATTCAGTTGCCGGCCAGGCATTACTGGTCTGGTTTATCCATAAAATCTGTCAGGCAACCATTACTTTCGCCCTGTTAATTTTTACAACACTTAACCACCAATTCAAATTTGCCATCATGACAGACATTCGCAAATATCTGCCCCTCATACTGCTCGGCCTGGTAGCCGTACTGGTTTTCAGCATGTGCGGCTCCTATAACACCACAGTGAAAAAAGATGAAGGTGTAAAAGCCGCATGGTCGCAGGTAGAAAATCAATACCAACGTCGTTCAGACCTTATTCCCAATCTGGTGAATACAGTGAAAGGCTACGCTAATTTTGAGCAACAGACGCTTGAAGCCGTAGTATCTGCCCGCGCATCTGCTACTCAGATGAAAGTAGACCCTAATAACCTTACACCCGAAGCAATCCAACGTTTTGAACAAGCACAACAAGGTTTGTCTGGTGCATTGGGACGTTTGCTGATGGTTACGGAAAATTATCCTGACCTGAAAGCCAATCAAAACTTCCTGGATCTTCAAAAACAGTTGGAAGGAACCGAAAACCGTATTACTGTTGAACGCAAAAACTTCAACGAATCCGTGCAGGATTACAATTCCTACATTCGTCGTTTCCCTACCAACCTGCTTGTTGGTGTATTCGGGTTCTCTCCCAAAGGATACTTCCAGGCACAGCCAGGATCTGAAAAGGCTCCTGAAGTTAAATTCTAAGCCAACCTATGCTGTTTACCAAAGCAGAAGAAGCCAGGATAGTTGAAACCATTCGGCAGGCCGAACGCGGCACCAGCGGAGAAATTCGATTGTATGTGGAAGATTTTTGCCTGAAAGACCACCCGGTAGAGCAGGCCGCTGAATTGTTTCAACTTTTTGGGATGCATCATACCAAAGATCGCAATGCTGTATTGATTTACCTGGCGCAAAAGAGTCATCACTTTGCCATTTGGGGAGATGCCGGCATCCACGAAAAAGTTGGACACCTGTTCTGGGAAGAAGAAAAAAAGATCTTAAAAGCACATTTTCAGCAGGATATGGCTGCAGAAGGTGTCTGTCAGGCTATTCGCCTGATTGGAGACCGATTGAGAGCATATTTTCCGGCTGCTGATGATAACAATGAAAATGAATTGCCAGATGAAATCATCTATGGCTGACCCCCAAACCAGTCGAGGCCTTTGGCCAATACTGGTTTGGATATTCCTGGGAGTGGTCACTCTCCTCCCTGGCGCCCTTGAGGCACAATCGCAGGAACTCTTTCCTCCCAAGCCTGAACCGGCTGTATATGTGCATGATTATGCCGGATGGCTTAGTCCGGCTCAAAAAAATGCGCTGGAACAAAAATTACGCCTGTACTGGGATTCTACCACCACACAGATTGTAGTCATGATTCGCCCAGATATTGGAGATTATGACAAAGCCAGTTACGCTTTTGAACTGGGCAATCGCTGGGGTATTGGTCAGAAAGATAAGGACAATGGTGTAGTAATGCTGATCAAGAGCGAAGCGCCGGACAGAGGGGTTTTTATTGCAACAGGATACGGCGCTGAAGGTGCGTTGCCCGACATCACTGCCGGACGCATAATCCGGAATACGATGGCGCCTTTTTTCCGCCAGAATCAGTATTATGAAGGCATCAATGCCGGCCTTGACGATATTATTTCTGCCCTTTCCGGTGAATTTAAAAAAGATGGACCCCAACAGGTTACACAATGGAAAACCATTTTGATCCTGGCGTTCATCATGATCGTCTTTTTGCTGATTTTAGGAACCATTGTCTATAAACTCCGCAACGCCGGCAAATGGATTACTCATTCCGGCAGTGGCCGAAACCGCAACGACCCTTGGGGCGGCGGCGGTTGGTGGATTGGTGGCGGTGGCGGAAGCAGTGGAGGCTGGGGTGGTAGCAGCGGTGGAAGTAGCTGGGGCGGCGGAGGCTCTTTTGGTGGAGGCTCCTTTGGCGGCGGTGGCGCCGGTGGAGACTGGTAAAGGAGTGTTTGAGTTGTTTGTTGGGTTTACCACTAAGCCACATAGGGCACTAAGGGTAGGGACCTGCCTGATTTCACCGCGCGATTCGGTAGAAAAGTGGGAGTTTGGGAAAATTCTCCCATAGTTAAAAACTCCTCCACATTCGTCTTTGTGCCCTCTGTGGCTTAGTGGTAAACCCAACTAACAAACTCAAACACTTAAATTATCTCCTCAAATTCATGATCTGAGGCTGCAGGGAAAGCTTCTTCCCGTGCAGCTAGATTGGCAGAATGCATAAGGCGGAAACCTTCCGTCACTTTTTCCAAAAGGGCCGGATTCGCCCATTGCTGAATGCCCTCTACCGTGGCAAATCGCTCATCATTGCCAAGCTTGAAGGTTTGCTCATACAGTTCGTTCTCAAATTTGACGGAGGTTCTGCCGTCGTTTTTGAAAATGGAAATCTTGAAAATGGGGTGTTCAATATAGCCTATTACTCTCATGTCGGTCAGGAGCTAGTAGCTCAGTTTTATGACTGTTTGTTCTTCCAAAAAGGCGCTTTTGCCTATACTCACAGGCAGTGCCGTACCTTCTTCTGTGGTAAATGTTGAACCGTCGGCCAGTTTGGAGTGGTATTTCAATACGGTTAGTGCCGCATCAAACAAGGTAGCGTGAACCTCCGCTTCCGGGTGTTCAGAATCTGCAATTTCCATTTCTGGCAATCCAAATTCCACCATACCAAGTGTAAAGCCATTACCATCGCCGGGCCTGCCAAAGTATACCCAGCAATAGAGCGGCAAGGTTTGGTTGGCCACCATATTACGCGCAGCACTAATGTAATAGTCTGAGGACAACAGCAGGTACTGACTTTGTTGAAATACAGCCGCCGCCTGTGTGGCCTCACAAACAGCTGCCGTTGTTTGCGTTAAGATCTTGTACAAGTCCAGTGTTTTAGCGGATGGCCCGATCACAGAAACAACCATAGTAGCCTGATGGCGCATGGCAACATCTGTACCGTTTTTCCAGAGCCAGGACAAACGCGCTGCGGCTCCGGTTTCATCTGTTGCTGCAGGATAATCCAGGTAGGCGATCATAACAGTACTACCACCAATAGTATTGAAAACCAGGGTTTTGTCTGTAATGGTCAGCGAGTCCATAGGCACCTTCCACTGGCTTTTCAAAGCCTTGGCGAGCGCCTGGTTGTCGGGCGCTTTTTTTTGCATCAGCAAAACGGTCGTATTAAGGACTTTTTGCTGTGCGGTTGCGGAAAAAGGTGAAGAAGATAAGAGAGTCACACAAAAAGCCAAAAAAAACCGGGAGAATCGGGTCATATGCATGCACTTGTAAGATTGAGGCCCAAAGAACGCAAGACTTGCTTTAATATTGGGGCAAACAATAACGTTTATCATGCCAATTAAAAAAATACTATTGCTTCTGGCCTGTGCGGTAGCCTGGCAATGGAGCGCCGCTCAGTCAAAAGATGAAAAAGAAATCCGGCAGATCATGGCAGCACAAGAGCTTGCCTGGAATCGGTTCGACCTGGAAGGATTCATGGAAGGTTACTGGAATTCCGATAGTTTGAAGTTTATAGGGTCAAGAGGACTAACCTATGGCTGGCAACAAACGCTTAACAATTACCGGAAGAGTTACGCTACTCCTGAGGCCATGGGTAAACTCAAATTCACCATCATTTCTGTAGAGCTTTTATCCCGAAAATCCGCCTTTGTTATTGGGCAGTGGCGACTCGACAGAACGAAAGATGTTTTGAATGGACATTACACTTTGTTGTGGAAAAAAATCAAGGGCAAATGGGTGATCGTAGCCGACCACTCCAGTTAAAAATTGAGTCAAAAATGACTTCAAAATGGTTGACTCCCGCAAATGTTTTGTTGAAAAATGACTAGAAAGTGTAAAATTTACCGTATGTATGCTGTTATGAAAAAAAATTTTAACAAACGCTTTTTTAAGGAAATAACAAGTGTAGAAATTTGATCCTGAATTTGTACCCATAATCTTAGCTGGCGCTGCCTACGGGTAGAAATCGGTGTGTACGTACAGGATCTTTCTTGCTTAACTTTTGATTGCTTTCACGGGTTTTCGGACCCACAACATCAGTAAAACAATCTTGATGTGATTTACAAAATTAAACTTAAAAACGCAGACGCCAGCGTACTGTTGGACGATCTGGTGTACGATTGGATTTCCAACGATCCATATCTTTCACAGATCGACCTGCTGAACAATTTGAGACTACATTCCAGTGGATGTGCCGTTTTTCAGAAAACCTGGAAAAAGGCTGAAGGTGGTTTTAAAACGGAAACAATTTACCTGCACAAATTGATTGCCGAGAAGTTCCTGGCAAAAGAAAAAAGTCAGTCTAACCGACTAGTTGGCGCCAAAAATGGCGACAAACTGGATTGCAGACTAGAGAACATCGTTTACCGATCCCGGTCAACGGCAAGTCGCATGCGCAAAACAAGTAGTAATACCGGGTACACCGGCGTTTACCGAGAGCATCGGCGTTTTCGTGCAGTGATTTCCATCAATGGTAAAGCCAAGCACATCGGCATGTACGATACGGCCGAAGAAGCTGCGCATGCCTACAACAAGGCTTCCCGCGAGCATTTTGGCGACCAGGGCAAAATCAATAAAATTAAAGGCTGGACATAAGGTAAACTTGTTCAGCATCAGAGTACAATTCGGTTTTCACCGTTAGCGCTTGTTTAAAGAGGTAAACAAGCGCTTAATGCATCCGATCGCCTCGAGGCCGGAGGTTTTTCATAATCTCCGCCTCATACGCCAGGCATTCGCGCCAACGGTCTAAAGTGGTTTCCTTGCCAAAGTAAAGTTCTGCCAGATCTAAAAACATCCGGTAGTGACCTGCTTCCGATACCATAAACTTGTGGTACCAACCCCGCAAGTCCTCTTCTGAACAATAAAGCGACAAGAGTCGGAACCGCTCGCAGCTTCGTGCCTCAATCATGGCACAAATCAGGAGCTTGTCGAGCAGCACTTCTTCTCTTGAAACGCCTTTACGCTGGAAAGTGAGCAATTGGTTCACATACTCATCTTTCCGCTGCCTGCCCAACTTTAGTCCGCGCTTTTTAAGCTCAGAAAGGACCATACGAAAATGCCCCCATTCTTCTGTAACAACAGGAGCCACTTCTTCAACCAGTTCTACCCGTTCCGGATAGGCCTGAATGAGCGATATGCAGGAGGTTGCTGCTTTTTGTTCGCAATAGGCATGGTCGGTTAAAATTTCTTCCAGAGAAATCTCTGCCAAATTGACCCAGCGGGGGTCGGTAGGTAAATGCAGTCCTAACTTGGTTACCTGTGTCATACGATATGGGCTGTCATGCTTGCTCGGCAAAAATACGGATATGATCTTCGCCGAGCTCTATGGTTTCTTTCAAAATAGCGGCCCCGGGTACCAATGGCGACTTAACGCCGGATTCCAGGCGGCAGGCGCTCTCAATCAGCCGGATTTCATCCCAAATCCCCTGATCTATAAATTGTTGCAAAAGCTGGGCTCCACCTTCCACCAGCAGACTGGCTTTCTGATGCCGGTATAATTCGTTCAGGAGCCAGGAAAGCGCAACATACTGACCACCATCAAGCCAACGGGTATTTTGGCCTGCCTGAGCCTCTTTTTGACCTATAATCCAGGTGTCCTGTGAGTCGTCCATTAAATGCGCTGTCTCCGGTAAACGTTCATAGCGGTCAATGGCTATTCTAAGTGGGGCCTTACCCGGATAAAAGCGGTTATCTAGTCTGGGATTGTCAATCAGCGCAGTGTGCGTTCCAACCATAATGGCATCAGTTTCTGTCCTCCAACGATGTACCAGCCGCTGGGTCACAGGTCCCGAGATAACGGTTCGCTCACCCAGTTTGCCCATGTATCCGTCCGCAGATTGTGCCCACTTTAGGATAATATAGGGTCTTTTTTGACCAATCCATGTAAAAAAAGCCCGGTTGAGTTGGGCGCCTTGTTTGTCCAGGATGCCGGTTTGTACCTCAATGCCAGCTGCCAGCATTCGGTTGATTCCACTGCCTGCTACCAAAGGATTTGGATCGGTATTGGCTATCACTACCCTCGGAATACGATGTTGGATAATCAAATCGGCACATGGAGGTGTTTTGCCAAAATGCGCGCAAGGTTCAAGGTTGCAATACAGGGTAGCTGCAGGAATCAGGTGGCGGTCTTGAGTCTGCACACTTTGCAGGCAATGTACTTCGGCATGTGCCTCTCCGTACCGTTGGTGCCAACCCTCCCCAATAATTCGGTTTTCATAAACGAGTACCGCTCCAACCAATGGATTGGGCGACACCAGTCCTCGACCAAGCTTAGCCAGATCCAGGCAACGGCTCATATATTGCTCTGCCTGCATATAAATAGCGTTTGGGCAGGGTGGGGTGGGAATATACCCGTTAATGGAGATTGGTTAGGATTTTTTCCATTTCCTCCTGCAACCTTTTGGCTTCTTCTTTTGCCTTTTGAGCAAAATCTATACCGCCAGAAG
>DATGWL010000010.1:0-3623 GCA_035299505.1 Saprospiraceae bacterium | reverse complement strand
CCAAGTACGCAAAAACACTCTTAGCGCACTTCGCGTACTTCGCGGTGAAAACCCCGGGTGCTAGAAATTCACCGCGAAGAACGCCAAGTACGCAAAAACACTCTTAGCGCACTTCGCGTACTTCGCGGTAAAAACCCCGGGTGCTAGAAATTCACCGCAAAGAACGCCAAGTACGCAAAAACACTCTTAGCGCACTTAGCGTACTTCGCGGTGAAAACCCCGGGTGCTAGAAATTCACCGCGAAGTACGCCAAGTACGCAAAAACACTCTTAGCGCACTTAGCGTACTTCGCGGTGAAAACCCGGAAGTTATTCCGAACTTTGCCCGGTATGTATTCGATTTTCAAACCTCTGTTATTTGCGCTCTCGCCGGAAAAAGCGCACCGGCTTACTTTTCAGTTATTGGATCTTGCAGCAAGTCTTCCGCCCACGAGGTGGTGGATGCGCGCTATGTTTTGCGACACCCATAAAAACCTGGAAAAGCAGGTCATGAGCCTGACTTTTCCCAATTCGGTGGGTCTGGCAGCAGGGTTTGATAAAGACGGTAAACACCTGGCCGGCCTGACTTGTCTGGGCTTTGGGTTTATTGAGGTGGGCACGGTAACACCACTTGCACAAGACGGCAATCCAAAGCCGCGGTTGTTTCGCCTGCCGGAAGATGAAGCCCTGATAAATCGGATGGGTTTCAACAACCTGGGCCTGGATGCATTGGTGGAAGAACTGAAACGCTGGCGCGAAAAAAATCCCTCGGGCGGACCCATTATTGGTGGCAATATTGGCAAAAACAAGGTGACGCCCAATGAGAAGGCAGTAGATGATTACCTGATTTGTTTTGACAAGTTGTTTCCCTGGGTGGATTATTTCGTGGTGAACGTGAGTTCGCCCAATACGCCCGGTTTGCGTGAATTGCAGGAAAAAGAGCCCTTAACGCGGTTGCTCAACGAACTTCAGACAAAGAACAGGGCCCAAACTTCGCCCAAACCCATTTTGCTCAAGATTGCACCGGATCTGACGGATAGTCAGCTGGATGATATAGCCGATATTGTTCGGGAAACCGGACTGGCTGGCGTGATTGCTACCAATACCACCATTTCCAGAAACGGTCTGAATACCTCCGAAGCATCCGTAACAGCCATTGGCGCCGGAGGCCTGAGTGGCGCACCTGTACGCGCACGCGCCACCGAAGTGATTCGTTACCTGCGCCGAAAACTGGGCAAAGGCGTAGTGATCATTGGAGTGGGCGGCATTGATTCTGCCGAATCGGCCCGCGAAAAAATAAGTGCCGGCGCAGATCTGGTTCAATTGTACACAGGATTGATTTATAAAGGGCCGGGATTGGTGAAGGAGGTGGCGGGAGGGGTTTGAAGGGTTTGAAAAACCCCTAAGCTTCGCTGGAGGCGCAACTACAGTAGTAAAAATTTCATGATTTAAGTGGAATAGATTCAGGCTTTTCTACTTTTGGCCATCTTTTCAAAACGAAATTTTGATCTAGCATGAGCAATCTTAACGCGAACCGGCTATTTACGGCCTCTTGTTTTGCCCTGGTCACCACTGCCTTTGCCTTTGCCATTCGGGCGGGTATATTGAATGAATTACGCGATAAACTGGGCTTGGATGGTACCCAGTTGGGCTTAATCAACCAAATGGTTTTGGGCATTGGTTTTCCCATTGCTACCATTGTTGGCGGTTTGTTGTACAACGAACTGGGGCCAAAACGCATGGTTTGGATCGCTTTTGCCTGCCATATGCTGGGCATTCTGAGCACCATTTTTGCCACCAGCTTTGAAATGCTGCTGGTTTCCAGCTTTTTTGTTGGATTTGGTAATGGTTCTGTAGAAGCAGCCTGCAATCCGATGATTGCGGGGATGTATTCCAACAACAAAACCACCATGCTCAACCGGTTCCACGTGTGGTTTCCCGGTGGCATTTTCCTGGGCTCACTCATTTCGCAGTTAATCACCAGCACGGGCATGTCGTGGCAGGTGCAGGTGGGCGTTATGCTGATTCCGACGGTTGTTTATGCCTTTTTGTTCTGGGGACAAAAATTTCCGGAGGCTGCTGAGGCTGGTCAGGCTAAACTGACAGATAACCTCATGGGCATGCTCAATCCGCTGTATTTGTTCATGCTCTTCTGCATGGTACTCACGGCCAACACAGAACTTAGCACCCAACAATGGGTTGGTCCGTTGCTGGAGTCTTCCGGCGCAAAACCGATGATCATTTTGGCGCTCACCACTGGTTTGATGGCGGTTGGACGGTTCTACGCCGGTCCGGTAGTACACCGACTCAACCCAACCGGCGTGTTGTGGGGTTCTGCCATTATTGCTACCCTGGGTATTTACCTGCTGGGTCATACCACCGGCGCCATGACTTATGTGGCGGCTATTATGTTTGCCATTGGCGTATGTTATTTCTGGCCTACCATGCTCGGATTTACGGGCGAGTATCTTCCTAAGTCAGGTGCGTTGGGCATGTCGGTTATTGGCGGCATGGGTATGTTTGCCACTGGTTTGCTTCAACCGATTGTGGGCAGCTGGATTGATTCTGCCCGCCAGAGCGCCGAAGCCAGCGGCCTTACCGGCCCGGCTGCCGAATTGCTGGCAGGACAGGAAACACTGGGTAAACTGGTGATTCTGCCAGCCATTCTGATTGTAGCGTTCGGCGCTCTATGGTTTTATATGCGTAAAAAATAGGACGGCCTACGGTGGACGGTGGACGGTAGACGGTGGACGGTGGCGTTGCTTTTGAAATTTGGACTGCCCAAAGCAACGCCACCGTCTACCGTCCACCGTCTACCGTCCACCGTCTACCGTCCACCGTTAGCCGTCAAATGCCTACCCTCTATCTCATACCCTGCCCCATTGCTGAAGAAGCCCTGCATACCGTGCCGCCGTATGCTCAGGAGTTGGCCCGAAATCTGGATGTTTTCATTGTAGAACGCGCCAAAACAGCCCGCCATTTTATCAAGCGTTTGGGGCCGGCGAAGGCCATTCAGGAAATGATTTTTGTGGAATTGCCTGAAAATCAGCGTCCGGAGGAAGCAGAAGCCGCTTTTTTAGAGGCAGTAAAGGCAGGAAAAAACGTGGGTTTGCTTTCGGAGGCCGGTTGTCCCGGCGTGGCAGATCCGGGGGCGGCTATTGTAGCCCTAGCCCACCGCGAAGGAGTAAAAGTAGCGCCTTTGGTTGGCCCCTCTTCACTGTTGTTGGCTCTGATGGCATCCGGGATGAATGGACAAAAGTTTGCTTTTCAGGGATACTTATCGCCTAAACGGCCGGAACTGGCCAAAGATTTGCGCCGACTGGAAACACTTTCCCGGCAGCAGGATCAAACCCAGCTATTTATTGAAACCCCCTACCGATCCCAAATGGTGCTGGAGGTAGCCCTGGAAACCCTGCAGCCCAACACCATGTTTGGTGTAGCTCAGGATATTACCGGCGCCGGCGAATTGATCCGGAGCCTACCGGTTAAAGACTGGAAAAATTCCGGCATAAAGACCCTCGAAAAGCTGCCGGCAGTGTTTATGGTGTATGGACGGTAGACGGCTTACGGCCTACGGTAGACGGCTTACGGTGGACGGCTTACGGCTTACGGTGGACGGCCTACGGCTTACGGTGGACGGCCTAC
>DATGWL010000009.1:0-6116 GCA_035299505.1 Saprospiraceae bacterium | reverse complement strand
TACGTTACCACAAACGCCATCCCCATCGGCATCGTTATCGGCATCCAACGGGCAGGCATCGCAATCATCATGCAAACCGTCACCGTCTGAATCAGGACTGTATGCCAGCGGGTTTGCATCCTCTTCATTCATACATCCGTCGTTGTCGATGTCCGGATCGCAGGCATCGCCAAGTCCGTCGCCATCGGTATCGGTCTGATCTGTATTCGAATATTCAGGGCAGTTATCTACATTACCACAAACGCCATCCCCATCGGCATCGTTATCGGCATCCAACGGGCAGGCATCGCAATCATCATGCAAACCGTCGCCGTCTGAATCAGGACTGTATGCCAGCGGATTAGGATCATTGGCATCCAAACATCCGTCGTTATCATCGTCAGTATCGCAGGCATTACCCTGGCCGTCATTATCGGTATCCAACTGATCTGCATTTGCCAAAGTGGGGCAGTTATCCACGTTACCACAAACGCCGTCCCCATCTGCATCGTTATTGGCATCCAGCGGGCAGGCATCGCAATCATCATGCAAACCGTCGCCGTCTGAATCAGGGCTATAGGCCAGCGGATTCTGATCATCTACATCCAAGCAGCCATCATTATCGTCATCTGAATCGCAGGCATTACCCTGGCCATCACCATCAGTATCCAACTGGTTGGCATTGGCTACCGTCGGGCAGTTGTCAACATTACCGCAGACCCCGTCATTATCTGCATCATTATTAGCATCCAGCGGACAAGGGTCCTCATTAGCACAAAGACCATCACCATCAGAGTCGTTATCCGGGTCATTCGGGCAGGCATCACCACAATTGTTGATGCCATCACCATCAGAGTCAATATCAAGTACTTCCACGTTAGCCTGACATGATGCAGACTGATTGCCAGAATAAGTTACTGTCAGGGTCACAGTATTGTTACCCACGTCACTACAGTTAAAAGTAGTCTGACTGGCAGAATAGCTGAGAGGATCCAAACAGTCCGGGTTATTGCTGGAATACAAAGATTGCGCAGTAATACTCGCTATTCCATTCTCATTCAAGGTAACAATCTGATTTGCACAAATTGCCTGTACATTAAAACTGCCCTTTTTCAGGAATACACCAGAATCATATACGCGGTCGAAAACATCGGCAATCACTAGTTTAAAGTGATAGTTTTCGCATGGCACTACTTCTGCAGTTGCTGTCAACACAGTGGTGAAGCCATCATAAACCACCGTAGTTCCGGAGGTATTATTGATGTAATACTGCGGATTGTTCACGCAATTCGGCGGAATATTATTGACCGTATTAATTGAAACGGGAGTAGCCGTATTCGGGATTAAAGCAATGTTTTCATTGTTATAACCCGGGCCATCAATCAGGAACGCAAAGGCATCGTTGTAGTTTTGGCAGGCATACTCCGGATACTCCTCCGAAGCAAATACATACTGAAATGACAAGTTGCTGCCCACCGGTTCAAAATCGAACTCCAGTTTGCAGGCATCATAGGACACCAAAGGGGCTACAATAACATTGATGTCGGCATCTCCACCAGCATTATTATTGTTATCATTAAAATTCGAGGCTGCCCTGGCTACCAGATTTACGGAGCCTGTGGTGAGCAAAATACCTTCATTTAGACCTAAATTACTGGAATTTCCATTCTTAAAAGTACCTGAGGATGCCCCCGGGCAGTTAATCTGAATATTGGAAACGTTGGCGCCAGTTCCCAACAGGGCATTTACTAAAGAAGTGCCGTTGTTATTAGGTGTAGTAGAAAATTGGGCTTGTGCTGGCAGGCAGATGCAGGTGAGCAGCAGCAGCAAGAGCCCGGTGGTTAGGGTTGTAATCTTGGAAAGCTTTTCCATGTGTTTTCGAGTTAGAAGTTCATGATTGTTTTCAATTCAAGAGCTAAATGATTGTTTTCCATTGAGCATTTGAACGATTGTTTTCAAAAAAATGACTGTTTTACAGTTTGGCCAGATACGCATTCCAGTCTTCAAGCGTCCAGTTTGGCCGGGCACGCAATTCAATTTGTACATACACTACCTTTTTGGCTGCGTCTGGCTGGAAAGTGACCAAATCGGTGTTTTTCTGGGTAAAGAGGCTGGAGGTTGCAGACTCTGAAAGACTCATATGGCTGATGTCCAGCACATTGTTATATTGCAGAGCCTGTCCTTGCTGGAGCGTAATTTTACCCTCCTTACTCATGGAAGCTTTTCCGCCTGCCATTGTAGCAGACTGAGCCTGGGCGCCGATATGCCAACCGGACAGCATGGCGATACAGAGCAAATACTTGAGAAACTTGAACTTTGTTTGCATAAATCATGCGTTTAAAGTGAAAAAATAGAAATCAGGGTCGCAACCGTTCACCTCAAAAGAGGTAAGGTGCAACCGCAGTTGGTGACCAATAACATTTCCCTTTAGCTCAAATACACAAGCCCTCCTGCACAGCAAGCTGCCAGGGAAATACGATTATGAAACGGGATTGAAAATGATCCACTGATTGAGCGAAGGCTCAATTACAGAAGCTGATGAGTACGGGATCTACAAAAACAAAATGCTACAAAACACGAATCAAACGAGATGAATGTTTGACTATCACGTCACAAAGTTAAAATTTATATATTAAGTTGCATTACGTGTTTATACTTATTTTATAAAACAGGTATAAACACGGGTGTACTGGATTAGTTAGTGATGGTGGAGTAGGTTCACCGCAAAGGGCGCGAAGAGCGCGAAGTTTTATTCACCGCTAAGGGCGCGAAGGGCGCAAAGTTTTTCACCACTAAGACACTTAAGGCACTAAGAAAACTAAGCTTAACTCCCCTTAGTGCCCTCAGTGGCTTAGTGGTGAAAAAAACTCCGCCCCCCCCTATCCCCCAAACACCCCTTAATTCCCCACTTCTGCCTAAAACTCTTCTCCTTCCTTTCCCAATCCCCTATTTTGGCGGCACAAAACCTATGCTTATGCGTCGTATCTGCACATTCTGCCTTTTTTTGCTGCCATTTTGCTCCGTTTTTGCCCAAAAACCCATTACGCTGGAAGACATCTGGCAAAAAGGCACCTTCGCCTCCAAGGGTATCCCGGGCTTTAATTTCCAAAAAGACGGGGTACACTACACCCGCCTCGAAGGCAATACCATTGTGCAATACGACCTGCGCAACGGTGAAAAATCCGGCGTTCTGGTAGATGCAGCCGCGCTCAGCTCTGGCGATAACGGCTGGAAAAGCAGCTTCGACGGCTATTCCTTTAGTCCGGATGAATCCAAAATGCTGCTTACCACCAACACTACCCCGCTGTTCCGCTGGAGTACAGAAGCCGATTATTTTGTGCTGGACCTGCCCACCAAAAAGCTCATCAAGCTCTTTGACCAAAACGTGGTGTACATCAAAGACGGCGCCACCGCCGCCAAACAACGCTACGCCACCTTCTCGGCCGACGGCTCCATGGTGGCTTTTGTGGTGAAAAACGACCTCTACTTCAAAGAGCTGGCCAGCGGCAAAATAACCCGCGTAACCACCGACGGCAAACAAAACGAAATCATCAACGGCGCGTCCGACTGGGTGTATGAAGAGGAGTTCGAACTGGTGCGCGCTTTCCAGTGGAGCCCCGACGGTCGCTACCTGGCTTTCCTTCGCTTCGATGAACGTGATGTGCCGGAAATGACCATGGAAATGTTCCGCGGACAGCCATACCCGGAAAACGTAACCTTTAAATACCCGAAAGTGGGCGAAAACAACTCCATCGTTACCGCCCATATCTACGATCTCGCAGCCGCTAAAACCATAGACGTAAATATCCCCAACCGCGAATCCAAAGAGGGCAGGCTCGACGATTATCTGCCGCGCCTGGAATGGACGCCCTCCGGCAAACTCTGCCTCACCTGGATGAACCGCCACCAAAGCAACCAACGCTTTTTCCTGGCCGATCCAAAATCCGGGCAATGCAACCTGCTGCACGAAGAAAACAGTAAGTATTACCTTGATTTACACGATGTTACGTTCCTGAAAGACGGCTCAGGCTTTATCCTGCAAAGCGAAAAAAGCGGTTACAACCATATTTACCGCTACGATATGGCCGGCAGGGAAGTAGCAGCACTCACCAAAGGCAAATGGGATGTAACAGCGTTTTACGGCATTGACGAACGCAACGGCAAGGTGTATTTCCAGGCGGCCAGCAAAACGCCTATGGCCCGCGAACTATTCGAAACCACCCTGAAAGGCAAAAAACCGCGCAAAATCAACAAATCGGTGGGTACCAACAGCGCACAGTGGAGCAGCACTTTCGATTACTTCGTACACAGCTACTCCACGGCCAATACCCCGCCCCAATACAGTGTTTGCGACCGCAAGGGCAAAGTGATCCGCAGTCTGGAACAAAACACCGAACTCCGCGCCAAACAAACCGAATACGGTACCATTCCGGTGGAGTTTTTCGATTTCAAAACTTCCGATCAGGTGGAACTCAACGGCTGGATGATCAAACCCACCAACCCGGCCTATCAGAACCAAAAACTGCCGGTACTGATGTTCGTGTACGGCGGTCCGGGCAGTCAGCAGGTCACCGATGCCTGGAAGGGCGCCAATTACTGGTGGTTCCAGATGCTGGCCCAACAGGGTTATGTGGTGGCTTGTGTAGACAACCGCGGTACGGGCGCGCGCGGGGAGGAGTTCAAAAAAATGACCTATAAACAGCTGGGGCATTACGAGGTGGCCGATCAGATTGAGGCGGCTAAATACCTGGGGACCCTGCCTTTCGTGGATGCCGGCCGAATCGGGATATTTGGATGGAGCTATGGCGGGTATATGAGTACCAATTGTATCCTCAAAGGCAGCGATGTGTTTGAAGCAGCCATCGCGGTGGCTCCGGTTACCAACTGGAAATGGTACGACTCCGTGTACACCGAGCGCTACATGCAAACCCATGAGGAAAACGAAGACGGCTACGAACTCAACTCACCCACCAACTACGCCGAGCAGCTCAAAGGCTCTTACCTGCTGGTGCACGGCCTGGCAGATGATAATGTGCATTTTCAGCACACGGCAGAAATGGCCAACGAACTGGTAGCCAAAAACAAGCAGTTCGATACTATGATCTACCCCAACCGCAACCATGGCATCGGCGGCGGGAATGCCAAGATTCACCTGTATACCCTGATGACGAAGTTTCTCAACGAAAACCTGAAAAATAAGAAAGGGCAGAAGGAGCCGAAGCCGTAAAACGTGGGGACGACGGAACGATGGACGATGGACGATGGACGATGGACGATGAACGATGGGGTACTCACAAAAGATGCCTTGTCGCCCTGAGCGTAGCGAAGGGTCTGGTAATGGGTTTCCGTGGAGTGGGTTTCGCACAGATTTCACACAGATTTTAACTGTAACTACCATCGTCCATTTCGAGGTCATTTGGCCAAACTGTATAGCAAATTCAAAACAAACGAACCCACGTTGCTATATATACCCACGCAATCCCATCGTTCATCGTCCCATCGTCCCATCCTCCCTACCCCAGCTTTTCCACCGCAGCTTCCCATTCAGTATAAACTTTGCTGAGCTCGGCTTTGAGATCGCTGTATTGCTTGAGTTCGGCATCGGCGGAAGGTTTGCTGTAGAACCCCGGATCAGCCATTTTATCTTCCCA
Source organism: Saprospiraceae bacterium (assembly GCA_035299505.1). Taxonomy (GTDB): domain Bacteria; phylum Bacteroidota; class Bacteroidia; order Chitinophagales; family Saprospiraceae; genus M3007. The sequence continues at coordinate 486 of DATGWL010000009.1, read as the reverse complement.
TTTTTTGAGCTCGGCTTCCAGTTCAGCAATGCGCTTTTCCTGTTTTTGTACGGCGCGTTCCAGTTGTTTGCGTTCTTCTCCGCTCACTGAAACGGCTGCTGCCGCCGCTGCTGCCTGCTGGTTCAGGGTAGAGCGTTTTTCAATCTCGCGCATGTTGTCCACCTGGCGTTTTTCCAGGAAATAGTTCACATCGCCCAGGTATTCTTTCAGGTGCCCGTCGCGGAATTCAATGGTGCGGGTGGTCATTTCGGAGAGGAATTCCCGGTCGTGACTCACGATGAGCAGGGTACCATTGTATTCCATCAAAGCCTGTTTCAGTACGTCTTTCGACAACATATCCAGGTGGTTCGTGGGCTCATCGAGCAGCAACAGGTTGAACGGGCGCAACAACATACAGGCCATCGCCAGTCGCGCGCGCTCGCCCCCGGAAAGCGCCGCTACTTTTTTATCTACATCCTTGCCACTGAACAAAAAGGCGCCCAGAAT
>DATGWL010000008.1:0-32809 GCA_035299505.1 Saprospiraceae bacterium | reverse complement strand
AATCTCAAATCTCTTATCCGCGGCGGCTAAACCCGCCGGTACGGTAAATCCCTTACCTTCGCCCCATGCTTCTCACTCTGTTACAAAAAGAATTTCTGCTTGAATTCCGGCAGCGGTACGCACTGAGCGGTATCGTACTGTACGTTTTCAGCATGGTTTTCGTAGTATATATTGCCAGTATAAAAGTTCAGCCACAGGTGTGGAATGTACTTTTCTGGCTGATTGTTCTCTTTGCCAGTATTAATGCCGTGGTAAAAAGCTTCGTTCAGGAAAGCGGCGCCCGGCAACTTTACTATTACCAGATTGCGGACCCGTCTATGCTGTTGCTGGCCAAAATCCTGTACAACACCCTTTTGTTGCTGGTTTTGAGCCTGTTATCCTTCGGAACCTACAGCCTGGTGGCCGGCAATCCGGTGAAAGACATGCCGCTATTCTGTTTAACCGTTACGCTGGGAAGCATTGGCTTCAGCATCGCCTTTACTTTTATCGCCAGCATTGCCGCCAAAGCCAATAATTCAGCCACCCTGATGGCCATTTTGAGCTTCCCGGTTATTCTGCCCATTCTGCTTACCCTGATCCGACTATCGCAGATTGCCTTGCGACTATTGCAGGACACTTCTTATAAAAAGGACATCATCAACCTGCTGGCTATTGACGCCATTTTGCTGACACTAACCTTTGTTTTGTTTCCCTTTATCTGGAAAGATTGATTTTATGAACCAAAGAATTGCCCAATTTGCCCTGGTGGTGGCAGATTACGACGAAGCCATTGACTTTTACACCCGTGTCATGGGATTTGAGTTATTGGAGGATACCGTGATGAGCGAAACCAAGCGTTGGGTGCGGGTAAAACCGCGTGGAGAAGGAGAATGTGCCATCCTGCTGGCCAAAGCCGCCAATCCGGAACAACTCAGCAGGGTGGGCAACCAAACCGGCGGCAGGGTATTCCTGTTTCTGCATACAGATGATTTCTGGCGCGACTACCAGCGGCTGCGCGAACATCAGGTGGAATTTGTGCGCGAACCCTCCGAAGAGCCCTATGGCACCGTGGCGGTGTGTAAGGATTTGTATGGCAATTTGTGGGACATTATTGGCAAATAGCGCTCACTTTAAGGAATTTCACTTTTTTTTCATTTTCTGAAATCCAAAAGGCAACTGCACTTCGTAGGTATTGGTAAACGATATCTGCAAGATGCGCAAACTGTCTTTTTTTCTGGTTCTGACTTCCCTGCTTTGTTTCACTGGCTGGCTCCGTGTGGCCACCCCTTATTCGCCATCGCAGGATTTACCGCTGATATCCATCACCGCTTTTGAAGTACATGCGCCTGATGAGTCGGCTGGCCAGGCACTGGCACAGGCGGCACGTGGCTGGCAGGGTGTAACTGCCGCTACTTACAATGTCCATTCCGGATTGCTGGTACTTAGTCATACGCTCGACCAATCTGCGGCCAACCTGCAAAGTCGGATTGACATCCTGAGTCCTCAACCTGTTTCCATCAAAGTATTTCCGGAGCCTGCCGGCGCCAAATGCCCGGTGCCCGCTTCTGCCCTGGCAGTCTTACCTGCCATCCTGCTGGGCGGTAGCGTTGTTACCCTCATACTTGCCATCATGTTGTTCATATCCAACGAAAAACGCTGGATCATGGCGCCATTACAACCATAACCTACTCATCTAAATCTTTCCATCATGAAAAATTATCTTGTGCTGCTCACCTTCCTGAGCCTGACGCTCACAGGCATGTCTTGCGGCGAAAGCAAAGACGACCTCACGCCAACACCTGCACCCAACTTGTATGAACGGCTGGGTGGCATTAATGCCATTACGGCTGTTGTTGACCAGTTCCTGGCCAACGTAGTGGCCGACAATGCCATCAATGCACGTTTTGCTGCGACTGTGGCAGATCCATTCCGTACGCAGTTGCTGCGCAACAACCTGATTGATCAGATTTGTGCCGGCTCCGGCGGTCCTTGCCAATATAAAGGCAAAACCATGCTGGAAGCGCACCAGGGCATGCTCATTACAGAAGCAGAATTTAATGCTTTGGTAGGCGATCTGGTTGCCGCCCTGGACCAGTTCAATGTTCCAACGCAGGAAAAAAATGACCTCCTGGCCATCCTTGGTCCAATGAAAACGGATATCGTAGACCAATAACTGTTTTCCCCGCCCCCAAAGAAACATAATGATTCCGATAGGAGGACCACCTGGCAGCTCATCCAAAGGGATGGGCTGCCTTTTTTAATGTGTGAATGAGTGAGTGAGTGAATGAGTGAATGAGTGAGTGGGGATTGGTTACTTTTGTAGCCTAAATCTTTTTAGTATGCAAAAAATACTTGTTTGGGCTTGTGTAGCACTGGTGATAAGTGCCTGCTCTACTTCTGAAAAAGCGTTAAACGGCGATGCCTGGATGTTCAAGTCCATGGAACGTTTGGATGCTTACAATCCCTTAATGGAGCCTGATCGGCGCGCGGAGTTTTATTGTCCGGTGAGAAAGAAGGAGGTGGATTGGGAAGAAAGATCTGTGTTCAACCCCACTGCAGTGGTGAAGGATGGCCGGGTGTGGCTATTGTACCGGGCGCAGGATCAATACGGAACCTCACGCATTGGGTTGGCTAATAGCCGCAATGGCCTGGAGTTCAAGAAAAATAACCTTCCAGTGCTGCGGCCGGAAAATGACCCCATGAAAGAGCTGGAATGGGAAGGCGGATGCGAAGATCCTCGCGTCGTACAGCGTGAAGACGGCCTGTATGTGATGACCTACACCGCTTATGATAAAAAAGTGGCGCGTTTGTGTCTGGCTACTTCTTACGATTTACAGGCATGGGAAAAACACGGTCAGGTGCTCCGGGAACGCAAATACCGCGATCTGTGGTCCAAATCGGGCGCCATTGTGTGCGAGCGCGACGGCAGTCGGATTGTGGCTAAAAAGATCAAAGGCAAATACTGGATGTACTGGGGCGATACTGATTTGTTCATGGCCAGCTCAGAGGATATGATCAAATGGGAACCTCTGGAAGATAAAAAAGGCAACCTTCAGCGCGTTTTATTGCCTCGTCCGGGCATGTTCGACAGCAGGTTGGTGGAGCCCGGCCCCTTTGCTCTGATTCAAAAAGATGGTATTCTGTTGCTTTACAACAGCGCCAACAGCGCCAGCAGCGGGGATAAAACCATAGGCGCTGATGTATATTCCGTTGGGCAGGCATTGTTTTCTGCCAAAAAACCATGGGAATTGCGCGCCCGCGCCAACAAATACCTGATTACTCCCGAAAAGGACTTCGAAAAAGTTGGCGAAGTATCCAATGTATGTTTTCTGGAAGGCATGGCCTGGGTAAACGGTCGCTGGCTCATGTATTACGGCGGCGGCGATTCCAGGATTGGTGTGGCGGAGGGGAAGCAATAGTGAGCTCAGTTGGTTTTGATTGCTTTGATAATATACAGGGCATTTCCTGATTGAATCTGAATCAAATAAACACCATCCGGCTCGCGACGCAAATCAAGACTAATCTTTTCTTCATTGGTTTGCCAAAATGCTGTTTCCTGCCCAAATGCATTCACAACCCGTATGGAGGATTCTGCTGATTGCCGGAACCACTCCAAAGTAAACAGCCCATTGCCCGGATTGGGGTACACTCTTAGTGGCAAAAACTGTTTGTCCGGCATGACACTGCTGATGGCAGCACCTTCCTTCGCACCCAAATCCGGCTTACTACCCTGGTAATCATAAAAACCCGGAATCAGCGTACCTGCATCTATCATCAAACTCCCCTGCGCCAAAGCAAAACCGCCATCTGTCATGGTTTCAAAACCCGGATCAGCCTGCATCGGATCCCGGATAGCAATATTGGGGCTTCCCGAAATACTGGTTAACACTTCTTCCAGTGCAGCTACATCCGGGGCCTCTGTACACTGATACTGGCCGTGTATATGCTTGATTACTGCAAGCGGTTCAACGGGATCATAACAATAATAGTTATCTGTAACAGATTGAAGACGGTAATCTGAGTTGCCGGCCAAACTGAAATAATAAAATGGATAATGTCCTTCGTGGGTGTAAATATTATTGATAAACAAGGCTTTGCGCCATTCTGAATCCCAGGAAGTAAACACAAAACCCAGCGTATCCACTGCGTGGAAGGTGTTGTTGAAAAAATACAGATTGCCACGGTCCGAAGATAATCCGTTGCCGGTATTGGTTTTTATCCCAATTCCCTGCCCCATATAGTTTTCCGTAACCGGCGTACAACCAATGAAATACGGATCATCCTGTTCGTTTCTCCGTCCCTGCATGCCGTGAAACAGGTTGCGATAGAAATACCGAGGACCCACCAATGGAGGCGCAGCAGAAATACCTGCCATGGGTCGAATAAATTCATTGTTCCAAGCCCGCAAATTGGTCCAATATCCATCGCATTCAATGGCGTCGAAATTATCCACAAAAACGTTGTTGTACACGTCTATTTCCTCCAGCGGGCCCTGGTCTATATAACTTTCTATACCTGAATTCAAGCCATCGAACAGGTTGTGGCGGATCACCGCATTCCTCGATTTATGAATAAAAATACCGGCCGTTTCCACTGCCCTTCCCCTGCTGGACGAAACGGTGTACAGGATTGAATGCACAAATACGTTTGATTTTTTAATCATAGCATGCGTCCATTTGCCGGCATCATGCCTGAATGTGCAATGCTGTATAAAAAGGTGATTGCACTGATTGGTAAAGGAAATATGACTCGTATTGAAATCAAACCGGCAACTGTCGAAATACACGTGGTGCGCATTTCTGATATCGAAAACCGTGGCGCCATAAGCGTCCTGGGCGCTTCCCAACGGATTCAGCACTGGCTTACCAAAGTGTTGAAAAACAATGCCTTTGACCTTCAAGTAGGCATCCTTATCGCCTCCATAAACCGTAAGAAACCGGAACGACCTGGATAAGGTTATTTCCGCGTTGGCGGGGTTGGTTCCAGCCTGTGTTTTGATCCAGATGGTATTTTCATCACGCACAAAACCATCATAGCCAAAATTCAGCGCAGCCAGGTGGTAACCTCCCAATAGCAATTCGGAAGTAAGCGAAGGATAGGGGTAAAGAGCTTTGCCATCCATCACGCAAATATTTGAGTGGGCTGCTGCCTGTGGGATGGTCGCCGAAAATAATTTGGAATCCGACGGATGTTGCGTCCAGGCGAGCGGGGTTTGAATGCCGCCTTCTATCACTGGATGCGCGCCGGGGGCAGCCATGAGCGTAATCGGGGTGTTCTCGGTACAGGGGTTCTGGATGGTCAATTGCAGCCCGTTTTGGGTATATACACCATCCATGAGCAACACCGTTACCCCACAGCTTACCTGCCCGGAGTTGAACAAAGCAGTCAAATTACCCGGCTGATCCTGCGTGTAAGCATTGCCCGAACCATTGGGCGCTACCCATTTGAGGGTTTGCCCCCAACCAAATTCCGGATCGCTCAGAGTACTCACCTGCCCCAGTTGAACGGATACCAGATTCCCTGCCTGAAACGACGTGACCCTGACTTCATAAGCAGTTTGGGGTTCCAAAAGAAAAAGACTGCCCCTGTATTGCTCCTCACCGGAAAGGGTAATCCTGTCGGGCGGAAACCCCGTTTTCCAGATCGTTTCACTCGTTTTCCTATATTCCACTCCACAACTATCAGCATTTCCAATTTCCCGCACCTCCACGCCAATGCTGTGGCAGGTGGGATGAAACTCAACCGTTTGCGCATGCAACAGGCTGCTGCACAACAGCAAAAAAAATCCCGGAATGTAATTTTTCATAAGCATGGACGGTGGACGGGGGACGGTGGACGGTGGACGGTGGACGGTGGACGGTGGACGGTAGACGGTGGACGGTGGACGGTGGACGGTAGACGGTGGACGGTAGACGGTGGACGGTGGACGGTGAACGGTAGACGGTGAACGGTATTATAGTGGAAAGGTTAATCAATCAAACTTCCTAAAATCAACATAAATAACTCCCAATGACCCAAAATAATCTTTAAATGACCCCAAATGACCCCAAATGACCCCAAATGACCCATAAATGACCCCAAATGACCCCCAAATGACCCCAAATGACCCCAAATGACCCATAAATGACCCCAAATGACCCCAAATGACCCCAAATGACCCCAAATGACCCCAAATGACCTCCAATTAGTAATCATGCAAGACAAAATAAACGACACCCTCAATAGCCTGGAAGGTATCCAAAGGGCAACCCCTCCTGCAGATTTGCTGGAGAAGGCTATGGCGCGTATGCGTCAGGGTAAGGCACGTGTGGTCAGTATGTCGCCCACTTATTTATGGCGTGCTGCGGCTTGTGCTTTGGTGTTATTGGTGGCCAACCTGTTTATGTGCCTGGACTTTGTACGGATTGGGAAAAAACAGCATAACGATAAAGAAATGTTCGTCAGGGAATACTTAAACAGCTCCGACGGACTTCAAATATGAACCTATGGGAACCTTGAAGTTTTATAAAATAGCCGTGGTGGCGTTGCTTCTGCTCAATATAGGAACGCTCACTTTTTTATGGCTCAATCGTCCGCCGGATCCACGCGAAGCCGGGCCGTTCCGCTTTCTGGTGAAGGCTACGGGCATGGATGAGGCACAACAGCAAGCCTACCAAAAACTCCGGCAGGAGCACAGAGCGTCTTTGGAGGATTATCGCAGCCAAAACAGGCAGGTGCGCGAGGCCATGTTCCGGTTGCTGGCTACGAATGATGAAAATGCCCGGGAGGTGCAACTGCTGGCAGATTCACTGGGCGCCCTTCGGGTGAAGGAAGAACGCTTCACCTATGCACATTTCCGGCAGGTACGCGCGCTTTGTCGCCCCGATCAGCTGCCCCGTTTTGATGCGGCCATTGGAGAGGCGGTTCAGAGTATGGGTCCGCCGCATCGGTTGCAGAGAGGGAAATGAAAAGAGGAGGTGGCAGAGATTCTTCTGGATAAAGGCGCTGTTACTTTTGGAAAATACTACTGAATATTATGGATTCAGACCTACAAGGTTTCCCAAAACCTTTTAGGTCTAAAACCAAAATATCCAGTAGTATACTTTTGGAAAATAAACAGGCAAGTAATATCTTTGTTACGCTTTGGTATAGTACTATTAGTGATTAACGTGTGTTTAGTAGCCAGATTGACTATTTTGCCTGTATTTACGGATAATATAGCTCCTTATTACCGGCATAATGGCTTCTACTTATTGCGATATATGTTGCGTGTGTAGCAGGTTCTGTCATCTATTTTTATCATACTATGCAATATGATTTTCAATTTTAGAAGGTTATTAATTTAAATAAACTAGGCATTAACATGCTAAAAAATCTTGTTTTTACCATTGTATTCTCAATCGTAAAGCCTTTCGTGGTGTTTGCTCCCTCTGCTAACATTGAATTCAACAATGCCGTAGGGTGCATTAAAAAAGCCATTATAACGCATCTGGAAGTGACCCCATTCGGTGATGTAGCCTGTATACCACCCATAGACAACACTTTACAAAATCCGACAAACTCCGTCTGCCCGCCACAGGTGAGGGGCAGGGTTAGAACAGAACTCGGAGATGGCGTGGAGGCGGTAGATATGGAGCTCATTCTCGACAGCGCTCCGAGCAGTTGTACGGAGCTTAATGGTTGTACAAATAACGGGTGTGCCCAAGATATCCTGACCACGGGTACCGGCGCCTATGGATTTTGTATAGAATTTCCCTGTAACTGTAATTGTTTTAAGGTTACTCCTTTTAAAGATGACAACCGGGACAATGGCGTTACCACCTACGATCTGGTGCTGATTAACAAGCATATTTTGGGTTTGGAGCCACTGACATCTCCATATAAAATGATTGCGGCTGACGTAAGCAGGAGCAGTTCGATCACACCTTTTGACGTTGTAGAGATCAGAAAACTGATTTTAGGGATTTACACTGAGTTCCCTGCTGTAAATTCCTGGTTATTTGTTGATAAAAATCACACTTTCCTATCAAACCCGTTCGTTCCAACATTTCCCGAGGAGATAGAATTATCAACTTTCCCTGATGAGGAAGTTGATTTTGTTGGGGTGAAAATGGGCGATGTAAACAACTCCGCCATTGTGGAATGTGATGATTGTGATGCATTTCTGAGACCGGATGGTACATACCCCCTTCTCTTATCAAAAAAATCAGCATTAAGAGCAGGGGATGTTTACACCTTTCCCATTCGGGCTGGCGGTGAGGAGCCTGTTATTGCCTGGCAAACGGCTTTTCGCTTTGATCCGACCTATCTGGAGCTGATCGGGCCATCTATTGGAGATGCACAGGGATTGTCTGCCGATAATTTTAATTTGAATCTGGTTTCGGAGGGGCTCATCCGTGCCCTTTGGTTTGCAGAGCCTGACGCCTGGGAAGAAACAGCTATTCAACCCGGGCAATCACTTTTCAACCTGACTTTTAGGGTAAAACAGGATTTGCCGGAAACCGGGTTATTAGTTCAGTTGGATGACACCGTAATGCCCAACCAGGCCTGGACCAAAGAAGGCAGCACGCTGTCACTTCAAACGCTTGCCAGTAATACAAGGGAAGAGGAGCCTAAAACGGCTTTAGGACCACTCTGGATTCGGTGCCATCCAAATCCCAGCCAGGGGGCAGTGACTTTCGACCTCCTCTCATTGCCTAATGCCGGGCGTGCTCAACTCCTTGTTTTTGATGCTTTTGGCAGGAGGGTCTGGGATCAACACCTGAGCGCCGAATCAGCTCCTTCCCAGATAACAATACCCGAAGCGGCAGCCTGGCCAGCTGGAGTATATCACTGGGAATTACGTTTTGATCGGCAAAAATCCACCGGCGCCTTCGTGCGTCAATAACCTCCGATTTTAGGGCTTGTGCTGTGTCATTTTTGATATAGCACAAGCCCCTGTTTTACCAAACACACCCAACTCATGAAAAGAATCTTTTTAACCTGTATATGTCTGTCAGGATTCCTTTTCCTGACTGCCCAAACACGTTATTATGTCCATCAGTTGGCCACTGGAGCTAACAATGGCCAATCCTGGCAAGATGCGTATACCGACCTACAATCTGCCCTGCAAATGGCACAATCAGGCGATGAACTCTGGATTGCAGCAGGTATCTATTTCCCAACTTCCGGTGCAGATCAAACCATCTCATTTGAGCCCAAAAGTGGCGTAAAACTCTATGGAGGTTTTTCAGGAACAGAAACCAGTTTGTCTCAAAGGGATTGGACCAGTTATCCAACAGTACTGAGTGGAGACATTGGTGTGGCTGGAGACAGCCTGGATAACAGCTACACAATTTTATATCTGGATAATCCGGATAGCCTGACAATCATAGATGGATTGATTTTTCGTTATGGCAATGCAGGATATTCAACCAATGATCAATTACCTGTCTCGCGGTTCAGAAGTGGCGGCGCCCTGTATATTCAGTCAAATATGGAGTCTTATGCCTTGATTCAAAACTGCAGGTTTGAATATAATACTGCGAGGAATAACGGTGGCGCTGTGTACGTCAATGGCGCCGGGAGTTTTGATGCAGCGCCAACTTTCCAGAATTGTATTTTTGCTCACAACACAGCCGAGTTTGATGGTGGGGCATTGGCAAGAATAGGCAATAGCGATATAGAAAGGCCGGACTTTACGGGGTGTACATTCATGAAAAACAAGGCGGGCCGTTATGGCGGCGGATTGTATTATCAGGATGCCTTTGTAGATAGCTGGGTTGATGTATCAGATTGTAAATTTATACAAAATGAATCCATTAACCTGGGCGCGGGAGCATTTTTGCGAATAGGCCGAACCGGAGATGGCAGCAGGGTAAGAATAAACAACTGTGTTTTCGACGAAAATCAGAAGAATGCTCAACTGGCATTTTTCGTGCATTCCGGACAATATACAGAAGTGATTTACATCCAAAAATGTGTGTTTTTTCAAAAGGATGATCATGATATTTATTATGATGTATTAGGCACAGATTCCAGCAGTATCTGGATTGAAGATTGCAGATTTGAAGGTCAAAATTCAAATTATAGCTTGCTTGCCGGCGGCGTTATTGATAAGCTTTATATGAATAGGGATACGATAAAAAATTACCTTAATCATGGTGCAATACAATCATATGGAAACTTGATTACTGAAATTAATAACTCCATACTCCATAATATAAATAGAGTGATTTTTACAAAATCTAAATTCAATCAAATTTCAAACTGTGTGATTGCTGGTTCTCAATTTTCTATGGGGATAGCTAATTTTGGACTTTTGCCCAATAACGGAACTAGTCAAAATCCAATTTTATTTAAATCCTGTAATTTTATAAATAATCAATGCAATGGCTTAGTTTGGGGATTAGATCAATCAAATCCACCCAAGCAAAGTAAATTCGAAAATTGCCTTTTTTACAACAATCCTGTTTCCTACACCAACGTTGGATCACCTTTCATGGTCAATACCCTGGAATATTGTCGTTTCGATACCAACTCCATTTGTGAAACGAATAATGTATTTCATACCAATATCTGTGGTCCGGGAAATGTATTCGGGATAGACCCCCTCTTCCGCGATACCGCCAACAACGATTATTCTCTGCTCCCCTGCTCTCCTTTGCTCAATGCCGGCTCTAATGCGGCCGCTGCGGGTATTCTTACGGATATTGCCGGTAATCCGCGCATCCAGGAAGGCACTGTTGACATCGGGGCATACGAGTCTCCGGGGTTTACCCTCGCTGCTGCGCCAATGGTAGCGCCCGCCTGTGCAGGCACTTCCGGGGGCAGTATCTCGCTGCAGCCCGTCAATGGCTGCGAGCCCTATACCTATAACTGGCTACCCAATGCGGGTACCGGCGCAGAACTGAACGAACTGCCTCCGGGCGCCTATCAGCTCACGCTCACGGATGCCTCTGGCCGACAAATAACCGATACCATACTGGTACCGGAAGCGCCCAGGCCGGATCTGAATCTGCTGGCCACAGATGTAAACTGCGGCAACCCGGCAGGCGGCTCTCTCACCGCTGTGGTGAACAGTGGAACGGGGCCGTTTTCCTACCAGTGGCTGCCTGCTGCGGCTGATACCGCGGTGCTCAAAAAGTTGCCGGCAGGTGCATACACCCTTACCCTAACGGATGTAAATGGCTGCCAGGATTCCGCCACGGCCAATATTCAATTGATTGGCGCCATTACCCTGGCCGTAGATGGTCAGCCCATTCCCTGTTATGGCCAAACCGGCTGGCTTTCGGCTACACCGGCCAATGGAGCGCCTCCGTTCTCCTGGCAGTGGTCGGGCTGGAGCGGCACAGATTCGCTTGCCCAGCCCCTTACTCCGGGTAACTACGCTGTCACGGTGGCAGACGCCTATGGATGCACGGCCTCCTTTACGTACCCGCCGCTTACACAGCCGGATTCTCTGTACCTGGGTACCGGTAATACCCCGCAAACCCAATCCAACCCGCCCAACGGCACGGCTCTGGTTACCACTATTTCAGGTGGAACATTTCCTTTTGACTATTACTGGACTACGATGGAAGAAACCCAGGCCATTACCGGGCTGCCTGCCGGCACTTACACCGTTACTGTATCTGATAAAAACGGTTGTACCGCTACGGCGGAGGTGGTGGTACAGCTCATGGTAAGCACTGAGGAATCAGGCCAACAGGCGCTCCTGCTTTACCCCAATCCGGCAACAGATTGGGTGCAATTGCTGCTGCCAGCCGGCCAGTGGCAATGGGCATTAACGGATGCCGGCGGGAAACAACTCCGCTCAGGCGTTTGCGAAAGCGAGCAGGCCCGGTTGGAGCTCAGCGGACTGGCCTCAGGCGCCTACATACTGCGCGCCTGGAACGGGCAGCAAACCTGGGTAGGAAGGGTTGTGAAGCGATAAAAAAAGGTGATATCTCCACTCAAATGAGAGATATCACCTTTGTAAATTTTAATCCCAAAAAACCTTACTGAGCTCCTGAAACGAGTACAGAAATCTCGTTGTTCAGGCATTCTGCGAAGCCGCCATCTACAGCAAAAGAAAGTTTTTCGCCGTTAGACTTGGTCACCTTCACTTCTCCTTTTTGCAGGGAGGAAACAATCGCTGCATGCTTGTTCAGCATCTCGAATTGCCCTTCCGTGCCAGGTACAATCACAGATTTTACCTCACCGGAGAAGATTTCTTTTTCAGGACTGAGAATTACCAGATTCATATGCAGACAATGAGATATGAACGATGGACCATCAACGTATTACCGTTCATCGTCCATCGTTCATCGTTTATTTAGATGCTTCTTCCATCATTTTCTTGCCTTTGGCAATCGCGTCGTCGATGGTACCAACGAGGTTGAATGCACCTTCCGGCAAGTCGTCGAGTTCGCCGTCCATGATCATGTTAAAGCCGCGAATGGTTTCGTCGATTGGAACCAGTACGCCTTTCAGGCCGGTGAACTGTTCAGCTACGTGGAATGGCTGCGACAGGAAGCGCTGTACGCGACGTGCGCGACCAACTACGAGTTTATCCTCATCGGAAAGTTCTTCCATACCGAGGATGGCGATGATGTCCTGAAGTTCGTTATAGCGCTGCAGGATTTGTTTTACACGCTGAGCGCAACGGTAGTGCTCGTCACCAATGATTTTCGGATCAAGGATACGGCTGGTGGAGTCGAGCGGGTCTACCGCAGGGTAGATACCAAGGGACGCAATTTTACGGCTCAATACCGTGGTGGCGTCCAAGTGAGCGAAGGTAGTAGCCGGAGCCGGGTCAGTCAAGTCATCGGCAGGTACGTATACCGCTTGTACGGAAGTGATAGAACCGCGCTTGGTAGAAGTGATACGTTCCTGCATCACACCCATTTCCGTAGCAAGGGTAGGCTGGTAACCTACGGCAGAAGGCATACGGCCCAACAGAGCGGACACCTCGGAACCTGCCTGCGTGAAACGGAAGATATTGTCTACGAAGAACAGGATATCACGACCACCGGATGGGTCTTTCAGGTCGCCATCGCGGAAGTACTCAGCCATGGTCAGACCGGAAAGCGCTACACGGGCACGTGCGCCTGGTGGTTCGTTCATCTGACCGAATACCAGGGTAGCCTGAGATTTAGCCAGTTCCTTTTTATCTACTTTGGAAAGGTCCCAACCGCCTTCTTCCATAGAATGCTTGAAGTCCTCACCGTATTTGATTACGTTAGATTCGATCATCTCGCGAAGGAGGTCGTTGCCCTCACGAGTACGCTCGCCCACACCTGCGAAAACGGACATACCGTCGTACGCTTTTGCGATGTTGTTGATGAGCTCCATGATCAATACGGTTTTACCTACGCCGGCGCCACCGAAGAGACCAATTTTACCACCTTTTGCGTATGGCTCGATCAGGTCGATAACTTTGATACCGGTGTACAGGATTTCACGCTCGGTAGAGAGGTCTTCGTATGCTGGTGGTTTGCGGTGGATCACGTAGGCATCTTTGCCTTTTTCCACGTGACCGATACCGTCGATAGCTTCACCTACCACGTTGAAGAGGCGGCCACGCACCTGCTCACCAACAGGCATAGCAATAGGAGCGCCGGTGTCTACACATTCGATGCCACGCATCAGACCGTCGGTAGAGTCCATTGCGATGGTACGAACGCCGTCTTCACCGAGGTGGCGCTGCACTTCGAGTACCAGTTTGGTGCCGTCCTGACGGGTAACTTCGAGAGCGTTGAGAATTTCAGGCAGGCTGCTGTCTGGACCGCTGAAGTCAACGTCCACAACGGCGCCGATAATTTGTTTGATACGACCGATATTTGCCATAGTTGCGAATTAAATTTGGTATCCGGTGCAGGTTTTGTGGCATCCGGCGACCGGAAAATGGATGCCCCTTTCAAAAAGCCGCGCAAAAGTACGATTCTTTTGGTAAAAAAAGCATTGTAACGGCTTTTTTTCGCGCCAAAGAAAATTTTGAGGCCTGCGCTCTCCAACCTCTTTCACAAACTTTTGATTCTGAACGATCTTCCCCTCACCAACCCCGTACCGGCTGCTTTAGCTGCCGCAATTTTGCTTCCCTCACCAACCCCGTACCGGCTGCTTTAGCTGCCGAATTTTGCTTCCCTTACCAACCCCGTACCGGCTGCTTTAGCTGCCGCAACCATTTGCGTTATTCGGCAGCTGAAGCAGCCGGTACAGTCGGTACAGTCGGTACAGTACTTTCTTCCACCCACTTTTCATAGGCCTCATTAGCTCGCACCTCCAGCCGCATGATACAGGGTACTTCGTATGGATGTAATTCCTGAACAGCTTTCTCCAGCGCAGTTTCCAGCTCCAGGCGGGTTTTTAGTAGAGATACCCACTCACCTTCCTGCTGCACAGCGCCCTGCCACCAGTAAGCACTGGTTATGGGAAAAATATTGGCGCAAGCCGCCAGCTTGCGTTCCAGCAGCGTATTGGCTATTTGCCGGGCAGTGGCTTCGTCGGGGTGGGTGGTGTAAAAGAGGAGGAAGGGCATGGTTAGAAATGTTAGAGAGATTATTTGGCTTAGCAAGGTTGTGCATAGAAACACGAAACCTGGCTTGTGTAGGTCCCGGTACCCGGGATGACAACCCACGTTGTATTAAAAGCCAATACCATCTGGACAAAGGCATTAAACCCACAACAAAAGTTTTAATTGTCGCTTTACCCGGACAGCTATAATGTTTATGTTAACCCTCTATCGTCCCATCATCATTCTCCCAAAACCTTGGATAATATAAAATTCACATACACCTCATCCGGATTTTGCAGGCCCAGGCGGTTGTTACTGAGGTGCAGCAGACTGGGCAGTGCCATATCCAGTTTTGGGCCGTATTCCTTGAAAATCAATCGGTTGCCTTCTGCCCAGCGCGACCACTCCGGTTGTTCTTTATCGAACTTATCGCGATCCAGCGCCTTCCAGAGTTCCTGAAGCGTAGCGCGTAAATCTTCCACCTGAGGCTCCAGGCTGCTGGCAAAACCATTCAGAATGAGTTCCTGATCCTCGGTGGGCATGTCGGCCTCACCACTGAAAAACAAGGGGAGCCATTGCCGGGTGAGTTGCCCGAAATAATGGGCAGCTTCCTTTTGTTTGAGTCCTGCAGCATGCACGGCTATTACATGCATACGCAAGGCATCAAACATAGCATCGCCATAAGTATATTGATCCCGTGCCAAACGGTCCAGAATCACCCTGCTGCTCAAATGAAAATAGGATTCTGCCAGCGTCAATACCTCCTCGCCGCCAAAACGGGCTGTCTCCGGCACATATGCCTGCTCCTGCCATTCCCCACGCCCCTCCATCCAGCCCTCAAACGCCGGACGCAGGGTTTCTTCCATCCAGGCCTCTTCCCCGCGCATGCGTATGCGCAGGTGCTGACCCTTTTCATCCTGATACCGGATAAAAAACGCCCTGGCGCCGCGGTTGGCCCAGATGTATTGTTGTAGAAAAGGCCGCAGGCCGCGCACCAGAAATACATCCTGATGTTCGAGCGGGTAGAAGTGTATGGATAGCCAGGACATAATGATATGTACCGGCGGGTTCAGCCGCCGATTGAAGGGGGGGGAGGGGTTTGAAGGGTTTGAGGGGTTTGAAGGGGTTGAGGGGTTTGATGGGGGAGGATTGTAGCCCCAATACATTGCTGGGGGAAATAAAAAAGCCCTCAACTCGTAAAAGTCAAGGGCTCTTTTCTGTGTGGCGGAGGCAGGACTTGAACCTACGACCTTTGGGTTATGAGCCCAACGAGCTACCAACTGCTCCACTCCGCGATTTAGCGGCTGCAAAGGTAATAGCAATTAATTGACACTTCCAAATGGAAATGAAAAATAAGTCGATTTTAGTTGAGATCATGGCACCTGTCTGCCGCCGAAATACCCTGATGAAAGGCTTCTTCAAAGAGCGACATGCCCGCTAAATCGGTGTGCGCCAGTATGATACGTGGGTGCGCCGACTCCCGGGCACCCCGCAATGCCGGGCCGGATAAAAAACCTTTCACCGGACTAATCATCCCATGCCCCCAGCGTTGAATGGTCATGCTCTCCAGCCACTCACCAATATTCGGGTGGGCCTGACGCAGGTCTGACAGCACAAATTCCTGCCAATGCGCCTCATCGCGGGTGTACAGCTCCCTGCGCAGGGCCAGCGCATCCGGCCCGTCGAATGCACAATAATAGGTAATGACCTGTTTGGCGTGTTGAAGGGCATGGGATTGATGTTGTGCATTGATATAGCCCAGTCCTTTAGCGCCGTGCATCACATTGTCCCAACACAGTGGTGTGCCAGATCCCGCGGGCATTTCCCTGAGCACCAGCGTTGCCACCAGCCAGGGAGCGTAATGAAAGGCTTCTGCCCGGGTGTTTGTGTTGGGCAACAGGTGTTTGTTTACATACTGCGGCGTGGCCAGTACTACCTTTTCTGCCCGAATGAGCACCGATTCATTTTTAGCCGCATCAAATACTTTTACCTCAACCTCCGATGCGCCGGGTATTACCTCGTACGCCAGATGCTGCGTTCTCCCGCGACCCTTCAAATGCCCGGCAAGCAGGTTTGCCAGATACCCGTTGCCTTCAGGCCAGGTGAGTACATTGTCCTGATGACTCTTGCGCGCCGCAAAATAATGGATACCCGCCCAGGCAGATACCCGCTCCAGCCCAATACCATAATCATCCAGACAACAATAGCGCACATGCTCCAGCAATTCCGGGGCAGAAAATCCCTGCTGCTGCATCCATTCTGCCATGCTGAGTTGGTCCAGTTCCCGAAAAGACGGATCATCTGAACACTTACGCAGCGGTATATCAAACAGGTATTTCCCATCGGCGCCCCGACGGGCCTTGAAGTCTTCCATTTTGTGGAAAAAAGCCCGTATTTGCGCCTGATTTTCGGCAGAAACCCCGTATTGCGGGATCAGGCCTTCCTGCCATTTCTCGCGTATGTACAGGCGCGCCTGAGGTGCCGCACAGAGCGCCCGTTCGTGGTAAACCGGGTTGCCCTGTTCATCCAGCTTTTCTACAATACCATGATACCGTAAAAACTGAATCAAAGCCTCGTCATCCCGGTTTGGAATGGGTAAATAATGCGCACCCAGCGGGAAAGCAGTGTGCTCGTTGCTGCCCGAGCGGGAGTTTCCGCCTGGTTGATCATCCATATCCAGCAACAAAAAATCCTGAATACCTTTTTTATCCAGAGCCATGGCGGTGGTCAATCCGCTGATGCCACCTCCAATGATGAGAAAGCGGACCCGCTCCTCCCTGGTCACCGCCGGAAAATCCTTCACCCACAACCGGTGCCCCAGCGTGGCTGGCGCGCCGGAAAAACGTACCACCCATCGCCGGGCGGTTTGTTTGCAGGCGCTCCAAAACGTGGCGGCAAGGGCCAGCACGCCTAGTTGTTTGAGGAATTGCCTGCGCCCCGGGTCAATATTTACTCCATTCTTCATCAAAATAGCGTACCAGGATTTGGTTGTCCAAACGATTGATTTCCACATCGTTTTTCTGCATATCCGCAGGAAAATCATCGTATTTGCCCAGCTCAAAATCATAAAACTTCAGGCCATCCACCCGTCGAAGGGGCGCCCGGTGTACAATAGAGGTTTCCGGCGCAGCCAGCATGAAACCCCATTCGCCAAAACTGGGCACATATATATGGTACGGACGTACTTCCTGAAATACTGTGTGCATGGTGCGTTCCACACACCAGAAAGAACGTGGCGCAAAGAAGGGCGAGGTGCTTTGTACCACCACAATACCCTCTGGCCGTATGGCCGCACGCAGGGTTTCATAAAAATTGCGGGTGTACAACTTGCCCACACTGTAATTGGAAGGGTCGGGGAAGTCTACAATGGCTACATCAAACGGGGTTTTATTTTCCCTTAACCAGATAAAAGCATCGGCATTGATCACTTTTACTTTGGGGTTGGTGAGCGATTGCGCATTCAGACTTTTCAGCATCTCATTGTGCTGAAAAAGATCTGTCATTTTGCCATCCAGATCCACCAGAACCACTTCCTGCACCGAATCATATTTGAGGATTTCGCGTACCGCCAACCCGTCTCCGCCGCCCAGCACCAACACCCGTTCCACCCTGGGCGCCAGCGACATGGCCGGATGTACCAATGCCTCATGGTAACGGTATTCATCTCTGGAGCTGAACTGCAGGTTGTTGTTGAGGTATAGTTTGAGCTCGTTGCGCACCCTTGTGAGTACAATGCGTTGGTAGGCGCTGGACTGGTGGAAAATGACGTCTTCGTTGTAGAGTTTTTCTTCGGAAAAAGACAGGATACGGTCGGCAAAAACAAATGCTGTTAACAGCATGGAAAAGGCCAGCCATGCCCGCACGCGCAAGCCGAAAGCGTTTTTGATCTCTTTTTTCAACAAAAAAATCAGCGCCAGGGCAATGCCCACGTTCAACAACCCGAAAAACAGGGAAGTGCGCAGTAAACCCAGCTTGGGCACCAGCACCAGCGGAAACAACAGGCTGGCAATCAGGGCGCCCACGTAATCGAACGACAATACATTGGAAACCAGGTCTTTAAAGGCCACCCGG
Source organism: Saprospiraceae bacterium (assembly GCA_035299505.1). GTDB lineage: Bacteria > Bacteroidota > Bacteroidia > Chitinophagales > Saprospiraceae > M3007. The sequence continues at coordinate 14,304 of DATGWL010000008.1, read as the reverse complement.
TCCTGAAGCAGGGTCATCAGCAGAGGTAATTCCACGCCAACCAGGCATCCGGTGATAAACACCAGCGAGTACAGCACCAGTTCGAAATGGGTGTGGTAATCGAACAGCCAGAACAGGATAACCGAGCTGAATCCGCCTACCAGCCCAACCAGTATTTCAATGTCGATGAACTTATCTAAGAGGTTGTTATTCAGGTATTTGGCCAGATAGGAGCCCACGCCCATGGAAAACAGGTAAATCCCGATAACAAAGGAGAATTGGCGCACCGAATCGCCCAGCAGATAGCTGGCCAGTGCGCCTGCTACCAACTCGTAGACCAGACCGCAGGTGGCGATGACAAAAACTGAAAACAGCAGCAGATACTCCAGCCGTAACCACCTGCTACCCATGGATAGCAGCACTGATGATCATGGCAATGGCAATAATCATGGAGCCCAGGATGATAGCCACGGCGGTGTTTTTGTTTTTGGTGATTTCGGCCCAGGTGTTTTCCGGGGTAATTTTTTCAATGATGTAATAAGCGCCCAGCCATACCAGAATACCCAGAACGGAGAAAATGATGGCAGAGACGAGTGGATGCGTGATGGCCTGTTCCATGGTGTGCGGTTATTATTTATGGAAGCGAATGCCGCTGGTGCGGTTGCGCTGATCCGGTTTAAAAGTTTGGGTTTTTTCGCAGTTGAAGCATTCTCTGCCGCTCAGGTTGAAGAATAAAAACATCCCGAGCACCCCGAAGCCCAATATAAGGGCGAACAGGTTTTGCCGAACGAATGCCATGATTTTGTCTGTTTGCATGTTCAATGGAGGTTATTCGGTTTCAGGAGGGAAATCACTCAGCATCCAGCGATTAGTTTCAAAGCCGGAGCGATCAATCATCAGACCGATAAATACCACTACAAAAATGATCAGGCCGGTGAGCAGGTTCCAAATGGTTGACGGGTGAGTGATCACGCTGTATTTTAGCGATGTAATCATGGAATCGCCGGGTTGTTTGGCAATCTGCATGGCCAGGTGGTATTTACCGGGCGTTACGCCACAAATTTTGATGCTTGGGTGGCTACTGCCTTCCGTCCAGCTTTCGCCGCCTTCCACGCCGTGGTAATAGGCTATTTCTACTGTTCCATAACGTTCGGCCTTGGTTTCTTCATTCACCAGCACAAAATCGGCGGCCACCCAGGAGTTGTTTACCGGAGCAGAAAGATTTATCTGAATCGGGCCTGTTGCACCGGTGTATTCGAAAGTTGGGCTCACATGGCTAACCTCCGCCACAGAATCCGGCAAAGTGACGTAACCGCTGCTTACTTCTGTCCGGGGGTAGACAATCGTGAAAACCAGCTGATACACAATCATAAACATCCCGATAATACCCAGGATCAGCGTGTAATTGATCAGGTTGCGGGGATATGGCTGCAGCATGCCCACTCCTTGTTTGGGAGGCAGGTCCAGATCCGGGAAAGCCTCCTTCATTTCCTCCTGAGAAACATACCTGGCTTCAAAAGTATACGTAACAGAATCGCTGTCGTCCTTTTCCAGCAAAATGGCCTTGGGAGGCGCTACAAAATCTTTGGCAAGGCCGGTGCTGGGGAGAAAATCCTCAAAAAAGCCGGCCATATATTCTGTTTTATAGGCCGAACTGTGGAATAAACGGTAGGTACCGTTCGGGAGAAGCAATTGATAATCAGCTCTGATATCGTGTTGTGCTTCCGGATCTGTAACTTCTTTGGCCAGGGTCCAGTGACCATTGTATTCGCTCAGGAAACATTCATCGCCTTTACTATTGCGCAGGGTAAATTCCTGCCAGGGAAATGGTTCGGAGGTGGGCGTTTTGATGGTGGCATTCACCACTTCCCAGCGTTCGCCGTCCAGTACACCCTGTTGGCTGATGTACATGTTTAGTTTGAGCCTGTTGGCGGGGTTGATCCTGGTTTGCCGGATGCTGCCGTCTTCATTTTTACCATACAGCGTATGGCATTTCGGACAGGCGAAATGTTTCCAGGAAAAACTGAAACTGAGCTCAGTCGTTTGTTGGCAATGAGGGCATTGGGTGTTCATCGGAACAAGTCCTGTTGCTGGGTTATTTGAGCGCCAAAATACACAACATTTTGATCGGCCAACATGCGCACCTTGTCTTCGTTGCGGTTGCTGTAATTACACAGATATATATCCATGGTGAGAAAACCGAATTCCGGCCATGTATGGATACAAATATGCGATTCTGCCAGGCAAATGGCTACCGTAAATCCGGCGCCATCAAACTGGTGCGCCGCTTCTCCCACTACCTGCAATCCATATGCCGGCAGCAGCGGACGAATGAAATGCAGCCAGGCATTCATATCGCGCAACAGTTCCGTTTCAGGGGTTTGCAGGGTTAATAAGCGGTGTAATCCAGGTTGGTACGTCATGTTTCAGGGGAACAACAGTAGGCAAATGTATTGGTACAAAGCACATTCCGACCAAAAAGTTCCTATGAGCGTCCGGCGATTGTCGACAACGCCGGATGAAAGTTAGACGAGAATTAAGTTAAAACTGGTTAAAACCTGTTAGAAAAAGGTGAATCCGGCGGTAGGGCTGAAAATAATTGTGGTACTGCCTGTAACCTTGTGCAGCGATTGGTCGTCTGCTGGTTATTAGTCGACCAATTCAAACCATTTTTCGCTATTACAAAACGACAAAAGTTATGAAAAACAAGCAGCCCATTCTCGTAGTGCTGGCAATTTTTGCCGCCATGAGCAGTCTTTTTGCTCAAAAAGAAGAAACCGTTGTAGGCAGTCGCGGACTCGGTTTTTCCGGTATCTGGGGTGGTTCCAGGCATCAACTGGCAAATTTCAACAACAACAATAAAAACAGCTACATCGCCGGCGGATTCTTCGGCCTGGAATTTGGCAAGTCGCTCCTGGTAGGTTGGGGGCACTACAACCTCATCGACGAGTTCAAGTGGGATGATATTGAGAATCAGGAGTTTGATATGCGCTGGAACCCGATGCTGGTGCAATATGGTTTCCGCAACTACAAAGCCGTTCACCCGCAAATCGGAGTGGAATTTGGTCGCGGCAGACTCGAACTCGGCGATGTCAAAGATCGGATATTTGTAGTTCAACCATCTGCCGGACTTGAAATCAACGTATTCCGCTGGTTCCACATTGGCCTTGACGGCGGTTATCGTTTCGTGAACGACAGCAGTATTGCCGGTTTGAGCAATGAAGACCTCAGTGGCTGGTACGGTCAGGCTTCTCTCAAATTTGGCTTCTCCTGGGGCCGTTACTACAAGAAGAAAAGCGCGCCAAAGAGCTCCTACGAAGATTAGTAAGGCGCTGAGTTGATTCACCGCAAAGAACGCTAAGTACGCAAAAAAAGATTCGCGGACTTAGCGTTTTTTGCGGTGAAATATCCTCTACTCCTATACTCCAAACCCTGCTCGTCATACCTTTACCCCATGATGGAGCCATTACATTTCCAATCTATACTGGAGTTTTCAGATAATAAACTGTGGACGGCACACTTTGTGGTTCCGGCCCTCATTGCTGATACCCTGCTGAATGGAAAAACCGATCGTCGGGTAGTTTGCCGGCTGAACGATCGGGTAGAGTATCAGTGTGCGCTGATACCTTTTGGGGAAGGCAAACTGGTGATTACCGTCAATAAAAAAAATCAGACCCTGCTCAAGATCAAGACCGGTTCGGTTTTGCAGGTTAGTGTATGGCCAGATGAAAGTGAATACGGGCTGCCTATGCCCGAGGAGTTAAAGGAGGTGTTGGAGCAGGACGAAGAAGGGAACCGCCTCTTTCACGCGCTTACGCCAGGCAAAATCCGGACGCTATTATATTTAGTGGGGCAACCTAAAAGCTCGGATATTCGCCTTCAAAGAGCGGTTGCTGTTGTAGAACATCTGATACTGAACAAGGGAAAAGTAGACTATAAAATGCTGAATCAGGCCATGAGGTCACAGCCTTAGCACATTATTTTCGTCAAATTATTGCGATTTTCCGCTATTTACCCAACCCTTGTACTACTTTTAGACGTACTTTTGCTGTCCGCTTTACACGAAAACGTTCCATCCTGCGTTTTTCCTCAAAATTCATTTGTCACTGGCTAAAACTTTTACACCCGATGTTTCGCAAGTTCTTGCTTTTTACCATTCTGGCCGGAGTTACAGGCCTCTTTGCGTTTCGGACGGATCCATTTGCCGGCGACCGCCCATTTCCCATTAATTCGCTGGTTGCCCAATTTTTCATTGATGGCGAGCGTGATTTGCCCGCCTCTCCGGTAGAAACCACAGTTGCAGAAGCCGACAGCGTAGCTGGCCTACGGGTCATGATGCTGAATGCTTTTGCTTACGACAGCGCTTATGCCACCAAAGTGCAGCGCCTGATCCAGCGCCGCATGCCTTCCAGTGCGTTCACCCAATTTGATGAAGGTTCTGCCGACGATCTTGCCACAGCGCTGCAGGGGCAGGAGGCAGTAGTCATTGCCTATCCGGCCGGAGGTGTGGCGGAGCAGGTACGCGCTTTTGGTAAAGTATTGAATCAGTTTGTCAAACAAGGCGGGGTGGTGATTATGACCGGTACCCACGAATTCAGCGCGCTGCAGCAACTGGATTTGTTTGACCTGGACTATGGCTATTACTGCAAAGAGCGCAGCATTGGTCAAACACAGCCTGAGCACCCGCTGTTTCAGGGTGTTGGCGCCGAATTTTCTGCAGAAGTTTACCAGTATCCGCTCGATATCTCCGATCCGGGTTTTGTTACCCTGGCCGATGTACGCGGCTATCCTTTTATGGGATATAAATCTCTCGGCTCCGGTAAAGTGATTTATCTGGGTCTGGAATATTATTTTGACGAACCCCAATCTGCGCGCCTCCTCACCAATGCGCTGCGCTGGGCAGCCAAACCGCGTGTAAAACGCAGTGAAGTGGTGCTTTATGCCGGAAAAGGCTATCAAAAGCCGAATGCGTTCGACCTCAAGATTTATCCTAACCCATACGTCAGCAAAGCAACCCTCGATATAGAGATCACCAAACCTACCTCCCTGGCCGTGGAAATGACCGACGAGCTCGGCAGACTGGTATCGGTATTGTTGCCACGCCGCAACCTTTCCACCGGACTTTACCGATTGGAATTGCCCAATCTTGACCCGGGCATTTACCTCGTGCAGTGTATCAGCAGCGAGGGCACCGAAGTGCGCAAGGTGGTGAAGGCTGCTGAAAATTGATCCTGTTTTTGTAGAGATGAAAAGCCGCTCCGGAGCACCGGGGCGGCTTTTTTGTTTTAGACCTCGTGGGTTTAAAACCTACGAGGTCTGTCCGCAGTTGACAAACCAACACCTTTTACGCCAGTAGTTTTAGTTAATCAACATGGGTTTGCTATTCTTGTACTTCAAAAACTCAGCAAACTACTTATGACACCTAAACTACTTCCCGTTCTGGCCTGCCTTTTTTGTTTCCAACTGGCTAATGCACAACAATCTTTCAGCCTCACCCCCAATCCGGTAATAGGCGTGCCTGAAGATGATTACATCGTAAAAGCGCTTGGTACCTTCAAAAACCTGTCGTCCACCACCGATACCTTTCAATGGACCCGTGTGGTGCTGCAAATGGATCCGGATACCAATTGTTATTTACCGGTTACGGATCCTTATCTTCACTGGTATCATGGCGTAAGTCAGCGAAATTTTCACATGGCGTCTAATCAGGAAGGACCTTTGGGCATTGAGTTATATGATTTTGATCAAACAGGTTGCTGTGCTATTGTTCTATTAAAGGTTAAAAAAATCACCCCTCCGGTAGATTCTCTGGATGGCATCTACCAGCTCCGCGATTGTCAGCTGTTGGCGGCTCCCGAGCCGGATGCACCACAAATAAGCCTGTATCCAAATCCGGCAAATGCCTGGTTTGCCCTGCAACATGCTGAAAAAGTGGCCGCTTTAACCCTGATAGATGCTGATGGGAAGATGGTTCGTCGCATGAATGCCCGTCCGGATCATCACTATCCACTGATAACAGAACCAACCGGACAGTACTATCTGGTGCTGGAAAATGAACAAGGTAAAACGCTTCGGGTGTTGGAGTTTTTTAAACGATAAACTTTAGCACCGCCGAGGCGTTACTCTTGTGTACCTTTGCGGCCGAAAAACCGCACTGCGAAAGTTATGCAACAGCCCGCGCCATATCAGCCACACCACAAAGTTCGTCTCGTTACTGCCGCTTCCCTGTTTGATGGCCACGATGCCGCCATCAACATCATGCGTCGCATTATGCAAAGCAGCGGCGCCGAGATCATCCACCTGGGTCACAACCGCTCCGTTCAGGAAATTGTGGATTGTGCCATTCAGGAGGATGTGCAGGGCATTGCCATTACGAGCTACCAGGGCGGCCACAACGAATATTTTAAATACATGTACGACCTACTCAAGGAGCGCGGAGCGGGTCATATCAAAATATTCGGCGGCGGCGGTGGCACCATCCTGCCCTCCGAAATCAAGGAATTGCATGAATACGGCATCGCCCGTATTTATCACCCAGATGATGGCCGCGCCATGGGTTTGCAGGGCATGATCAATGATGTGCTCCAGAAATGCGATTTCCCGGTTGGCTTTTCCGTCAATGGAGAAATGAAATCGCTTGAAGCTTTGAAGCCGGGTGAAAAACTGAGCGCCAGTAAACAGCGCAACAACGTGGTAGCCCGCCTGATTTCCATCGCGGAGAACAATCCGGAATTGTATGAAAAAGAAGTAGCGCCAAAGCTGAAGGCGCATTTCCCGGAGGCTGGTCAAACATCTTCGCCCATTCTTGGTATTACCGGCACCGGCGGCGCGGGCAAATCCTCCATGGTAGATGAACTGGTGCGCCGGTTCCTGCTGGATTTTGAAGATAAAACCATTGCTATCGTATCGGTAGACCCCTCCAAGCGCAAAACCGGCGGCGCGTTGCTCGGAGACCGTATCCGGATGAACGCCATCAACAACCCGCGCGTGTACATGCGCTCGCTCGCTACGCGCCAAAGCAACCTGGCGCTGTCGAAATACGTACAATCAGCGGTGGAAATCCTGAAAGCGGCCGGGTTTGATCTTATTGTGCTGGAAACCTCCGGTATTGGTCAGAGCGATACCGAAATCATTGATCACTCCAATGTGTCGCTGTACGTGATGACCCCGGAATTCGGGGCCGCCACCCAGTTGGAAAAGATTGACATGCTGGATTTTGCCGATGTAATCGCCATCAATAAGTTCGATAAGCGCGGCGCCCTGGATGCCTTACGTGATGTACGCAAACAGGTGCAGCGCAACCGCAATGCCTGGGATAAACAGGTAGACGATATGCCAGTATTCGGCTGCATCGCCAGCCAGTTCAACGACCCCGGTGTGAACCAGCTTTACCAGCGCATCATGGAATTGCTGGCCGAAAAATGCAATCCGGCGTTGCTCTCAGGCCATAAACTGATCAGCGGCGAATCGGAAAAGGTGTACATCATCCCGCCTGCCCGGGTGCGTTATTTGAGTGAAATCAGCGAAAATAACCGCAAATACGACGAATGGGTAGATAAGCAGGTGGCCATGGCCAGGCGCTGGTTCGGGTACGAAACCACGCTAAAATCGCTGGATGCCCAAAAAGACGCCGTGCTGGTGGAGCACCTCAACAAGCTGATCACCGAGGTAAAAAAAGACCTCGACGGCGAGTGCCTGCGTATTCTGGAAGGCTGGGAAAAAAAGAAAAGTCAATACGCTGCTGATCAATACATCTACCTCGTGCGCGGCAAGGAAATCAAGGTAGAAACCAAAACAGAGAGCCTTAGTCGCTTGAAAATCCCGAAAGTGTGTCTGCCAAAATGGGCAGATTATGGCGAGATTTTGCGCTGGAGCTTGCAGGAAAATGTGCCCGGAGAATTTCCGTATACCGCCGGGGTGTTCCCTTTCAAACGCGAAGGAGAAGATCCCACGCGCATGTTTGCGGGCGAAGGTGGCCCGGAGCGCACCAACCGTCGCTTCCACTATGTTTCTGCCGGCTTGCCGGCCGCACGATTGTCTACAGCTTTCGACTCCGTAACGCTGTACGGCGAAGATCCGGATTACCGTCCGGATATCTACGGCAAAGTGGGCAACTCCGGCGTATCCGTGTGCTGCTTAGACGATGCCAAAAAACTCTATTCCGGCTTTGATCTCTGCGATCCAAAGACCTCTGTGTCCATGACCATCAATGGTCCGGCGGCTACCATTGCAGCTTTTTTCATGAATGCTGCAATTGACCAGCAGTGCGAAAAATATATCCGGGAACATGGCTTGGAGCATTTGGTGGAAGCCAAACTCAAAGAAAAATACGAGTCCCGCGGCATGGAAAGGCCCCGTTACCACGGTGAATTGCCGGAAGGCAACAACGGCCTGGGATTATTGCTGCTGGGCGTAACCGGCAATGAAATTCTGGAACCCGTAGTATACAATGAGTTGAAAGCCAAGGCTTTGCAATCAGTTCGTGGCACGGTGCAGGCGGATATCCTGAAAGAAGACCAGGCACAGAATACCTGTATTTTCAGCACCGAGTTTTCCCTGCGGGTAATGGGCGATGTGCAGGAATATTTCATTCAGAATAAGGTGCGCAATTTCTACTCGGTGTCTATTTCCGGGTACCACATTGCCGAGGCCGGCGCCAACCCGATATCGCAGCTGGCATTTACCCTGAGCAATGGCTTCACGTTTGTGGAGTATTACCGTTCCCGGGGCATGAATGTGGACGATTTTGCGCCCAACCTGTCGTTCTTCTTCTCCAATGGCGTAGATCCGGAATATGCCGTGATTGGTCGGGTAGCGCGCAGAATATGGGCCAAGGCCATGAAGCGTTTGTATGGCGCCAACGAGCGCAGTCAGATGCTCAAGTACCATATTCAGACCTCTGGACGCAGCCTGCACGCGCAGGAAATTGCGTTTAATGATATCCGCACAACGTTGCAGGCCCTGTACGCCATTTACGACAACTGCAACTCCCTGCACACCAACGCCTACGACGAGGCCATTACCACGCCTACGGAAGAGTCGGTGCGCCGGGCCATGGCTATTCAGTTGATTATCAACAAGGAATTAGGACTGGCCAAAAATGAAAACCCGCTGCAGGGTTCCTTCATCATTGAGGAACTGACCGATCTGGTGGAAGAGGCCGTGCTGATGGAATTCGACCGCATTACGGAGCGCGGCGGGGTATTGGGCGCCATGGAAACCATGTATCAGCGTGGCAAGATCCAGGAAGAGAGTTTGTATTACGAAACCCTCAAGCACACCGGCGAATTGCCCTTGATCGGGGTGAATACCTTTTTGAGTAAAGACGGTTCACCGACTATTTTGCCGGCAGAGGTAATTCGTGCGGAAGAATGGGAAAAAGAGGCTCAAATCCAAACCCTGCAGAACCTGCACAAAGCCAATGAGTTGCAGGCTACGGCGGCACTTCGCAAGCTGCAACGCACGGCGGTGGAAAACGGTAATATTTTCGCAGAACTCATGGAAGCAGTGAAGGTTTGTTCGCTGGGGCAAATTACCAATGCGATGTATGAGGTAGGCGGGCAGTACCGGAGGAATATGTAACATACCATGCTCACCATCCAATTCACCACCTTCCCAACTCTCCAAACCCCGCGCCTCATACTGCGGGAAGTTTTCCCTTCCGATGCCGCGGCTGTCTTCAGCATGCGTTCTGATCCGGAAGTGATGCGGTATATAGGCAAGAAACCCATGCAGGATATCAGCGAGGCTGAGCAGCATGTGGAATCTTATATCCAGGGCTTTGCCCAAAACGAAGCGGTGAACTGGGCCATTTGTCTGAAAGAAAACCCTGACCAGCTGATTGGCACCCTGGGTTTCTGGCGCATGGACAAGGTAAATCACCGGGTGGAAATCGGTTATACACTAAGCTCGGCGTATTGGCGCAAAGGCATTATGGATGAAGCCATGGGAGTTGCTATTGAATACTGTTTTCGGGAAATGAATTTTCACAGCATTGAGGCCAATACCGATCCGGAAAATGAAGGCTCGGGGAAACTGCTGGAAAAACACGGTTTTGTGCAGGAAGCCTATTTTCGGGAGAATTTCTATTTCGATGGACAGTTTCTGGATTCGCGGATTTATTCCAAGTTGAATCCATACCATACCAAAGCCTGATTTTTTACCGACCTTTGTGGTCAGCGCATGAATCGCCTTTATTACCTTCTGCTCCCATTAATTCTCCTGTTCTGGGGCAGCCAGGCGTCTGCTCAGGTGATTGGCAGGGATTCCATACCCAAAGCATCGCGTCGCGATTCTACTATTACCGTTTTAGGAGTGCCACTGGTGTTTTTCACTCCGGATACACGTTGGGGGGCTGGTTTGGCAGGCATCATTACCTTTCCTACCAGACCTCGGCGTTCCAGTCTGACATTTAACGCCTCTTATACCCAAAACAAACAGCTTCAGATTTATTTCCCGTTTAGCTTTCTGGGAAACAGAAACCGCTGGCGGGTGTACGGCGAAATTGGCTGGTACAGGTATTTGTACCGTTATTTTGGCATTGGAAACAAGATTCCAAACGATTATGTTGAAACCTATACGGCCAGATACCCGCGCGTGCGGGTGACTGCTGCTACCAAGGTGAAATCCAAGCACCTGGTGGGTATTCGTTTTTATCTGGACGACTATACCATTGCTTCTTCCACTTCAGGCGGACTGATTGAACAGGGCTTGGTGCCAGGCGCCAGGGGAGGGGTAACCTCATCGGTGGGGCCGGTTTGGATAGCTGATTCCCGGGATAACGCCTTTTTTCCACGAACCGGCCTGCTGGCAGAATTTGCTTTAACCGGCGAACACAAGCTTACAGGCAGTGATTTTTTGTTTGCCCGCTGTTCGCTGGATGTTGCCAAATATTTTCCGATTGGTAGGCATAATGTGTTGGCCGTCAATGCTATCGGTATTTTTACGGCAGGAGATGTGCCCTTTTTCCAGTTCCCGCAAATTGGCGGCCAACGGCGTTTGCGCGGCTACCCGGATGGTAAATATCGCGACAGGCACCTGGTTTTGGCTCAGGCAGAATTCCGATTTAAGATTTACTGGCGGTTTAAGGGCGTATTGTTTGCCGGGGCGGGCACCGTGTTTGGGCAGCCAAACGAAAAACCCCACCTCCGTCCGAACGGCGGCGCCGGTATTCGAGTAGAATTTGATCGCCGACAAAAACTTCACCTCCGGTTGGACTATGGTTTTGGTGAAGGCAAAGGCAATAATGGGATGTATGTAACCCTGGGGGAGGCGTTTTGATGAACGATGGACGTTGGACGATGAAACGATGGACGATATCAATCGTGGGTTGTCACCCCGAGTACTCGGGGTGACAACCCACTTTGCTTTAAATACCCACAAATTCCATCGTCCATCGTCCATCGTCCATCGTTCATCGTTACAATCGTTTCGCTTTTTTTTCCGACCTTCGCGGCCATAATCAAAAACGATCCTATGGGCGCATTAAAATACCACCGTATTCTCCTCAAGCTTTCCGGCGAAAGTCTGATGGGGCAACAAAAATTTGGCATTACTGCTGACATGTTACAGCATTATGCCCTGCAAATCAAGCAATTGCGCGATATGGGCGTGGAAATAGCGGTGGTGATTGGAGGAGGGAATATTTTTCGGGGCATTCAGGCCGATGGTACGGGTATTGAGGGCGTTACCGGCGATTATATGGGTATGCTGGCTACAGTAATAAATGGCCTGGCCCTGCAAAGCGCTCTGGAGAGCATTGGCGTGCAAACCCGCCTCATGACGGCCTTGAAAATGGAAAGTGTGGCAGAGCCGTATATTCGCAGGAGAGCTATCCGGCACCTGGAAAAAGGACGCGTGGTAATCTGTGCAGCCGGTACGGGTAATCCATTTTTCACTACCGACTCAGCTGCGGCCCTGCGCGCCAACGAAATAGGCGCTCATGCTATCCTGAAGGGAACCCGTGTGGACGGTATCTACACGGCCGATCCGGAAAAAGATCCGATGGCTGTAAAATTTGACCACCTCACCTTCGCCAAAGTGATCAGCCTGGGGCTGGAGGTGATGGATATGACAGCCTTTACCTTGTGTCAGGAACACAATATGCCGATCATCGTATTCGACATCAACCAACCCGACAATCTGCCGGATATTGTATTAGGTAAGGCAGTGGGGACGCTTGTAGAAGGGTAGGGATTATCGATTTCCAATTGGGGGCGTTGCGGTTGGTATTTTGTGATATCAATCGCAACGCCCCCAATCGTTAATCGAAAATGCTCAGTCCTTCACCTTGCTAATCCCCAACATTTTCAGCATCCATCGGGGTAATGGCTTTGCCGGATTGCTGCGTTTGCGCAAATCCAGGTACCAGCCCAGTTTTTTCAGGATCGGAATTTTGTGGGTTTCCACAAATTCAATGAGGGTGCCGTCCGGATCCTCAATGTAGGAGAAATATCCGGCCGCCTCGCCCATATCAAAAGAGCCACTGCTGTCGACTGTGAAGGGGTGGCCTTTTTCTGCACACATTTTTTTCATCTCAGCCATGCCGGTGATGTCGAAACACAAGTGGATGTAGCCGAGGTCGCCCCAGTAGCGGTTTTCAAAAATCTTGCGCGGACTGCGTTCCAGGCTTTGTACCAGTTCTATTTCGGTGTCGCCGAGCAGCGGACTGAAGGGGCCCTGGCGTTTTTCGGCATGGCGCAGCAATACCCTGCGGTAGCGTCCAAAGCCGCCGTCTACACCATGCATATCGGCAAAATCTTCTGTTTGATCGTACACAACAGTTTGGTAGCCAAGAATTTCTGCGTAGAATATGATGGCGCGATCTATGTCAGACACACCAATAAATGCGCCGTACACGCCGCCGGTGTGGAGTTTTCCGGAATCGGCAAACCAGTTGGTAGCGCCCACAATTTCGAAGGTATTGCCCCAGGGATCTTTTACAAAAAAGTGTTCTGTGCCATCGGGGCGGGCTGCCGGGTTGGATAAAATATTGACGCCGCGTTTGCGCAGGTATTGGAAAGATGCCTGCACATCGGCCGATTTGATTTTGCAGATATTGATACCCAGATCGCCCAGTTGCGGCTGAAATGCTGGGGGCATGGGGGTGCGGCCGGTATACTGCCAGATTTCCATACCGCCACCGCCGCGCATATTGAGCGCCAGAATGGCGTGGCGGGATTGTGGCTGGCCGCCGGTGTACGGCAGCATCAGTCCGGCTTCGGCAGCCTCTTCAAAAATTGGTACATCCATGCCAAAATGCTGGCGGTACCATTTAAACGCTTCATGCACCTGGCTCACGCCGATGCCCATTTGTTGAATGCCTGATATAAACATGATTACGGTTGACGGTGGACGGCCTACGGTTGACGGTTATTAGGATTTGCAGGGGCCCAGGATGGTGATTTGTTTGGGGTTGTGCAGTTCGATGCTGAGGCGTTCCTGATTCTTTTTGCGCATGGGGCGACCTGTGATGCGCACTGTTTTTTGGTTGTATTCCAGCGCAGGAAGAAACTCGGCCTGGTTGGATTCCCAAATAACAACGGAAAACAGGTTGTTGGGGTAGGAGGCAAACATATCGAGGAAAATGGGTTTGCCTTTCAGTCGCTCGTTGAAACTGGCTTTAACGATACAGCCCTCAATGGAAATGAGTTCGCCTTCATGATTGGCAACCTCTTTGGGGTCGGTAATGATAAATGCCGGACGTTCCCGGGTGGAATCAACTGCCGGAGTGGTGGTTTGTGCAGAAATACAGTTCCAGGCCATCCAGAACAGCATCAGGAAGAAAATGCGCATCATACAGGATTTGCGGCAAAGGTAGTAAAAGTCATGTAGGTCATTTAAGGTCATTTAAGGTCATTTAGGTCATTTGGGGTCATTTGAGGTCATTTGAGGTCATTTGAGGTCATTGGGGTCATTTGGGGTCATTTGGGGTCATTTGAGGTCATTGGGGTCATTTAGGGTCATTGGGGTCATTGGGGTCATTTGGGGTCATTGGGGTCATTTGGGGTCATTTGAGGTCATTGGGGTCATTGGGGTCATTTAAGGGTCATTTATTGGTCATTTAAGGAGTCATTTAATCAACATGGATTGTCATCCAGAGCGTAGCGAAGGACTTACACAAGCCCGGTTCCCGAGATGCCTTGGCCAGATTTACCCGAATAACCTGGCTTGTGTAGGTCCTTCGCTACGCTCTGGATGACAATCCATGTTGATTAAATGACTCCTTAAATGACCAATAAATGACCTCCAATGACCAATAAATGACCCTTAAATGACCTCCAATGACCAATAAATGACCCTTAAATGACCTCCAATGACCAATAA
>DATGWL010000007.1:0-17233 GCA_035299505.1 Saprospiraceae bacterium | reverse complement strand
GGCGGGTTTAGCCGCCGTTGTATGAAGGAAGTCGCTTAAGCTGCCATTTCGAGTTGTGAGGTGAGAAGTTCGTAGTAGCGTCCCTGGAGGGCGATGAGTTCTTCGTGTGTGCCTTTTTCTACGATACTGCCTTTTTCTATGACTACAATTTGGTCGGCATGGCGAATGGTGCTGAGTCGGTGTGCCACTACCACCATCGTTTTTCCTTTGAAGTATTCCTTCAGGTTATGCATGATCTGGTTTTGGTTTTGGGTATCCAGGGCATTAGTGCCTTCATCGAGGAACAGGTATTCCGGGTTTTTATATACTGCCCGTGCAATGAGCAGGCGTTGTTTTTGTCCCAAACTCAGACCATTGTATTCTTTCCCGATGGTGGTATAGTAGCCCATGGGCAAGCTTTCGATGTACTCGTGCAGGTTGGCAACCCGTGCTGCCTGTTTGACCCGTTCGAAGTCCAGTTGTTCGTCGCCCATGGCAATGTTTTGCATAAATGTGTCGGAGAAAACAAACCCATCGGCAGCAACTACGCCACATTGTTTACGCCAGGCGTGGCTGGAAATATTGCGCAAATCGGTGTTTCCTACCAGCATTTCGCCAGAGCTTGGATCGTGGTATTTGAGCAGCATTTTCAGCAGGGTGGTTTTGCCGCTGCCGCTGGAACCAATGATGGCAGTGGTTTTTCCTTCAGGGATGTATAAATTGATATCGCGCAGCACTTTAGTATTGGTTCTGGGGTATTTGAAGCTGATTTTGCGCAATACCAGGTTTTTTTCTTCGGGCAGGTGGTGGATTTTTTGTTGTGCCTGCGGTTCTTCGTCCTGCATCTGGTGTACCTCATTGAGGCGTTCCATACTCAGTTTGGCATCCTGCCATTGTTGCATGTAATTCACCAATTGCTCAATGGGAGAATTGGTTTGACCGAGCATTTGCTGTACAGCGAGCATAGCGCCCAGAGAAAGGTGTCCGTCAAGCACTGCTTTAGCTGAAAGGAAGGTGATGAGGATGTTTTTGGTTTCGTTGATGATAAGGCCGCCAATTTGCTGGGTTTGGGAAAGCGACAGGCTTTTCATTTGTTGGCGGAACAATTTAGCGCGAAGCAGTTCCCAGTCCCAGCGGCGCGGCATTTCGGCATTGGCCAGTTTGATATCCGGCATTCCTTGCATGATTTGCACCAGCTTATCTCGTTCTTCAGCAGCCATTTCAAATCGTTTGGCATCCAGATCGCGTCTTTTACCCATGAACAGGCTGATCCAGCCCAGATACAGCAAGGTAGAGCCCAGGAATATGCTGAAGATTACCCCATCGTATATGGCAAAAATGGCCGTATAAATCACGATATTCACCAGGGAGAAAAGGATGGCCGATAACTGGGTAGACAAAAATGTTTCGATCCGTTTTTGGTCTTCCACGCGTTGCATCACATCGCCCAGTGATTTCTCATTGAAAAAAGCCATAGGCAGACGCATCACCTTGGCAATAAAATCAGTGAGCAGGGAAATACCCACGCGGGTACTCACGTGCAGGAGCAACCATCCGCGAATGGCCTCCAGCGAATTGCGGCCTACCATCAGCATCAACTGTGCGAACAGGATCAGGTAAATAAAATCCATGTTGCTGTTGTTGATCCCCACATCCACGATAGACTGCGTGAGGAAGGGCGGCAGGAGTTTCAGGATGGTACCTACGAGTATGGCAATACCCAGTTGACGAATCAATTTGGGGTGTTTGCGGATGTAGCCATACAACCAGGCATAGCTGCCGGTTTGTTTTTCATCCTCCTCTCCAGGGTCATTGTAGAACTCCGGTGTGGCTTCCAGAAGCAGTACGGCGCCATCTGCCTGGCCGTTTTGCAGCCAATTTTTACAAAATTCGCCGGCAGAAACCGTTACGGAATCTTTTTCCACGCCGATAGCAATTTGATTTTGTACCACAGCTGTTACCACTACAAATCCGTGTCCGTTCCATTTGATAATGCAGGGGAAAGGAGCATTTTTAGCCAGGGTAGCAAAGTCCATTTGTACGCATCGCGCCCGGAAGCCAAACTGTTCGGCCGTTTCGGCGATGTTGCGCAGGGAAATCTGTTCGTCGCCAGATTTGTTTTTGAGTCGGAGCGCCTGGAGCGACAAACTTTTGCCGTGGTGCCGGGCTACGGTTCTCAGGCATTTCAGGGCAGAATCTTGATCAAAAGCGTGTGTGTGCGAAGGGCCGGTGGCCAAGGAATAATTACCCACAGGATACATCAGGATTGGTTAACGGAAGACTGAAGACTATAAAACTCTTTCAGCAAAGGTGCCGGTGAGGGAGCCTGTGGGGTAAGCGCAGAACTACGGGTTTGAGAAATCAGGGGTTTTCACGGGGGAGTAGTGGCAGGGGCGAAAAAATGTGCTTAATTTTGATTCTAAAATCAGACATTCCAATCAATGTCAGAAACCTATAAAAAGCTAGCCATTCAATACAGCACTTCCAACTGGTCATTCTCCAGTGCCAGGGCCTGGGAGGCTGTGATTCAAGCAGACCCAAGTGCACAAAACCTGATGGCATATGCTGAACAGCTCCGGCTTACGGGGCAATTCACCAAAGCACTGATCCAGCTGGATCGAGTGAACCCAGATTCCATTCCCAAGGCATCTCAGCACCTGCTTCCTTTGCGCAGGGGGATGATTTATCAAGATTCCGGACGCTTGAGCGAGGCCATTTCGGCCTTCGAGGAAATGATCGCGTTTCGGCCGGAAGAAACATATCCTTATGTATTTCTGGCAGTTGCCCTGAGCAATCAGGAAAGGCTTGACGAAGCCAGTAAAGTGCTTAAAACAGCCCTCCAAAAGCGTGGCGATCTGGACGAGGTTTGGTATAATCTCGGGTTAATTCAGGCCAGAATGAAACAATGGAAACAAGCCATTTCCTCCATGCAAGTATGTTTGAAGCTTTGCCCTGATTTTCCTCATGCCCGAACCTGGCTGGATGATTTGGAGCATCTTACACAAAAAGCATCTGGAAATTTGGCAGACGACCAGGCGCTTCCGGGAGCGACGTTGGATCTAACTTAAACCGGTTTCTAAGATAAAAATCCTATTCCATGGCAACAATCTTCATTAAAAACATGGTTTGCAACCGTTGTATCATGGCAGTAAGAGACACGCTGAACGCAATTGGTTTGCCCCCGAATAGCCTTCAGCTTGGAGAGGCAACCTTTGACCATGACTTGTCTGGCCAGGAAAAAGATGCCATCGAAAAAGCCCTTATTCCGCTTGGTTTTGCCTTGATAGATGACAGAAAAAGCAGATTAATTGCACAGATCAAAACCCTGATCATAGAGTTGGTACACCGCAACGACAATGAACTCAGTACCAATTTGTCTGACTACCTGATTCAGCATTTACACCATGAGTACAACTATTTATCCAACCTGTTTTCGGAGGTAGAAGGCAACACCATAGAAAAATATTACATAGCCCAAAAAATTGAACGGGTAAAGGAGTTATTGGTCTACGATGAGCTATCACTGAGTGAAATTGCCGATCAACTGCATTATTCCAGTGTTGCCCATTTGAGCAATCAGTTTAAAAAAGTAACCGGCTTGACCCCCAGTTATTTTAAACGAATCCGGCTGGAAAAACGGAAACCGTTGGATGAAGTATAGGAAACCCAAAATCCTGTAAGTCTTCCCAGAAATGGTGTAACGGCTGATGCCCGGTGTTGCGGCACTTTTGCAGTGAATTAAATATTCCTGATATGTCAAAAGAACCAGCAACACCGATTTATCTTCCCCTGGAAGGTGTGGAAAGCGAACATTGTGCACTGATTGTAGATAGTGGTCTTCAGCAGGTTACTGCTGTGGCCTCCCATAAGGTAGAACTAAATAATCAGCGGGCCATCATTACGCCAGCCAGGCAGGATGCTCTGGCGGAGGCCGTAAAAGCTATCCGGGATTTAGGATATGGCGTTACCACGATTAAAAAGACTATTCCCGTTTTGCAGATGAGCTGCGCCGCTTGTGCAGTAAGTGTGGAGAGTATTCTTCAGGCCCAGCCGGGAGTGGTAACTGCCAGTGTGAATTTTGCGGCGTCTACGGTTTCGATAGAATATTTACCCAATCAGGTAAAAGTTGAAGACCTCAAAAAAGCTGTACAATCCATTGGATATGACCTGTTTATAGATTCCGCATCCTCGCAAGACACTACTCTGGAAGAGCTTCAGCACCAAAAATTTCAGACCCTGAAACGAAAGACTATCCTGGCTATAGTCTTATCCATTCCGGTTGTTGTAATTGGAATGTTCTTTATGGACCTTTCATATGCCAACGAAATCATGTGGATACTCAGTACCCCTGTTGTGCTTTGGCTGGGTCGGGATTTTTTTGTGAATGCATGGAAACAGGCACGGCACCGTTCAGCCAACATGGATACCCTGGTGGCCTTAAGTACAGGTGTAGCGTACGGATTCAGCGTTTTCAACACCCTGTTCCCAGCGTATTGGCATGAAAGAGGTCTGCACGGACATGTGTACTTCGAAGCGGCTTCGGTTGTAATCGCATTTATTTTGTTAGGCAAATATCTGGAAGAGAAAGCCAAAGGAAACACCTCTTCAGCGATCAAAAAGCTGATTGGATTACAGCCCAGACTGGTTACGCTGGTACAGGCCGACGGCAGTACACAAACTATTGGGGTTGAACAGGTACAGAAGGGACAAACCCTGCTGGCAAAACCAGGAGAAAAAATTGCTGTAGATGGCATTGTAACCAGTGGCCAATCCTATGTGGATGAGAGTATGTTAAGCGGAGAACCAGTGCCAGTACTAAAAACAGAAAATCAGGAAGTATTTGCCGGCGCCATCAACCAGAAAGGAAGTTTCCTGTATAGGGCCGAAAAAGTGGGGGCGGAAACTCTTTTGGCGCAAATTATCCGGATGGTGCAGGAGGCCCAAGGCAGTAAAGCTCCTGTTCAAAAAATGGTAGATAAAATCGCTGCCGTTTTTGTACCCGTGGTGATTCTCACCTCCCTGGTAACTTTTGGCGCCTGGTATTGGTTGGGTGGCGAGCACGGATTTACGCAAGGTTTGATGGCTATGGTTACCGTTTTGGTCATTGCCTGTCCGTGTGCTCTTGGATTAGCTACCCCAACAGCCATTATGGTAGGCGTAGGTAAAGGCGCTGAACAGGGCATTCTTATCAAGGATGCTGAAAGCCTTGAAGTTGCCCGACATCTGACAACGGTTGTGTTGGATAAAACAGGCACTATTACAGAAGGGAAGCCGGTGGTTACGGATAGTTTTTGGGCTGAAGAATCTAATTTGCTGAAAGATATCCTGTATAATCTGGAGCTCCATTCAGAGCATCCCCTTGCAGATGCTGTAGTTCATTTTCTGGACCGATCCAAGAGCATACCTGTAACGAATTTTGACAGTATAACAGGCATGGGAGCTAAAGGAGTATTGCTTGGCACCACCTACTTCATTGGCAACGAACAATTGCTTCAAAAACACGGAATAACCACAAGTCAGGCTTTAAAAGATAAAAGTAAAGCCTGGAGTCAGGAATCCAAAACTGTAGTCTGGTTTGCCAATAGTGAAAAAACGCTTGCGGTCCTGGCCATTGCGGACCAAATAAAACCAGGCTCACGGGAGGCAATACGGCAGTTGCATCAACAGGGAATTCAGGTTTATATGCTCACAGGTGATCAGGAAGCCACCGCAAAGGCAGTGGCCCAAGCTGCCGGCATTACGCAGTATAAAGCCGGAGTGCTGCCAGAGCAAAAAGCAGCCTTCATTAAGCAACTTCAACTGGAAGGTCAGAAAGTAGCCATGGTTGGCGATGGCATCAACGACAGTACTGCATTAGCACAGGCAGATGTTAGCATAGCCATGGGCAAAGGGAGTGATATTGCCATGGATGTGGCAAAAATTACGATAATTTCCTCAGATCTGACCAAAATACCCCATGCCATCCGGTTGTCTAAACAAACTGTAGCTGCCATTCGCCAGAATCTGTTCTGGGCTTTCATTTACAACATCATAGGTATCCCAATCGCGGCAGGTATCCTTTATCCAGTAAACGGTTTCTTGCTTGATCCCATGCTGGCCGGTGCCGCAATGGCACTCAGCAGCGTAAGCGTGGTAAGCAACTCACTGAGAATCAAGTGGATGAAGTAAATTATTGTCGCAGAGACTGCCTGCCCCCCCAACAATACCCCCCAAAATCATGTAAGTCAAACCCAAAATGGTGTAACAGTTCGGGCCGGTTTCGGCCAGAACTTTGTTTCAACAATTAAACAATATCAAATTATGAAATCGACAACATTGTCCGTCCCCGACATGCAAAGTGCACATTGCCAGATGCGTGTACGCAACGCCCTGCAACAAGTAGCGGGCATTTCTACGAAGGAAATTGCTTCCGGCACAGTTACCCTCGAATTCGGAGAAGAAAGCGATCTGCAAAAAGCTGCAAAAGCCATTGAAACAGCGGGGTATACCGTTGTACAGCCAGACAGCGAGACGCCTCAAACCTACCAGTTTAAAACCAACATCAACTGTGGAGGCTGTGTCGCGGCAGTAGAACCATTTCTGAATAAAACGGATGGGGTTTGCTCATGGGTGGTTGACACCAAAAGCCAGGATAAAATCCTGACGGTATCCGCCAACGGAGTTTCTCCGGAAGCCATTGAAGATGTAGTGGAAAAGGCGGGATTTAAGGCGGAGCAGGTGGTTTAGGGGTCATTTGGGTGGTCATTTGAAAGGTCATTTAGGGGTTATTTGGGTGGTCATTTGAAAGGTCATTTAGGGGTCATTTGGGTGGGCATTTGGGTTAAACTTATTTTTCCTGAGCAATCAGGGTTCACGTCTAACAATTTAAGCTATGAAAACTTTGATTTCTTTTCTGGCGGCTACTTTAATTGGTTTTGCTGCCACCGCACAGAGCACAGAATTGCTGTTTCAACAGTATATTCAGGTAAAAGACGCTTTGGTGAGTTCCGACAGCAGAGCGGCAGCAGTACAGGCTGCGGCCTTGCAGCAAATGCTGGAAACATCGTGGGGCGGACAGGAATATGCGCCGCTGCTGCAATCTGCCAAAAACATCGCGGCTACCACTGATCTGAATACACAACGTAAAGTCTTCGCTGTTTTGTCGGTCAGTGTGTGGCAAATAGTTAAAAGTAAAGGTGGCATTCAGCGAACCGTATATTACCAGTATTGCCCGATGAAAAAAGCCTATTGGCTGAGTCAGGATGCCACGATCCGGAATCCATATTATGGTGCACAAATGCTGACATGTGGAAGCGTTTCCGACAAAAAACATCCATAAAAATGAAAAAACTGATTTTAATCACGTTGTTGAGCTATGGCCATTTGGCCATGGCGCAACAACTGGTCCGGTACGACCTTTATGTGGCAGATACCCTGGTGAATTACACCGGCAAAGCTCGTAAAGCCATTGCTGTGAATGGCAGTATTCCAATGCCAACGCTCTATTTTACGGAAGGCGACACGGCGGAAGTGCATGTACACAACAGGTTGCATCACCACGAAACATCAATCCATTGGCACGGGCTGCTCCTGCCGAATGAACAGGACGGTGTGCCGTACCTGACTACAGCGCCCATACCGCCTCACAGCACGCATGTCTACCGGTTTGTGCTCAGGCAAAGCGGCACATACTGGTACCACTCGCATACCATGTTGCAGGAGCAAGTTGGCATGTACGGGGCCATCGTGATCCAAAAGAGGCATAAAATGCCGAAATATGCAGAAGAAGTTGTGTTGTTAAGCGACTGGAGCGATGAAAATCCGCACCAGATAGAGAGATCCCTGCACTATGCAACGGATTGGTATATGATCCGTAAAAACGCCGTGCAAAGCTATGGCGAAGCCTTGGTGCAGGGGTACTTTCCTGCCAAACTGGAAAACGAATGGAAGCGCATGCACGCCATGGATGTAAGTGATGTGGCGTACGACCGGTTTACAGTGAACGGTAAAACTAGAGAAAGCCGTGAAAAATATCAGAAAGGCGACACGATTCGGCTTCGGGTAATTAACGGCAGTTCTTCCACCTACTTCTGGCTTCAATTTTCAGGAGGCCCGGTTACGGTTGTGGCCTCAGATGGAATGGAGGTAGAGCCGGTTTCGGTTGATCGTCTTTTGATCGGGGTATCCGAAATATATGATGTACTGATATCGCTGCCAGACAACGGCATGTATGAATGGAAAGCTACAGCAGAAGATCGAACCGGGAGTGCCGTTTTCGCTTTTGGTCGAGGGCACTTGGTATCACAACCAGATTTGCCACGGTTGCAATATTTTGAAGGAATGAAAATGATGAATGACATGATGACTCTGGACGGGAGGATGGACGACATGGGGATGCAAATGAGTTTACAGCAAATGGATATGAATGCGGTGATGTACCCGGAGTTGGCCGGTGGTTCGGACCATCATGGCGGCCATTCGGAACATGGCATGTCGGCGCCAGTCACGCTGAATTACAGCATGCTTCGTTCACCTGTTCCAACCACCCTTCCAGAGGCACCTGTGCGCACTTTACATTTTGAATTGACCGGAAATATGAACCGGTATGTGTGGACGCTCAACCAGAAAACCATTTCAGAAAGCGACAAAATCCGGATCAAAGCCGGTGAAAATATCCGGATCATCCTAAGCAATCAGTCCATGATGCGACATCCGATGCATTTACACGGACACTTTTTCCGTATCGTGAACGGGCAAGGGGATTATGCACCGTTGAAGAATGTACTGGATATTATGCCCATGGAAACCGACACCATAGAATTTCACGCATCGGAGGGATATGGCGACTGGTTTTTTCACTGCCACATTCTTTACCATATGATGGCAGGTATGGGTCGTATATTCCGGTATGAGAACACTCCGCCCAATCCGCAGCTGCCTGATCCGGCCAAAGCACTGAAAAAGGTATATGCTGACGACCGGAGGTTCTATCTGGGCGCCGAATTGGGCCTGGAAAGCAACGGAAGCGATGGGCATCTGGAGTGGATGAATACCCGTTGGAAACTGGATGCTGAATGGCGATTAGGATATAACCGCACGACGGGTTTTGAAACCGAGAGTCATTTGGGACGCTATCTCGGAAAGAACCAGTTTTGGCTGGCATATGGCGGCTGGGACTGGCGATACCGCGAAGGAAACGATTCTGAGCGCAACCTATTTGGTCAGTTTAATTCAAAAGACCGGCGTGGCGTGGCATGCTTGGGCATTCAATATATTATGCCCTGGTTTCTGGTAGCTGATGTGCGGGTGGATCATACAGGCTACGCACGTTTGCAACTGTCGAGAGAGGATATTCCGGTAACCCGGCGTTTGAGGCTTTGGGGCATGTTCAATTCGGATTTGGAATATGCCATTGGAACGAGGTACATTATTAGCAAATACCTGTCGGCATCCGCGCATTACGACAGCGATATGGGGCTGGGTGCCGGGGTAGTGTTGACTTATTAGATGAAGTCATTTAGGGGTCATTGGGGGAGCGGGTCATTGGGTAATTTTCAGGAATCTTTGATTGGCTACAAAATTTTTTTGGGGCAATTTGCTGATGAAAAAATAATTGCGAGAAAGTGAAACATACGCTTACATTCGTTTTCAAGTTACGTCGCCTGATATGTATCGATTCAACGTTTTGTTTCTCCTTTCCCTCTTATTCTCCTGCTCTAAAGCAGAATCCCCCACCCCTACTCCACCGGAAACGCCCAGAGATCCCGTTTCGGCGGTAGATTTGTCCGGTTTGCCGGAAATTGAGCAGAGTGGCGCCCAATATTTTACAGGCAGTGGCTTTCCGCAAGATGCACTGACACAGCTGAAAAACAGTGGCGTAAATACTATCCGGCTCCGCCTGTGGGTTAACCCAGCCAATGAGCATTCCGGCCTGCAGGAGGTTAAAATCTTTTCCCAACGGATCAAAAACGCCGGTTTAAAAACCTGGATCACCCTCCATTATTCAGACACCTGGGCAGATCCGGGCAAACAGCAAAAACCTGCGCAATGGACCGGCATTCCCTTCAATGCCTTAGTGGACAGTGTCAAAACCTACACCAGCCTGGTGATGACAGCGCTACAGCCTGACATTGTTCAGATTGGCAATGAGATCAACGCCGGTTTGTTGTTCCCGGAGGGGAATATTAACAACAACTACACACAGTTCAGGAGTTTAATGACTGCCGGTATTGAAGCCGTACGACAGGCAGCGCCCAATGCTGAAATAATGATCCATTATGCGGGTATAAGTAATGCCAACTGGTTTTTCAATCAGGTAAAAGGGTTGGATTATGACCTTATGGGCATTTCATATTACCCTGTATGGCATGGAAAAGACCTTGAAGAGGCTAAAACCATCCTGAATAATATCAGTCAGGCCCAGAAAAAGGATATCATCCTGGCAGAAACAGCATACCCGTTCACCCTGGAATGGGCAGACTGGACGAATAATATTGTTGGCCAGGAAGATCAGCTCATTTTGCCACAGTACCCGGCAACGGCAGACGGGCAAAAGAAATTCATGCAGAAGATCAAGACCATGATGGTAGATGAACTTGCGCGCGGGGCAGGCTTCTGTTATTGGGGGGGCGAGTTGATTGCCTGGAAAGGAAATCAGGCTTCAGATGCTTCCCCCTGGGAAAACCAGGCATTATTTGATTTTAATCACAAGGCATTGCCTGTTTTGGATGCGTTTAGGGTGGATTGATGAGGAGGAAGAGGAGGATTTTTGCAGCAGAGACGCGGAGGCACTTAAACTGAGAGTCTCACTTGGAGTGAGACTCTCAGTTTAAGTGCCTCCGCGTCTCTGCCGCAAAAATCGCCTGTAAAACAACCGACTCAACGCACAAACACAAATAACTACCATGCAAATCCTATGTAGAATCCTGCTTGGAGCCACCGTATTATGCACAGGTTTCACAGCCACTTACGGACAAAAAAAGCCCGCACAAACCATTCATTTCCAGCTTACTGCTTACAACAACCTGGTAATTCCCGCCTTGCTAAACCAGCAGGATACGGTCCGGCTGATGCTGCATACTGCCGCGTCTGATGTTACGATCACGGAAGATGCCGCCAGGAAGATGAAAAGTCTGCGCTTTGACGGGCAGGTAGACAGTGTTCAAAGCTGGGGTGGCAATGCCAATACCGCCGATTTCAGCAAGCACAATCAATTACGTGTGGGTAAATGGTTGCTGAACGATCTAACCATCTGGAAAAACCAACATTCCGGTCAGGAAACAGACGGGAAGGCCGGACTACATTTGTTTGAAGGGCAGGTAGTTATGGTAGATTTTGATCGAAACGAGCTCAAAACCCGGAATAAACTCCCCAAAAACACGAAGCACTACCAGAAATTCAAGTTGGAAGTGCAGGATGATATGTTGTTCCTGCGCGCTATTTGTTTGCTCGGTACAGACAGCGTTGCGCACACTTTTTTGATCCATACAGGATACGGGGGATCAGTGCTGCTCGACGATGAGTTTGTCAGAACACATCAACTTGGACAACGCATCCCGATTACCGGCGAGAAAAAACTTTCTGACGCATATGGCAATGTATTAACCACTAAAAAAGGCGCCTTACCGGGCTTTATTTTAGGCGATTCCAAGCTGGAAAACCTGCCGGTTGGCTTTTTTGAAGGCGCTATCGGGCAGCAATCCATCAGCATATTGGGTAGTGATGTATTGAAGCGGTTTAACTGGATTATTGACGCTGACCGAAGCCATATATATTTAAAACCCAATGCTCTGTTTAAAACACCATTTGCAACTTTTTGAATAACAGACCTATACAAACATATGAAAAAACTACTCTTTTTAGCCCTGATATTTGGGGCTTGCGCACCTCAAACGGAGCTTACCAAAAGTCCATCATTCAACAAATATCCAACGGTTGAACCCTATGAAGCTTTTGCCTTGCTCCCCGACAGCAACCTCCTGCAAAACAAAGTTTACCTGGGAGATATCATCATCCGGGACGCCGGTTTTACCGTGGATTGCGATTTTGAAACAGTAGTACAGCTTGCGGCCGAAAAATCCAGAAAACTGGGCGGCAACTGTTTTGTACTTACCAAACACAAAAAGCCCGGTTTAAGCTCCAGTTGTCACCAGATTCGGGGCAAAGTGTACCATATTGACAATGCTGCACAATTTGAAAAAACCATTCTGTGGCACCCGAACCGGCCCTTAAAAATAGAAAACTTCCGTGGGCCAACAGAAAACAGGCCTTTTCAGGCAGCCACTGCTTACCAGATCCATTCCAAGGTTAAGGACTATACACTGGGCGGAAAAACTACCATTAGTATAGAAACACGTTTTGCCTGCGATGATTCTTATTTTAAGAAATCGGAAAACGACGCGGAAGTATTGCAACATGAGCAACTGCACTTTGATATTGCAGAAATCTATAGTCGGAAATTCAGGAAAGCCATTTCAGAGCAGGCCACTAACTATAATCTGTACCGTGCCAAGTACGAAACCCTTATGACAGAGATTCGTAAGGAGCTCATGCTCAAGCAAGACGAATACGATGCTGAGGTGTACAAAGATCCTTCCCTGCAAGCCAAATGGAATGCCTGGGTGAAAACAGAACTCGCACAATCGGAAGGTTTTGCTTCCACAGAGATTATTTTAGGGGCTAAACAAGGGGAGTAACCACACTTTTACATTTCCGTTACATCGTTTTAGCCTCTTTAGCACAGCTACCATGTATGGGGCAGCTACCTTTGCTGTAGCTGCTAAATTTTTTATTGCTGTATGAAGGGCGTTTTGCTGAAACATATTGGTCTGTTCTCTGTGTTGCTTGTGCTGAGCTTTCTGCTCATGCAGTTCGTTTGGCATGTTTCCGGCACTGAGCCAGCAGCCCCGGGCGCTCCTCCTGCCGACAAGGTTAATCTGGCATTGCGCAGAACGGCGCACTTGTTATTGCAGGCCGCGGGCGACAGCACCAGCCGGATCCCGCCAGTGGAGCAAACAGCCTTATATACCTGGCTCATCAGGCTGGAACGCAATTTTGACTACAACCGGTTGCCAGCCCTGCTCGATGCCTCTTTGAAACAGCACCAGATTTCCACCCCGTACGATGTATCCGTGGTGAGTTGTACAGACAATACCATCCTGCTGGGCTACAACCAGGCTGATATTGCGCCAGACCAAAGTGTGCCCTGTCAGGCCAGAGAAATGGATGCCTTTTGCAACAACCTTCAGATTTCGTTCCTGACACCAGCCCCCTCCCGGCAATCGCTGCCACTGGCAGGCTGGATTATCAGTGCCATTCTGGCGGCAGTATTATACTACCTGGGTTTAAAACGATGGCCGCCGGCTACATCTCCCGTTGTTGAATCCGGGGCAGAAACAGGATCATGGCTATCATTTGGTCAATCCAGACTTGATGTGGCCAATCAACGTCTTCAATGCGCCGGCGAGCAACATCATCTGACTTACCGGGAGGCCAAGCTACTGCACCTGTTTGTACAACACCCGAATCAGGTGCTGGAGCGCAACACCATTTTGGATCAGGTTTGGGCTGATGAAGGTATCCTGGTTGGACGCAGCGTGGATATGTTTGTATCGCGACTGCGCAAACTTTTGAAGGGCGATGAATCGGTTCAGATTGTGGCGGTTCACGGCGTGGGATACCGGATGGAGATTGGAGTTTTTTGAGAGAGGTTTTTACCGCAGAGGCGGAGAGGGTTTTAGTGACGGGGTGACTGGCAGTCACTAAAACCCTCTCCGCCTCTGCGGTAAAAAAACCAACTTTTACAAGCCTGTTACATCCTTTTACAGGTCAAAAACAGCTCCCGGATATGGGACCAATACTTTTGCAGCAAGTTTCACCACAACAAAAAAACATCATGCGTTACTTTGCTTTTGCGTTGCTGCTGGCATTTGCAGCCTATCGTTACCTGCCATCTCAGGCGCCAAAATCAACCCCAGCTCCGGCTTGCCAGGCTTCCCTGGATGTGCCAGCCAATACACTGGTTATCTCCACTGATGCCGGCGCCAACTGGGAACAACTGCCCAATGCCATGCCTGAAGGGCTGAACGTGTTAAACCTGTGGTCTATTGACGGCGACATCTTCCTGGGTACAGATCGGAGCCGGGTGTTTCACAGCAATAAACCTGGCAAATCGCCCTGGGAACCACTGCAACTCAGTGAAAGCTTCGGCAATAACAATGTGACCAACTTATTCAGTGGTCGGCAAGGTCGCTATGCTACAGTTTCATTGATGGGTTTGTACCGTCAGTTACCAGGCACAGGTTTATGGGAGTCTTTGAACCTGACGCTACCGGATAAAATGATTTCAGGTGTTTCAGAAACGGCGGATGGTGCTATTCTGGTATCAGCGTCCAGCGGCATTTACCGTAGTACAGATGGTGGCCAAACATGGGATCATCCGTATGTAAGCGATTATACGTCAAATCTGATCGTTACGGAAACCATGGTGCTGGCCAGTGGCGGTCGCGGGATTATTCGCTCTAAAGACCAGGGTAAAACCTGGGAAAATGTACTGGTAGATGAAGGCAGTACCTATCAACTAAAAGAAGTAAACGGCGGCATTGCTGCACTCCGATTGGACGGTCGTGAGGCCAACTTTGACCCCTCGCTTTTCTTCACCGCCGATGGTGGCAAAACCTGGGAACGCCGGGAAGCAGGTTTGATGATGGGACGCAAGTATGGCTTGGAAAGTGCAGGCAATTACCTGTTTTGTAGTCATGCCGATGGCATTTCCCGTTCAGCTGATGGCGGCAAAAGCTGGGAGCTGGTGTTGCCGGCTCAACTGGAGGAAGAAAATATGTATATTCAGGTAGTTGTTGTAGGCAACACGATTTATGGCATTAAACTTCGGGCCGGATGTTAAACACAAAATTTACGGTATTCAGCCTGATTTTGGTCATTGGCGGTTTAATGGCTTGTACAAGTAATGGGCAATCACAAGTAGCAAAGCCTGCTGAACAAATCGTTCTGCCCCCGCCTCCAACAGACACCCTGCTTGGGACAGATTCCTATTTTGTGGATAGCCGGGAAGTAATTTCTCCATTCGGGCCAAACAGCATCACCCGGAGCATGTGTCAGGATGCCAACGGGAATTATTGGTTTGCCAGTTGGCAAGGTATCATCCGATACGATGGCAAGGAATTTACCAATATGACGCTGCTGAACCGGCTCCAGCGTTTTCATACCTTCAACAGCCGGATAACCCGCCGCGGAGAAGTTTGGTTTGGATCCATAGGCGGAGGAGTTTACCGCAATACTGGGCAGGAGTTCCAACATTTCACCACCCGCGATGGGCTTTCAGACAACTGGGTGGAATGGATATTTGAAGACCATTCCGGGAACATTTGGCTGGGCGGAAATGAAGGGTTAACCCGCTTCGACGGGCATCGAATGCAAGTAATAACCGGGCCAAACAATCAACGATTGTTCGAACTGCATGGCATTACGGAGGATAAGGCCGGCAATATTTGGGTCGGCACAGGTGATGGGGTTTGGATATATGACCATCAAAAATTCACCGAATTCAAGCAGGCGGACGGTACTTCTTTTTCAAATACAAGGTCTGTTATTACTGATCGTAACGGGCATATCTGGATGGCTGGCGCCACTGGTTTGTACCGCTTTGACGGGAAAAAAATCAAACGCTATTTTGATGGGTTTGCAGGGTATGTGTATGAAGACAGGAAAGGGATTATCTGGTATGCCGGCAGCGACAAAGGCACCCACATCATGAAAGTTTATCAAATCGTGGAGGATAGCCCCGTACAATTCATGGCGCCGGTTTACCCTCCTATGGCCATGGTCTTTTTCATTTATGAGGATCAGCAGGGAAATATCTGGTTTGGCGCCGACGATCGGGGGGTGATCCGGTATGACGGCAAAACGTTTGAACGATTTGGTGGGTGAACGCCGGTGCAAAGGACACGAATAGTGTTTTTTTTCACCACTAAGGCACTTAAGGGCACTAAGTGGGGGATTCACCGCAAAGTACGCAAAGAGCGCGAAGGGTTTTTACCACTAAGGCACTAAGGACACTAAGTGTATATTTTCATTATACTTAGTGCCTTTGCGCCTTAGTGTCTTTGTGCCTTTGCGCCTTAGTGCTCAGTATCTTTGTGCCTTAGCCCTCCTTATAATGCTTCCGATCAGCTTTTCTGAGCCAATCGGCAGCAATTTCAGGGGTAATATCCCGCTGGGGGTTGGCTAGCATTTCATACCCTACCATAAATTTTTTTACCGTTGCAGAACGGAGCAAAGGTGGGTAAAACACAAAATGCCAATGCCATTCCTGGTGAGGTTTGCCATCGGTAGGCGCCTGGTGAATACCGGCAGAATAAGGGAAAGAAGTTTCGAAGAGATTATCATATATTACGGTCAATCTCCGATAAGCTTCTGCCAGATCACTTTTCTCTGACTCCGTCATTTCCGTAATCCGGGCCATGGCGCGTTTTGGCAGGATCATGGCCTCGAAAGGCCAAACAGCCCAAAAAGGCACCAATGCCACGAAATGATCCAGTTCAAACAACACACGGTTTTGTAGCGTCAGCTCCTGTTGGAGGTAATCAAAGAGCATCGTCCGGGCATGTTTTTTCCAATATCGCAGCTGGGCTTTTTGCTTTTTTAAAGGCTCATCCGGAATACTTTCCTGCGCCCAGATTTGTCCGTGCGGATGCGGATTAGAGCAACCCATGATGGCGCCCTTGTTTTCAAAAATCTGCACATACCGGATAAAAGGCTTTGCACCGAGCGTTTGATATTCTGCTATCCAAAGATCAACCACACGCCTTATGGAAGGTTGGTCCATTTCCGGAATAGTCAAATCATGCCTGGGGGAAAAACACACTACTCGTGCCAGTCCTCGTTCCGGACGGAAGCGAAAAAAAGGACTTCCCGCAAGCCCTTCGCCTGCAGACTCAGCCTGAGGCAATAAGGCTGCAAAATCGTTGTCGAACACAAATACATCGGGATAATCAGGGTTTTGCGCTCCATTAGCCCTTGTATTCCCGGCACAGAGATAGCAATCCGGATCATGCTTCGGACGATTATCGGAGGGCAGTTTTTCTACCTGCCCCTGCCAGGGACGTGCTGCGCGGTGTGGTGATACTAACACCCAGCTATCTGTAAGTGGATTGTAACGACGATGTGGCATGATACGGTGGACGGTGGACGGTGGACGGCTTACGGTGGACGGCTTACGGTGGACGGCTTACGGTGGACGGCTTACGGTGGACGGCTT
>DATGWL010000006.1:0-14375 GCA_035299505.1 Saprospiraceae bacterium | reverse complement strand
CTGTGGGCTTTGGCTTGGACGTCATCAAAGAAAAAACAATGTCACGGCTACGCCGTTCTGCCGCAATAATCATATCATATCGCCCTTTGGGCTACTGGAATGTCACGGCTACGCCGTTTTTTGGTGTTGCCGTGATGTAGCGTTGGGGGAATATTTGAGAAAACGGATCCCAAAAAGACATGATACTTGTGTACATACCGTAGGTTTTTGGAAACCTTACAGGTCTGAAACCAAAACACTAAAACACCAAAACACCAAAACACTAAAACACTCCCATCTGTTAAGAAATAGCTTCCGGCGGACAAATTAGGGGTTAAAATACATTTAAAGCCAGGTCGACGGCGGCAAACAGCTGTTATTCGCTGTTACTTTGTGGCCGTTTTTAACCAAACCCCTTCATCTCAAATCTGGATCTGTATGAACCGCTTGCATCTGTCTGCCGCCCTGCTTTGTTTGTTCACCCTGTCGGCTTCTGCACAAAACCCAACCAAATGGGCCTTCAACGCCACCGACGCCGGCAATTGCCAGGCCGATCTGGTACTCACCGGCACCCTCGAAGAAGGCTGGTGTACCTACTCCCAGTTCCTCGAAAGTGAAGACGGCCCTGTAGCCACCTCTCTCACCTTCAATCAGGGAGAACATTTCAAACTGATCGGTAAAGCCGTGGAAAGCGGCGAAATCGTGAAAACGCACGACCCTGTTTTCCTGATGACCCTCACCAAATTCAAACATAAAGCCATATTTACCCAAAAAATTGAGGTATTGGACCCCTCCAAACCCATCACCGGATACATTACTTATATGGTTTGCAACGACGAAATGTGCCTGCCTCCCCGGGAAGTACCCTTCTCCTTTACGGTACCGGCACTCAAGGGTTGCAATACCAAACACTGATTCACCTTTCCAATCTAAGATATGCGCACCGGCATTCGTACCTCCTTGTTAACGCTGCTCGCAGCTGTTTTTTCCGTTTCCCTCTGGGCCCAAAGCCCCGTCAAATGGTCGTTCTCGGCCAAAGACGCCGGCAATTGCCAGGTTGATCTCATCCTCACCGGAACCATCGAAGAAGGTTATTACACCTACTCGCAATTCCTGGAGAGCGACGAAGGTCCTGTAGCCACTTCCATTACCTTTCAGGAAGGCCCGCACTACAAACTGATTGGCAAAGCCAAGGAAAGCGGCGGCATTGTTAAGGTGCACGACAAGGTGTTCGACATGCAGCTCACCAAGTTCAAACACAAAGCCGTGTTTACCCAACGGGTTGAGGTGAAAGACCCCTCCAAACCCATTTCCGGCTACGTAAACTTCATGGCTTGCAACGACGACCATTGCAAACCGCCCAAAGACGAAGATTTTACCATCCAGATTCCTGCGCTCAAAGGTTGTGGATCCGCTCCGGCAGCTACTACCCCGGCAACGGAAACCACCACCGCCACCGCTACGGAAACGCCCGCGCCAACCATCACCGATACGGCAGCCGTAGCCGGCCCGGCGCCAGCCGATCAGCCTCAGGCGCCCAACGACCCCAATTTCAAAGGCTTTTTCTACTCCAAACGCCCGGATATCAACGCTGCCCAGTTTGCAGGCAACTGCGGCGATACCTCCTCCGATGGCAGCAGCGATGGCGCTTCCTGGGTTTCACTGTTCCTGCTTTGTTTCATTGGCGGTCTCATAGCCTTGCTCACGCCCTGCGTGTTTCCCATGATTCCGATGACCGTAAGTTTCTTCGTGAAACGCTCCAAAGACCGCAAGGCAGGCCTGCGCAACGCATTTATTTACGCCGGCAGTATTGTATTGATCTTTGTGATCCTCGGATCGGCCATTACCTCTTTGCTCGGGCCTTCAGCACTCAATGAAATGAGTACCAATATGTGGTTCAACCTGCTCATGTTTGTGCTGCTGGTCATTTTTGCCTTCTCCTTTTTTGGCTTTTACGAGATTCAACTGCCTTCCTCCTGGGTCAACAAAAGTGATAAAATGGCCGACCGCGGTGGCCTGATTGGCACCTTCTTCATGGCCTTTACCCTCGTATTGGTGTCGTTTTCCTGCACCGGCCCCATTGTGGGCACACTGCTGGTGGAAGCAGCACGCACCAATGCCGGCGCGGCATTTCTGGGCTTCATTCCCATGAAACCCGCCATTGGTATGCTGGGCTTCGGTATGGGCCTGGCGCTGCCTTTTGGTCTGTTCGCCATGTTCCCGGGCTGGCTGAACTCCCTGCCCAAATCCGGCGGCTGGATGGACAATGTAAAAGTAACCCTCGGCCTCCTTGAGCTGGCGCTGGCGTTCAAATTCCTGAGCACCGCCGACATGGTAGAACAATGGGGTGTGCTCAAATTCGAAGCCTTCATGGCCATCTGGGTCATCTGCGCCCTGGCGCTCGGCCTTTACCAACTGGGCGTCATCAGGTGGAAAGGCAACGAAAGCAAACCCGGCATTGGTCGATTGGCGCTGGCCTTCACCTCCCTGGCCTTTGCGGCTTATGTAGGCTGGGGATTGGTGAAATACGAATCCCTCTCGCTGCTCAGCGGCCTGGCGCCTCCGGTGCACTACAGCTTCAAGAAAAACACCGAAGCCAAACACCACGATGGCCCGGGCTGTCCGCACGGACTGGATTGCTACCACGATTTTGACGAGGCGCTGGCGGTGGCCAAATTGGAAAACAAACCCTTGTTTGTAGACTTTACCGGACACGGCTGCGTAAACTGCCGCAAAATGGAAGAAACCGTTTGGCCCCTGCCCGGCATTTTGGATCATCTAAAGAACGATTACATCGTGGTATCGCTTTACGTGGATGAAAAAGTGCGCCTGTTCCCCGACAACGACTTTGCCTACCTGCTCGACCCCAAAACGGGCGAAAAACTGCGCACAGTGGGCTCCAAATGGGCATCATTCCAGGTGAACAACTTTGATGTGAGCGCCCAGCCATACTACGTGCTCATGCACAACGATGGCAAAACCCTGCTCAACAAACCCACCGACTACCAAAACGGTCACGACCCGAAAGTGTACAAAGCATTCCTGGAATGTGGCCTCGAAACCTTCCAACGCCTCAAACAACAAGAGGCCGGCGGCGGGGAAAGGATTGGATTGAAATAAACGAGTGTGTGTTTGGATTTTTACATGAGCCATCCCCTCTTTAACCCAGGGATGGCTCATGTTTTTTTGGGGGGGCATTTGTTCCCTTGTTGGCGTCCTCGCCAACAAGAAGCGGTGGAATGAGCGGCGGAGTGAGCCCTCCGTACATTTACCTATGATAGGTACGCAAGTTACCCAAAGGGGCAGCGCCCCGGAAACATTTGTAGCCACAAAAATGGATTAAAGGGCGGAGGTGCAGCGCACCGGTATTAGATACATTCAGCCAGCCCGATCTTCCCGACTTTATCGGAATGCCTTAAGCCCGGCATAAAAGCTGGGCCAACATAAAACCCCGCCAGAGGGTTTGTAAATTAGAGTTTTGGAGCTATTTTTACGCTTTATAGAATGCTCAATGAGCTCAACAACTCCCCTTACTTTTTTAGCGAATCCAGCCCAAACTGACTGGATTCACGCAACTCCTGTTTTGTTGAAAGGTAGTGACAAAACGGGTTTTGAGGATGGGGGGAGTTAGGCAACCATATTTATCTCCAACTATGCGAAATTCAGGCCCCAGTTCAGCAAATGCTATTTTTTCGAAAAAATGAAACCTTTCAGGATGTTAATGATTGGTATTTTAATGAGTATCGGTGTTGGTTGCAAACCTCCATCAGAAGATATTTTAGGGTTGAAAGGTTTTGAATGTAAGTTATGGTGGATTTATGATGAAGGAATTAGTAACGGCCCTACACCATTATTCCTGTGCGTTAATGAGAAAAAATATTGCACATATTCAATAACAAGATTTGGCAAACTGAGAAAACTCATACCTGGAGATGTAGTTTATCCATTAACTGAACATGGAGAATGGGAAATAAAAAAAGACTCTCTATTTCTTCAAGGCAAAGGGTTTTCTACCATAAAAAGAATTTCAGATACCATTTTTTTAAGACCAGATGCATTTTTACTTGACGAAACTGATAAATTTCAAATAATGAATTGTGATTGTGACAGCTTGATTGCACAGTTTAAAGGAGGAACGATTGATAGTATGAAAACCCTGTTAAATTACAAAGAATAAAAAGATAACCCTGCGTAGCATCCAACCGCCATCTAAGCGCGTCAATAAGGTAGTCATGCCCGTAACCAGCAATACATGAAACAGATATTCATTATAATTTCAGGCTTAGCGAATGGGACATCAACTTCTAAATAAAACGATATACCAAATAACTCGTTTGACATGAATACCAAATCAATACTACTCGCCCTTACACTCCTTTTCATCGCTCAGTCAAAATCCCTTGCCCAGGACCCTGTCTTTACACAATGGGAAAATATGCCCCTTTATTTTAACCCTGCCTTAACAGGCAACTTTGACGGTTTGCTTAGATGCAGGGCAAAATACCGAAATCAATGGGCATCTCTGCTTAAAAATAATGCCTATCATACAAGTGTCGTATCTGCCGACTATAAATTTGCCAAAGGAAGCGTTCGGAAGATTAGCATTGGAGCCTTTGGAGTCCTGGATAATGCAGGTAGTGCTAATTACAGCAATAAATCCATCAACTTATCTACATCGGTTATTCAAAATCTGGGCAATCCGGATCATTCACGTCATTCCATTGCCCTTGGACTCAATGTTGGTTTGGCAAACAGAAAAATAGATTTAGACAATCTACAATGGCCAGGAGGGCCAGGAAGTATGCCAACTACGGATATGAACGAAAAAGTCAATTTTGCAGATATTTCTGCAGGCTTGCTTTGGCAATACAAATCAAACACCCATTTTTCTTTTCAGCTGGGAAGTGCTTTATTACATGTAAACCGACCCAACGTGTCTTTTTTCAAGAATGGAGTTTCCAAACTTTACCATCGCTTAAACCTGCATGGTAATGTTGAGGTTCCATTGACTCATAAGTTTTCGGTGGTTCCTTCATTTCTATTTTGGAATCAGGGACCTTCTGATCAGCTACTATTTGGTTTTAACAACAAATGGTACTTCAAATCACTACATCCAAACTTTGCACAACTTGGCTTTTTTGCCAAAACAACCGATAATTACAATGGAAGGGCCATCAATGTTTATGTGCTCTCCGCAACTGTTCAGCTACGTTCTTTTCTATTGGGCTTTTCCGTTGATCGGTTTCAGGCCATTGAAAGCAATGCCTATGAGCTTTCTGTGGGGTATACATTTGGCATGTACAATTGAATTCAATCAATCGTTTCATCAAATAAACGGCTTGACATGTACGTCTTACCATCCATGCCACCAAAACACACACCCATCCTCCTCTTCGCCCTGTTCCTGATAGCCCTCAGTTGCAACCAGTCTCCTGAGAAGTCGCCCGAACCAGGGATAAATTTGCAGGAATATGGAGACACAACCTTCTTTAACAGCTTTTTTCGCCCAAAGCTTGATTTGATGCAGCTGAAAGATTTGCGGGATGGTTATGATTCTCTTCAGTTTCGGGTTTGGTTTCATAGCGCTTTTACAGACTCTGCAGATGTATTTATTATCAAAAAAGAACCCCATCAAAATTGGTCGTCCTGTAAAATACGATTCCCCATAGAGGCAACCTCTACCCAATTTGGATACGAAAAAATAAACAATACCAGGGGCGAAGAAATCTGGTCCAAACTGAACCAATCTGGCATTAATACATTTAAAGGGCAGGATATAGATGCCATGAAACGACATTGTGATGGCGAAATTGCGATATTTGAAATTGCAACAAAATCAAGTTATCGGATTTGCTCCTCCCACAGTTCAGTGGCTTATCCTTCCGGCAGGGAATCTGAAGAGGAGCAACTGGCAACAACTTACATGGGATATCTTTTTTCCTTTTGGCTGCATCCAAGATAACACCCCTCCCAAAAAAAAATCTCCCCCTTTATGTAAAACCATCCCCCGCCGCATCATGTAAGTCCACCGCTTGGTTCAGCGAGTTGCACCCTCCGCGCCTCTCCAACTTTGCGGTTGACTTCACATTCTTCTTTCACAGCGGCTTTCTATATAAACCGCTCAAAAACGCCTTATTTCTATGAAAATCCGGAATTACCCATTCCGCGGCAACCTGCACGCGGGCCTCATCCTTATTGCCTTTTTGAGCCAATTTTGGTCGTTTTTCTCAAACGGAACCATCACTGGAAACATTACCGACGGCACCGAACCCCTCATCGGCGCAACCGTAAAAGCAACACAAAATAATGCTTTGGTACGCGCTACTGTTACTGACTTCAACGGCCAATATAAACTCGAATTACCCGATGGCCTTTACGACCTATCCTTCAGTTACACAGGTTTCCAGGCAGTTACCAAACAACAGGTAAAAGTGGAAACCGGCAAAGTAACTCGCTTGGATATCGTGATGGATAATGCGAGTGTGCTCAGTGAAGTGATCGTTACTTCACACGAAACGCCGCGTATTGAACAGGATCAAACCTCCAGCGGACAAACCCTCACCTCGGAACAAATCAAAAACCTGCCCACCCGCAGTGTTAATACCCCGGTTGCAACCACCGTTGGCGCTACCTCCATTGATGGCGGCGATGTAAACATCAAAGGCGCCCGCGCCAATGGCAAAGATTATTACATCGACGGTATACGGGTTTCTGGCGGTACCCCTCCCGTGGCTGATGCAAAACAACCCAAACCCCAGCCTGCCCCAAAGCGCGACCTCCGCAAGGAAAAACAAATCACAACACCACAACCCGGCACGCCCCCCGCCAGCGTGGTATCGCCCGGACCGGCTCTGCGCGACGATGCCAAAATCTACGAGGTAAAAGGCGATAAAACCACCGATTCTGCCGTACAGCGCGAACCCGTGAGCACAGAACATTACAACGATATTGTGGAAAACGCCTTCCAAAACACCCAAACCAATGGCATTTCCACCTTCTCTATTGATGTAGACGGCGCCGCTTATGCCAATGTGCGCCGGTTCCTGCACGGTGGCGAGCTTCCTCCACCCAACGCCGTGCGCATGGAAGAAATGATCAACTACTTTGATTATCAATACGAAGCGCCCAAAAACACCCCACACCCGTTTGCCGTACATACGGATATGGGTCCCTGCCCCTGGAATCCCAAAAACCGCTTGCTCAGCATTGGCATCCAGGGCGCTCATATAGACCGCGAACAGCTGCCTGCTTCCAACCTGGTTTTCCTCATTGATGTATCAGGCAGCATGAGCAGCCCCAACAAATTGCCGCTGGTGAAAGAATCGCTCAATGCACTCACCGCCGAACTCCGCGCCACCGACCGCGTAGCTATGGTGGTGTATGCCGGCGCATCCGGACTGGCACTGGAAAGCACCCCCGGCACGGAAAAACATAAAATTTCCCAGGCCCTGAAAAACCTCGAATCAGGTGGAAGCACGGCTGGCAGCGCAGGCATCATGTTGGCTTACGAAACAGCGCGCAAAAACTTCATTCCCGGCGGCAACAACCGCGTCATTCTTTGTACCGACGGCGATTTCAACGTGGGCCCAAGCAGCGAAGACGAGCTGATCAAACTCATTGAAAAAGAACGCGAAAGCGGCGTTTACCTCACCGTTCTGGGTTTTGGTATGGGCAATTATCAGGACGGCAAAATGCAGAGCCTGGCCAACAAAGGCAACGGCAACCACGCCTATATTGATCAGTTGAAAGAAGCCCAAAAAGTGTTGCTGGAAGAGTTTGGCGGCACCTTGTTTACCATTGCCAAGGATGTAAAACTGCAACTGCATTTCAACCCGCAACACGTGGCTGGCTACCGGCTGCTCGGGTATGAAAACCGCATGCTCGCCACACAAGATTTCAACGACGACACCAAAGACGCCGGCGAACTCGGCGTGGGTCACCGCGTAACAGCCTTGTATGAAATCATCCCTGCCGGCCAGGCCATACCGGAAGCTGCAGCCAACAGCACCCTGCAAAGCGTGCAAATGCCAGACACAGCCGTTCAGGTGGCCGCCAACGATCTCATGGTACTTCAAATGCGCTACAAAAAACCAAAAGGAAACGAGCCCAGCAAACTACTGGAATTCCACCTGCCCGCTTCTGCCATGAACGAAGCATCCACCAGCGACAACTTCCTGCTGGCTTCTTCCATTGCAGAATTCGGCTTGCTGCTCCGCCATTCTGCCTATAAAGGAAGTGCCAGCTTTGAACAAGCCATTCAGCGCGCCCAAAAAGCCGCCCAAACCGATCCCAAGGGATACCGCACCGAGCTGGTTCAACTCATGACCATCGCCAAAAAGCTCACCGACAACGCCGCCGCTACAGCTAAGTAAAGGTGGACGGTGAACGATGGACGGTGGACGGTGGCATTTGTGGGTATTTAAATCAATGTGGGTTGTCATCCCGAGAATCGGGACCTACACAAGCCAGGTTATTTGGGATTTTTGTCTCAGATGTACCCACATAGCTTGGCTTGTGTAGGTCCCGCTGCGCGGGATGACAACCCACTTTCCTTTAAACACCCACTAATGCCACCGTAGGCCGTCCACCGTAGGCCGTCCACCGTAAGCCGTCTGCCGGAACTTTATAAAGCCCTCCCCCTGTTATTCTCCTTAAATTACCTTACTTTTGCGCCGCTTTTAAACTCATTTCCATGTATCGTACCCATTCCTGCGGAGAACTCCGCATTACTGACGTAAATAAAGAAGTTACCCTGAGTGGCTGGGTGGCCATTATCCGTGATAAAGGAGCTTTGCTTTGGATCGACTTGCGCGACCGTTATGGCATTACACAGCTGGTGCTGGACGAAAATTATACGCCAAAAGACATCTTCGATACTGCCCGCTCGGTAGGACGGGAGTTCGTGCTGCAGGCCACCGGTACGGTCATTGAACGTGCATCAAAATCCAATAAAATACCTACGGGCGACATTGAAATCAAGGTAACTACCCTGAAAATACTCAATGCCTCCAAAACGCCTCCATTCACTATTGTAGACGATACTGATGGCGGCGACGACCTGCGGATGAAATACCGCTACCTCGATCTGCGCCGGAATGCGGTGCAGAAAAACCTCATTTTCCGTTCCAACCTGGCCGTGGAAACCCGCAAATACCTGGCCGGAGAAGGTTTCATTGAGGTAGAAACCCCCAACCTGATTAAATCCACGCCAGAGGGCGCCCGCGACTTCGTGGTGCCCAGTCGTATGAATAAAGGGCAGTTTTACGCCCTGCCACAGAGTCCGCAAACCTTCAAACAAATCCTGATGGTGGCTGGATTCGACAAATACTTCCAGATCGTTAAATGCTTCCGCGACGAAGACCTGCGTGCCGACCGCCAGCCGGAATTCACACAGATCGACTGCGAGATGTCGTTCGTACACCAGGAAGACATCCTGAACACCTTTGAAGGACTCACCAAGTACCTGTTCAAGCAGGCTTTGGACATCACCCTGAGTGATTTCCCACGAATGACCTACGATGAAGCCATGCGCAAATATGGTTCCGACAAGCCGGATCTGCGTTTCGGGATGGAGTTTGTAGACCTCAAATCGCCTGCCGGTTCAGAGTTTGGCAGCGGGGTGGATGTTGTGACTTCCCCTTCTCAGGGGGCAGGTGGCGGCGGGTTCCCCGTTTTTGACGGTGCAGAATCAGTTATTGCCATTTGTGCGCCGGGCTGTGCAGAATATTCCCGAAAGCAAATTGACGAACTCACGGAATGGGTAAAACGTCCGCAAATTGGCGCCAAAGGCCTGGTATATGTCAGAATAGAAGCCGACGGCACACCAAAATCCAGCGTAGATAAATTTTACACGCCTGATCAGCTCAAAGTTTGGGCCGACCTGTGTGGCGCCAAGCCTGGCGATATGTTGTTCATCCTCTGTGGTGAAGACGAAAAAACCCGCAAGCAGCTTTCCGAACTGCGTTTGGAACTGGGCAGCCGCCTGGGTTTGCGCAAAGGCGATGATTTCAAACCACTCTGGGTGGTGGATTTCCCGCTGTTGGAATGGGATGAAGAGGAAAACCGCTTCTTTGCCATGCACCACCCCTTCACCTCACCCAAGCCCGATGATATTCCAAAAATGGAAAGCGACGACCGCGCTACGCTCAAGTCCATGCGCGCGGATGCGTACGACCTGGTGCTGAACGGTGTGGAAATTGGTGGCGGTTCCATCCGTATCCACGACCGCGACCTGCAGGCACGGAACTTCAAATTGCTCGGATTCACCCCGGAAGAGGCGGAAGCGCAGTTTGGTTTCCTCCTGGGCGCATTTGAATACGGCGCACCACCGCACGGAGGTATCGCCTTCGGTTTCGACCGACTCAATGCCGTCATGAACGGCGCCAACTCCATCCGCGATTTCATTGCGTTCCCGAAAAACAACCAGGGACGCGATATGATGATCGACGCACCGGACAGCATTAAACTTAAACAATTGGAAGAACTCGGAATCCGGATTGTTCCGCAGCCATAAACCCCATAAACTCCCATAAACCTCACAAACCCATCCAATGGCCTACACAGAATCCAACATGATCCCGCTGGGCACCAAAGCCCCGAAATTTAGTTTACCGGAGCCTGGCACCGGCAAGGTGGTGGCGCTGCAGGATGTTGCTGCAGGCGCGCGCGCCACGGTGGTGATGTTTTTGTGCAACCATTGTCCGTACGTCTTGTACGTCAACCCGGAAATTGTGCGTATTGTAGCCGAATTCCGGCCTCAGGGCGTGGCCTTTGTGGGCATCAACAGCAACGACGCAGTAACCCACCCGGAAGATGGTCCGGACAAAATGGGCGACCATGCCAAAGCGGTTGGCTATGATTTCCCGTATCTTTACGACGAAACCCAGGAAGTAGCGCGGGCTTATGATGCCGCCTGCACCCCGGATTTCTATATTTTCGATCAGGATCAAAAACTGGCCTATCGCGGCCAGCTTGACCCGAGCAGACCCAAAAGAAACCCCGTTGAACCCACTGGAGAAGACCTCCGGGCTGCTCTTCAGGCCGTTTTGGCCGGACAACCTGTTCCGGAACCACAACGCCCGTCGGGTGGCTGTAATATTAAATGGAAAGATGGACGATGAACGTTGGAACGACATCGTCCATCGTAACATCACCCATCGTTCATCGTTCATCGTCCTAACTATGCGTCCAACTCAAATCACAGACCAACTTATTCTTGATTTCATCAAAGCCGGCTTGCATGAAGATATACATGACGGCGATCACACTTCTTTGGCCACTATTCCGGCAGAAAACCGGAGTCGCGCAGTACTGAAAATCAAGGATTATGGGGTTTTGGCCGGCGTAGAGTTGGCACAATTCGTTTTCCAGTATCTGGACCCCACGGCTACTATTCAGGTAGACAAAACAGATGGTACCGATGTACTATATGGTCAAACAGCCTTTGAGGTAGAGGCCAACACCCGTGCGTTGCTGCAAGCCGAGCGACTGGTGCTCAATGCCATGCAGCGTATGAGCGGTATTGCCACGCTGAGCAGTCGCTTTGCTTTTGAAGTAGGCGACTTACCGGTAAAAGTGCTTGATACGCGCAAAACCACGCCACTCAACCGTTTTTTGGAAAAATGGGCGGTAAAAATTGGCGGTTGCGAAAACTACCGC
The DNA here is from genome assembly GCA_035299505.1 of Saprospiraceae bacterium. Classification (GTDB taxonomy): domain Bacteria; phylum Bacteroidota; class Bacteroidia; order Chitinophagales; family Saprospiraceae; genus M3007. Next base: position 2,738 of record DATGWL010000006.1, on the reverse strand, counting down.
TGGGGTTTGTACGATTGGATGATGATCAAAGATAACCACGTGGATGCGGCCGGCGGCATTGGCAAAGCCATTGAGCGCGCGCATGCCTACCAGCAGGAAAAAGGTCTCAACCTGAACATCACTGTGGAAGTACGCAATCTGGTTGAACTGGAAGAAGTCATGAGCACAGGCGGTATAACCCGGGTGATGTTCGACAACTTTGAAATTCCGATCCTCCACGAAGGTGTAGCCATCGTTAATGGCCAGTACGAAACCGAAGCATCCGGAGGTATTACCCTCTTCAATATCCGCAAATACGCACTTTCCGGAGTAAACTATGTTTCCGCCGGCGCCCTCACCCACTCCGCTCAACCGCTGGATCTGAGTTTGAAAATAGTGAAGTGAGTGTTTAAGTGTTTGAGTTTTCGAGTGTTTGAGTCCGCGTTGCATTGGCGTTTGTTGCGAAGACATCCATCGCCTTTAGTTCGCTTTATTCCGCGGACTTTGCGTTCTTTGCGGTAAAATACCCAGCCGAACGCCAACTCAAACACTCGCCAACTCAAACACTCAAACACTAAAGATGACTCCCGACTCCTTTTACTGGTACGCAAGCATCCTGATTTTTGTGCCCTGGCTATTGCTGGTGGCAGCTCCGAACTGGAAATTTACCGAGCCGATTGCATTTGGTTCGGCTATTATTTTGCTATTGGCAGCGGCGGTGTTTACGTTTCAATTTCTGACGAGTCCGGAGGAAGGCGGTAATCTTTTATCGCTGGAGGGGGTAAAAAACCTGTTCCGAAGCAAAGAAATGTTGCTTACCGGCTGGCTGAATTACCTCTCGTTTTGCCTGCTGGTAGGCGCCTGGCAATCGCACGATGCCCGGCAGTTGAAGATTGGGCATATTTTTGTGGTTCCCGGACTTTTACTCACTATGATTACCGGTCCTGCCGGTTTATTATTATATTTGCTGGTGCGTTTCTTCAAAACCCGAAAATGGGATTTGAGGTAGTTGAATTATGAGAAACAAAAATCTTTGCAAATCTGAAGTCTCAATTCGGATTTGCAAAGGTTTTATCCACTTTACAACTATTCATCGCTAAATCACTTCAAAAAACCTTTTATCTCTCAATCATTGGAATTTTCCGAATTTGGCCTGCATCCTGATTTGCTGGATGGCATAGAGGCCCTGAACTTCAAAACCGCAACACCTATCCAGGAAAAAGCCATCCCCATCATCCTGGAAGGCAAGGATCTGATCGGAACGGCGCAAACGGGTACCGGCAAAACTGCCGCTTTTGTGCTACCCATCATGGACATGATCCTGAAATCCGGCGAATACGATTATACGCAGGCCCTGATCATTGTACCCACCCGCGAACTGGCCATGCAAATAGACCAGGCCATTGAAGCATACTCTTATTTTTCTGATATCTCTTCGGTGGCTATTTACGGCGGCGGCGGCGGCAAAGACTTCGCTCAGGGCAGAGATGCCCTTCAGAAAGGCGCCGATATCGTGATTGCCACCCCCGGGCGACTGCTATCACACATGGGCCTGGGTTATGTGGATTTTTCCCGACTCCGCTTTTTGGTACTCGACGAAGCTGACCGCATGCTTGATATGGGTTTTATGCCCGATCTGAACCGCATCATCAAAGCCTTGAATCCGGAGCGTCAGAGTCTGCTGTTTTCTGCCACCATGCCTCCCGGCGTGTTGAAGCTGGCCAAAACCATGCTCAAAAACCCCGCTATGGTGAGCATTGCGCTCTCCAAACCCGCGGAAGGCGTTACCCAGGGCGTTTTTATAGCCACCGACCGGCAAAAAATTCCGCTCATTCAGGAATTGCTCAAGGAACGAACCGGCCGTACCATCATTTTTTGCTCCAGCAAACTGGCCGTCAACCAATTGTACCAAAAGCTCAAGGGCAAAAACCTGCTGGTGGAACGCATCAGCAGCGATCTGGAACAAAACGAACGGGAACAGGTCATGCTGGCTTTCCGCAACAATAAAATTGAGATCCTGGTAGCTACCGATGTACTCAGCAGGGGTATAGATATTGACGGGATAGATCTGGTCATCAACTTTGAAGCTCCCCGCGACGCCGAAGATTATGTACACAGGATTGGTCGTACAGCCCGTGCTGAACGCAAAGGCACCGCGCTCACCCTCATCAACCATGCAGATTTGCACCGGCTCCGGCGCATCGAAAAGCTTATAGGTAAAGAAGTGCCCCGTTTGCCACTCCCACCCGGCATTCCGGAAGACCATGAAGCGCCACAGCGTCAGCCACAGCGCCCCCAACACCGTAAAGGCGGACCCAGGCCGCCATCATCCGGCGCCAAATCCGGCGGTGAGCGAAAACGGTTTAATGGAGGGAAGAAAAAGTGAAGCGGAGGGTAATTGGGTCATTTAAGGGTCATTTATAGGTCATTTATAGGTCATTTATAGGTCATTTAGGGGCCATTTGAGGGGGCAGAGTGCATTTACCCTACGTGGGTTGTCATTCCGAGTACTCGGGACCTACACAAGCCAGGCTACTCGGGTGCAATGGACCACGGCATTTCGGAAACCGGGCTTGTGTAGGTCCTCCGCTACGCTCTGGATGACACCCCACGTTGATTAAATGACCCCTAAATGACCTTCAAAATGCCCCCTAAATGACCTCCTAAATGACCTCCTAAATGACCCTTAAATGACCTCCTAAATGACCTCCTAAATGACCCTTAAATGACCTCCTAAATGACCTCCTAAATGACCCCCT
>DATGWL010000005.1:0-34353 GCA_035299505.1 Saprospiraceae bacterium | reverse complement strand
CGGAATCTACACAAGCCTGGCTGCGAGATTATCCCCTGGCAAAGAGGATTGCCCGCAACCAGGCTTGTGTAGGTCACGCTGCGCGGGATGACAACTCACATTAGTCTAGCTATCCACGCACCGTCCACCGTCCACCGTAGGCCGTCAACCGTCCACCGTCTACCGTAGGCCGTCCACCGTAGGCCGTCCACCGTAAACCGTTTTAAAATGAAAATCGAACTACGCAGATTAAACGACGCAGTCCACTTTGAATGCACTTCCGAGCAAGGTTTGCGCGCCGAAACAGATGGCTCCCCGGATGTGGGCGGCCAGAACCTTGCGCCGAGGCCCATGCAGATGTTACTCATGGCTCATGCCTCCTGCAGCGCCATTGATGTGGTGCATTTGCTCAAAAAAATGCGGCAACCACTCACCGATATCCGCGTCACCGCCAATGGCGAACGCGACACAAACGAAGTACCGGCGGTATTCAAAAAAATCCACCTCCACTATATCCTCAGCGGCGATATCGACCCCAAAAGTGCCGAAAAAGCCATCAAACTGTCCACTGAAAAATACTGCTCCGTAGGCGCCATGCTGTCCAAAACAGCAGAGATTACCTGGTCGTATGAGTGCCTGAGTGTTTGAGTTTTCGAGTGTTTGAGTGTTTGAGTTTTCGAGTGTTTGAGTTGGCGTTCGGCGAGAGTTCACCACTAAGCCACAGAGGACACTAAGCTTGTATCCTCTTAGTGTCCTCTGTGGCTTAGTGGTAAAAAGTCTTTCTTTGCAACGCCAACTCAAAAACTCAAAAACTCCCAAACTCAAACACTCCACCCCATGCACTTCGAAACGCTTGCCATTCGTTTGCAAACTGAGCGTTCCCAGCACCGGGAACACAGCACGCCCATTTTTCCGACTTCCAGTTTTGTGTTCGACGATGCCGAACAGATGCGCTCCTTGTTTGCCGACGAGCAGGAGGGCAATATCTACAGCCGTTTTACCAATCCCGGGGTGCGGGAGTTTGAAGAAAAAATGGCGGCGCTGGAAGGCACGGAAGACGCTTTTGCCACCGCCACCGGCATGGCGGCTGTGTATGCCTCATTTATGGCATTTTTGGATGCCGGCGATCATATTTTGTGTTCCAGGGCGGTTTTTGGCTCTACCCTGACGGTAGCCGGACAATTTTTACTGCGCTGGGGTATTGAAGCCACTTTCATTGATCCACGGGATCCGGAGAGCTGGCAGTCGCTCGTACGACCCAATACCCGGATGCTGTTTTTGGAAACGCCCACCAACCCCGGACTCGATATTGTGGATTTGGCTGCAGCCGGAGCTTTTTGCGCCCAGCACAACCTGCTCCTGAATGTTGACAATTGTTTTGCCACGCCCTACCTGCAGCAACCCGCCCGGTTTGGTACGCACCTGATTACACACTCTGCCACCAAATTCATCGACGGGCAAGGCCGCGTGATGGGTGGAGTGGTATGCGGCTCGAAAGAACTGATTGCTGAGGTACGCAAGTTTTGTCGCTCCACCGGCCCATCCCTGTCGCCCTTCAATGCCTGGGTACTTTCCAAAAGCCTCGAAACCCTTGCGGTGCGCATGGACCGCCACTGCGAAAATGCCGAAAAACTGGCCGTTTTACTGGAAAAACACCCCCAGGTGGAACGCGTGACTTACCCGTTTTTGGAGAGTCACCCGGACCATGCCATAGCCCGCAGGCAGATGAAAAAAGGCGGCGGACTTGTGGCTTTCGAGATCCGTGGCGGTGTGGAAGCCGGACGCAAGTTTCTGAACAGCCTAACCCTTTGTTCCCTCTCTGCCAACCTGGGCGACACCCGCACCATCGTCACCCACCCGGCCTCCACCACCCACGCGCGCATCAGCCCGGAAGCCCGCGCAGCAGCCGGCATCACCAATGGCATGATCCGGATCTCTGTCGGACTGGAGCACGTGGATGATATTTGGGAGGATATTCAAAAGTGTTTGAGTGTTTGAGTATAGGAGTGTTTGAGTTGGCGTTCGGCTGGGGTTACCACTAAGCCACAGAGGACACTAAGCTTGTATCCTCTTAGTGCCCTTAGTGGCTTAGTGGTAAAAAATCTCCTTCTTTGCAATCTACACCCTCCAGCCGAACGCCAACTCAAACACTCAAAAACTCAGGCACTCAAACACTCAATCCATGTCTAAACCCTCCTATTTCACCCATTCCGATCCTTTTGCTCTGGAAAACGGCGATGTGCTGCCGGAATTGACCATAGCGTATCACACTTATGGCATATTAAATGAATCTCGCAGCAACGTGATCTGGGTGTGCCATGCCCTCACGGCCAATTCGGATGTAGCTGATTGGTGGTCAGGACTTTATGGGCCAGGCAAAATATTTGATCCGGAAAAATATTTCATCGTTTGCGCCAACATGATTGGCTCCTGTTACGGCAGCATCGGGCCGCGCAGCATCCGGCCGGATACCGGTAAGGCCTATGGCACAGATTTCCCACTGGTGAGTATTCGCGATGTGGCCCGGGCGCATGTGTTGCTGTTTGAACACTTGAATCTGGCAGAAATTGCCCTTTGTATCGGGGGCTCCTGCGGAGGGCACCAGGTATTGGAGATGGCGTTTCTTTTGCCTGAAAAAATACAAAAAATGGCCCTGTTGGTCTGCGCCGCCCGGGAATCGGCCTGGGCTATTGCCATCCATGAAAGTCAACGCATGGCCATTCAGGCTGATCCAACCTGGACCAGCAACGATGATCGGGCCGGTGAGGCCGGATTGCGTGCTGCCCGGGCTATTGGATTGCTCAGTTACCGCACCATCGAGGCCTACCGCGAAACCCAAACCGATGCAGATGACAAAATGGAGCATTTCCGTGCCGCCAGTTACATGAACTATCAGGGGGAAAAACTGGTGCGCCGGTTCAACGCCCAATCCTACTGGCAGCTCACCCGCACCCTCGACACCCACAACGTTGGCCGTGGACGCGGCGGTATTGCCCTGGCGCTGAGTCAGCTCCGGATGCCGGCTTTTGTTTTTTCCATTCAGCGGGATCTGCTTATTCCGCCGTACGAGCAGGAGGTGCTGGCCCGTCATTTACCCGCCGCAGTGCTCTATTCTCTTGATTCTATCTACGGGCACGACGGCTTTTTGATTGAAACAGAGGTGCTGGAGCGGGAGTTGGGGAGATTCATAGATGGGAATCACCGCAAAGAGCGCTAAGGACGCGAAGGGTTTGACCTTTTTTTTGCGCTCTTAGCGTTCTTCGCGGTGAATATCAAGCCCTAGCCCCCGGAAATCCGGCACAAACCGCAACACGCTTTCTATACCTGCAAACTCTTCTTCGCGGTGGGTGGTGGTGAGAATAATAGCCTTCATGCCTGCATTCAGGGCTGTTTTGGCGCCGGTAGGTGAATCTTCAAACACCAGGCATTGGGCATGCGGAACACCCATCTGATCGGCTACTTTGAAAAACACCTCCGGCTCGGGTTTGCCTTTGGTTACGTCTTCGGCATGAATAACCGCCTTGAAAAAATGTCGGATATTGAGGTGATCCAGCACAAAATCCACATTTTCTTTGGGCGCTGCCGTTCCAATGCCCATGGGAATTCCAGCCTCGTGAGCGGATTGCAAAAACTCCTGTAAACCCGGCAATAATTTTAGATCCGGCAGAAAAATAGAGCGGTACCAGGCCTCTTTTTCCGCAGAAATGCGTTCACTTTCCTCGCGTGTATACTTGCCCGGGAACAGTCGTTCAATGATTTCCACGTTTTTTCCATGACAGGTTGCTTTCACCTCTTCCATAGTGAAATCCAATCCGTACTTAGCCAGTGTCATTTGCCAGCCCTTGTGGTGGGTCATCATATTATCCACCATGGTGCCATCCATATCAAAAATAAAAGCCATTCGAGTGTGTGAGTGTGTGAGTGTGTGAGTGGGCAAGTGGGCGAGTGTTTGAGTTGGTGGGGGTAGGGGGCGGTTTGTGGCAGTCATTAATACTCCAATCCAATTTTACCCCGAATGGTATCCAGGGTAGAAGCCAGATCCAGGGTGAAATCCAGTGGCACTACATCGCTTTCCAGCAATCCATTTTCCAGGCAATGCATTACATGCGCTGCTTCATAATGGTAACCTCTGCCGGTGTAGGGTATTTCCAGATCTTCAAACGTTTCTGCCCTGCCATCGTATCGGGAAATCGTCAATTTTTGCGTGTGGTGCCAGCGCGGATGCAACATAATAGTGCCTTCCGAGCCGTAAAGATGCGCACACAAACTGGTATTGGCGGCAATGGTGGCGTGGCAAAGTGCGAGTTTGCCGTCAGGATATTGAAAATTGAAGGCACAGGATTCGTCCACATCCGTTTGGGTAAAAGCCGCCACCGCGCAGATGTTTTCCGGATCGGGCTTGCCAAAGAGGGTATGCGCCAGCAGCGCCGGGTAAATGCCCAGATCCAGCAGGGCTCCGGCGCCCAGACTTTTGTTGTACACCCTGGTGTTGGGATCAAAAGGCATCCTGAAGCCCAAATCTACCCGCAACGTATGCAGCTCACCAATAACACCCTCAGCCAGTAATTCCAGCGCCTGAATGTTCCCGGGAATAAACCGCGTCCAAAGCGCTTCCATTAAAAATACCCGGTTCCGGCGGGCCGAAGCAACCATCCGCAAAGCCTCTGCATGATTCATGGCAAAAGGTTTTTCGCACAGAACCGGTATACCAGCCTCCAAGCACATCAGGGTGTTTTCGCAGTGTAGCGGGTGCGGCGTAGCCACATACACCACATCCAGATCCGGACAAGCCAAGATATCTTCATACTGTCCATACGCATGTGCCGCGCCAAACTCGCCCGCAAAAGCCTCCGCCCGCTCCAACGAAGTAGACGCCACAGCCTGCAGGCGCGCACCAGGCAGCAACCTTAAATCGTCTGCAAATTGACGGGCGATTTTGCCCAATCCGATAATTCCCCAGTTCATAGAAGTGAGTGAGTGAGTGAATGTGTGAGTGAGTGAGTGTTCGGCTTGGGTTTGGCAATGAACCTTCTGTGTAAAATCTGTGCGAAACCCAACACCTCAAATGACCCTAAAATGACCTAAATGACCCCCAAATGACCCCAATACATGTCCGCGCACCAACATTTAAGGCGGAAAATACGCCGCCCCCTATATACCCATTCAGGTTTCTCCCGAATTTTATCTCACTAAAACAAAATGTCTATGCTTAATTCCCTGTTCCCGTTGGCCCTGCGCTGGATCGCAGCCATTATCCTCGCTCAAACGCTTTATTTCAAATTCACCGGCGCCGAAGAAAGTGTCTGGATTTTCCAACAACTCGGCGCCGAACCCATCGGCCGACTAGGTAGCGGCGTGGCAGAGCTGATCTGCGTGATCCTGCTCATCATCCCGCGCACCGCCTGGATGGGCGCACTGCTCGGATTAGGCGTCATCTCCGGCGCTATCCTGTCGCACCTTTTCCTGCTCGGCATCGAAGTGAAGGGAGATGGTGGACTGCTTTTCTACCTTGCCCTGATCGTGTGGGTTTGTTGCGCTGTGATTTTATGGCTGGAAAGAGCAAAAATTCTGCAATTACTGAAGAAAAGTTAGGGACCCGGCAAAGAGGTTACCAACATGAGCCATCCTGACAACTCGGAGATGGCTCATGTTTTTGGTATAAATTTGCTCAAGTATTAAACCCCACCCATTCCCGTTTTATCGTTCAACTTTCTCCTGGTACTTTTGAAAAAAAGTAAACACCATGCGCCCTTCAACACAAAAAATCGTTTTGATCTTATTCCTGTTCGCAGCCCTGCACCTGGCAGAAGCCTGTATTGACTGCGGCTGCGGGCATGTTCTTCCATTTTTTGATTACCAGGCCCTGGTACTTGATACTCCCGAAACGGAAATTGCCTCAGATTTCAAGGTAAACATTAAAGCTGATTCTGTTTCTTATCTGGCAGTGACGGAGCCGCGTCTGCACTTTCATTTGTCCAGTTCTGCCTGGGCCTGTAGTTGCAATTTCAGTGGAGATAGCGGTCCAAAATACGCCATAGATAAACTCAATATTTATGCCGACCGGGCCTTCAACGATACCCTTCCTGCCGGCGCCTCTTTAAACACGCTTTTTTGGGCACTGAACGGCGATGCCGTTACCCTGCTGCAAAAAGACGCAGCCAACCATAATTTTTGGGCCTTTGGCGATAGCGAGGAGAGTATATCGGCCATTGAACTGCTTACCCACGAAAAACCCAAGGAACTCAATGTTCCATTCACCTTCAGGGTGGAAATCGTGAAATCCAACGGAACCACGCTAAGCGCAGAAACCGGGGAAATTGTGTTTAAGTAAGGGCAATTATTGCTTGAACCACCCGGAATACATCACATAGTTGTTCGCAATACGCGCTATCTGCCCCTTGAACAACTCAGGGGTGAGCTCCTTGACGCGTTTGGCCGGCACCCCTGCATATACGCCGCCGGCATGGCAAACCGTGTTTTCCAAAATCACAGCCCCCGCGGCTATCAGGCAGTTTTCCTCCACCACAGCCTGATCCATAATGATGGCGCCCATGCCCACCAGCACATTATCGTGCAGCGTACAACCATGTACCAGCGCCCGGTGACCAATACTCACATTGTTTCCAATAGTGGTACCACATTTCTGATAAGTGCCGTGGATAATAGCCCCATCCTGAATGTTCACCTTATGTCCCATTCGGATGAAATTCACATCGCCACGCACCACCGCCTGAAACCAAACCGAACATTCGTTGCCCATCACCACATCGCCGATGATGGTGGCGTTTTCTGCCAAAAAACAATCTTCCCCAATTTGAGGAGTAAAATCACGACAAGGGATAATTAGTGCCATAGGAAGGATAGGAGGGTGTTGAGGGGCAAAAATTTGAACAAACCAGCCACTCTTACCCCCGAAACGCTCTGTAAAGCATTAGAACCAAAAAAGCGCCGGAGGTATTGGCTATCATATCGTCGTATTCAAAAGAACGATTAGGGAAAAAAGTTCCCTGAATCCATTCCATGAACGCTCCATAGCCCGTGGCTACCAGGAAAATAAGCACCTGCTGACTTCTGGGAATAGGCAGCGGGCCGGTTTTGTACCTGCCCCAAAGCAGCAGCCCTGTAAGCATGGCATATGCCGCAGCATGAAACAGCTTATCCGCCGAAAACAAGTTGAATTTCGGCATAGGCATACCGGAATTGACAGATAGCCAGGTGATGACAGCCAGCCAGATCAGCGCCGGTATGTATGCTTTCAGGTTCATCTGTTTTTCTTTTTATCCTCCGAAACGCCCTGGCGCTTGGTTTTGTAGTAATGTACGCCAGCCCCGAATACCCAGCCTTCTTTGCCGGTTTGGGTGCGTACTTTGACCCAGTGATCCGTTACTTTTTCGTAGCCCAGACTGATTTCCTGGGTCCATTCTGTTTTTTTATTCAGAAAAGTAACCGGCTCATAAAGCTTCAGGGTTTCCAGCGTTTCCCCTTTCAATCCTGGCTCCTTGCGCACTTTTAAGCCCTCAATACTCACAAATAAAGTACTGCCGGGTGCTTTGGCGCTACTGGTGGAAGCCGTTGGCGGTGGCGGATCTGCTTTCTTGATATCGTTGGTAAGTTCCGGACGCCTGGGCGGCGGACCAGATCTGGGCGTTTGCTGGGCAGGTTGACTCTGGCTCGTTGGCTGAGGCATTTCCGGGTGCTCCTTTTCCTTGATTTCCGGCTCTGCCACTTTCGGTTTCATACTCACCGAATCCGGTTTTACAGGCCGTTCTTCAGCGTCCGAGCCTTCTATTTCCCGCACCCGACGAACGGATTCCGAGCGACGTTCAGCACATTTGGAGAAGCCCCACATGAGGGCGCAGACCAAAAACGCCAATAAAATCAGGGTTTCAGCCTTGGGTAGTTTCATGCGGGCAAAAATAGTGTTTATTTCAACATGGCCGCTTTTAACGCCTCATCCGTTACTTCCTTTTTGCGGCGGAATACCGGAATATCCTTCAGTTTTTCCGTTCGGGTAATCACCTCGGGGCTAGGCCCAAAGTTCATGGTGACATCCTTCACCAGTACATCCATACCCTCCGGTAAAACCGTTTTGGTAAAATCAATAGGTTCACCTTTTTCAATATGGCGCACAAAACTTTTCACCGCCTTTTTGCCCCCGTGTTTGCGCAACATATTGCGGAAGAAACGGTGATCCAGCTTCTGATCCGGATTTTTCCAGCAAATTTCCAGGATTTCGCGCATCATATGGTCGAGATTGTGTGCGCCTTTACTTTTTTCGCGCAGGAGGTTATCCAGATAAAAAGCATACAAACAGCCGCGCCGGTAGGGCAGCTTTTCCCATTCCTTGCCACCATTCCAAAACCGCTCATAGTTCATGGAATCGTTGGGCATCCTGCGCATCGGAGAGCTGTAATGCTCCATGGAAAAATTATTCAGATCCGTCAAAAACTTGTCGGGCGAAATCAGGCCATAACGCAGGCTGTTTTTGATGGTAAAATACTCTGTAAATCCCTCGCTGAACCAGTATTGTTTTTCCTCCTGCGCATTCTGTATCTGCCCGCCAACCCAGTGGTGCATCAATTCGTGCACCCATAAATAACGCATCAAATCGTACGAAACACCGGGGTTATTGGTGGCATACGACAAGAAACTGTTCGTCAGGCCAGATCCGCCAACACTCACCGATTTGGATGTTTCCGTCCAGGGAGCATCATTAATGGGCAGAAAGGTTACAGAGTAAATGGTATCGCTGTGATCGTTCCAAAAAGCGCGGTGTCCTTCCACCGTGCGTTGCAACAGGTTGCGCAGGGTGTCATCCGAAAACTGGGTCCACTGCCCCCGTGTGAGCAAATACACCGGCTGTTCCTTCACCTTGAACGTAAACCGCCGGAAGTCGCCGCCTACAAAAATAGCCACCGAAAACTCGCTGTTGGTCAAGGCTGGCGACTGCGCCTTGTCTGGCCCGAAACTATTGTGCAGGGTCCAGTCGGCCGGAAAACCTTCCCATCGGAAACGCACGGTTTTCCGGTCATCCGGGCTTTGCCAATAACCGTCTGGAGTGGCCAGCAGATGACCTGTTTGCACATGAAAATACTCTTTGTGGAGAATGGGTTTATAGCAACAATACTGGTAAAACGCTTCCGTTTCGGCTTGTAAATCAAGCACTTCGTAACGCACGCGCACTGGTTTGCCCGGCAGATGTTTTACCCGGATTCTGTTGCTGTCGGGTTCCTTAACCACCTCCACGCCGGGGTCCTGTGCCGGCAGGGAAAGAAACTTCATCTGATCAGGCTCGCCAAACTGGTTGTTCTGGTAATCCAGATAACTAAGCCCGGTTTTGGTACCGGAAAAGGTTACTTCTACCAACAGCCGGAGTCCACCCGTTTCGGGGAATACAGGGCGAATGGTGTAGGTCAAAGGCTCCTGAGCCTGCAGGAAAAAGGGAAAGAGGAATAGTAATAAGAGCTGTCTCATGTTAATGGGGTTTAGATTGTTCCGGCTGCAAATACCGGGGTTGTCACTGATGTCAGTCGCCCTTTTTAGATCAACCCATGGAATTGCCCTATTTTTTAAATGTTTTATCAGATAAAAGCCTTTCACTCCCCAGCTCCCGGGAAAATAAAAAGGGTGTCTCATGAGGCATCTCAAGTCAGATCAGGTATACACGCAGAAAATGAGCTCCAGCCCATTTTTCCCATACACCTAATGACTCCCAACGACTCATGAAACACCCCACTCATTCACTCACTCATTCACTCCTATTCATACGCAGCTATACCCGTCACATCCTGACCCGTAATCAGCAAGTGAATATCGTGCGTGCCTTCGTACGTAAGAACTGTTTCGAGGTTCATCATATGGCGCATCACCGGATATTCGTTGGTGATACCCATACCGCCGTGGATCTGCCGCGCTTCGCGGGCGATTTCCAGGGCCATGTGAACGTTGTTGCGTTTAGCCATAGACACCTGGGCAGGCGTGTGGCGACCTTCATTGGCCAGGGTGCCGAGGCGCCAGGCGAGCAACTGGGCTTTGGTGATCTCGGTGATCATTTCAGCCAGTTTTTTCTGTGTAAGCTGGAAACCGCCGATAGGTTTGCCGAACTGTACGCGTTCTTTGGAATAACGCAGTGCGGAATCATAACAATCCAGTGCTGCACCGATAGCGCCCCAGGCAATGCCGTAACGCGCTTTGGTGAGGCAGGAGAGTGGTCCTTTAAGCCCCTGAACATTGGGCAGTACGTTTTTCTTCGGCACCCGCACGTCTTCAAACACCAGTTCGCCGGTGATGCTGGCGCGGAGGCTCCATTTGCCGTGAATTTCCGGCGCAGAGAAACCTTTCATGCCTTTTTCCACAATCATACCGATGATGCGGCCTTCTTCGTTTTTGGCCCATACCACGGCAATATCGGCCACCGGAGAGTTGGTGATCCACATTTTGGAGCCGTTGAGGATGTAAGAATCGCCGTCGTCTTTTATGTTGGTGAGCATACCGCCCGGGTTGGAGCCGGCATCGGGTTCGGTGAGGCCGAAGCAGCCGATGAACTCACCTTTGGCCAGTTTAGGCAGGTAGTGGCGACGCTGTTCTTCAGATCCGAACCGATAGATAGGGTACATCACCAGGGAGCCTTGTACGGATGCCATGGAGCGTACACCGGAATCGCCGCGTTCCAGTTCCTGCATGATCACGCCGTAGGCAATTTCGTCCATACCGCCGCAGCCGTATTCGGCGGGCAGAGAAGGACCGAATGCGCCGATTTCAGCGAGGCCTTTGAACAGATGAGTAGGACATTCTGCGCGGTTGGCATAGTCTTCAATGATGGGGCTTACCTCTGATTTTACCCATTGGCGCACGGCATCGCGGGCAAGGAGGTGTTCGGCGGTGAGCAGATCGTCAACGCCATAGTAGTCGTGATGTTGGTATCGGTCTTCGCGAGCGGTGCTTGGCTTATTCATGGATATAAAGTTAGGTAAAAATTCGGGGGCAAAAGTAAGCAAAGTTGTGCGGCAAAAACGAATCAATGCAGCAAGTTGCGCAATTTTGACAGAATATAATTTCTGAAAGCGCCCCGACAGATAACGAAAAGCAAAGATGATTTGTTTACCACTCCCAACCTTCCATGCCTTCGAGGGCATCGGGTTTGATGGTTTGCTTGGTTTCAGCGCGTTGCTTCTGGCGCTCCAGAACCAGGCGGGCCAGTCCTACGTGTGCGGGCTCGGGCGCATCCGGCCGCATGACCGGGCGTATTTTTTCTTCCAGAACATCCAGGCGGTACAACAAACTCATCAGGTATTCCGGGCGGCGTTCCAGCATTTCCTCAATCCGGTTGGAGAGTAAGGCCAAGAGTTCCGCCTCATCGGCTTGTGCCGAAACATTTTCCAGTTCGAAAGGGATGGTGATGAGGTTGGAGGGAAGCATAGATTTTTTTTACTCACCGCGAAGTACGCAAAGTGCGCTAAGTAAGTTTTTTAATCACCGCGAAGTACGCAAAGTGCGCTAAGTAAGTTTTTTAATCACCGCAAAGTACGCAAAGTGCGCTAAGTAAGTTTTTTCGCGCTCTTTGCGTACTTCGCGGTGAAAAATCAATTCCCCGCAGCCAGCAAATACAGCACCGCCATACGCACGGCTACACCGTTTTCTACCTGCTGAAGGATGATGTTGTGCGGGCCATCAGCCACATCTGAAGAAAGTTCCACGCCGCGGTTGATGGGGCCGGGGTGCATGATCACAATTTCTTTGTCGAGTTCATCCAGCATTTGCCGGGTGATGCCAAAATATTGATGATACTCGCGCAAACTGGGGAAGTATTTGATATCCTGGCGTTCGAGCTGGATACGCAGTACGTTGGCCACATCGCACCAGCGCAGGGTATCGCGCACATCGTGGCTGATTTCTACCCCCAGTGCACCGTAATGTTTGGGAATAAGGGTGGGCGGACCACAAACCCGCACTTTGGCGCCGAGTTTTTGCAAACAAAACACATTACTCAGCGCTACCCGACTGTGCAGGATATCCCCGATGATGGCAATTTTTTTGCCTGCCAGGTCGCCGCCCAGTTTTTCCCGGATAGAAAACGCATCGAGCAGCGCCTGTGTTGGGTGCTCATGGGTGCCGTCGCCAGCGTTTACGATATTGGCCGGAATACGGGTGGAAAGGTACACACAGGCGCCCGGGGCCGGGTGGCGCATAACCACCATATCCACCTTCATGGCCAGGATGTTGTTCACGGTATCCAGCAATGTTTCGCCCTTGCTTACACTGGAGGAGCTGGCCGCAAAATTGACGGTATCGGCACTTAAACGACGTTCAGCCAGCTCAAAGGAAACACGTGTGCGGGTGCTGCTTTCGAAAAACAGATTGGCTACCGTGATATCGCGCAGAGAAGGGACTTTTTTGATGGGCCGGTTGATGACTTCTTTGAAATTATCGGCCGTTTCGAAGATGAGCTGGATGTCATCTGCGGTGATGTTCTTTATACCGATCAGGTGGCGTGTGGAAAGTCCTTTCATTGTCTTACGGTGGACGGTGGACGGTGGACGGTAGACGGTAGACGGTGGACGGTAGACGGTAGACGGTGGCGTTGCTCTTGGGATTAAGTCCTTGCCTAAAATCCAGTACAAATCACATGAGCAACGCCACCGTCCACCGTCTACCGTTCACCGTCTACCGTAAGCCGTCAAGGTTTTTTATCAAACAACAGAATTTCATCTTCGCCGTGGGTTTCCTGCCAGCGCACTTTTACATACGCTTCGTCGAGGGCATCTACGGTGATGCCGTAATAATCCGGCTGCACCGGCAGGTGACGGTTAAAACGGCGGTCCACCAGCACCAGCAGTTCTACAGATGCCGGGCGACCGTAATGTTGCAAGGCTGCGAGGGCTGCGGTGATGCTGCGCCCGGTGTAGAGCACATCATCTACGAGCAGCACTTTTTTATCGGCTACAATGAAATCAATTTCGTTGGGATGCGGCGCCAACGGGCCGCTGGGCATTCTGAAATCGTCGCGGTAAAAGGTAATATCCAGTTTACCGTACTCAATTTTTTTGCCTGTGAGGGCTTCCAATCGTTCGTGAATGCGGTTGGAAAGCAGGGTGCCGCGAGGCTGAATGCCAATAATGCAGGCATTAGAAAAATCGCCCCAGTCTTCAAGCAACTGATGACACAGGCGCTCAAGCGTAAGCGCAAATTTCGGGCGATCTAGGAGCGTTTTTCCGACTGACATAAGCTGGGGGCAAAGGTAGGAAAGTTTGGGGTATTAAAGTGGGGACATTTTGGCGTCATTTAGGAGTCATTTTAGGGTCATTTAGGTCATTTTATCAGCGTGAGTTGTCATCCCGCTTCGCGGGATGACAACTCACGCTGGTATTAATATTTCCACTTTTTTTCTTGGCCAAACATTCACCATCCCAAACCCTACCTGAGTTGTCATCCCGCGCAGCGGGACCTACACAAGCCAAGTTACCTGCAATTCCCTTAACCAGGAAGTTATCTCGCAATCCCGGCTTGTGTAGGTCCCGCTGCGCGGGATGACAACTCACGTTGGTAAAATGACCCAAATGACTCAAAATGACTCCTAAATGACCCAAATGACCCCTTACTCGCCAACCACCAACTTCTCAACCCAAACCTTCCCGTGCCGATCCGTTATTCGTATGCCATAGATGCCGGCTGGCAAGGTGTGCACAGGCAACTGGTAGGGCTGATTCAATCCTGTTCCCCAATGCTGAAGTACCCGGCCTGCCACATCTATCAGGGTTATGGAAACAGGCTCAATATGTTCATCCCAGGTTAGGGTAGCCGCTGTACGCGCCGGATTGGGTTGAATACTGATGGAGGATGGGCCACCGGGATCAGTGGTGGAAACCACTTCTGTACACACCACATTATCGGGCGTTGAAGCACAGGGAGCCAATTCCTGAGCGGCCAATGCACGGTTGAAAAGTTTGATAAACTCTATTTTCCCATTGTAATAAACCGGCAAAGTGGGCTGATAAATATCGTTCCGGCCAATCAGGATGGGTTGCCCGTTGCAATGCCAGGGCACGGTAATCTGATGCGCTATCTGATCCTGCAAATGACCGTTCACGTATAAATAGCTGGAGTCTTTGCCGTGGTCATACACCGCCGCCACTGCATACCATTTGTCAGATTGAAAACAAGCTGATTCCAGTCGCTCCAGGGGAGTAAAAAACGTGCTGTTGTCGTGCCCGTAGGTGAAAGTGAAATAAAACACGCCATCGTTTGGCGCCTGGCCGTCAAACAAACCCGTATCGTTCACCTCCAAACGCACCACATCCCGCTCGGCCGGAGCATCCCCATCGCTGAGGTCCTTATCGTCGGCAATCAGCAGGGGGCCATACATCCATGTGCGCGGATGCACCATCATCAGGATGGTAAACGACTGATCGTGCCGGAATTGCAAGCGCTCTGCATCTTCCAGCTGGAGAGCTGCATTAAAAATGGGAAAAAAATTCAGCGCCCCGCTTGGTTGATTACCCGATCCTGTTCCGCCGCCAACGTTATAATTGAGTATTTCATGATCATACCCGCTTTCATCCTTCCACCCGCCGCCATTGGTTATTAGAAAAGTGAGGTGCGGGTCTGGTTCAGCCGCTGGCAAACAGGCCACATTTCCGCCGCAGGAAGCCTGACACTGGTGGGCCTGATTGTATTGGGATAAAAACCAGTTCAGGTTATACCGTTGTAAAACCTCCACCCAATTGGTGTCTGAATATTCCTCCAGCCGCTTGCCATGATAATGATTCATCCAGCCATTCACCTGAGGGCAGGCCCTGCGCATGAAGGAATCTGTTTCTGCAAAAGACGCCAGCATGGCAATTTCGGAAATAACAAAGGGTTTGGTATCCTGATTGATATCAACCAAATGGAGCAGATCATCCAGGCGCATACTGCAAAAGCCGGGCGGATCGGTATTAGGCGAGGGATAGGTATGGGTGCTGATAAAGTCAAGTTCTGCGCTCAATAGTTTAACGGGCCCGCAGGCAATAAACCCGGTGGTGATGGGCGTAACGGCATCCTTGGACCTGATAGCCTGCACCATTTGTGCCGACCATTGGTGCACTATTTGATCAAAACTTCTGCCATTGGGTGTGCGGGTCAGGTTTTGTACAAACTGATAACCGCCAAACGGGGCGCCGGGCAGCCAGGTGCTGGTATCATTCATCACGGGTTCGTTCATCAGATCGTACCCGAAAACAGCGCCTGAGCCGCCCACTGTTTCCGCCACTTTACTCCAGAAAAGCGCCTGCGTAGCCCACCTGCCCGTTTCGTCCAGGTTGTTGTACCAGGCCGGCTGATCAGCTGCACGGTAGGCCGACAGACCGGTAATGAGCAGGTAAAGCTGCTCTTCTTCTGCCATTTGCACCAGTTCCGCCAGGCGGTTGAAAGCCGTTTGATCCGGTGTTTGCACATCTGTCATGAACCGGTTGTACTGCAAATGAATGCGCACGGTATTGGCCTGGTAGCCGCGCATTTCCCGGAAATTTTCCCGGTGCCGGTTCCAGCCTTCGCTCGTCAGCCAATCATCTTCCAGCAGCGCCGGATCACCGAGATAATTATACCCAAACGGCGTAAAACAATCGCCGGTTTCATCCCGAAACACCCCATCCTGAATCAGGATTTTAGGCAGTTGGGCCGGGAGTTGGGCGGCAAACAGGAGAAGCAAAAAGACGCATAGGTTTTTCATAGGTGTATGGTTTAGGTGAAAAATTCATCGCACCACCACAGGCAAAAAAGCCGTCAGCACCACATCGCCGGATTGTATATTCGGGTCTGCCTGGTACAACAGTTTCAGCCCCAGCGTATGAGGCCCGCCGGCCTGAGCAGACTGTAGAAAAGCCTCTGTTCCCTGGCTAAATTCAAATCCGCTTTTAAAATCTATCGTGCCACCAGGATCCGAGGTTTCCCAGAACAGCAGGGCTTTGTTGGCATCATCCAATACCTGATCCGAAACGTTGATGGTGTCTGGGCCATCAATGTGGTAAAAAACAACCGAAGCGCCATACTGGATATTGGCGTTCAGCAGCAGGGTGTCGGATACATTATTGTGCCACCAATACGTTTGGCGATCAACCAAAATATTACTTACCGTACTGATTGCCAACGCATTAACAGAAAGATCCCTGTCCTTTTTGCAAGACAAAAGAAACAGGGAAAACACGAGCATAAGCGTCAGGTATTTCATTTTCAAGTGTCTTTTAGCAGATGGTTAAAAGTAAACTATCAAATTTCTGCCCGGGCCAATATTGTCAAGTTGATACCATTTGATATGACAGATGTTCAACGTAAAATCAAGCACCCGGATGAAGTCTCCTTCCACCTTGAGGGTTACCTCATTTCCGGAAACCAATGAAGCCCCTGTTTCAGCATTAATGGCAGCAAAATAATCAAAATACCCGGAGGCCTCATCTGCAAATTCAGTTGCCGCAGCCTCGCATGCGGATGTGGGTTCATCTGTTTTGGAACAGGCAAAAAACAATGGCAAACAAGCCAGAATCCATCGGAAAGATACGTTTTTAATCATGGTTAAGGCAATTTTTGTGTAGAAATATGGTAACCGGCAATGCCGGAACAAGGCCCTTTATTGATAGACTGCCTGAAGCAAACATCCCTCCCAACATACACTTACGTCCAAAAAACAGCTGACTCTATCGAGTAGGCACACTTGCAAAATCCAATGGTGCAACCTTCGTGCACTGATGTACGTCATTGAAAATCCTACTTCCTCCCGCATGAACAAATGGCTCTTTCTGTATGCACTACTTTGTGCCCAAACTTCCCTATTCGCCCAAATATCCGTCAACGGACTCATTACCGACGAAAACAACCAACCCCTTGGCTATGTATCGGTTGCCCTGCTGAACGCCACTGATTCCAGCCTGGTCAAAGGCGCACTCACCGATGCTCAGGGCAAATACCGGCTCGACCAGATAGCCCCGGGTAAATACCGCGTTCAGGCCAACATGGTTGGCTACACCGAACAAACAACCGAAATGTTTGAAGTGTTGACGGAAAGTAAAAATGTAACGGCCAACCTATCCCTCAAACCGGCCAACAACATCCTGAATGAAGCCGTTGTAGTAGCCAAACGTCCGCTTTTGGAACAAAAAGCCGACCGACTGGTAATGAATGTGAGCGACAGCCCTGTGGCCAGCGGGGGATCTGCGCTCGAAATCCTGCAAAAAATGCCCGGCGTCATTGTGGTGCAGGATCGGGTTACGCTGGCTGGCAATTCCAGTGTGCAAATATGGATCGATGGCAAGCCCTCCCAGTATGCCGATATGAACGCAGTGCTGCGCGATCTTCCCGGCGACCAGATTGATCGCATTGAGCTCATCACCCAGCCCGGCGCTCAGTTTGATGCCGCCGGCGGAGCCATTATCAATATCATCCTGAAACGCAACGCCAACCTCGGCTTCAACGGAAACGTGGCGCTTACCACCGGCGGAAGTTGGTACGATCTGGCTTATGCCGGCACCGATGATCAGACATTTTACCGCCTGAATCCGTCTATTTCCATGAATTACCGCAAAAATAAATGGAACCTGTTCGGGTCATACAGCTACCAAACACGCACCTCCTTTAATGTTATACAGGTAAAACGTTTTATCGGGGCAGAGATTTACGATCAAACCAACTACAATCCATCCGATTTTAATGTACATAATTACCGCCTCGGAGCCGATTTTTTTGCCACACCAAAAACCACCATCGGTGTGTTGTTCAGGGGTTTCCAACGCGAAGGCGAGAGTCGCTCCAGCAATGTAACCCAGGTATTTGACGCTGCCAGCAACCTGTTCAAAGGAGCCTTTACCACCCAGAATAATTCGGATTCCGATCGTTCACATGCCATGGGCAACCTGAACCTGCGCCACGAGTTCAACGCCAAAACCGGCCATGTACTCAACGCTGATATGGATTACAGCCAATACATGGTGCAAAACGTGAGTCGCCTGAATATTTTCCAAAACGACGGTAACTCGCCGGAATCGCGCTCGGAACAACGGCTGGATCAGCCCATTGATATCCTGGCCGGGAAGCTGGATTATTCCCTGCCGTTCGACTCCACTTTCAAGGCTGATCTGGGCGCTAAAACGAGCTTTGCCACTATTGACAACGACCTGCAATTTCTGCGCGGAACAACGATAGACCCGGCCCAGTCGAATGATTTTTTATACAAGGAAAACATCAACGCCGGCTACCTCAACCTGTCTAAAAAACTACCCAAATTCGATCTGAATGCCGGCTTGCGCGCAGAGCAAACCATCGTGAGCGGGGTAACGGAAGGCGTGAAAGTACTGGACCGGAATTACCTGCAGTGGTTTCCCAGCGCCAGCGCCCTCTACAAAATAGATAAGCATTTTGGCGTGCAGTCTTCTTACAGTCGCCGCGTAAACCGTCCCAGCTTCCAGCAGCAAAATCCGTTCGCTTTCTTCATCGATTCGCTCACTTTTCAGCAGGGAAATCCAACCCTGTTGCCGGAAATCACCAACAACGGACAATTGGCGCTCACCTACGACAACCAGCCCTTCATCCGGATTTCCTATGCTAAAACAGATGATGTAATTTTTGAAAACGCACCAAGGGTAGAAGGCACCAAAACCTTCTCCACCTCAGCCAACCTCGCCGAATACGAGCGTTGGGCCTTTGAACTTAACTTCCCGATCAAGTACAAAAAATGGATAGACGGCTTTGGGGGCAATCAGTTCATTCTTAATTCCTACAATGCGGCTTATCTGGGCAGCACTTTCCAAAAAAGCAAGTGGAACTGGCTGGCTTACTGGCAGGTAAATGTGAACCTGCCGGCCAATTTCAAAGTGGAATTCGGAGGTTGGTACATGACCAAATTCCTGGAAGAGTTTTTTGATATAGGAGCTATGGGTGGTGTGAATCTGGGCGTTTCCAAAAGTTTTTGGGATAACCGCGGCCGCCTGTCGCTTTCCCTCAACGACCTGTTTTACACCCAGTATTCCGATGTTTATGTGAACTACGAAAACATAGAGCTCAATTTCCTCCAACGCAACGACACCCGCAATGCGCGCCTCACCTTCAGCTATCGTTTTGGCAACACCGAGCTCAAAGCCGCCCGCCGCCGCGATACCGGCTCCGAAACCGAGACCTCAAGGGTCAAAGTCGAATGATAAGACACGAAGGCACGAAGGCACGAAGGCACGAAGGCACGAAGGCACGAAGGCACGAAGGCACGAAGGCACGAAGGGATTTAAGTGCGCTTTGCGCACTTAAATCCCTTCGCGTCTTAGCGTCTTAGTGTCTTAGTGTCTTCGCGTCTTCGTGCATTTTACTTCGTGCCTTCCAAATAAAAAAGGGGCCATCCACTGTTGCGGACGGCCCCCTTTCATTTTCTTGAAGGACTTTGGTATGTCATTAATTCAACTTGTCCATATCCCGGATGAGAATGGTATTGCGGTTGAAATGGATTAAATTGGATTTTTTGAGTTCATTCAGAATGGCGGTAACGGTTTGGCGGCTTGCGCCAACCAAATTGGCAATGTCCTGTTGGGTGAGGCCGTGTTTTACCAGGGTTTCGTATCCTACCTGACGACCGCGTTCGCCGGCGCTTTCTTTGAGGAATTCCACAATTCTGGTGCGAACATCTTTCAGGATCAAAGACTCCCAATGGCGTTCAGCACGGCGGAGTCGATCGCCCAGGTACAGCATAACAGCTTGAGCGAGTCCGAAATTCTGTTGCATCAGGTAGCGGAAATCTTCCACCCGAATAGCGAAATAATCCACATCACGGCTCATGGCAGAGGCAAATTCTACCCGGGATTGCTCGCCGGCCAAACCAAGTTCGCCGAAAACCGTAAATGGATGCTGGATGTTTTTGATGATCTCCCGACCATCATGGGAATAAATGCCGATTTTAACGGCTCCGGATGCCAGCAGAAATACATAGTCGCTGGGCTGATCCGCCAGGTAAATGAAGGAATGACGGGGTGCCGTGCGGCGCTCGGCCATGAGTGCAAGACGTTGCAACTCTGCCTCCGAAAGCGTCGACAACAGCGGAAACTGCTGAAAAACAGCGTGTAAGGGTTGTCCGTTCATGTGCGATTGTTTTGGTTGGTATTAGAACTTGCGGGAGGCAGCCTTATTTCAGCCAAAATTGTGCCAACCACGTGTCCAAACTGTTTTTTAACCCTTTCTGTGTAGATCTAAATTCTTTATTTGGGCAAACACTGTGTTTCGCAGTATCTTTCACCCACCCCAACCCATCAAACCCGTCAAACCCGTCAAACCCGTCAAACCCTTCAAACCCTCACCCCCCCGGCGGCTAAACCCGCCGATACTTCACTTCCATGGTCCAGCCATTCTCTCTTCTTACCGACTTTGATATCTCCCTGTTTCAAACCGGCAAACATTTCCGTCTGTATGAAAAAATGGGAAGCCATATCGTGGAACACGAGGGCCAACAAGGTGTCTGCTTCTCGGTTTGGGCGCCAAACGCCAAACGTGTGAGCGTGGTAGGCGATTTCAATCGCTGGGACCCCGACAGCCATGTGCTGCTGCCGCGCTGGGATTCCTCCGGCATTTGGGAAGGATTTATTCCAGGTTTAGGCAAAGGCACCGTATACAAATACCGCATCCAAACCCACCTGGGTGTGGACCTGGATAAGGGCGACCCCTATGCGCGCACCTGGGAAACACCTCCGCGCACAGCCTCTGTGGTATGGGATTTCGACTACAGTTGGAAGGATGAAAAATGGCTCAAAAGTCGCCGCGCCAAAGCCGGCGAATCCCAACCCTGGTCGGTGTATGAAATTCACCCCGGATCCTGGAAAAAAATAGCCGAAGACGGCAACCGCTCCCTGAGCTGGCGCGAACTGGCCGCCGATCTGGTGCCATACGTGAAAGAAATGGGCTTCACTCACGTGGAACTCATGCCCGTAATGGAACACCCCTATTTCCCATCCTGGGGATATCAGATTACCGGATACTTTGCACCCACCAGCAGGGCCGGCTCGCCGGAAGACCTCATGTTTCTCATCGATGCTTTTCACCAGGAAGGTATCGGGGTCATTCTCGACTGGGTGCCTTCGCATTTCCCGGGCGATATCCACGGCCTGTATTTCTTTGATGGGACACACCTCTATGAATACGCCGATATGCGCCGTGGCTACCACCCCGACTGGAACAGTTACGTGTTCGATTACGGCAGAAACGAGGTGCGCAGTTTCCTGATTTCCAACGCCTTGTTCTGGCTGGACAAATACCATATTGATGGCCTGCGGGTAGATGCCGTAGCCAGCATGTTGTACCACGATTATTCCCGCAAAGAAGGCGAATGGATCCCGAATATCCACGGCGGCCGGGAAAACCTGGAAGCCATTTCTTTCCTCAAGGATTTTAATGATGCTGCCTACAAGGAATATCCCGGCATCGAAACCATTGCGGAAGAAAGCACGGCATTCCCGGGCGTTACCAAACCTACTTTTGACGGCGGCCTCGGCTTTGGCCAGAAATGGATGATGGGTTGGATGCACGATACCCTGAACTATTTCAAACGCCCGGCCATTTTCCGGCGCTGGCACCAGAATGAAATCACATTCTCCATGGTGTACGCCTTCTCCGAACGCTTTATGCTACCGCTAAGTCACGACGAAGTGGTGCACATGAAAGCCAGTTTGTTGTATAAAATGCCGGGAGACGAAGCCCAGAAATTTGCCAACCTCCGGGCATTGTTCGGGCATCAGTGGACGCACCCGGGCACTCAGATCCTGTTCATGGGTGGCGAAATAGGACAAAGCACTGAATGGAGTCACGACCTCGGCGTGCCCTGGCAACTCCTGAAATACGACTACCACAAGGGCATTCAAAACTGGGTAAAAGCACTCAATAAATGCTACACCGAACACCCGGCTTTCTGGCGCCATGCGTTCCATCCGGATGGCTATGAATGGATATCTGGCGGCGACACCGAAAATTCCGTGCTGGTGTATCTGCGCAAAGGCAATCCGGACGAGCCTACATTGCTCGTGGTATGCCATTTCAACATCAACTACATGCCCGTGTATACCGTGGGCGTGCCTCACGGCGGCGTGTGGAAGGAAATACTCAACAGCGATGCCGAATCATTCGGTGGGTCGGGTATCCTGAACGGCGACCTGAAAGCAGAGAAAAAACCCGAACACGGCAAGGACTATTCCGTGACCTTCAAATTGCCGCCATTGAGTGTGATGGTATTTGAAGGAGAGGTTCCTAAAAAGAAATCCAGAAAAGAACCAGTTGCAACGCCGGCCAAAGAAGCCAAACCTACAGCTGGCCGGAAGAAGAAAGGTTTAGATCCGAAATAGAAAATGCTGCATATTTGAGGCACTTTTCGACTTCCTAAGGGAACCTAAATGCGTTCAAAATGAAACAAATACTCACCTGCACCCTATTGATGCTAACCCTGCTGGCCTGCAAATCCAAGCCAGCCGACCCCAACGCAGCAGACGTTGCTGCTGTAGCTGAAACCATTCATAAGTTTGCCCAATGGGCCAACGACTTTTCAAACGGTCCGGATGATGACCAGCGGATTCTGGATCTGAAAGGCAAATACGCCCGCCTGGACTCCGCCCTGCTCAACCGTTATCTGGCCCGAATTAAAGCCAGCGGTTTTGTATCTGATAAATACATTGATACAGAACGCAACTTCTACCAAAAATGTGAACCGTTCTGGATGAGCGAAGACAAGGATGAAATCCTGACAGGTATGGATGAAAACCGATTTTTCCACGCTCAGGATTGGGACCTGAAACAATGGACCACAACCCCGGTTAATATCATTGACGGCTTGGGTACCGATGAGGTAACCGCTACCATGAACAATGCAGAAGGTAAGCCCTTTGTAACCTATACCCTGGAAAAAGAAACCGATAAATGGTTGATTACCAGCATAGATTCCGGAAGTAAAGCCTATTACGAAGCAGATGATTATGCCGGCAGTTATTACTCTGACGAAAAATCCTGCCCTATGGAATTGCATATTTCCCTGAAAAACGGAGCCTATAACTACCAGTGGAAATCTGGCAAACGCAGCGCTTCCGGTTTGGCTTTGCCTAAATGGTCGGAATCCGGCATCTTTTTGCTTTTCAAAGGATTGGGCAATTCCGGCAAATCAGATGTGGAAGGTTTATTTGCCGACAATAGCATTGCGATTCAAAACGCCGGAAACGCTCAGAACAAATACCAGATTTTTAAAGAGTGCGATGCCAAATTCATCCACCTGAACAAGGGCGCACGGCCTGCGGAAAAGCCCGCCACAGCACCCGCCGCAACTCCGGCTCCGGAAACTGAAAAGCCGAAAACAACAGCGAAAAAAGCCGCCAAAACCCTGCCAACGGTAACCATCAACCGCTATGGCGACATCGCTCTGAGTGGCAAAAAAATTGCCATCGAAGACCTGCGCAAAGCGCTGCAAAAAGACCTGCTCACCCATGCAGTTATCCCGGATCAGTTGCTCATCAAACCCATTGGAGAAGTAGGTATGGGCGCACGCCATGAACTGCAAACCGTGGTGAGTGAATCCATCTCCGGCGCTAAATGGGTGCGCAAAAAAGGCGCTCTGGAAGCAGTTAATCAAACTGTATCCAAACGCCTGAATGCCGATACACAGCTGGAATTGAATAATTACCAAACCATCGGCTACTTTGCTCTGGTAGATGCACGTCCCCTGTACATCAACGGCAATCCGATTGATTACAGCATCTCGCCTTACAAATACGAATACCAATCCGGCAAATTTGCTGACCGGGTGATTGCCATTCTGAAATTTGACAAAGGCGCATGGAAAGTGCTCACCTATACCATCGGCGCCAATGCCGTTCCGGTAAACGACTGGGTGAAAAAATACGGAGTACCCCGTGCCCTCTTCGAAAAGTAAGACACAAAGCGGCTGACGCGAAGGCACGAAGGCGCGTGGACGCAAAGGCGCGAAGGCACAAAGGCGCGAAGACGCAAAGTTTTTTGCAGCTTCGCTGCTGTTAGATGCAGAGGGCCTTCCCTCTGAAATTTCGCGCCTTTGTGCCTTCGCGCCTTTGTGCCTTTGTGCCTTCGCGCCTTTGTGTTCTTACATTTTCGCGCCTTAGCGCCTTCGCGCCTTTGTGTTCTTACATTTTCGCGCCTTCGTGCCTTCGCGTCAGCCGCTTTGTGCCTTATCACCGTTCTTTGCGCCTTCTTCAAGGCTTTGGAAGATCTGTATGAGCGCGCGGCCGCGTGTGGAAAGTTCGTATTCAATATGCAGCGGCTTTTGCCGGATCAGGTGCTTGTCCAGCAGACCGGCCTCCTCCAGTTCGCGCAGGGCCACAGCCAGTGATTGTTTGCTGGCGCCCGGCAACTGTCGCAGCAACGCATTAAAACGCAAAGGCCCTTCAAGCGCAAGCCTGAAAATTTGAGGCTTCCATTTGCCCGCCAATTGCTTCAAAAGTCCTTCTGCAGGACAATTTTCCCCAGCGATATCCTCCGGTATAGTAGTCATCTTTTTTTGACTAATTGTGTGTGAATAGAAACCGCCTGACCTTTGTGGCGTTCATGGATGTTGGACGTTAGACTGCTGGACGTTAGACCAGATGCAACGCTGTCCAACGTCTAACATCCAATAGTCCTGCATCCAGTATGAAACTTCCGCTACTACTCCTGCTTACAAGCACCATTGCCTGCAACGGCCAAAACAACAAACTTTCTATGAACTCCAACAATCCATTGATGTGTGATGTTCAAACCGGCCTGTGCGAAATACCTGGCACTGAACAAAAAACACCTGTTTCGCCCAAACCGGTGCGCATTATTTATTTTACAGACCCCATTTGCTCCTCTTGTTGGGGTATTGAGCCGGCGCTGCGCCGACTCAAACTGGAGTATGGCGATGTGGTAGAGATTGAATACCACATGGGCGGACTGTTGCCATCCTGGGACGTGTACAACAGCGGCGGCATCAGCAAACCCAGCGATGTGGCCCACCACTGGGACGAAGTAAGTCTGCACTACGATATGCCCATCGACGGCGATGTGTGGCTGGAAGATCCATTGCCGTCTTCCTATCCACCCAGTGTAGCGTTTAAAGCTGCGCAATTGCAGGATGGCCAAAAAGCCATTCAGTTTTTGCGCCGGATTCGGGAAATGGTGTTTTTGGAAAAGAAAAACATCACCAAATGGGAACACCTGGAACAAGCTGCCAAACAGGTTGGACTCAACGTTGAACAATTTAAGGCAGATTACGAAGGCCGGGCACAAACCCTGTTCCAGGAAGATTTGAATCTGGGTCGCAGCCTTAATGTGCGGAGTTTTCCCACCCTCATTTTTTCCGATGCCGAGGAGCAAAAACTGGTATTAAAAGGCGTTAGACCTTACGAACATTTTGAGCAAACCCTGCTGGCCCTGTTCCCGAAGGCCATGAAAAACGTGTACGATAATCGTCCGGAAGCGCTTTTCCAACATTACCCAACCCTCACCACCCGCGAATTTGAAGTGCTGGCCGGAGTGAGCAAAGAGCAGGCAAAAAAAACGCTTCAGCAAATGCAGGAAAAAGGAATGCTCAAGGTTTACCAAACTAAAAACGGGGTTCTTTGGATGCGGTAGACGGCTTACGGTAGACGGTGGACGGTAGACGGCCCCCGTCTACCGTCCACCGTCTACCGTAAGCCGTCTACCGTCCACCGTCAGCAACTGCACCAGCATACCGCTTTTCAGTCTTGGTTCGAAATAGGTGCTTTTGGGCGGTAGAATTTCGCCGGCATCAGCCAGGTCCATCATATCTGAAAAATGTACCGGATAAAGTGCAAACCCCGCTTTGTTGCGGCCACGGGCAGCTTTGGCGAGTCCTTCGAGGCCCTTGCTGCCGTCTACATAAGTTACGCGGTTATCTGAACGCACATCGCGTATGTGCATGATTTTCCCGAGCACCAATTGATTGAGCAGGGTAGCATCAAGCAGCACATTTTCTTCGTCCAGGCCCTGGAGTATTTCGGGCCGGAAATGAAGGGCATACCATTCTTTGCGCAAACACATCACCAGCTCATGTTTATCGGCAGGCCGGCGCGCTTCCGGAAGACAAGTTATATGAAACACCTCCGACAAGCGGGCCATAAACCGCGCGGGGCTGAGGTCTTTAGGCAATTCAACAGCCCGGTTGTAGTCCAGGATATCCAATTGATCCGAAGCAAAAAAAGCGCAAAACAGGTGATCAAAATCAAAGCCCGGAAACTGCTCCCTTTGCTCGTGTAATGTAGCGATAGTGGTGGTACGGTGATGCCCGTCGGCGATATAGGTGGATTTGACGTGTTGGACAAACAGCGACTGCACCTGTGCAATGGCTTGCTCATTGGTTACGGCCCATACCCGGTGATGCACTTTACCTTGCTTGAATTTGGCTACGAACAGCGGCTTTTGCCCTGATATTTGGGCATTCAGCCAGGCACTTATATCTTCCACCGGCGGGTAAGTGAGCAATACTGGTTTGAGGATAGCACCCCAGCGCATGAACAGTTCTGCCTGATGTTTTTCCCGTTCGCTCAGGGTGGCCTCGTGTTTTTTCACCTTACCGGCAAAAAAATCATCCACCTCGTTCAGTGCCACTAAACCCGTGTGGATGCCGGTAACAGATTGAATCTGATAAATAAAGACCGCAGGCTGAGGCACTTTTTCATACAGGCCTTCCTCCACGTACTGATTGTACCGGTTTTTGGCTTCTTCACAGAAGATATCGGAAGATTCCACCTTCTCCAGGTGCGGAAAACAGGCGCGCAGTGGTTTTATTTTCATGGACGGGCAAAACGAAGCCCAAAAGTAGGGAAATGTGCGGGTAGTTAGGGAAAGCCTTTCTGATTATGAAGCTGTTCCTGAAAGCATTTCCCAACGTAAAAAAGGGTACGTAACCATACCGATGACAGAAGGAGTATGAGACAGGAAATTCCCATCGAAGCACTCAAAATAGACGTATCGAAATAAATATTTATTTTGTATTCTTAATAAAAAGTACTATATTTGGCGACAACATTGCGATTTTAAGCAAATTTATTTTTAATATTTAAATAAAAATCGTAATTCAATTTCAGGAAATTCACGCTTACAATCCTTTGTGAATCAAGTGAATCCGTCCTTTCATCCCATTTATTCACCCAAATTCCGGCGTAGCCGAGCTACTATGAAAAAACTTTCCCTATTCCTTCCGAAAACTTCGGGAACACTGTTTTTTTTATCCTTCCTGCTGATTAGCTCCCGACTATACGGGCAAACTTTTCAAACAGCCATTGGCTACCCAACGCCTACCGATGAGCGGGGCGCCAGCGGTGTGATAGCCAACAATGGCAATTACATTATACTCGGCGGCAATACCCAGCACCCAAGCGGATTGTTCAATCCTGCAGGAGATATGCAACTCGTTCGGCTCAACCCACTGGGCAATCTTTTGTTCCCATCCAAAATAATCGGTCAGGATGTGCAGGAAACCGCTACCTGGATTGAAAAAGCCCAGGATTGCGCTGGAAATGCAGGATATATCATCGCCGGAAATGAATTCAACGGAGGTAACAACAATATGCTGTTAACCCTAACCGATGGCGCCGGCAACCCCTTGTGGGTACGACGTATAGGCACACCAAACCTCGATGAAAAAAGCGCATGCGTGAAACCAGATGGCGCTGGAAATTTCATTCTGGTGGGCACAAAAACCAATACCAGTTCCGGAAACTCCGTCATTCAGGCCGTTAAAACCGATTGCGCCGGCAACTTGCTTTGGGAGCAGGACTACAAACTTGGGCAGGCATTAACCACCACTTCCGTAACCGCATTTGCCACCTTCCAGTCGGCCTGCCTCAACCAGCCAAATGAATATTTTATCACCGGCAAAGTAGCCGCTTCTGCAGCCGGGAATGAAGAGGTTTTCATACTCAGTGTTAATGCCTCCACTGGATCCGTATCCTGGATGAACACCTATGACATCGCTCCAAATGCCGACGACGTAGCCAACTGCATCCAGGGCAGTTGCGGAAGTACTGCTCCGGCCACCGGAAGCCTGTGGCTGTCTGGGTACTCGCTCGATAACACGGGAGGCAGCGATCCGCGCAAAGTAATGGCCATGCAAACCGACCTTTCGGGAAACCTGATTTGGGCTAATACTTACAATATAATCAACAGCGACCAGGAACTTTCTACCCATTTCCAGTTTGCTGCAAACAACAACCTCGCGCTTACCGGCAAAGCCGAAGACCCTGGCGTGAGCGATCCGCCGGAAAATGGGCAGTGTATGCTCATGCGTATAAGCGATGACGGCACTTCCATGGACTGGACGCGGGTGTATGAAATGGGCTATGCCTCTCAGGGAAACAGGGTGGAACCCAATGCAGGAGATGAGTATTTCATTACCGGACATACTTATGAGATCATTCAACCCCACATTTTTGATTACAACATCCTGGCAATCAAAACCAATAAGCTTGGAGAAACCGATGAAGATTGTCATCATTCGCCGGAAACGATCATTTTGCCGCAGCAACCCCAGGTTTTCCCACAACAACCAACACAGAACGCTCCTCAAGACTTTTTTCCTTCAAGTTTAAATACCCTGCTGTATGACGACAAGCAGACTTTTTGCCAAAACAGCCCGCCATTTGATCCCTGCGATTCGATTAACCTGAATGCCAATTTCACCTTTGCAGTGAGTGGCAATACGGTAACCTTTACAGACCTCTCCACCATAGGCAGCGGCTCCATTTTTTCCTGGAGCTGGAGTTTCGGCGATGCCGGAACCAGCAATCTGCAAAACCCGGTGCATACCTATGCCGGTCCGGGTGCTTACGTGGCCTGCCTTATTGTGGCTGGCGGGAATGCCGTTGCTTTGTGCCGCGATACGATCTGCTTCGACATTATTATTGAAGATATACCCGTTGATCCTTGCGATTCGGTGGGTTTGGTGGCCAATTTTTCCGCATCTGTAAGTGGAAACACCGTGAATTTCACCGACTTGTCGACCATCGTAAGCGGCACCATATTCAACTGGGCCTGGAATTTTGGAGATGCGGGCACCAGTTTCGTGCAAAACCCTACGCATACCTATTCCAACACCGGCGTGTACACTGTTTGTCTGGTGGTATACGCCTACGGCATTTCGTCGGCAACCATGTGTGTGGATACTTTTTGTCAGGATGTAACGATTGACCAACTGACCGACGGGTGTCTGTGTGATTCAAGCTTTTTTGCCGATGTGGCAGCCGGATTTACCACCACCGGAAGCAATCCGATCGGATTTATACCGGTGGCCCTGGATACCTGCGACAAAGTGCAATGGATTTGGGGCGACGGATCGCCCAACAGCAATTCTGTAGCCGGCAACACGGTATTTCACACGTATGCAATGGCTGGCGTTTATTTCGTGTGTATGATAGTAACCAGAACATCTATTGATGGCATGACCTGTGTTTTTGAATTCTGCAAACAGATACAGGTGCCGGATCCAATGCTTTGCGAAGACAATATTGTACTAAACGGCGATTTCACAGCCGGACTCCTGCCTGGCAACCTGGGCGGGCCGGGCAATGTGAGCAACTGGACCGTTTGGACCAACACGCCTCAGGTCATTACAGGCGACACCTGCCAGGAAGCCGGCGCCATTCAGGGGTGGGGCAACCAGGTGGTGGGAGAGAGCATACAACAACCTGTGGCATTCACCATGGGCGGCATTTATGAGGTTACCTTCTGTGGTAAATGGTTGAACACGGTGCAAGACAGCGTTCGATTCCGTTTCAGGGCATCTACAGGGCTTCCCACCAGCTATTTGAACTGTTCCGGCAACTGCGACGAAATTTATCTTTCGCCCGTTCTGACCACCAACTGGGTAACCTATACCTCAGGCCCATGGACGGCCACACAAAACTTCAATACCCTTACCATTAGTGTGTGGAACAATTACAACGTCAACGACGGAGCTTTTGTATCCTGGGCCCGGATAGACGATGTTTGTATTAGAAGAATTGGCACCAGTACTGTGCATGATGTTGCGACACAAATGAGCGCCAGAGTTTTCCCTAATCCAACAGATGGGGATGCCACCCTGGCATTTGAACTACCCGAGGCACAAACCTGCCGCTACCGCTTGTTGGATCTTTCCGGAAGAGAAGTCCTGAACAGAGAAATTCAGGGGCGCGCCGGGGAAAATCAGGTGCGTATTCCGATGGAAGGACTTGCTCAGGGGCTTTACCTGCTTGATTTTTATACAGAGCAGGGTAGGATGCAGTTGCAGGTGGTGTTGATGGAGTAGCGGCGCCAGACCATCCCCGTTTACGCAACCTGCCAGGTTTCGTAAACGGGGAAAGCCAGGGCGGCAACCAATCAGTTAGGAGAGTTGTTTATGTTTTCATGTGGAAAACGATCATCCTTTTGTTCCTCCTGCAATGGAGCATAGCGCACGGTCAATCACCCTGTGCCCTGGTACACAGCGGAGCGCCGGCCGCCTGGTCCGGAGCAGCCATTTCCCAACATCGGTCTGAAGGCGAGGTGTACCGCATTCCTATGGTGGTGCATGTAGTGTGGAAACAGCCGGAAGAAAACATCAGCGATAGTTTGATAGAGGCACAGATAGACATTCTGAATGCCAATTTTGCGGCATTGGACCCCGACTCAGTGCTTATCCGGAACGTTTTTGGCGGACGCCGAACTGCTGCGCACATCCGTTTTGAGATCGTACAGATCAACCACGTACAAACCAGTTCAGATTTTACCCGAAATTTTCCCAAACTATACTGGGATGCCGTTAAGTATGCCGAGTGGGGTGGTGTGGAACCTGTTTCACCCGAGCAATTTTTAAACCTCTGGATTTGCGATTTCAAACGGTTTTCTCCTCAGGGATTACTTACACAGGCAGGTGGCGGCTATGCCCGGCCGCCCCTTGGATTGCCTTTGTGGGCTGATGATACGGTGATACCACAATTGCGGGATGGTGTGGTGATAGACGACAACACCTTTTCCCTGCCGGAATTCATAGATTTGCTCACGCATGAAACAGGGCATTATCTGGGGTTGAAACATACATTCCCGGATCAGGCAAGCACGGATTGTACCTACAACGACGGTATGCCCGACACCCCTCCGGTGGCCACCTCCTCCACCCTTTGCATGCCCGATAAAAACTCCTGCATTACACCATCCGGCTCAGACGAACCCGATATGTGGGAAAATTACATGGATTATGCCCACAGTTGTTCCGCGCTTTTCACCGCAGATCAGGTTGCCTTTATGCGGGCTGTATTGGAAGAGTACCGCGCAGATCTGTATCAGGTAGTCAGTGCACAAGCCCCTGCCAATCCTGCGCTGCTCCCGGGCATTTATCCCAACCCTGCCCGGGATGGCTTTTATTTTTCAGAGGCACATCTGGTTCAATCAGCCACCCTGTTCAACACCACAGGCCAGGTGCAACGGGTATGGGAAAACCCGGAATTCTGCTCCCTGCAGGATTTGCCGGCAGGCATGTATTGGGTGGTTGCCAAAATAAAGGGCCAGGAGGGCGTTTTTAAGACAGTTTTGGTGAAGGGGTAAAGGGGGGCGCGCATATTTCGGATATCAACCAACGCAACGAACTTTTTAACATCCAGGGAACTGGATGAACAGAACCTGTGTTTGGCTAACCATTCCGCATTATGACACAAATTACTTCATCAAAAAGTATCTAACGCTATGAAATTATCTAAAGCACTTAGCGACAAGAATCGGCTTGCCAGAAAAATCAAAGAGCTTCAACAAAAAATTGAGGCCAATAACAGCTATATAAAAGGCAATACGCCAGCCTATAAGGTTGCAGATTTGCTTGGCGATCTGGAAACGGCCATCAACGAACTCACTGCACTGAAAACCCGCATTCAGAAGGCAAACCAACCCGTACAGGACAAAATATTCAGACTCGCTGAACTGAAATCCTTTGCAACTTTCCTGAGAAGACTAAAAATCAAGGAGGGTAAAATTCTGGAAGAACGCTGGAATGCAGAAGTCAGAGAATGGGAGTCCGGAATGGGAACTGTTGATCGGGATAAGTTGCTCGAAAAAACAGAAAAGGAAATTGAAACAATCCAGGTTGAACTGGATAAGTTCAATTTTGAAACTGAGGTATAACGCACGCTTTACGTAAAAGGAGAACTTGGAAAGATCTTATCCTGAAAAGTCTGCCACCTGTCCTGATATTGATATAACACGGGGAATGCATAAGCGCCGCAAGGTGATCAAGATTCAAGGTAATCCCTGGTTATTCATTACTGAAGGTTTAAGCTTCATTGTTCACGATAAATCGGCTGATCACTTTCATATAAATTGAGTACAAGTTCTCTGATTTTGTTGTTGTTGTGCGTGACAGACCACATTTTACAGGGGCATACTTCCACGGAAGGTACCTGTGCCCAACCACAGCTTACATAAATTACAACCAACACCAGATTCCCGCACCCAATACGAGTATGATGACTATATGCGGAATCAGCTCTTTTGAAGGTGGTTCCTTTTGAAATGGCATATGTAATGATGGACTGAAAAACGGTTATACGCTCCTATTAATGGCTAAGGTTTCCAAATTGCTGCACTGATTCAGCAAAAATATGTTCTATCAGAAACATGCGTGAGCAGGAAGATTCCGTTGTGGCTGCTTGGTACGTTGTATTACCCCCCGCCCCCGGAATATCATTCCGGGATACTTGCCATCCCCCGCTCCGCCATCCATGCCTCAAACCTGTCTCCAGGCAAAAAGGTAATCCGCTGCCAAAACGCCCGGAGCTTCAAATAATACCGTCCCAGCCAGTGTAGTTATGACCAATAAAATTACATAAAAAGGACCAGTAGTCCGGTGGAGTTGCCCATCCAAACCCCTAATTGCTGAATTGATTCAGCAAAAATGTGTATAAATCGCTGAATTGATTCAGCAAAAACAATTACTTTTGCGGTAAATCATCCATCATGGATCATCTGCTCATTCAATCGCGTAGGCTTTTAGCCAATACCGATCTTCATTATTTTCGGTTTTTGCACAATGAAATCCGTTGGGATTGGCGACTAATCGGCATTAAAGGCGCTCGCGGGGTTGGCAAAACCACCCTTTTGTTGCAACACCTGCATCAGCTGCCTGATGGTATGAAAGGCATATACCTGTCGCTGGATGATTTACACTTTACCCAAAACACCCTGCGGGAAACGGTTGAGCAATTGCGGGCTACAGGGATTTCCTGTTTCTTTCTGGATGAGGTGCATAAATATCCTCATTGGTCGAGGGAGATTAAAAACCTGTACGACAACTACCCTGATATCTTTATTGTTTTTACCGGCTCATCCATCATCGAACTAAACCTGCAGGAAGTGGATCTGAGTCGCCGCGCTGTTATGTACGAACTGCCGGGACTTTCCTATCGGGAGTATTTGATGCTCAATGGGGTGATTACCTTACCGGTACTCCGGCTGGAAGATATTTTCCAGCAACACGAATCCATAGCCACAGACTTAACCTTGCAATTCAAGCCTTTGGCTCATTTTCAGTCTTATTTACAAGAAGGTGTTTATCCCTTTTTCCTGGAACACAAAGACCTCTATCATTACCGGTTAAAGCAGGTGGTCAGACTTGTTTTAGAAACCGACCTTTCTACCGCTGAAAGAAGCAGGGTCATGCAGGTGCAAAAAATTGGACAACTGCTGCAAATCATTGCAGATTCGGTACCATTTAAGCCCAATATTTCTCAGCTCGCAGGGAAATTGGGGCTGGATAGAAACACTTTGGTGCGCTACCTCCATCATTTGCAAAATGCCAGACTCATTCAATTACTATATGCGGAGGGCGCCAATTTGTCGGCACTTCAAAAGCCTGAAAAAATCTATCTCAACAACAGCAATCTGGCTTACGCACTTTGTGCGGGCACTCCGGAGCCTGGCAGTATTCGGGAAGTATTTTTCTATCACCAGCTCAGCCAACAACATTCAGTGATGTATTCAGGTGTGGCCGATTTTACCATTGACAATAAGTGGACCATTGAAATAGGCGGCAAAACCAAAGGCTTCGAGCAAATCAAGTCTGCAAATAATGGCTATCTGGCGCTTGATCAGATGGAAACAGGTGTTGGCAGGAAAATTCCGTTGTGGCTATTTGGGATGTTGTATTAAAGGCCCCCCGCCCCCGGAATATCATTCCGGGATACTTGCCATCCCCCGCTCCTCCATCCATGCCTCAAACCTGTCTCCAGGCAAAAAGGTAATCCGCTGCCCAAAACGCCCGGGCGCTTTGAGGTGAATGGTTACCAATTTTCGGCCCAGACGCCGAATTCTTTCTACCTTCTCCACATCAGCCCAGGGGTAACGCACCGTAACCCAGTAATTGGTGACATAAAAATGGGTATCGCC
>DATGWL010000004.1:0-23549 GCA_035299505.1 Saprospiraceae bacterium | reverse complement strand
TTGTCTTCATAATAAAACCACTGCACACAATTCCGTTGTTGTTCTGACAATTCAGACAAGCATCGTTCAAGTGAGGCGGTTTCCTGTGGCAGTTCGTATTCAAAAACCGGCTCAACGGCATCGTACCTGACCATATCCTCGGGGGCAATGTGATCTGTTGGCCGGCGCTGATTTTTACGCCATTCCATCAAACAATGGTTTCGTGCCAATACGTACAACCAGCCCCTGAAAGCGCCTATTTCGTGTTCTTTCACTTTTTTGACCAAGGACTCGTAAATGCTCATCACGGCGTCTTCCGCCTTTCCGGAGTCTTTCAAAATTTTCAAACAAACGCCATAAACCATTGGCATATAACGCTCGTACAGGATACCCAATGCCCGCGTATTCCCTGCCATATATTCGGCCAGCAACTGCTCGTCGCTTGAATGCTGGGGTATATTTTGGCGGAGAAAGCGCAACATATTGGACTGGTCTCAAAAAAATACGGCCAAAAGTAGCGCATTGCTGTCATTGAATTTTAGTTTGTTTCTGAATGGATGTTTCTCCAGGGTAAAATACATAATTCACTGAGTCAATCTTTTTTTATCCTCCTGTTTATAGTCAATATGACAAGTCATCAACACTCAGACCTGACACAACTTGTCGTTCATCTGAAAAAATGGCAGTTCTTACGGCGTAGCACGAAGTTTGATCAAGGGCAGAATGCCGCACATAATTCCGTTTGTGGCAGAATCTTCAACACTCACCAAAATTAAAATAGTTAAAACGTTATGAAGCCAATCGCTGACCGCGTGATCATTAAGCCGGCGCCTGCTGAAGAAAAAACGAAAGGTGGTATCATCATTCCTGATACTGCGAAAGAAAAACCCCAACGCGGTGAAGTTGTTGCCGTTGGTCCGGGTAAATCCGGTAAAGACGCGCACACCATGACTGTTCAGGTAGGAGATATCGTGCTGTATGGCAAATATTCCGGACAGGAAATCAGCCATGAAGGTCAGGACTTCATCATCATGCGTGAAGACGAAATCCTGGTTATTCTTTAACCCCATTCCCCACATTGACCACATTCCAATAACTCTTATCCAACAGAAATATGTCTGCCAAACAAATTAACTTCAATACAGAAGCCCGTGAAAAGCTGAAAGAGGGTGTTGACGCTCTCGCAAACGCAGTTAAAGTAACCCTCGGCCCTAAAGGTCGCAATGTGGTTATTCAAAAATCTTTCGGCGCGCCAGCCATCACCAAAGACGGTGTTACCGTAGCCAAAGAAGTGGAACTGGAAGATGCCGTAGCCAACATGGGCGCACAAATGGTGCGTGAAGTAGCCAGCAAAACAGCTGATGCTGCCGGCGACGGTACCACTACCGCTACCGTTCTGGCACAAGCTATGGTTACTGCTGGTTTGAAAAACGTAGCCGCAGGTTCCAACCCAATGGACCTGAAACGCGGGATCGACAAAGCCGTTAAAACCATCGTTGCCAACCTCAAGGAACAAAGTGAGCAAATTGGCGATGATTTCAAAAAAATCCAACAAGTGGCCGCAATCTCAGCCAATAACGATGAAACCATCGGCACCCTGCTGGCTGATGCTATGAAACGTGTTTCCAAAGACGGTGTAATCACTGTTGAAGAAGCAAAAGGTACCGATACCTATGTAGAGGAAGTAATCGGTATGCAATTCGACCGCGGATACCTCAGCCCTTACTTTATCACCGATGCAGAGAAAATGGTAGCGGATTACGAAAATCCGTTCATCCTCATTACCGACAAAAAGATCAGCAACATGCAGGATCTGGTGCCGGTACTCGAAAAATCCCTGCAAACCGGTCGTCCGCTCCTCATCATCGCTGAAGATGTTGACTCTCAGGCCCTCGGCGTATTGGTGGTAAACCGCCTGCGCGCCGGTCTGAAAGTAGTAGCTGTGAAAGCTCCAGGCTTCGGCGACCGCCGCAAAGCAATGCTGGAAGACATTGCTATCCTGACCGGTGGTACCGTGATCAGCGAAGAGCAAGGTTACAAACTGGAAAACGCCGGTCTGGAACACCTGGGTCAATGCGGCCGCATCACGGTGGACAAAGACAACACCACTATTGTTGACGGTAAAGGCAAAGCTGCCGACATCAAAGCGCGCACCAGCCAGATCAAGCAGCAAATTGACGCTACCACCAGCGATTACGATCGTGAAAAACTTCAGGAGCGCCTGGCTAAACTTGCAGGCGGTGTAGCAGTGCTTTACGTAGGCGCAGCCACTGAGGTTGAAATGAAAGAAAAGAAAGACCGCGTAGACGATGCTCTGCATG
This sequence comes from Saprospiraceae bacterium, assembly GCA_035299505.1. Classification (GTDB taxonomy): domain Bacteria; phylum Bacteroidota; class Bacteroidia; order Chitinophagales; family Saprospiraceae; genus M3007. The sequence continues at coordinate 21,249 of DATGWL010000004.1, read as the reverse complement.
CTACCCGTGCGGCCATTGAAGAAGGTATCGTACCAGGCGGCGGTGTTGCTCTGGTGCGCGCCATCAAGAGCCTCGACGGCATGAAAGGCGAAAACGAAGACGAAACCACTGGTATCGCCATCGTACGCAAATCGCTGGAGGCGCCTATCCGCACCATCGCTGAAAACGCAGGTGTAGACGGCTCACTGGTATTCCACAAAGTACTGGACGGCAAAGCAGCTTTCGGCTACAACGCCCGCACAGATGAGTACGAAGACATGAAAAAAGCCGGCATCATTGACCCAACCAAAGTGACACGTGTGGCACTGGAGAATGCGGCTTCTATTTCCGGTCTGGTGCTCACCACCGAATGTGTGATCAGCGAAAAACCTAAGAAAGCCGAAGCTCATGGTCACAGCCACCCGGGCATGGGCGGCATGGACGGCATGATGTAATAGCCAACCGGCTCTCGAAATAGTAACATACCTGAGTCATCCCGGCATTTGTCGGGATGACTCTTTTTTTTGTCCCTGCCGGAAGCGATCCGCTTTTTTGTGTTTGGCCCGGGCGCCTGCCTGCCTGCACTTTTGTATCAGAAACATAACCGTGAGGAATGCCTCAGACAAGTCTGTGCCTTGTTTACGACAAAAGTGCAAAAAACAGGGCCGTTCCTGGTCATTGAACCAAAGAACGCACTACTTTCGAGGCGGGGATTTTCATGCTCTGCGGTGCGGTTTTTTAGAAGGGGAAACCGACTTGCAAGCTGGGAATTCCCTTTTTTTATGACATCCATTTCACCAATACTATAACGCTTATGGGAATCAGGATTTTTCCTACTCTGCTCCTTCTTTTCCTCTTCACCGGTATTTGCACCGCGCAGCAATTTCCGGAAATTCAGTTCAGCGGTTACAAAATGCGCGCGCCGCTGACACTCGAACAGGGCACGAATACCCTGAGCCTTTGCGGGTTGACCCCGGGAAATACCTACAAACTGATTGCAGTACCCATGGCATCCGGGCAGCAGGCTTACTTTGAGCTGGCGCCGGCGCCGGGCCTGTCAGCCGGTGCAAGCAAGGTAGCTTTCCTGCGCGAGGGCAACCATAGCATCACCTTCGCTGCTCCGCAAGCATGCCTGGATATCCAGATCAAGGCAAGTAGTCCGGAACTAAGCAATGAGGTACCTGCCTTCCTTTCCATCGTTTGCGAAAATTGTCCGGAAAGTCGGGCGTGGGTTGATAAACTCTCCGGCATGGCAGATTTATCGCTGTTGGAGGTGCAGGGAGGACAAAGTGCCCAGCAACTCATTGAAAATGTGTTGGTAGGAGGTGGATGTTTCCAAATCAGCAACGTAACCTACCAGGGAATGCCTACACAGATTGGCACCTTTTCCAATGGTTCCACGAATATCGGCTTTGACTCAGGTATAATCCTGGCAACCGGTAATATTGAACTGGCTCCCGGCCCCAACGACGCGAATGGATCCAGTTTTGGTTTTGGCATACTCACACCAGATGCAGAACTCAATACACTGGCAAATGCCAACATCTACGATCGCGCCAACATTGAATTTGATTTTATCCCAACGCAAAATACCGTCAGTTTTGAGTTTGTTTTTGCCTCTGAAGAATATTGCGAATACGTGAACACGGCGTTCAATGACGTATTTGGCTTTTTTATTTCCGGCCCCGGTATCAACGGCACACAAAACATTGCTCTGGTGCCCAATACCAACACCCCGGTTTCCATTAATACCATAAACCACATTACCAATAGCGGACTCTACATACACAGTACGCCGATAGTGCACCAGGATTGTCCGAGTGTACCGCCCAACACCGGCATTATTCCACAGGAAATCCAGTACGATGGATTTACCCGGAAACTGATAGCCATCGCCAATGTTACGCCTTGCCAGACTTACCATATCAAACTGAAAATTGCCGATGCCGCCGACGGTGTCTGGGATTCTGCAGTTTTCCTCAAAGCCAATTCATTCGATGCCGGCGGCGAGGTATTGGCTACACCGGCTTATCCGGGCGGTGGCAACACCGCTTATGAAAGTTGTGATGCCGGAAGCATTCGTTTTTCCAGAGGAAATGGCAACCTGAACTTGCCGCTTCCGGTAAACTTCATTGTCGGCGGAACGGCTATTCCCGGTGTAGACTATGTTGCGCTGACTAATCCGGCCGTTATTCCGGCTGGTCAGACGGAGGTAATCATCCCCATCCAGGTACTTGCCGACGGATTGCCGGAAGGCCCGGAGAATATCCAACTGGTGGTGCCAAATTCCTGCTCCTGCAGTCAGGGCGTGGTAGAATTTGTGATCAACGACAATCCGGTATTTACAGCCAGCATGAACGCCCAATCGCTTTGTGTGGGCGAAATCGCTACCCTTACACCGAATGTTAATGGCGGATTGCCAGGCTTAAGCTATCTGTGGAGTACCGGCGAAACTACTGCGGCCATACAAACACAAAATACCGGGGTATACACGGTGGAAATAACCGACGGCTGCGGTATTGCCATCAGCGCCAGCGCAGAGGTGGTATTTAACAACTGCGCCTGCAATGCCGAAACGTACATTAAAACACTTGGCTCCCCGGATGGCGATGTGCGCGGTTATGGGGTGTACGATAGCCAAGATGGCAACCTGTACATTACTGGGGCCAAACAAGACAGTGTGTTGCTCCTGAAAATGAGTCCGGCGGGAACCCTGATCTGGTCGAGAACCTTTGATGTGAACAGTGGCCTGGAGGATTACCTTTCGGATCTGATCGTGGATTCTGAAGGCATGATAGCCGGTTTGGGCCAAAGCGGCCCTTTCCAGCCCGGCGCCAAAGGCTTCATCCTGCGATACAACCCCAATACAGGCAATATCCTGTGGCTGAGCGAGTACGGCTTCGAATCGGCCTATACGATGGGATTGCTGGAACTACCCAATGGCAACTATTTGGTGTACGACAATCCACACAGTCCTACCAACGACAACCGGCTGATGGAGATTACCCGTTCAGACGGCACCGTGGATGTAGCTGGCGCAATGAACCAGAAACTCCACCTGGGCAGCGCCGATAATTTCAACGCAGCGGTGATCCACAACGGCAAATTGTTCGGCGTGGGCCGGTATACCAACGGCGTTGATTTTACCGACATGCGACACGCCCTGTCGCGCATAGACCTGGCTACCGGAAACGTAGACTGGGCAAGGCTGGGGCATGTGGCGCCCGGCGAACCAGCCCGACTGTATGGCATGGACCTGCTGATTGAAGACAACAGCATTTACTCGGTTGGTTACGGCAGTGAAATAGACGACAACCTGTCCAACAGCCTTATTTTCCTGTACAAACACGGGCTGGGCGGCAACCTGCAATGGGCCAAACGTTTCAATATTCCGGAAGCCCTCAGCATCGCGGCAGATGAATTAATCAGTTTGCCAGACGGCTTTTTGATTTTAGCGCACGATTTGGTGGGACCAGGCAATTTATACCTGATCAAAACCGATAAAAATGGTTCTCTGGCCTGGACCCGTAAAGTAGATTTGGGTTTTGACGACTTTTTGGCAAACCTCTCCAATGTACAGTCGCAAATCCTTGTACAGGGCAATCACCTGTTTTTGGTGGCTTCCACCCGCCAGCAAACCGGCCCCAGCCAGATGCTGATTGCCAAAACCTCCCTGTTTGCCACTGTAGATGGCAATTGCGACCTGATTCAACCGGCTGTTTCCGGAACCAGCATTATTTCAAATCCGGCGAACCTTCTGGTAGCCATGCAACAGCTCGCTTTCACCGAAGAATTCAGCATAAAAATTCAGGACATACATCCTGCCGCAGCGCTGGCACTGGAGAATCAATGCGAGGTATTGGTTGAGGAACAATTGGCCGTGGAGCTGTGTCCGGGTGAAAGCCTAACCATTGAAGGCGTGGAATACACGCAGGATACCACCTTTACCGTGTTTATTGAAGGGGTTGGCGGTTGCGACACCCTGCGCAGTTATACCATTGCAGCGCATCCCTACCCTACCAAAAATGCGACCATTGTATTTTGTGAAGGTGGATCAGTAACCATAAACGGTCAGGTGTATACGCAGCCCGGCGTAGTGGTTGATACCTTGCCGGCCAGCATTGGCTGCGATACGATTGCCACTTTTACCCTGGTTAAACAGCCATACCAGATACGCACGGAATCCATCAGCTTCTGCGCGGGCAGTTTCGTAACCATTGGCGGGCAGGTTTATACGCAATCAGCCGTGGTGATAGACACCCTGAGCTCTGCAACGGCCTGCGATACAATTGTAACCTATACACTGACCCAGCTGCCTCAGCCGGTGCGCAATGAAACCATTGAGTTTTGTCCGGGCGAGAGCATTGTGTTGGGCGGAAATGTGTACACCCAGCCTGGGGTTGTACAGCTTGTATTTCCGGCAGCCAACGGCGGATGCGACACCATGGCAACTTTTACGCTGGTATTCAGCACACCGGCGCCATCTCAGGTGACCATTTTGTGTCCGAGTCCGCAGGTAGTGGCATTGCCCAACGGCGTCAACGGCGTGGTTGTCAACTATCAAGATCCGGTGGCGGGCACAAACTGCGTTTGTCCGGGGCTTGATGTGGTGCGCACCAGTGGCCCGGTTTCAGGCGCTTTGTTCCCGGAAGGAGCCACCAGCGTTTGTTTTGAGGCTAAGGATGCCTGCGGCCAATCTGCGTCCTGTTGTTTTACCATAACGGTGGGTGAGGATGAGCCTTGCGACACCAAGGTGGCGGGATGCGTTAAGTACGAGCTGCTGACCATTACGGAAGATGCCGGCAAAAACCGCACGTACCGGATACGGGTAACAAACAATTGCGACAACAGGCTCATTTACACAGCCATGCAAATTCCGAGCGGCCTGGTGGCTATGGAACCAGCCAACGACGCCATTTACACAGCACCATCGGGCAATGCGTATAAGGTGCGCAGCCCGAACTTCTCGCCACAGTACTCCATCCGGTATTCTTCGGTATCAGATGGCATCCACAACGGGGAGTCGGACATATTCAAATACACCTTGCCGGCACAGGCCAGTGTTACCTATATCCATGTGATTTCCAAGTTATCGCCCAATATTTTCCTGGCGGCGCACCTCAACACATTCTATTGTCCGATTGGTGTAACGCCTACGGGTAACAGTCAGCAGCCGGGCGAGGAGCGGGATCAGGTATTGGGGGATATCGTGCGGGAGGCACCGGAATTGATGTTGTTCCCCAATCCGACCGGCGGGGAGTTGTACGTTGATTTTTCTGCCTGGGCAGGGCAGGTATTGCAGGTACGGGTATTGGATGCCCAGGGTCGGCAAATATTGCAACGTGGGGTACCGGCAACGGAGGAGATTCAGCTGTTTGACTTGCCGGAGCGCATGGTGAGCGGGTTGTACATCCTGGAGATGCGTACGGAAGCTGGCGAGCGATATACGAGCAGGTTTGTTGTAGAGAGGTAGTGAAGCTTTTTGTCGGGGTGACACAGGTAGTGTTGCCCCGACAAAAAGTTGCAAACGGTTCAAAGAAGCGGCAAAAACACCTGTTTTGGGTCCTTTTTAAAGAAATTAAAAAAATGTTTCAAAATGATTTTGAGATTTAAAAAGGCCCATCATATATTTGCGGCCCGATTTGGATAGGTGGGTGAGTGGCTGAAACCACCGGTTTGCTAAACCGACGTACGGGTAACCTCGTACCCCGGGTTCGAATCCCGGCCTATCCGCTGGATTGAAAGAAATATTTCGGGATGTAGCGCAGTCCGGTAGCGCATCCCGATTGAAAATCGGGAGGGTCTCAGGTTCTAATCCTGGTATCCCCTCGAAGAAAAGAAAAAATTTTCGGGATTTAGCGCAGTCCGGTAGCGCATCCCGATTGAAAATCGGGAGGGTCTCAGGTTCTAATCCTGGTATCCCGATAGGGAAAGATATATTTTCGGGATGTAGCGCAGTCCGGTAGCGCACCTGCTTTGGGAGCAGGGGGTCCCAGGTTCGAATCCTGGTATCCCGACAAAGAGGTCACCATTTGGTGGCCTCTTTTCATTTTATGGCTTATTTTTATATACTGCATTCTATTTCGCTCGATAAATACTATGTCGGGCATACGGAGCAATTACCCGAAGAACGGCTACAAAAACACCTTTCAAATCATAAAGGGTTTACTTCAACATCCAAGGATTGGGTCATTGTCTATTCGGAAGTTTTTCCTACTAAAGAGGATGCATACAGGAGGGAACGCCAGGTTAAGGCCTGGAAATCTAAAAGAAAAATTATCCAACTTATTCAGGAAGGGATGTAGCGCAGTCCGGTAACGCATCCCGACTTTTGAGTCGGGAGGGTCCCAGAGCCTGTCCCGAATTCCTATCGGGATTCGAATCCTGGTATCCCGACAACAAAAGGTCACCTTCGGGTGGCCTTTTTTGTTTTAGGAAGAATGTTGCTAACAACACCCACCACCATCATAAAAATAGGTGGATTCTGAAATAAAGATATCGTCGCGCCCTAATGAAGCCAGAGCAGCTGCAGTTTTATCGCACACGGCCAGGGGCATATTGGCATTCAGCACGTGCCCTTTCTGATCGTCGAAATAGGCTTCTTTGCCGTAATAGATGGCAGATTTACCTGTAAAAATACATGGGCCGTCTGCCGGCATAGGATCTTTGATGGCGCACACTTCCACACTTTCAATAAAAATAAGCTGATCGGTGTTGTAATGATTGGGCGACAGCAAACGATACGGGCGTTTGGCACGCACCTCAACGGTGCCAAATCCTACTTCTGTGATCAATTTCAGGTAAGCCTTTAAGGGAATAGAGCCGCTAAGGCATTCTGCACGCAATACTTCATCATTGCGGAGATGATCCGGAATTGGATCATCGCAGATTGGATCACTCATCACCAGGCGGCCATTGGGTTTAAGCACCCGGTACATTTCAGCCAGAGCCTTCCTAAGATCGTCCTGTTTAAATATATTGAACAGGCAGTTTTGCGCTGCCACGTCTACTGAGTTGTCTTCCACCGGCAACTCAAGGGCATCTCCAGCGCGAAGCGAAATGAATTCGGGACGAAACCAGTCGTTTTTTTCTGCCGCAGTATGAAGGTTTTCCTGACAGGCCGCCAGCATTTCCGGCACCCGGTCGACACCAATGATGGCGCCTGCTCGTCGGCTGAAATAGGCAAACTGCAAGAGTTCCATTCCTCCGCCCACGCCCACATAAAGCACAGTAGGACTGTTGGACAAATCGCGTGGGTTAATGGTTGTACCGCAGCCGTAATTCATTTCAAGCATTTTTTTGGGCATATCCAGCCCTGGCAAAGCCCAAACGGGTGAGGTGGTACAGCACAGGCCTACATTGGGAGAAATGGCCGCATCGCGGTAAAAATCGACGGTAGTATCCAGGTAACTCATGAAAATGGTTGGTTAAAAATGGAATGATATCCAATGCTTGAAAGAGAAACGCCAAATGTATGACTTCCGGGTACTTGCCGGGAGTCACTGGCTTTATTTACGAGATAAAACATCTTTTTGGATTTAGAGCATGTTGAGGATTTTTTTGAGGCTAAGTGTTCACGCCCATCCAGCTCGCAGCATTAACCTGCAATAATCCCGCTCCATGCTGCTGCCTTGCCGCATAATGCACTGAACAGCAACATTATTAACCAAAACCTGATTACACAATGAAAAGAGTACTCCTTTTCGCACTTTCCCTGTTTTCCTGTTTCTCTCCTGCTTTTGCCCTCACGGATATCTGCGATATCAGCGTTGGCCCGGATGCCAAGGCTGCTGCTTTTGCCCTTGGGGAGCAGGTAAGTGTATCTATGGGATATGTTACCGATGAGCCCGGCGGGATACGCATTTTTGCCCGCCCCTTTACCAACGGCAGCCTAACACCCGGCTACGGCGCCAGCGGCTCGCCCGTTTATACCGGCTCTGGCACTGCCAATGGCACTTTTACCATCAACTCCGGCGCCGCAGTGGTGGATGAAATCCGCATTGAAGTGTATAACGCCGACCAGTCTCAACTGCTGCGCCGCATGTGGATACCGGTTAACTTCCGTTTTGGCAGTGTTGGAGTGAATAATTTAAAATTTTCCGACAATCCCGAACTATCGTCCATGCTTTTGGGGGAAGATTACTTTTGTTCTTTCCATTACAACGTAAACTATCCCGGCGGTGTACGCATTTTTGTACGCCCGTTTACCAACGGAAACATTACGCCCGGTTACAGCGCCAGCGGTTCGGGCATATACACCGGCAACGGCACCAACGGCGGCGGTAGTTTCCGGATCAATACTGGTAAAAACGTACATGTAGATGCCGTACGGATAAAAATTGTAAGCGCTGACCAAACGGTAGACATTGATGAGTTTTTCATCCCGGTGAATGTGTATTACAGCACGGTAAAAATCACGGATATCGCTCCTCAATCAGGCAATTTCCCTTTTAACAACGAAGACCGAATCGTATCTTTCCAATACAGCACCACTGAGAGCGGCGGTGTTCGGATTTTTCCCCGTCCGTGGACGAACGGCGCGCTGACCCCCAACTACGGCGCATCCGGTTCGGGTCTGTACACCGGATCCGGCAGTGGAAACGGCACATTCACCATTACCAGCGGAAACCAGCGTGTGGATCACATCCGCTTCAACGTTACCAATGCCGATCAAAGTGAAACCCTGCTCCAGATCTGGTCTCCAGTGGAGTATTGCTTCGGGAATATGCTCATTGAAAACGTACAGCTTTGTCCGGCGTCGCCGGCCAGGCTGGAGCACGACAACCGGGTGAACATCAACTACGGGATATACAATGATGAGGGGCAGCCTGTTCGGATATTTGTGCGCCCGTTCACGCAGGGCTCTCCAACACCAGCTTATGCAGCTTCCCCATCACCAGCCTATGCGGTGGGCAGCGGGCTTGCCGACGACTATTTTACCATTACTTCCGGAGGTGTTGTAGTGGACCAGTTGCGTTTCCAGATAACCACAGACGATCAATCAACAGTTCTGGCGGAGTATTTCATTCCGGTTCAGTACACCTTTGGCAATCCGACGGTTTCGGTTAATGATGCGCTTAATATACTGGAATCCACGAGCCTTTACCCAAATCCGGCTGGCGATGTGGCATTTCTGTCTGTATCGCTGCAAAAGGAAGCCCTTGCGCGCGCCTATGTAACCGACCTCAGCGGCCGGTGTGTGCTGGAATTGGGACAGCGCAAACTCAGCGCGCTCACACCGGAGCAGTTTCAAATACCCACCAGTTCTTTACACCCGGGCTTGTATATTGTGGTATTGGAAGGGGAGCAGTTCAGGCAGAGCAGTAAGCTCGTTGTGGAATGATGAGTGATAGTAGAGGAGGGTGTCTCAAAAGTCGCTGATTTGTTTTTACCGCAGAGGTGCGGAGGCGCAGAGAGATTGAAAATCAATCATTTAAACCTCTGCGTCTCCGCGACTCTGCGGTAAAAATAAATCAGCGACTTTTGAGACACCCTCTTATCTCCGCGTCTCGGCGGTAAAATTCAACCCTTTACCAGCTTACCTGCCTCAATACGCACCCCGCCTGATAGCAACTCCCAAAAATACATACCTGTTGGGAGCGTAACCGTTGAGAGCTCATTTATGCCCGGCCGTAGTGTCTCTTCACGCAACTGACGGCCATATTGATCATAAAGCCGGAATTTCGGGTGATTCAAATTGACTTCCATAGAAATCCACAAAATGTCCTGAATGGGATTGGGAAATACTTCTATGGCCGTCTGCAACGGTGGGTTTTCCGTGGATGAAACGCCAAGGTATAAGGTTCGGCAAAGGGTGTCGGAGCCGTAGGCATTACTAACCCTTAAACATACCTGGTACACTCCTGGCTGGCTGTATGTATGCACCGGATAACGTTCATTGCTTGTCTGGAAATCTCCAAAATCCCAATGCCATGCAGTTGGCTCATAACTGCTCACTTCAGTAAAAGTTACCTGAAACGGAGAAAGGGTATCCTCAAAATCCCACCTGAAGTTGGCCAATGGATAATTATCCAGCCCCAGCGTATCGCATTCCGAGCCGTCTATCGGACCGAGCCGGTAATGTGGGAAGTTGAAGATTAGGTCGTTCCCAAAAATCACGGGAAGTTGATAGCCGTGCTGGTCCACCCTGCTGGCCAGGCCAGGCCGTTCCGGAAAATTAACAACGGCCATTTCAGGCACGTAATTAAGGCTGACCATGTAAATTTTCCCGTCAGGGGCAAGACGCGCGTGGTGGAAGGTCCCTTTTTCCGGGTTATAATAGGTAGAGTCAATTTGAGCCAGAAATGTTTTGGAGGATGGAATATCTGTGGCTAAAAGATCATATTGAAAAAGAAATTTATTAGTACTGACATACAAAAAGTGGTTATCATGAGAAGCTGCCAATCCTGCCGGTCCTGAATAACCAATCGAGTCTGTGGGTATGAAAACCGGATTGGAAAAAATGCCGGTACAACGATCAAAATCAAGTATTTGAAGTCCGGAGGGTGTGGTAGAGCGAAAATACTTTTCACCATTTGGCGAGAACAAAGTCATGCCGCAACAAGGCCAGGGCAGCGAATCACCGACAACCTGCTCCTTAGGTGGCATTACCCCTTCCGGGGTCACTAAAAAAATGAAATATTTGTTTGAAACAAGATGGGGCGACACCACCCACCAATCCCGCCCGTTGGCATGTTTCACTGCTGTAACATATACCCCAACGGCGCTGTCTTCTAATATGAGGTGATTTTTATCCATCACCTTGCCCAGCCCTCCGTTTTCAGCGGCATCTATCAGGCTGTAATAATAACGTTGTCCTGCAAAATAAGGGTTGGCATCGCTGTAATCCAATGCCATATGGAACAGGTAATAACGATTTTCATTGGCCGGGTCAGGAAGGAATATGGCGCCCTGGTAAGTTGGGTAGTAAAACAGACATTGGTTCTGGCCTTGATAATAACCAGGATTGATGGTATCGCCATTGTCCATGATTTCATGGATTTTGTTGACAATATGGCAGCCGTTTGTATAGGCAATCAGGTTCCCTTTTTTATCTGATATGATTGCAGTGGGGTACATATTCAGTGCGAAATTTTCTATCTTGGGTTTAGGTGGGGACTGTTGAAAATCTATAATTGCCCCGCCGAACAGGTAGGTAATTCCATTACTAAACTGATACGCAGCCACTTTGCCTCTTCCTGCCATCCAAACATTGTCGTGTTTTTGTGCCTGGGCAGCCAAGTGGATGAGTAATAAGGAAAAAGTTAGTATGTTTTTCATGGTATATCTTAAAACCTAAAACCAATCCTGTAAGATAAAAGTAATTGATTGCGGTCGCCACCAGAAAACATCCGGGCATACTCGCAATCAAGTTCTCCAAAGAAACGCCAGATGATGGGGTGCTGGAGAGCAGCTCCCAATTTTGCACCTATTTTGCCGTACTCCTTGCTGCCGCCAATGCCCTCCCGCCATCCATTACTATGAGGAACGGAAGCATAATGCTCCACTTTGTATCCAACCATGTTGTAACGGATACCAGCTTTTGCCGTAGCAGAAATAGACCATTTGGAAATTCGATAACCCAGGTCGGCGCTGAATGTTTTCTGTACCCGCCACATGATGGTATTATTTTCAAGCTTTTTAAGCCTTGGGAGATAGTCAAACCCACACTGGATATAATTCAAACCAAAGCTTAGATTCTTACCCAAAAGTCGCGTGTAATTAAGCGAAATATTTTTCCCTTTAGTAAAGGGTGAGATACTGAATGCACTGGTATCAAAAAACTCTCCTCCGGTAAAGTAGCCCAGGCTCAATTCATTGTTAAATGGCTTTTGAGCTTGGGAGAGAAATGCCGTGGTCAGAAATGCTAAGCATAAAAGGAAATTTTTCATATCAAGTTGTTTTTATAAATGGTTTTCCATCGGGCTGTTTTGCCAATGCATACACTCCGCAGTGCGCCTGTTGAAAACACCTAGCACGGTGCGAAATCAAGAACAGATGTAGCGTATTTTTCATGGGTAAGATCTTTTTATACTAAAAACAGGCGAGGAGGAACCATGTCTCCTCGCCTGCACGGTGTAATTGTTAACGGTGTTGTACTACAAAGGTCTGACTGAGGACTATAGGGCCGTTCATCAGCCGTACTACGTACATGCCGGAAGGCCAATCCTGCACCGAAAAGGCCCATTCGGTCGCAGCAAGGGTGTTTTGCTGCATCAATGCGCCATTCATGTTGAAGACCTGAACCTGCCAATCACCCTGTTGGTTATGGGCGTTTAGCCTTAAGGTTATTTTGTCGCGGGCGGGGTTTGGCTGCACCTCAAACTCCGACCCGCCCGAGTCTATGAGCTGCACCCCACTCAGCAGACTATCACAGCCGCTGCCCGGCAAAGGCCCCAGCCGAAAATTTGGATGCCGATTAGAAAACAATTGATACGGCACATCAAGACAGGAAGGCGGATTGTCAGCCGCTAAGCAAAACCCACTCTCTTCTCCCCTTTCATCCGGATATTCCACCACGCTGTGTATATTGCGAAACAAATTGTACAACTTCCCGTCCGGGCCATGGCCAAAAACAAAATAGCCCCCAGGAAGGCCTACCACGGGATTCTGATAACCATCCAGAACCCAGGGAGGGCCGCCCAGCTGCATCCTGCTGCCCTCCACATCCGCCGCTTCCAAATCCCACTGCATGTACCCGGCATGACCCACGCCATACAGATACCTGCCCGAGGGAGACAATTCGTAGGTAAACATATTTTTTTCATAGGTATTGCTGCCAATCTGCACCTGATAAATGCCGGTATCAATCGTATCCAGCAGGGATACCATCCCGCTGCAGCGATCAAAAGACATTAGTTTTACATGATGGTATCCGTAATTGTCCAGCAGCCGACTTCCGTCCTGGGAGGCAAAAAATAAATTGCCATTGGAACCTAAGGAGTCCAGCAGCGTAAACCACTCGGAAGATAATTCCGGCAGGGTGCTGATCACCTCCTGCTTCACTACATCCCGCTCAAACAAGAGAGAGCGGTAACGCAGCCCATCCTGCGTCCTGAGTATGACCCACCAGTCCCGGCCATTCCCATGACGCACCATTGCATAGAATACGGATGACGGCTTCTCATCAAAGTAGCGGTTCTTGTACACCACCCTGCCTTTACCACCATTGGCCGACATGTCTATTTTGCTGATCTGCATCCGGGGCGTATTCCATTGCCAGCCATTGTCTGAATATTCCAAAAAGGAATGAATCATGTAGTAGATATGCTCCTCAAAACCATCGGGAATCAACTGATAGGTATATTGCCCGTAAGCCAGGTTGAGGGTGGTATCCCCCCATTGCCCCCCGATGAAATCAGATAGCTCGGCCCCTTCATTGAAGCCCTTGCCCCCTTCCATGATCTGATGATCGTGCGACACCACTACATTGCCGTTGGTATAAAATTGCAAGTTCCCCGACTTATTGCTCATAGCAAGCACGCCTTCTTGAATATAAATATCTCTATGAACAGCCGTATAAACAATGCTGTCTCCATCAAAGCGCATCAGTACAGCAGTCTGTATGGTATCCAAATCAGGTTGCATACCCAGCCAGTAACGATCATGTTGTTGGGCAGTAACCGTTTGGATAGTCAATAGAAAAAAAAACAAGAACAGATGTAGCGTATTTTTCATGGGCAAGTCGTGTTTTTGTGCCTGGGCAGCCAAGTGGATAAGCAATAAGGATATGGTTAGTATGTATTTTATGGCCAATCTTAAAACCTAAAACCAATTCTGTAGGATAAAAGCAATTGATTGCGATCGCCACCAGAAAACATCCGGGCATACTCGCAATCAAGTTCTCCAAAGAAACGCCAGATGATGGGGTGCTGAATAGCAGCTCCCAATTTTGCACCTATTTTGCCGTACTCCTTGCTGCCTCCAATGCCCTCCAACCATCCACCACTATGAGGGAGGGAAGCATAATGCTCCACTTTGTACCCAACCATGTTGTAACGGATACCAGCTTTTGCCGTAGCAGAAATAGACCATTTGGAAATTCGATAACCCAGGTCGGCGCTGAATGTTTTCTGTACCCGCCAGAATATGGAGTTGTCCTCAATTTTTTTAAGCGTTGGGAGGTAATGAAACCCACACTTTGTGAAATTCACACCAACAGTAAGTTTTTTATCAAAAAGTCGCGTGTAAGTAAGTGAAAAGTTTTTCCCTGAAATGGGCGATACTTTAAATGCACTGGTATCAAAGAACTCTCCCGCGACAAAAAATCCCAGGCCTAATTCATTATTAGATGGCTTTTGAGCTTGGCAGAAATACGCCGTGGTCAGGAATGCTAAGCATAAAAGGAGGTTTTTCATGTTAATTTGCTTTTGCAAACCGTTTAGTAATGATTTCATTACCAAGATTTATGGTGATAAAATAGGTGCCGCTTGCAAGTTTTGATATATCTATCACTGTAGAACTCCCGGTAGGTAATATTTCAAGCACCTCACTTCCAAGGTAAGAATAAACACTGGGAACCCTACTGCTTTCTACGTCCGATTTTTTGGTCGAATGCACAAATATGCGATAGCGCTCCTCAAAAAAAATATAACACTTTTTGGGGGATTTTCCCCGCCGCGCCTGCTGTTTCAACGGCGGGCAAAAGATGTGTTGCCGCGATGCGGCAGGGGATCTCGCCCTGTCTCCTGGGCTACCAACATTTAGGGGCTAACGCCCGGGGCGCTGCGCCTGGGACTGAATAACAGCATATACCCACATTTTATAGGTAATCCTTAGCGTTGAAACGAGCGGTTACAAAATGTTAGGTGTGTTTCCGGGTAACCTTAACAGCAGCATATGACTTGTGTACATTCAGCAGGTTTTGGGAAACCTTACAGGCCCGAAAAAATATCCAGTAGTGTGCCAATTTTCTCTAATTACATGTCACCTAAAAATAACAAAATATTATCTCCCGCCGCAGATACCATATTCATAAAGTCTCCGAAATAAATATTACGAGCACATGAGTAACGAGGTCTGGGCACAGTGCCCTCCCTCGTCACTCATGTATTCATGTACTCTTCACTCACGTACTTCAATAATAGCTCAATCGTATCACGCCGGCCAGTTGTTTAGCCAGACGAATCACCTGACGGGTGTAGCCGTACTCGTTGTCGTACCACACGTAGAGCACCACACTTTTGCCGTCTTTGGAGACGATGGTGGCTGGAGAGTCGAAAATAGACGGGGTTGGGCTGCCTACGAGGTCGCTGGATACCAACTCGTTAGAGAAAGAATACTGGATCTGTTCTACCAGATTGCCATTCAAGGCTGCCTGGCGCATGATCTCATTAACGGCATCCTTGGTGGTGGGCGTATTGAGTTGCAGGTTCAGCACTGCCAGCGACACATTGGGCGTAGGGACGCGGATGGCATTGCCGGTAAATTTGCCAGAGAGTTCGGGCATTACCTTGGCGATGGCGCTTTCGGCGCCGGTTTCGGTAATCACCAGGTTAAGTGCAGCAGAACGGCCACGGCGATATTTGCTGTGGTAGTTATCGAGCAGGTTCTGGTCGTTGGTGTAAGAGTGTACCGTTTCGATGTGTCCTTTTTCAATACCCAGGGTTTTGTTGATCACAGCCAGCACCGGCACAATGGCGTTGGTGGTGCAGCTGGCTGCCGACCAGATGGTTTCGCTGTTTACATCGAAGTTTTGGTTGTTCACCCCGTACACAATGTTCGGGATATCGCCTTTACCCGGGGCGGTGAGCAGCACTTTGGATACGCCTTTGGATTTCAGGTGACGGCTCAGGCCGGCGCGATCGCGCCAAACACCGGTGTTATCGATCAGCAGTGCGTTGTTGATACCGTATTTGGTGTAATTGATATCTTCCGGCTTCGGCGCGGAGATCATCAGAATTTTGTGTCCGTTTACCCAGATGCATTGTTCTGCCACATCGGGAATTACGGTGCCGGGGAAGTGGCCGTGTACAGAGTCGGAGCGCAGCAGGTCGGCGCGTTTGATCACGTCTTCCGGGCTTTTATCGCGTGTTACGATGGCACGCAGGCGCAGTTGTTGTCCTTTACCGGCCTGAGTGATGAGTTCGCGGGCAGCGATACGGCCGATACGGCCGAAGCCGTAGAGGATAACGTCTTTTGGTTTGAGGTTGATTTTGTCTTTACCGATGTAGTCGCTCAGCTTCTTTTTGATAAAGGCTAATTCATTGGGATAGGCATCTTTTTCATCCAGCCAATCTACTCCGATTCGACCGATATCCAGGCGGGAAGGCGCCATGGGGGTACGGGCGATGGCTTTAGCCAGGGCCAGCGTGTCATGCACGGTCAGGGGGTGTTGCACTACCTCCCGGGCATAGTGGTGGAGCTGGAGCAATTCGGAGGCGCTTCTGTCTACCATTTGGTTGCGGAAAATCACGAGTTCGATGGACTTGTCGAACCAGAGTTTTCCCACGATGGCAATGAGTTCAAGAGCCGCCTTTTCATCCTCAATCCAGGTTTTGAGGTTGCGTTCGTACACTTGTTTTGACATGAATAATTTGATTTTATTTGGCTGCAAATGTAAAGCGACCGATTCACATGCTGTGAACCGATCGCTTTACAAAAAAGTAACAAGTTTTTTACTCCTATGAGCGTACGCCAATTACTTCTACTGCCGCGCCAGTAAGCGCAGGGTTGTACCAGCAGTCAACACCACTGGATTTGAAACGTGCAACGGCTGCCTTGGCTTCTTCAGCCGTGTTGTATCCTTTTACAATGTAGCAGGCGCCTTCTGCACCGCCCGGACAGCGGCTGCCTTCGTGCCAGAGCAGCATCAGACCTTCGATGGAAGGCGCTTTGTCGACAGGGGTGTTTTTGCAGTACACCGCGAATTGCACATAGTGCAGTTCAATGATTGGTGTGAACAGCAAATCACCTACCTGACCTTTACCTTTACGAACACTGCGGTGCACATTGGCGCCGTTCACCGTGAAGGTAGTAGCCGGATTTGGCGGCTCAATGTCGTACGTAGCCGGCGCGGTACCGTCTGTGCTGTACTGCGCAGGAGCCATGCCTTTGGCAGTCATGGTTTTAGCAGTAGATGGAGCGCCCTGTACCTTAGACAAGGCGGCGGCCCGACGCGTAGCAGCGTCGGAAGAGCTTTCGGTTGAGTACGTTTGGGGGGTGGTAGTGCCGGAAGGATTATACCGGCGTACGGCTGTAACCTGGGCGGAAGCGTGGGAAACAATACCGATTAAAAGGACGAGGAGAAGTTTCTGAGCAGTTTGCATAAGACAAAATGTTCGTGTGTTTGTGAGAAAAAGGTTCAAAGGTCTAAATGTCCAACCTAATGCAATAGTCTTGCCAACTTTAGTGAATATCCGTTACGGTGTCACATCAAGACTATTTTTTAAGGATTACGCTTCCGGCAGGTATTTATTGTATTAAAACGAACAACAATTTGGTTTCAAAGGTATAACATTTCCGGATTATTAAACAAATTCGTTTTAAAATTATTTGTTTTTAAATAAAAACAAAAAGTTTTACACCCTTATTTTTGCCTCACCTTACAAGTTTTCAAACCTGAAAGGGTTACTCGCCTTCGCCTGGCACACCATCGTTGGTTTGCTGTTCTGTTCAATTTCTGACGCCACTAAACACACCGCGCCCGGTCCGATGTACCTCAACGCGCACACCTATTTCAGTCTGCGCTATGGCGTTTTTTCTCCCAGTCAACTGGTAGAAGTCGCTGCTGCGCACCAGGTTAAAAGCCTGGCACTGACAGACATCAACAACACGTCTGCAGCACTGGAATTCGTACGCGCCTGCCAAAAGCACCGGATAAAACCCATCCTGGGCATTGAGTTTCGGGATGAGAAACACCGCTTTCTGTACACCGGAATCGCCCGCAACAATGCCGGCTGGGCTGCGCTGTGTGCCTTCCTGACCGAACATTCCCTGAATGGCAAACCGCTGCCCGCAGTACCGCCGCCCATGGACGATGTCTTCATCATCTATGAACGCGAAGTCAAACCTTTCGACATGTTTCGCCCACATGAACTACTCGGTATCCGGCCGGCCGATGCCGGAAAACTGGTCTTCTCCGCCTGGCGTCACCGGCCGGAACAACTCGTGGTATGGCAGCCCCTCACCTACCCCGATGCCGAGGGCCACAGGCTGCATAAGTTGTTGCGCGCCATGGACGCCAATACCCTGGCAACCAAACTGGATGGCGTGGCCGTGGCTGGCCCCGACGAGTTTTTCCGGCCGGAAGCTTCCATACTGGCGCCTTTTCAAAACCACCCTAAAGTGGTGCAAAATACCCGTCGTATACTGGATGCCTGCTCCATTTCCTTCGAAACCGGCCTGCATCGCAATCGCCGGACGTTTATGGGCAGCAAGGAGGGCGACCTGAATCTGCTCACCAAGCTGGCAGAAAACGGCTGCGTGCGCCGGTATGGTACAGGGCACAAGCGTGCGCAGGAGCGCGTGCGCAAGGAGCTCAAAATGATCGCAGAAATGGATTTTGCCACGTATTTTCTGATCACCTGGGACATTATACGTTACGCCGAATCGGCCGGTTACCACCATGTGGGGCGAGGGAGCGGCGCCAATTCCATCGTAGCCTACTGCCTGTACATTACAGATGTGGAGCCGCTGGAACTGGACCTGTATTTCGAGCGGTTCATTAACCCGCAACGAAGTTCGCCGCCGGATTTCGATATTGATTTTTCCTGGGACGAGCGCGACGATGTAACCGATTATATTTTCAAGCGCTACGGGCGGGAGCATACCGCCCTGCTGGCCACCTACAGCACCTTCCAACACGCGGCCGTGATCCGGGAACTCGGCAAAGTGTTCGGATTAACGCCGGCCGACATCGAGGCTATTCTGGATTACTGGCATAAAAACACCCCGGGCAGCTGGGAATGGACTGGCCGAAAGGGAGAAGAAAGCGCCGGAAGCACCACCGCAGCCACCGCCCCGGCAGCAACAGCCACCGCCTTGCCGGAGGGCCTGCATCCCTGGGCCAAACACATCCTGCGCTACGGGGATATGCTGGTAGATTTCCCCAACTACCTGTCTATACACGCCGGCGGCATCATCATTTCGGAAAAACCCCTGAGTGAAGCCACGGCCCTTCAGATGATGCCGAAGGGCTTCCCGATTACGCATTTCGACATGTATGCCGCCGAGGAATGGGGATATCACAAATTCGACATCCTGAGTCAGCGCGGCCTGGGGCACATTAAGGATTGCGTGGATATTGTTCGGGAAAACCAGGGCAAGGCCGTGAATGTGCACGAGGTGGAACGTATCAAGAACGACGAGCGGGTGCGGGCCCAGTTGCGCAGCAGCCGGTGTATGGGCTGCTTTTACATTGAGAGTCCTGCCATGCGCGGTTTGTTGCGCAAGCTGCGCTGCGACAACTATGTACACCTGGTGGCGGCAAGCAGTATCATCCGGCCGGGGGTGGCCAGTTCCGGCATGATGCGCGCCTATATCCAGCGTTTTCACCAGCCCAATGCTTTTGAGTACCTGCATCCGGTATTTAAGGAGCACTTATCGGAAACCTTCGGGGTAATGGTGTACCAGGAGGATGTGATGAAAATCCTGCACCATTTTGCAGGCCTGGGCCTGGACGAAGCGGATGTAATGCGGCGCATGATGACGGGTAAAAAGCGCTCTTCGGAGGCCTTTGAACGCCTGAAACAGAAATACTTTGATCAGTGTGCTGCCCGGCGCTATCCGGAAACGCTGACCAAAGAAGTTTGGCGACAGCTGGAGAGTTTCGGCGGCTATTCCTTCTGCAAAGCGCACTCGGCAAGTTTTGCCGTGGAATCGTTCCAGAGTCTGTACCTGAAAACCTATTTCCCGCTGGAGTTCATGGTGGCCGTGATCAACAATTTCGGCGGATTTTACAGCACGGAATTCTACGTGCATGAGGCGCGCATGTGCGGGGCACGCATTCATGCGCCCTGCGTGAACCGGAGCAAACGACTCACACGCATCGAAGGTCAGGACGTGTACCTCGGCCTTACTCATGTACGCGGACTGGAATCGGAGTTAATACAAAACATTGAATACCAACAAACCATGGGACCGTTCAAATCCATGGAAAACTTTGTGCGCCGGGTGCATGTGGCGCCCTCGCAACTGGATCTGCTGATCCGCATCGGGGCATTCCGGTTTACAGGCATGAAAAAAAGTGCGTTGTTCTGGGAAAAAAGTCGGGTACTTACCCCCGAAAGTGGCATGGGCGCCCAGCTGTTGTTTGCTGATGAGGCCGATTCCTACCAGCTTCCGGTGCTGGAAGAGGGCCCTTACGACCAGGCCTTTGAGGAAATGGATTTGCTGGGCTTTCCGCTTTGTTCGCCGTTTGATTTGCTGGAGGAAAGTGTAAAAGCCCAAAATCCGGGTCTTCCGGCGCGCGATATGGTCAAACATGTACACGAGTTGGTCACCATGACCGGCTATTACGTGTGCAGAAAGGATACCCGCACCGTAAAAGGCGAACTCATGCAGTTCGGCACCTGGCTCGACCGGGAAGGGCAATTTTTCGATACGGTGCATTTCCCGGATCAGGTGCGCAAAACACCTTTTAGGGGCCGAGGCATTTACCGCATCCGGGGCAGGCTGAGCAGTGAATTCGGGTTTGTGAGCCTGGAAGTGCATGGACTGGAACGGCTGGCGTATGTAACGGTTGACGGTTGACGGTGGACGGTAGACGGTGGACGGTGGACGGTGGACGGTGGACGGTAGACGGTAGACGGTGGACGGTGGACGGTAGACGGTGGACGGTGGAGTGCCGTGTAGGGTTTGGCTTAACGTGGGTTACTAGACGGGAATCGGGATACACACAAACCGGGTATACCGGAATGCCTGGAGCCAAGGGTACACACGTAGCATGGCTTGTGTAGGCCCCGATACTCGGGGTGACAACCCACTTTGAGCCTGGAGTAACACGCAGCCCCATTTATATCATCTCATCAAACCCTTCAAACAGTTCAATCCCTTCAAACACCTCAAACCCTTCAAACTCCTCAAACCCTTCAAACTCCTCAAACCCATCAAACCCCTCAAACAAATCAGCATGCCCCCTCGCTCTATCCTTCATCTTGATCTCGACGCCTTTTTTGTGGCGGTAGAACAGTTGCGCAACGATGCGTTGCGGGGCAAGCCACTGATCATTGGCGGCAGCAGCAACCGGGGCGTGGTGGCTTCGTGCAGTTATGAAGCCCGGGCTTTCGGGGTGCGCTCGGCCATGCCGATGCGGCAGGCGTTGCAGTTGTG
>DATGWL010000003.1:0-3982 GCA_035299505.1 Saprospiraceae bacterium | reverse complement strand
GTGTGAGTGGCTTATGCAAATTCTTTTCCAATTTGAACGGGGTGCAAAAATGGCAGAAATAATGGTGGATGTAGCGCCAGTTTGTCGGAATGTTAGGAAAAGAGGTGACGAATTGTCGGGAAGGGTGTTGGGGTGCTGACATTGTCTACCTTTGCAGCATGATTATATATCCAGGACAGTCTTTCCCGGAGCCATTTCCGAAGGGTGCTATTTTATTGATTAACAAGCCATTGGCCTGGACCTCGTTTGATGTGGTCAATAAGGTTCGGTATTTCTTGTCGCGAAAGGTGGGGCAAAAAAAACTGAAAGTCGGGCATGCAGGCACCCTGGATCCTTTAGCCACGGGACTGCTGGTTATTTGTGTGGGAGATTTCACCAAGCGCATTGAGGAGTTTCAGGCTATGCCCAAAACTTACGAGGGGAGCATTGTTTTAGGGGCTACAACGCCTTCCTTTGATTTGGAAAAGGCGCCAGATCAGTTTTTTCCTACCGATCATATCACCCCTGCCTTAATGGAAGCCGCCAGGTTAACTTTTTTGGGTGATATTGAACAAATCCCACCTGTTTTTTCAGCAGTCAAGGTAGACGGCAGGCGTTTGTATAAAAATGCCCGAACCGGTGAGGAGGTGGAATTGCCTCAAAGGAAAGTCCGAATCGAAACCTTGGACTTGCTGGGTGATTTGAAAAAGGTCCAATCCTCCGGTAAAGAAGCCTATGTAGCCAGTAAAAAAGGCGCCCCTATCATGTTGCACCCGGATTATGCGGAGGGCATGCAGCTTGATTTCCGGGTGGTGTGTAGCAAGGGTACATATATCCGTTCTTTAGCCAAAGATTTTGGCGAAGCTGTGCAAAGCGGCGCCTATCTGAGCCGGTTGGTGCGCACCGGAACAGGTGGTTTTGATCTGAAAGATGCCTGGGAACTTGATGCGCTGATTGCCTGGATTGGCGGAAATCAACTGTAAATTTCGTTTCTACCTCTGCGGATATACCGTTTGACGTTCATCCAGAACGCTACAAACAGGTAAATAATAAGGGGCGAGCCCATTCCAATGAATGAGGTGTAAATGAAGTATTTGCGCACTTCGGCTGGCGCCAAATGCATGCGTTCGCCGAGATGCTGACATACACCAAAGGCATGTCTTTCTATCAAATCTTTGAACCAGTTTTGCAACATATGCTTCTAAAATGAAGGTTGGTTATGGGGACGAATTAGGGGCTACTTTGTAGAACGCAAAGGTAGCGTGGTTTGTTCGTAATGAACGGGAATTAATTTTAGTTGGGATGGTATTGGCCAAGCCACCCGCAATCCCCCGGGGCGTTAGCCCCGGGGGATTGCGGTGTTGCTTAAGGTTGTCCTTTCAAAGTTTCAATCATGATGCTGAGTTCATCGGCCAAACCCTGATCGCTGCCTTCAAAACCTACAGTTTTGAAACGGATTTTTCCGGTTTTGTCGAGGATGAACTTGGTTGGGATGCCTGAAACGCCGTAAGAGGTAATCACTTTGTCTTCGTTATCCATCAGCACGTTAAAGGTGTATCCTTTGCTGGCGATGAAATCAGCGGCGTTTTTCTGTTTATCCGTGCCGCGCTCCCAGGAATCAATGAAAACGAAGGCTACATCCGGATCGTTTTTGTATTGATTAACAGCCAGTTGCATGCCTGGGAAGGACGCTTTACAGGGACCGCACCAGGTAGCCCAAAAGTCTACCACTACTACCTTTCCGCGGAGGCTTTCCAGACTTACATTTTTGCCTTCGAGGTTAACCAGGCTGAAAGGAATAGCCGGTTCGTTGAGCATGGAAGCTATTAGCTCTTTTTGCTTATGCATTCTGGCTTCTTTTTCCAGTTTGGCCAGATAAGCGGTTGCGCCTGCCTCACCTTTGTCTTCAGCTATGTACAATTTCTTGAACTGCTCCTTCATTTTGGCAGTAGCATGTCCGTTGAGGATGAAACCCTCCAAACGGTAGCGCAAATCCGGCGATCCTGAAGCTTCCAGGTAAGAAGTAAACCGTTCGTTCATTTCCGCTTCTTTCCCTTTGGTGATATCTACTACTTCCGCCTGAATAGCAGCCGCTTCTTTGGCGTTGCCAGCTTTGCTGAGTACAAAAGCATAGGTGTCGGCAAACATGGCAAACGTCTGTTTGCGTTGAAAACTCCACTCTTTTTCAGTATCCAGCGACGGGCGTTTACCGCTCGGATTGTTCATTTCCTTGCGGGCCCAAGCCACTGCTTCGGAGGCCATAACACGCATTTCTTCAATGCTTTCCCCTTTTTCTGCACGTTCCCAGGCTATGCTGTTGTAGGCAGCAGCACGATCTCCTTCTGGTAGTTTGGCAGCAAGCTCCCTGAATTTAACCATATTGCCAGAGTCGGCCACTTTGCTGGCCAGGTTAGACCACAGGTTTGAAATGGCCTGTTTTTCATCGTCGGTTTGTGGCGTAAAATCCTTTTCGAATGCCATCAGCAAAGCCTCCGCTTTGGTCAGATCCGGCTCGTTTTGGATGGCGCGACGTTTTTCCTGCTTAACCAAATTGCCTTTGGGGAAAGCCGTCCTGATCCGTTCTTTCAAAGCTTTGCTCCGATCCGGTTCGTTGTTGCGGTCGTAAAAACGCATGGCGGTAACCAGATCATCTTCGCTGGCTTTGGTATCGGCCTCTACTTCGGCGATGAGTCGCAAGGCTTCTTCCTTGCCTTCCGGTCCTTTTTTTACGGCCATCAGGCTATTAACGTAGGACCCGAAATATGTCCTTTTTAGCTCAGGTTTGGCGGCAAAAGCCTGATTGAGCAGTCCGAGCGATACACTGGGTGTACGGTTAAGGTTCATTAAAGCGCCGTAATCCCGGTAAAGTACGGCAGAGGCTGCCATGCTCTCAGGGTCAGCCTGCCCCTGGGCATTGTGAATGGTTATAAAATAGCCTTCACCGGCGTTGTTTTCCCATTGTTCTTCACCGCCTTTGATGTTAACAACGGCAGATTTTGCTTCTTTATTCAGGGTAAAAACCCCTACTATATTATCGCCTTCCTTCATCACCGCAGGCTGCACAATAGATGCCTTGTTGCCAGCATATTCCATGACCACCACTTCCAGATCAGCCACATTACGTAGTTTGCTTTTCGATAGATCGATAGAGAATTGCACCAGCTCGCCGGCTTTCGGTTTGGCTGGTTGTGTGCTGAAGGTTTGTGCGCTGGACACAAACGGCAGCAGAAACAGGAGTAGTGTTAGTTGTTTCATGGTAATTATGATGTTGGTTATTAATGGTTATTTGGGACGTTTGAGGTCAATTAGGGGCATAAATGACCCTCAAATGACCCCTAAATGACCTTAAATGCCTTAGAAATTAGGACAAACCACCCTGGAACGCTTCTCCCCGGGATGGAAATAGGTGAGTGACACCTCGAAGGCGCCGCGGGAGTTGTTGGCGGTGGCCAGGGAAGAAACGGTGATATCGTAACTCAGGCCGAGCATCCAGCGTTCGAGTTCGAGCATGCCAACAATGGTGATGGCATCTGCCTGCAGACCTTTGTTTAGCTGATTACCGATGCGTGCCCAGGCGCCTGCGCGAAGAGCCAGTTCCTGATAATCGTTGTTAGAATAACGAAGGTTTAGCCCCAGGTCTGTTTCAAAAGCTGGTCCCTGACTCATTACCAAAATACCGGGGAGCAGGCTCACGTTGTCGTTGAGCGGGAATTGGCCGCCTACATGACCTGTGTATCTGGTGTACAGGGTTTCGTTATCATCTTCAATCAGGGAAATTTTTGGTTTATTCAGGTGGTGCATGGCGCCTCCCATGTAGAAAAAGCCATCGTTTTCAAAAACGGCATACCACAACAATCCAGCGTTAAAATCCAGATATGCCTTGGATTGGGCATTGGCGTTGGGTTCGTTGGAAGAAAGATTGGTGTTAGGCGTTTCTGTGGAGGAGTCAAATTGGCGACTGAACCAAAGTTTGCCCCAGTCAATAGAATTCTGACCAAAACCC
>DATGWL010000002.1:0-24766 GCA_035299505.1 Saprospiraceae bacterium | reverse complement strand
GGCGATGTTGGAGCTCAGGGTTTCATCCACCCGGAAGGCTGTTTCGGGTGCGCGTACGAGCAGTCGGTTGAGTGCGCGTTTGGCATTGGCGGTACTGGCTTGTTGCAGGATCAGATCGGCACGGCGCTGGTTGAGGTCGATGCGTGCCTGCAGGGCATCAGTTTGAGCGGCAAATCCGGCCGCCAACCGCGCTTCGGCTATGCGCAGGCGCTCTTCATTGAGCGTAATGACTTCAGCGATGGCGCGCTCCTGCATACGTCCGCGCACCACCTCATAATAAGCAGTGAGAACAGCGGCGGCAGTTTGCTGAACGGTATTTTGCAGGTTGATCTGGCCCAGGGCTTCCAGTTCTCCGAGGCGTTTTTTGGCAATATGCATCCGGCGCCCGTCAAACAAGGTCCAGCTCAGCTGAACGCCTGCGTTAGCATTGTTAAAAGGGGCCCCAGCTTCATTGAACTCGGAGCCATTAGCCAGTTTTTGCTGGAAAGTGCTGAGGGTAAAGGTTTCGTTGGCCACCAGGTTAATGGTAGGCAACATACCGGCATTCCCTTTGGTATTGTTGAGTCGGGCAATATCGGCATCGGCCTGACTGATTCGAATATCGTAACCGGCTTCCAGCGCCAACCTTACAGCTTCTTCAGGACTGAGTAGCGGATCGGCCGGATTTTGGGCGGGAAGCGTGTTGAACAAGAAACTCAGGAATAATCCTGAAAGTGTAAAAAAGGTGCGGGGGGAAGAGAAAAGACCTTGTATCATGGGAAAATAGCTGCTCAAAGAAACCGGTTTTTGCAGGAAACAGCTTAAATTTTGAGGTGTTTATTTTTTTTCTGAAAAAAGATTTGGTGAATAAAAAAAACATCTCTTACATTTGCACCCGCTAAACGCAACGGGGCAGAACAATAGGTTAAGCTCAAAAGCGAAAAGCAAAAGTTCTACATTTCCGGGCGCATAACTCAGCTGGTTCAGAGTGCCTGCCTTACAAGCAGGGAGTCGGAGGTTCGAATCCTTCTGCGCCCACAAAGCCTTCCCAATCAGGAGGGCTTTTTTTATTCTCCAATAGGTTCACCGCTAAGTACGAGAAGAGCGCTAATTCACCACTAAGGCACTGAGGGCACTAAGGGTTGTTACGAGAAAATTACCTCGCAACCCTTAGTGCCCTCAGTGCCTCAGTGGTGAAAAAACTTAGCGCACTTTGCGTACTTCGCGGTGAAAGCAACCCACACTCCCCCGCAAGGCATCATGGAAGAAAATCCTCCATAGCCATGCTGCTTTTATCCCGATTGTTTTTGTTGAGTTTGTTATTGATAACCTCCTGTGGCTATCAGGTTTCTGTATCTGCCCCCTGGGGAAAACAGGGTTCCGGATCCATACCTTTTCATAAAGATAGTCAGACGGCTATGCTGGACAGTGCTTTGCAACAAGGTAAACCGGTGTTCATGGATTTTTACACCAACTGGTGCGGCCCCTGCAAAATACTGGACAGGGAGGTGCTGACAAACCAGCGTGTGGTCCAAAAATTCAGTCGCAAGTTCATTAACCTGAAAATTAATGCCGAACAAGGTGATGGCCCAGCTTTAGCCCAAAAATATAGTGTAAAGGCTTATCCAACCCTGATTTTACTGGATGCCAAAGGTCAGGAGCAGAAAAGAATAGTAGGAATTTGCAATGCTTCCAGTTTGTTGAGGGCTGCCGGAGCGGTTCACCGCTAAATACGCGAAGAGCGCTAAGTTACCACTAAGGCACTGAGGGCACTAAGGGTTGTTACGAGAAAATTACCTCGCAACCCTCAGTGCCCTCAGTGGTGAATTAGCGCTCTTTGCGTACTTAGCGGTGCCTGTGTTCTTTACTCCTGCAATTTAGCCGCATTATCCGCTATAGTCAGCGCCTCAATGATGGGCTCAATTTCACCTTCTACCACCTTGTCGAGGTTGAAGTTTTTGTTGTCGCCCTCCAAACGGTGGTCAGTGACGCGGTTTTGCGGCCAGTTATAAGTCCGGATTTTTTCGGAGCGGTCACCGGAGCCAACCAGACTTCTGCGGGCAGATGCCAGTGCGCTGGCTTCTTTTTGCAATTGGGCTTCCCGGATTTGCTGCACCAGACGACCCATGGCAATTTCGCGGTTTTTGTGCTGGGAGCGGCTCTCTGTACTCTCTGCCACCGCACCGGTAGGTAAGTGCGTGAAACGCACGCCAGACTCCGTCCGGTTTACGTGCTGGCCGCCAGCGCCGGATGCGCGGAACACATCGGTACGGATATCTTCCTTGCGGATATCAATATCCTCGGCCTCCATTTTGGGCAGTACCGCCACGGTGGCTGCAGAGGTGTGTACACGCCCTTTGGCCTCGGTTTCAGGTACGCGCTGCACGCGGTGTGCGCCGGATTCGAACTTCAGTTTGCCGTACACATTTTCGCCTGAAACATCCAGTATTATCTTGGCATAGCCCCCAACCGTACCCGGGGTTTCGTCCAGCAATTCTACTTCCCAGCCCTGCGTAGCAAAGTATTTGGTGTACATCCGGTAGAGGTCGCCGGCAAAAAGCGCCGCCTCGTCGCCACCAGTACCGGAGCGTATTTCAAAAATCACATCCTTCTCATCTTCCGGATCCCGCGGAGTGAGCAAAACCACCAGTTCCGCTTCCAGCTCCTCGCATTCGGGCTGCAATGCGGCAATTTCCTCCCGCGCCAGCTCGCGCATTTCAGGATCTGTTTCAGTAGCCAGCATAGCTTTGGCACTGTCAATGCCCGACAGTGCTTTCTCATACCGGTCAGCCACCTGCACAATAGGCTGGAGCTTTTTGTATTCCTTGTTTACCTTTTTGGATTTATCCGGGTCCGCCACGGTAGACGGGTCGCCGAGTTGTTCCTCGAGGTACAGGTATTTATCACGAATGGCTTTAAGTTTATCCAGCATAATCTTGTCAACAAGTCTTTAAAAATCAAAAATCCCCCACATTAACACCGTCGAAATAGCCCATTTTCCACAAAATAAGCAGTATCACACCTACTCCTATCCGATACCAGCCGAACCATTTAAAACCATGGTTGGTGAGAAACCGGATGAAATACCGGATGGCTGCCATGGCTACCAGAAAGGCCACCAGATTGCCAACGCCCAACAACATCAGTTCCTGACCGCCCAGCGCACCGGCATCTTCTTTGAGAAAATCCCAAAGCGATTTGCAGGTGGCGGCAAACATGGTAGGTACTGCCAGGAAAAAAGAAAACTCGGCCGCCGTGGCGGGCGAAAGTCCCTGCGCCAAACCGCCGAAAATGGTTGCTGCCGACCGGCTCACGCCAGGCACCATGGAAATAACCTGAAAGAAACCAATCCGCAGGGCTTTTGGAAGGGTAACATCCTGATCCACAGAGGTTTCCAGTTGGCGTCGACGAGCAAAAAAATCGTCGAGCAGGATAAAAATAATCCCGCCCACGATGAGCGCAAGCGCCACCACCACAATGTTTTCGAGCAGAGCGTCAATTTGTTTTTTCAGCAATAAACCAAACACCGCAGCAGGCAAAAAGGCCACCAGCAACTTGATGTAAAACTGAAAATTCTGAAAAAAACGCTTCCAATACAGCACCACTACCGATAAGATAGCGCCGAACTGAATGGCTACGGTGAACACTTTCACAAACGGATGCGACGCAATGCCCATGGCTGAAGAGCCAATGATCATATGACCGGTAGACGATACCGGCAAAAATTCTGTCAAACCTTCAATAATGGCGAGCAGAATAGCTTGCAGCAGGGTCATGCTTCAGTGCTCGGTTGATTGTCGGAGTTCTTTTTGAAAATACCGAGAATCACGGTCACAAAACCGGCCACCATCAGAATAGGGGCTACGGTAATGCGCATGGGGCTGTAGATGCGTTCTGGCTCCCATTTATTGGGATCAGGCATAGAGCCTCCCGACATCAAAGCCAGGCCGGCCAGCACCAATGCCAGACCAATACCCATGAGCACGAAGTTTTTACGTCCGTAAATGAGCGTACGGTCGCCTTCATTAAAAATGCTTTCGCGCTTTTCTGCTGGGCGACGCACCGGAGCCGGAGCAGTTTTGCGTTGAGGCTGAGGCGCTTGTTGTTGTTGTTGTTTTGCCATGGTGGTGAATGTGATTAATGTGGGGAAAGGGTGTTATCTGAAATTGATCAAAAGAATCCGATTGTTCGTCAGTAGTATGGCTGAATTCCCAAAATCCTCAATACAAATCATCCAGTTTCATCCGCAGAAACTTGTTAACCACCCATTTGGTGCTTAATCCGGAGATGAGTACGCCGAGTAAAGCCAGGCCGCTGAAAACCAAAACCACCGCGTTGAGGTCTTGAAGTTGCGCCAGTTCCGGCATGATCCTGTTGAGCCACCAGAGCGTGAGCGACAGCGCCAGGATGGCCAGCAGCGCACTCCATAATCCATTGAGTATGCCTTTACGGATGAATGGCCGGCTGATGAATTCCCAGGATGCCCCTACCAGTTCCTGATTCTTTATGATAAACCGGTTGGAATACATGGCCAGCCGGATGGTGTTGTGAATCAATATCGTGGAAGCAATGATCAGCAAAATCCCAAGGATCAGACCAATCAGCCCCAAACTCTGGATATTTTGGCCAACATTGTTGGTGTTGGCAGCTTCAAAGTATAAATCACTCACCAGGGTATCTTGCCGCAGTGTTTCACGCCATTCCAGCAGCCTTTTGTCGTCCAGATATTCAGCTTTTACATTAAATCTGACCACATCGCGCAGCAGATCCGGCATGTCTTCCAGCATACTCTCTTCTCCAAGATCTTCCCGCATGGTTGCAGCGGCCTGTTCACGGGTAATGAACGTCACACTTTCTTTTTTTACCATAGGGTTCTGGCGCACTTCCGCAACCAGCCTGCCAATTTCCGCTTCGGATAATCCGGGCTTCAGCTCCATCCAGAGATCTACTTTTTCCTTGAAAAAAGAAACCAGTTTCTGGCCGTGAAGCGCCATCAATCCAAAAAATCCCAACACATACAACACCAGTGCCACGCTGGCAATGGCATATAAATAGTTCGCTTGGGTACGTGCCATAGGGTTTACTAACTGGGAGGGTTTGATGCAAAGAGTGCGCGAAGGTACGCAAGGTTTTTTGCTAAAACTTGCAGAATGTAACTTCCTGCTTTCAAAATGAGTGGCTTAGACTACCTTTGGTTTCGGTATTATCCCTTCAGGAAAATACCATAAGCTGGTTTTTTTTCCATTTTTGCGCAAAATTTAGGTTGCAACATGAATTTCTCCTTACTCCGCGTACTCTTTTTCACACTGTTTTGCCTGGCTGCCGGGGCTGCACAGGCTCAGTGCACGTTTACGCTTCAAATGCTGGACAGTTACGGCGATGGCTGGAATGGTGGCAAATTGACCATTACTTCGGGTGGTAATATCTCCACCTTTACGCTTGACAATATCAACGATGATGGTATTGACAGTAGCCTGACTTTTGTGGTGACAGATGGCGCGCCTCTGGTGTTTACCTACACCGCAGGAGGCTTTCCCTGGGAAGTTTCATTTAATGTGCTGGACAATACCGGCGCCACTTTTTTCCAAACCACGGGGCCTGCTTCCGGAACACTTTACACCGGCACCGGCAATTGTATTGAATGTGGACAACCCTCTGGCTTTGCCGTGGAAAATATCTGGGATAACCGCGTGCGACTGCGCTGGCAACCCAATACCGGAGGCACCAGCGCCCCGGAATCCTGGCGTGTAGTGTATGGCCCGCAAGGCTTCAACCTGAACGCCGGAGAAGGAGATTCTATTACCGCTGCGCTGAATAAAGTAACCATTCAGGGTTTGCAGAAAAAAACCTGGTACGATGCCTATGTACAGCAATACTGCGGCGCCATAGGTGGCTATTCCGATTTTACAGGACCTATTTCTTTCCAAACCTACTGGACCAACGATATTGGTATCACCGGAGTGGTATCGCCACAAAACGGATGCGATCTGGGCATGGATTCCGTGAAAGTAATGGTGCGCAACTTTGGTTCTGCGCCACAATCGCTCTTCACCTACAGCTACGCTGTAAATGGTCAGCCAGCCCCAGTGGCGCCTCCTTCCGATGGCTTTTACACCGGTATTTTGGGTAAAGACAGCACGGTGGTAATTGCGTTTGAAACCCTGAGCGATTTTTCTGTTTCCGGCGAATATCGCTTGGATGTATATACCGAGTTGGGAACAGATGAAGACTTGCAGAACGACACCTTTACGTATTATTTCACCAACCGCCTTCAGCCCACTTATGTGCAGCTGTTTGAAACATGGGGCGGCGGCTGGGAAGTCAGCGGAGAAAATGCGTCCTGGGAATACGGCAAACCTAACAAGCCGGAAATTCCGAACGCCGCCAGTGGTGAGTTTGCCTGGGTGACCAGCCTTAGCAGTACTTTTAACAACAACGAGGCCTCGTTCCTTACCTCTCCATGCTTTGATTTTTCTGAAGTAGATACCGATCCGGTTATTTCTTTCTCGATCAACCTGGATATGCAGCAGGATTTTGATGGCGTTTGGCTGGAGACCTCTGTAGACGGCGGACAAAACTGGGAAAAAGTTGGAGAAATTGGAGAAGGTCTGAACTGGTACTCCGGCGAAATTGACTTTCTGGGACTCACAGATGCCTGGTCTGGTAATACCGGCGGCTGGGTGAATGCCCGCCATTCCTTGCCCGGCACAGCAGGCGAGAGTGAAGTACACCTCCGTTTCGCGATGCGCTCCTCTCCATTCTTCCTGAGCGGCGGCTGCGGCATAGATGATATCCGGATTTTTGAAGCATTCCCGAAAGACCTGGCTGCACTTTCTGTATACACGCTGGGCGATGAAGCGGAGTGCGGACTGGAGAATGATCAAATTGTTTTCACTTTCCTCAACGCAGGTTCTGCCACACAAAGCGGAATTAAAGCCTTCTACAGCATCAATGGCGGCGCCCCGGTGCAGCAAAACGTGATCGGAACGGCTGTGGTAGACCAACAGGTAACGCACACTTTCACGGTGCCTTTTGACAGTCGCGATGGTTTGTTTAATATTAAATGCTGGACTAATCTCACCGGAGATCAGGACCACAGTAACGACACCATTACCTACGTAGTGGATCATCGCGCACAACCACTGCCTTATCAGGAGAACTTTGAAACCCTCACTGCTCCTCCGGCTGATTGGACCTACGATCCAACTTTCGGTTTCATAGTAACCAATACCCACAACAATATCTCCAATGTACTGGCCTTCAACCTGTACAGCGGAAACACTGAATTTACTGCGGATATGCCACGGATGGGGCCGGTACAATCCGGCGATTCCCTGCGCTTCACCTACCGGATCACCAACTACGATTCTGAAGGACAAACACCCACTATCCTCCAGGGAGGAACCAAAATTGAGATTCAGGCATCCACAGATTGCGGCGAAACCTGGGAAACCTTCTTCACCATCAGCAACCTGAACCACCTGCCTACCGTCCAGATGCGCGAGCGCAAACTCAGCCTGGAAGATTATGTAGGCGAGAACATCAAAATCCGCTACCACGGTATCTGGGGCGCCAGCGATTTCTGGTTTGACCTGGATAATGTCAACATTCTGTCTTGCGCCGCAGATATGGAACTCAGCGCAGCAGTCACGCCGGCCAATCCAGGCCAGTTCGATGGCGTAGCCAAAATAGAAGTGGGGTTGGGTAATCCGCCATATCAGTACACCTGGAGCAGCGGTAACACCACCCAAACCGTTACTAACCTCGGTCCGGGTACTTACACGGTTACTGTGTTGGATGCACATGGCTGTACCGACGAGATCTCGTTCAGCGTTGGCACCTCCTCAGTGCAGGATCCGGCTACATTTGCCCGCGTATCCCTGTTCCCGAACCCAACCAGCGGCCTTTCTACCCTGGAAGTGCAGTTCATGGAATCTACAGACGCCCAATTGGAAATACTCAATCCGATGGGACAACGTATGCACATGACCACGGTAAATGATGCCACCCAGCTAACTGAAACCATTGATCTGGAAGCGATGACGCCGGGACTGTACCTGGTGCGTATCCAGGCAAATGGCCAAACCTTAACCAGAAAACTGATCAAGCAATAGGGGCAACCAGGCTACTTTAATTTCATTTGGGCAAAGTAAGGGTGATCCGGATTCACGATCAGCTCCTGCCGTTGTGGGTGTACCAGTACATCCATGTCCTCTAATGGTATAGCTCCCAGGAGTGGCTCACTGTCACCTGGCAGAATCATGGCACGGCAGGTAGTTGCCCGATTTTTAAAACGAAGCTCAACATTACTTGCAACGTCGAATTCTAAAATTCGCCCGTCGGCAGTCTCGGCTTTGCGCTTTTCCACAATCGGAAATTGCAACTGAGCCTGAATTTCTTCGTTGATACACAGCATATACGAACCGGTGTCCACCAGAGCCCGTATGGTCATTTGTTTTACCTCGTCCTGGCCAATCAGGTTGCGGCGCAGCAGGGTGAGGTCTTCACCATTTATGAGTTCAATATCTGTATATACAAGTCCCATTTTTTTCGGTTTTTAGCAAAGTTAAGACATTGTGTGATATCGCGCAAGAGCCATCCATTTGTCAACTGATGGCAAACGTAATTCCATTCTGGATCGTTATTTCGTAATCTTGTTATCTTCGCAGGCAATTTTTCACCTTAATAGCATGCTGCGCATCGTCCAAACTTTTGTTATGAACGCTAAAAACGTGTACACACTCCTGTTCTGCCTGTTGATGCTGACAGCATTACAAGCGCAAAACAGTTCTTTTTTCACCAGAATCCCTTCTGATATAGTGCTACAGGCAGAGGGTTCAGGTAAAATTCGTTTGCCTAAAACCTTTGAGGCTTTTGAACTGGATGAAGTCGGCCTGAAAGCTGCGCTCGAAAATGCGCCCTGGGAATTTACCCCTGAAGCCGATCAGCGCCAATATCAGGTAACCATGCCTATGGGCAACGGGAAAGCCGAAACTTTTGCTGTTTGGCGGGTAGCAATGCTCGATCCGGAACTGGCAGCCGCTTATCCGGATATTCGTACCTACGCAGGTATTTCCCTCAAAGATTCCCGCCGCAGCGTCCGGTTTAGCCTGACGCCCCGCGGACTCAAGGCTATGGTGATGCATCCGGATATGGACGCATCTATGGTAAAAGCTGTTTTCCCGGGCGAAAACAACCTCTACATAGCTTACGAACACCTGGATATTCCGGAAGACCGGCAGCCAGGTATGCAGAGCGGTATCAACACCGATGGTTCCGTTTGGTTTGAAGCCAGAAAAAAAGCGCAACTGCCTCAGGTTTCGGCAGATCGTGGCCAGGAACTGGAACCCGTAAAACTGAAAGTATTCCGCTATTGTGCAGCAGCAGTGGGCGAGTTTACCCAGGATCACGGTGGTACCAAACCGCTTGGTATCGCAGCAGTTACGGAATACACCAACCTGGTGAGCGCTGTTTTTGAGCGTGATATTGACATCAGAATTCAGTTGACAAACGGTACGCAGTTTGTGGTTTTTACCGACCCGAACAGTGACCCGTATCCGGTGCTGACCAACGATGCCTGTATGACCATCAACCCTTCTGTGTTGAATCAGTTTACCAATGCCAATTCCTACGATGTTGGTCACGTGTACATTCGTGGCGGTGGTGGTGTGGCTGGTGGCAATGCCTGTCTCGACTCCAAAGGCCGCGGTTGCTCAGCTGGTCAGGGTATCAATGATTATGGCGATTTCTTCCTTTTTGTAATCGGTCAGGAAGTGGGGCACCAGTTTAGCGGCGGCCATACCTGGAACCGTTGCGGACCAGGCAACGATCAGCGTGTTGGATTCACAGCTTTTGAACCTGGCAGCGGTAGCACCATCATGTCGTACGCCGGCTTGTGTGGCGCCGACAACATTGTGGGTATTGGCGATTTGTACTACCACGGCGGAAGCATTGAAGAAATTGGCTTTTTTGTCAATTTCATTGCCCAGTGTGGCGGATACGTTACCACCACCAATAACCCGCCAACGGTAACTTTGCCTTATACCGACAACTTCAGTATTCCCATTTCCACACCATTCGAGCTGCGGGGCTCGGCAACGGATCCGGATGGCGATGCACTCACGTATTGCTGGGAAGAAATAGACGCGGGTCCTGAAACTCCGCTGGGCGAACCTCAGGGTAACGCCGCCATATTCCGCAGCCGGCCGGCTGTGGATGAGAACAATCGGATTTTTCCTCAATTGGGCACCATCCTGGCTAATGCGGAGGACTTTACTGAGCAACTGCCATTTTATTCCCGCGACCTCACCTTCCGGTTAACCGCGCGCGATAACAAGCCTGGCGGCGGCGGGGTGCATTACGCAGATGTAGCGTTTAAAGCGGTGGAATCTGCCGGTCCATTCCTGGTGCTTTCGCCCAACTCTGCCAGTACCATCTGGCGCGTGGGCGAGCTCACGGAGGTGCGCTGGGATGTTTCCAACACCAATACAGTTCCGGTAAACTGCCAGAAAGTAAACATTTTGCTGAGTACTGATGGCGGACTTACTTACCCAACTACCCTGGTGTCTGAAACAGAGAACGATGGTACTCACTATGTAATGGTGCCGAACATCCTCACCTCCACTGCCCGTGTGCGTATTGAGGCTGCAGATAATGTGTTCTTCGACCTGTCGAATGCCAATTTCAAGATCCAGAATCCGGTACAGCCTTCTCTCACCGTAGGTTTGTCTGCCGATGCCGCTACAGTTTGTCTGCCCGGCGATTTTGTAACCACTGTCAATACAGCCACCGTGCAGGGGTATTCCACTCCGGTTGCGCTGGATCTGGTGGGCAGCGTACCTGCTGGCGCGACATACGCTTTTAGCGCAACCAACATCAACCCAGGTGAAACTGCTACCCTGACGGTTGATATGGCCGGTGTGGCAGTGGAGGGTAATTTTACGTTTACCATTCGGGCTATTTCCGGCACGGATACCATGTTGCGTCCGGTTAGTCTTTTCCTGCGCAGGAACGATTTTTCCGGTTTTGGATTGGTAACACCGGCAAATGGTTTGACCGATCAGGCACTATCTCAAACCCTGAAATGGAGCAAGGGCCTGGACGCCGATACCTACGATGTACAGTTCTCCGACAGTCCGGCCTTTACCAATATCCTGGCTTTTTCCAACAATACCTCGCAGGACTCCTTAAAAATTACCTTCCTGCTGGAAAAGGGCAAAGCTTACTTCTGGCGTGTGCGCCCGCGCAACGAGTGTGGTGTGCATGAGTGGACAGAACCTTATTTCTTCTCCACCTTTGCAGAAAATTGCCTGAGTTTCCAGGCAAATGACCTGCCCAAGAACATCAGCACGAACGGTATGCCGATTGTTGAGTCCAAAATCAACGTACCATTTGGAGGCCAGATCAGTGATGTTGTGGTGGGCCAGATATCCGGTTACCACGAATATTTCAAAGACCTTGAAGTACATTTGATTAGTCCACAGGGCACAGAGATACTGCTGTGGAAAGACCGTTGCGGCAACTTCAATGGCTCCTTCAATTTTGGTTTGTCTGACGCTTCACCATCCGTATTCTCCTGTCCGCCGCCGAACACCGGCGCGATCAACAAGCCACAGAGTCCGTTGGCTCCATTGCTGGGTCAGAATTCTTCCGGTTTGTGGACCCTTCGGATAAAAGACAAAGTATCTGGCGGCGGTGGCAACCTGAATGCCTTCTCCCTGCAATTCTGCCAATCTGTTGAAATTCAGCCTCCGTTCCTGGTGAACAACCTGATTATGCCGCTGCCAACAGGTACCAACCGGGCGATAACGCCGGATTTCCTCCTGGTAGACGACCCGAACAACACCCATGCTCAATTGATCTTCACCTTGCTCACGGTGCCTGAAAACGGCCTGCTGGAGTTGAATGGAGTGCAATTGCAGCCGGGCGCACAATTCACCCAGGCAGATATTGATGCCGGTGCATTGCGCTTTTTTGACTTCGGCAGCAGCCCGGAGCCTGACGGATTCCGGTTTATGGTGACCGACGGTGAGGGCGGATTTTTCGGTACGCCGAAGTTCCTTGCGCAACCATTGGTAGATGCCAACGATATTCCGTTGCAAAAACTTGATTTCAGTCTGGCGCCCAACCCTGCAACACAATCGGTATGGCTGTCGTTTACCCAGCCAATTAACGGTGCGGCGCAGGTGCGTTTGTACAACATAGCCGGTCAGTTGCTGCTGGAGCAGTCCATGGCTAACGGACAGGAACGTTTGCAAATAGAAGTAGCTGCGTTGCCAAAGGGCATCTATGCTGTTCAGGTTGAGACCGAGAGCGGTGTAGGCGTGCGGAAATTGGTGATAGAATAAAGTGTTGGTCTAATTTTGAGGCGTTTAAACAACCTACGGTAAAGTTTTTCGTCTTTAATGGCCTGTTTGGTTGGTTTGTTAGGTTAGCGACGGGGTGACTGGCAGTCACCCCGTCGCTAACCTAACAAACCAACCAAACAGGCTTTATATTGTCATAAAAAAACATAAAAATGAACGTCAAATTGAAATTTGTGCTGCCTGCTTTGTTGATGAGTGCAGGGGTGTATGCACAGGGCAATTACTTCGATATTGCCAAGAACATGGAGATTTTTGCCAACGCTTACCGGGAGGTCAACCATTCCTACGTGGATGCTCTTGATCCCAATCAGGTTATGCGTCGGGGGTTGGATGCTATGCTGGAAGGTTTGGATCCGTTTACCAACTACATTTCCGAAACCGATATCGAAAGTTATCGCATCCAGGTAGATGGCAAATACAATGGTTTGGGCGCCACTGGCGAGCGTGTGGGCGATTATGTGGTGTTGGTGGAAATCATTGAAAACAGCCCGGCGCATAAAGCCGGACTGAAGGTAGGCGATGCCCTGATCAGCATTGATGGTCAGAGCGCCAAAGGACGCACAGAACAAGAGGTGCAGGATTTCCTGAGGGGGTATCCGGGCACCAAAACGGAACTAATGGTGCGCCGCCCCGGAGCTGCTAAAGACCTGAAAATCAGTTTGGAACGCGGCGAAGTGATTATTCCAAACGTGCCTCACTCAGGTTTGGTAGCGGATGGTGTAGGGTACATAAACCTGACCACTTTTACCGAAAATGCAGGCCAAAACGTAGGTGATGCGCTTTCTAAACTGAAAAAAACACCGGGCTTGAAAGGGGTAATTCTGGATTTGCGCGACAATGGCGGCGGTTTGCTGAATGAGGCAGTAAACCTCGTGAATGTGTTTGTGCCCAAAGGCGAACTGGTGGCCAGCACCCGCGGCAAAGTGCCCGAGTGGGATTTGAATCTGCGCACCCAACATTCACCCATTGACAAGGATATTCCGGTGGTGGTGTTGATGAATAAAATGAGTGCATCAGCCAGTGAGGTTACCGCAGGAGCATTGCAAGACCTCGACCGGGCTGTTGTCATGGGTCAGAAGAGTTATGGTAAAGGGCTGGTGCAAAATACCAAAGACCTCGGCTATAATGCCCGCATCAAACTCACCACAGCCAAGTATTACATACCCTCTGGTCGTTGTATCCAGTCGGTTCGGTATAAGGATGGTCAGCCGGTGGATATTCCGGAAGCAGAGCGTGCCCAGTTCAAAACACGCAATGGTCGGACGGTACTGGACGGCGGCGGCATTAAGCCGGATGTAGTATTGCCGCACGATACTGCCCACGGCGCCTGGAAAGCCCTGCTGGATCAGAATATTATTTTCGATTACGTGACCCAGTATGTTCAGAACCGGGAAAGTATTGACTCCATTGAGGTGTTTGAATACACGGATTTTGATGGCTTTTTAGCTTTTGTACAAACTAAAAAGTTTGATTATCAAACCCATTCAGAGAAAAAAATGGCCGAATTGCGTAAAGTAGCCGAGCAGGAAAACTGGCAGCTGGATGCTGAAATGAAAGCCCTGGAGGCCAGGATTCAGGCTGAAAAGAAAGGAGAAATACTGCGCCAGAAAGAGGAAATCCTGCATGAAATTGAACAGGAAATAGTGGGCCGCTACTATTTCCACCGTGGCAAAGTGCGCAAAAACCTGGTTAACGATCCGGAAGTGAAGGAAGCCGTGAAGTTGTTGAATGATCCAACAAGGTACCAGGCAATTCTAAAGGGTTGATCTAAATCAGATCAACACTGTTAAGGTTTTCAAAAAAGCAATGCACTAACCTGATAAGGCATTACTTTTGATCTTGAAATACGTCACTACACAAAAAAATTCACATTAAAAGTCTTAACCTTTCACTCATGAAAAAAGCGATTTTCTTCTTCGCCTTCTTCCTCGCTGTAGGCATTGTTTCTGCTAATGCTCAGTGCCAGGGTGCTTCTGCATCTGCAGGCAAATCCTGCTGCGCCAACAAAGCTGCTAAAGCTGCTTCTGCTGATGCTTCCATCGAAAAGCGTCTTGCTGAAGACGGCTCTATCTCATACGTTCGTAAAGAGTCTGATGCTCAGGGCAACGTTAAGTTCGTGAGCGTTCAGTACGACGAAGCTTCCAATGCTTTCGTTAATGTTGCTCCTAAATCTGCTACTGCAGGTGCTGGTGCTTCTGAAGGTATGGTGAAAAAATCTTGCTCTGCCAGCGAAGCCAAGGCTTGTGCCGGTGGCGCTGCTAACGGCGGAAAAGCTTGCTGCGCCGGCAAATCTGCCGCTGCTTGCAAGAAAGAGCAATAATTTTTGTTTGCTGTCAATAAAAATGAGCCATCCCGGTAGTCTGGGGTGGCTCATTTTTTTATGGTTATTGAAGTTGGACCTCTTGCGAGGTCTGCCGTAGGCCGTCCACCGTAAGCCGTCTACCGTAAGCCGTCTACCGTCCACCGTAAGCCGTCTACCGTAGGCCGTCCACCGTCCCCCGTCCACCGTCTACCGTCCCGACGTCAGCCCCGAGATTTCCCGCACTTCTTTCAGCGTCTGCTGGGCGCGTTTGCGGATTTCAGCGCTGGATTCCAGCACCTGGGCTTTTACATTCTTTTTGTCGGCCTGCAGTTCGGCCAGGCGTTCGCGGAATGGATTTACCAGTCCAACCACGGCATTGGCTACGGCTTCTTTGAGATCGCTGTAGCGCAGAGCACCGGCGTTATAGTCGGCCATGAGTGCGTTGTGGGCTTCCATGCTATTGCAGGCGCGCAGTAGTTCGAAGAGGTTTTTCACCCCTGCGCTCATTTCGCCTGCCGGTGTTTCGCCGGTATCCGTCACGGCAGATTTGATCTGCTTACGGATACGGTCTTCTTCACCGAAGAGGTTGATATAGTGTTTTTCTCCCAGGCTTTTGCTCATTTTCCGGGTTGGATCTGCCGGGGAGAGGATCTTTGGCGTTTCGGTGAATAAAGGTTCCGGGTGAACGAAATACTCCTTGCCAAACTGATGGTTGAAGCGCTGGGCAATGTTACGCGAAAGCTCCAGGTGTTGTTCCTGGTCTTTGCCCACGGGCACATAATCAGCGTGGTAAATCAGGATGTCGGCGGCCTGAAGTACCGGATAGGCAAACAAACCCATGCTGACGAAAGCGTCTTTATCCGCTTCGTGCAGCTGATCGGTTTTGTCTTTGAACTGAGTCATGCGCGTCAGTTCCCCGTAGGAAGTAGTGCAGCCCAGGATCCAGGAGAGTTCCACGTGTTCCGGAATCTGGCTCTGGATAAACACGTTTTCCGGTTTGATGCCGCAAGCCAGCAGGTAGAACGCCATTTTCCAGGTATTCTCTCTCAGTTGAGCCGGGTTATAAGGCATGGTCATGGAGTGGTAATCTACCACGCCATAGTAGCATTTGTAGTTTTCCTGGATGCGCACCCAGTTCTGAACCGCGCCAAAGTAGTTGCCTAAATGTAGATCGCCGGTTGGCTGAACGCAAGAGAGAACGTTTTTCATGTCGAGTGCCTGAGTGTTTGAGTGCCTAAGTGTTTGAGTGCCTGAGTGTTTGAGTGCCTGAGTGTTTGAGTGCCTAAGTGTTTGAGTGCCTGAGTGCCTGAGTGTTTGAGTTGGCGTTCGGCTTGGGATTGTCGCTAATTTTTAAGGTTGAAGTGCGAAAGTAATTTGAGAGTGCATGTGGTGTGAGCTTTGTCGTCGTTCGTCCCTCAAGCCGAACGCCAACTCAAACACTCAAGCACCCAAACACTCAAACACTAGCTATCACAGATATTTCAATATTAACGAATTTGGGCAACTCCGAAACCTGCACCAGTTCGCGGGCCGGGGCGAACTCAGGTTTGAAGTACTCACCATATACAGCGTTTATTCGGCCGAAAAGGTTCATGTCTTTGACAAAAACGGTTGCCTTTAACACTTTTTCCAGGCTGCTGCCACCTGCTTCGAGGATTGCCCTGAGGTTTTTGAGCACCTGGTGGGTCTCTGCCTCAATATTGTCCAGCACCAGTTCATTGGTAGCCGGATCTATGGCAATCTGGCCGGAAATGAACAGTAAGCCGTTCAGA
This sequence comes from Saprospiraceae bacterium, assembly GCA_035299505.1. GTDB lineage: Bacteria > Bacteroidota > Bacteroidia > Chitinophagales > Saprospiraceae > M3007. The sequence goes on along the minus strand of DATGWL010000002.1, from coordinate 8,348 downwards.
CTGGTTGCCTGATTGTACGGACCAATAGGCAGGGGAGCGTTTGGAGTATTGATGAGTTGTTTCATGATGGAAGTTGTTGAGAGGTCATTTGGGTCGTTTAAGGGTCATTTAGGTCGTTTAAGGGTCATTTAGGTCGTTTAAGGGTCATTTAGGTCATTTAAGGGTCATTTAAGGGTCATTTAAGGGTCATTTAGGTCATTTAAGGGTCATTTAGGTCATTCGGAGATCATTTGGCGTGAATGCCCCGAATAGCCACTAAATGACCTAAATGACTCATTAATGACTTAAATGACTCATTAATGACCTAAATAACGCCAATGAACACAAACAAAAAAAGCCCCACACACCCCGACGAGCGGGATTGGAGCCTCTTATGTGCCTGCTGGAAGAGGCAAAAAGTTATTCTTCGGCTGCAGCCCTGGCTGTACCCGGAATCAACACCTGACCGCGATAGTACAGGTCGCCATCCACTTTGTAAGCGTGGTGGAACATGTGGACTTCGCCGGTGGTTTTGCAGGTGCCGAGGGTTGGCATTGCAGCATGGTCGTGTGTGCGGCGTGCGCGCTTGCGGCGCTTGGAGTGCCGCCATTTTGGATTTGGCATGACGCTATTCAGTTATAGGTTGTTTGCACAACCTTTTATGATTCAATTAATTATCGCTTTTCAAGTTTTTCAGACTGTCCCAGATGGAGCTGCCTGATGGATCATTTTGGTCTGGATTGAGGTGCTTGAGTACTTCGCGGTTGCAGGGCTGATTAGGGTCGTTCTCGCAATCGTAGGTATTCGTGATTGGCAATGCCAGCACCACAAATTCGTACAGGTATTTAGCTACATTGAATTCAGGAGCATCGCGATGGAGGAATATCACTTCCTCATCATCTGTCTCCATGTCTTCTTCTGCAAACTTCACGATCAATTGCTGCTCGTCTTCAATTGGAAGATGAATATTAGCGGTGCAACGATCACATTCAGCTCCAACATAACCCTCCAGCGTGAACTGAAGCAACATCATGTCGGGCCGCCTGTCGAGTTCCAAATCAAAATGAACTTTTCCGTCCTGAACGGGAGAACCCTCGAACTGAGCGAAAAACGCATTGTCAAGCTCAAACTTGTAATGATGTACCCCTGATTTTAATCCCTGTATCGGGAGGGAATACGCGACAAATGCGTCCATTGGCTCGGCAGTTTTTCAAAACGGGCGGCAAAGGTAGATAATTCTGTTTTTTTAAACAAGAGTTAGGGTAAACTTTTCTAAGTCTTTAAATTATTGGCTAAAAAATGTAAAAACATCGAAAGGAATGAGTTGTTTTGGAAATAATATTTCGAAAAGTGTAATTATATTTGTATTTTTGCAGACACTATGGTGGTCATTAGCAAAGCTATTCTTAGGGAGTTTGGGGAAAGTTACCCGGATGCTATTGAAGCACTTAATAAATGGTATCAAATCGTAAAAGCCGCAGATTGGGATCATTTGCAACAAATTCGGGAATCCTTCAACTCAGTGGATTATGTTGGAAATGACAGATTTGTGTTTAATATCAAAGGAAACAAATACCGGCTTGTTGTCATGATCTTTTTTGACATCCGAACCGTTTTTATTCGCTTTGTTGGAACACATTCTGATTACGATAAAATGGACGTAACAACTATTTGAACATGATTAAGTACTCCATTCAAACAGAAGAAGAATACCGCCAGGTCATGGACCGGGTCGAATCTTATCTTCAAAAATCTACTGCACAAGGTGGTGGTTCCACCCTTTCTGCGGCAGAAAAAACGGAGCTGCAGCAGCTTTCGCTTATGGCGGAAGCTTGGGAAGATGGAGTCCCGTTGATGCCTATAAAACAACCAAAAACACTGGTTGAAATGCTGGAGCTTAAAATGTATGAACGGAAAATTCGGCAAAAAGAACTCGCTGAACTGTTGGGGATTTCAGCTACACGCCTTTCAGAGGTGATGCAGGGCAAACGAAAAGTCAATATTGACCTGGCTAAGCGACTTTATACCGTTTTGAGCATTGATGCAGCCTTTATTTTAGAGAAAGCTTAGAGCTGGTTCGGGATTTGGATGTTGGGTTGCAAGCGGCTAATTTTATTTTCCGTTGAAATTTTCGCCAAATGCTTCCGGCAATGGCTGCAAATTTTGCCCTGAATAAACAAAAATTTGTTCGCTTTTACCTCAAACTCAAATCCCGAAAACGCTCCCAGGTTCACCACTAGTGCAACTCATCCACCAAAAACTTGCCTGTCCAGCTCTCTTTTACTTTAGAAACCGCCTCAGGAGTGCCCTCAGCCACAATATTTCCTCCGCGGAAACCACCCTCCGGACCCACATCCACTATGTAATCAGCCATTTTGATCACATCCAGGTTGTGTTCAATCACCACCACCGTATTGCCCTTTTCCACCAGTTGATTCAATACCAGCAACAATTGCCGGATGTCGTCAAAGTGCAAGCCCGTGGTGGGCTCATCCAGAATATATATGGTTCTGCCGGTGTCTTTTTTGGATAACTCTTCCGCCAGCTTCACCCGCTGTGCCTCGCCGCCGGAAAGGGTTGTGGCCTGCTGCCCAAGGGTAATATATCCCAAGCCCACATCCTGCAAGGTTTTAATCTTGCGGTAAATGGATGGAATGGGTTCAAAAAACTCCGCCGCCTCCTGAATGGTCATGTCCAGCACATCCGAAATGGATTTGCCTTTGTACAGCACTTCCAGGGTTTCGCGGTTGTAACGCCTGCCCTGACAACGCTCGCAATGCACCTGAACATCAGGCAGGAAATTCATTTCTATCGTACGCAAACCAGCGCCCTCGCATACCTCGCAGCGGCCGCCTTTTACATTGAAGGAAAAACGCCCGTTGGCATAACCCCGAATCTTGGCTTCCGGGGTTTCCGCAAATAACTTGCGGATATCTCCAAAAACATTGGTGTAAGTGGCCGGGTTGGAGCGCGGCGTGCGACCAATCGGACTTTGGTCAATTTCAATCACCTTGTCCAAATATTCCAGCCCATGCACCTTTTCGTATTTGAGCGGACGTTTCAGGCTGTTGTAAAAATGGCTCTGCAGGATGGGGTAAAGCGTTTCGTTTACCAAAGAGCTTTTTCCGGAGCCGCTCACGCCCGTAATGCAGGTGAAAGTGCCCAGTGGAATGCGCAAACTGGTGTTTTTCAGGTTGTGCCCGGTGCATCCTTCCAGTTCCAGCCATTTGCCGTTGCCGGGCCTGCGGGCTGGGATATCGAGCTTGGCCCGACCAGCCAGATAATCAGAAGTAGCCGTGGGGTTTTTCAAAAAATCGGCCGGCTTGCCTATGTCTACAATCATACCGCCGTGTTTGCCCGCCCCCGGACCCAAATCAATCAGGTAATCGGATTCGAGCATGATGTCGCGGTCGTGTTCTACCACCAGCACGGAATTGCCAATGTCGCGCAGGTTTTTCAAGGCCTCAATCAGCCGGTGGTTATCCCGCTGATGCAACCCGATACTCGGTTCGTCCAGGATATACGTAATACCGGTAAGCTGGGAGCCGATCTGGGTAGCCAGCCGGATGCGCTGACTCTCACCACCCGACAAGGAGCGGGCCGGACGGTTCAGCGCCAGGTAATCAAGCCCTACCTGAAGCAGGAATTTGAGTCGGAAACGGATTTCTTTCAGCACATCCTTGGCAATGGTGCGCTGCCGTTCGCTCATACGGTCTTCTACGTTTTCCAGGTTGGTATACAGCTCGTTGAGGTCCATATCCGCCAGTTCGGCAATATTGCGCTCGGCAATTTTAAACCACAGACTTTCTTTTTTCAGGCGGGAGCCACCGCAATCGGGGCATGTGACAATGGCAATGAAATCTTCGGCCCATTGGCGGGCTTTTTCGCTGGTAGCCTCGGAATATTGGCGCTTCAGTACGTTGATCAGGCCGTCAAAAGCCATGTCGTAACTCCATTCCTCGCTGCCCCAGGTCATGTCTACCTTAATCTCGTCGCCACCGTGCAGGATGGCGTTTAGTACGTTTTCCGGCAGGTCTTTGATGGGAGTGGAAAACGAGAAACTGTGTTTTTTGGCCAGCGCGCGCAATTGTTTGAACAGCATGTTTTCGCGCACTTCCCCCAGTGGCACAATGCCTACCTCGTTGATACTTTTATTGTAATCCGGGATAACACGCTGCATGTCTACCTCATGGATTTCGCCCAGACCTTTACAGGTGGGGCACATACCATAAGGCGAGTTGAAGGAGAACGTATTGGGCGAAGGCTCGTCGTACGACAAACCGGTGTCGGCGCACATCAGGTTTTTGGAATAAGCGGTTACGGTGCTTTGGTCTTCCTGATCGAGGTCAAGCACCTGCACCAACCCGTCGCCGAGTTTGAGGGCTGTGCCCAGGCTTTCCGAGAGCCGTTCGTTGCGGTCGTCGCCCACTTTAAGCCGGTCTACCACGATTTCAATATCGTGTATTTTATAACGGTCGAGCTGCATGCCCGGCGTGATTTCCTGCACTTCGCCGTCGATGCGCACGCGGGTATATCCTTGTTTACGGATTTGCTCGAAGAGTTCGCGATAATGGCCTTTGCGCGAGCGTACCACAGGCGCGAGGAGGGCTATTTTGTGCGCCGAAAAGCGTTCCGTGATGTTTTCCACGATTTGTTCTTCGGTGTATTTCACCATTTTTTTGCCTGTTTCGTAGGAATAGGCCTCACCTGCCCGCGCGAAGAGCAGGCGCAGGAAATCGTACACCTCCGTTACGGTACCCACCGTGGAGCGCGGGTTGCGACCGGTGGTTTTTTGCTCAATGGAAATAACGGGCGACAGGCCGGTGATCTGTTCCACATCCGGGCGCTCCATTTCGCCGATGAATTGGCGGGCGTAACTGGAGAGGGTTTCCATGAAGCGGCGCTGACCCTCGGCATAAATGGTATCAAAGGCCAGGCTGGATTTGCCTGAGCCGCTCACGCCGGTAATCACCACCAGTTGGTTTCGGGGAATACGCACATCTACGTTGCGCAGGTTGTGCGCGCGGGCGCCTATGACTTCTATGTAATCACGGTCGACCCGGCCGTCCACCGTCGATCGTCCACCGTTCACCGTCAAGGGTAAGTCGTTTGCCGTATTTTTTGTTTTTGCCATTTCAAGCGGGGAAACAACGCAATTGGGAAGCTGTTTTCCGGAATCGGCAAAATTACGAAGAATGGAACAAAAAAAACGAATTGTTTTAAATAAAGTGTTTGGGTTTTTGGGTGTTTGAGTTTTCGAGTTGGGGTGCGGCTGGGATTTACCACTAAGGCACTAAGGGCACTGAGAGAGGGGTTCACCGCGAAGTACGCAAAGAGCGCTAAGAGATTTCTCCCTTAGCGCCCTTTGCGTACTTCGCGGTGAACCCCAGCCGCACCCCAACTCAAAAACTCAAACACTCAAAAACTCAAACACTCAAACACGCTCACTGCTTCATCTCTCCCCCGTCTTGTCCCAGCAATCCCATCATCCAGGCGTATTCGAGGGCACGTTCTTCGAGGCGTTTGAACCTGCCGGAAGCGCCGCCGTGGGAACCGCTCATGTTGGTTTTGAAGAGCAGCACATTTTTGTCGGTTTTCAGGTCGCGCAAACGGGCCACGTATTTGGCGGGCTCGAAGTATTGCACCTGAGAGTCGGCAAAAGAGGTGAGTACCAGCATGTTGGGGTAGTCCTTGCGCACCAGATTGTCGTACGGTGAGTATTGTTTCATGTATTCGTACTCGGCGCGGTTGGCGGGGTTGCCCCATTCGGTGTATTCGCCGGTAGTGAGCGGAATGGTGGGGTCGCTCATGGTAGTGAGTACGTCTACAAAGGGTACGCCGCTGATGATGCCTTTGAACAGGGTAGGGCGCATGTTGGTTACGGCGCCCATGAGCAAGCCGCCGGCGCTGCGGCCTTCGGCAAACATCCGGTCGGAGGAGGTATACTGGGCATGAACGAGATAATCGGCGCAATCGATGAAATCGGTGAAAGTGTTCAGCTTGTTCATCATTTTTCCGTTCTCGTACCATTGGTAGCCCATTTCCATACCCCCGCGTATGTGCGCGATGGCCACCACAAAACCGCGGTCGAGCAAGCTCACCTGATCCCGGTTGAAGTAAGGATCGTAACTGCTGCCATAGGAGCCGTAGCCGGTGATATGGCAGGGAGCGGAGCCGTTTTTGACAAATCCTTTTTTATACACCAGCGACATGGGCACTTTCACGCCATCGCGGGCATTTACCCATACGTATTCTGTTTCGTAGTTGGCCGGATCGTAGCCGCCGAGCACCGGCGCTACTTTTTTCACCTCTTTGGCGCGGGTTTCCATGTTGTAGTCCACAATGGTTGCGGGCGTTTTCATGGATGTGAATCCGTAGCGCAGGGTTTGGGTATTGAATTCCGGGTTGTTGTCTATAAAACAGGCGTAGGTAGGCTCGCCCACTTCAATGTAGTGGTCTGCTTTATCGGCCCAGCGGATCACGTGAACCTGACTGAGGCCGCCCTTGTGTTCGGCCGTAACGAGGTGGTCTTTGAACACTGTGAAACCGTCAAGCAGCACATCTTCCCGGTGTGGCAGCACGTCTTTCCAGTTTTCTTTTCCGGGATTGCTTACCGGAGCTTCCATGAGGCGGAAGTTTTTGGCTTGCCAGTTGGTGCGGATCAGGAACTTGTCGTTCCAGTGTTCTACATCATAGAAAAAGTCCTTTTCGCGCGGTTTTATCAGCTTGAAATTGCCGGTTGGGGTGTTGGCGTCGAGGTAATGCACCTCCACGGTTTGGGTATAGGCTGAGTTGATGAAAAAGAACTGATCGCTTTTGGATTTGCCCAGGTAGGCGTATTGCGTTTCATCTTTTTCGTGGTACATCAGCACGTCCTGACTCTGTGGTGAGCCAATCTGGTGGCGCCAGATTTTGTCGTTGCGCAGGGTGGTTTTGTCTTTGGTATCGTAGAGCAGCGTTTTGTTGTCGTTGGCCCAGAAAAAGGCGCCGCCGATATCGAAGGAATCTTCGAGGTCTTTGCCGGTGCTCAGGTCTTTGAGGTACACTTTGAACAGGTTTCGGCCGGTAAAATCGGCAGAATAGGCCAGCAGACGGTTGTCGGGGCTCACCTGGAATCCACCGAACTGACAGTATTCCTTGCCGGCGGCCAGGGCGTTGATGTCCACCAGAATTTCTTCAGGGGCGTTCATATCGCCTTTGCGGCGGGTGGCGATGCCGTATTCTTTGCCTTTTTCGAAGCGGAAGATGTACCAGTAACCGTTTTTGAAATAGGGTACGGATTGGTCGTCTTCCTTGATGCGGGATTTGAGTTCTTCGAAGAGTTTTTCGCGCAGGCCTTTCACGGGTGCGAGTACGGCGTCGGCGTAGCTGTTTTCGGCTTCGAGGTATGCTTTTACGGCCGGGTTATCGCGTTCGTTGAGCCAGTAATATTCGTCGGTGCGTTTATCGCCCCAGGCGGTGGTGAGTTCTTTGGGTTTTTGTTCGGGGTGCGGCGGAGTTGCGGCGTCGGGGTTGAGTACAGATGGTTTCACGTTTATGGAAGGCACAGCATTTGAGCTGGGCGGAGTATTTTGGCAGGCGGAGAGGAGGATGAGGAGGGTGGCGATGGCCAGAGAGGATTGCTTCGTAAACATAGGTGAGAGAGTAGGGTTAGTTGCTTTGAATGCTTGCAAGCACTTTTTGCATATTGGGTTCAAAGTTGGTTCCGGAAATATCCAGGGTGAGCACACTTTTCAGCTTTTGGATGATTTTGCCCAGGTTGTTTTGAATTTCAACCAGTTTGTTGCGGTCGTCATCGAAAGCGCGGGTATCGGCGCCCGGGATAGATTTGAGTTCCTGGAGACCCTCATCCAGCTCCTGCAATTTAGTTTGGATGCCTTTTTGTACGGCAATTTGAAATTTGATATCAAAGCTTACATCGTCCAGTTTTACCGGAATGAACTTTTTATCAGCGAGCCAAATGGCATAAAATGCGGCCAGACTTTCTTGTCCTACCCAACCGGAAATCAGGCTTTGGGTAGAGACGACGGAGAGCACGACGTCGCATTTTTTAATACTTTGTTGTATAAACTCCAGGATTTCCTGGGCGGCTTTCATGTCTTGTGAGTCGATGGTAACGGTGCAGCCGGCATTTTCCAGGTAGGTTTGTACCTGTTCCACGATGGCTTTATCGCTCCAGCTGTAGGAAATAAACACGTTGGGTTTATTGCTCGCAGGAGGTGTTGGGGCCGAGCCATGGGTTGTGGTTTTGGCTGCATTGGTCATTTCCAGCACAGAGTAATTAATCTGGGCTTGAATTCTGGACCATTCGCTGAATTCGATCAGGCCCATGTTGTACTGTTTTTTGGCGCCGTTGAAGCGGGCCTGGA
>DATGWL010000001.1:0-29729 GCA_035299505.1 Saprospiraceae bacterium | reverse complement strand
ATGACCCCTAAATGACAACATAAATGACCCCTAAATGACAACATAAATGACCCCTAAATGACAACATAAATGACCCTTAAATGACAACATAAATGACCCTTAAATGACAACATAAATGACCCCTAAAAGACAACATAAATGACCCCTAAATGACAACATAAATGACCCCTAAAAGACAACATAAATGCCCCCTAAATGACAACATAAATGACCCCTAAATGACAACATAAATGACCCCTAAATGACAACCTAAATGACAACTCAAATGACCCTTAAAAACCTCCAAACACTCACCTCAACACCTGCTTTAACGCTTTTACGCTGGCCTGGTTATCGGCTGTATAAAAGGCTTCAAAAATATCCAGTTTTTCCCGCCTGCTGAGGTGGAAACTGAGGGAGGCTTCGCGGTTTTTGCGCACCGGACGATAATGAAACCGTACAACTTCTACCATGTTGCCGCCCATGGCGTCGTTGAGCAGAGACACGGCGTTGTCTTGCTCAAAATCCTGAATATCGGTCATGTTGCCGCCGGCAGCTTCGGCGGGTGTGAGCAGGGCATCAATGACGCCCTTATCGTCGCTCGGGGCTATGGAGTGAATTTTGTTCCAGCAGCGGATCTGTACCAGCACCACGCCGGAGGTGTTTTCCTTTATCCAGTCTTTAAACACATGCGCAAAACGCACCGCAAGGCCAATGCCGTAATTATCGCGGAAACCGGCGTCCAATACCTCCACCGATGGGTTGGTGGGCAGCCAGACATTGGGCAGGATAAAAGGGTAAGTGGCGCTCATACGCATAGCTGTGCTAAAGGCCAGACTATCGGCCTGCTGGGCAGCAAAAAATCGGCCGAAATCTATGCCGTCTATCTCCATTTGAGCGGCCAGTTTTCCGGCATTGGGCTGCATTAAATAGCTGACACCCTGCGGACTAATGAGTAGCCGGCGGGCATCGTTCAGCACAAACGGACTGGCAATCAGCATAGGCACCTGCGCCTGGCGTTCCGGTTCACGGTATTCCGATATTTTGCGGGCAAAAAAGCCATGGGTGTTTTCATTCAATTGATGCTCAAAGAGATAACCACGGTCTTTCCGGTAGGAGAAGTTGCCATATTTAAAGCTGGATATCGGGAAAAACAAATCGTTGGCCACTACCGCAAAGCTGACGGAGTTGAGCAGATCTTTGCCCATATCTTCCAGCAATTCCGGTTCCTGTGGCGCCAGGCGGTCGCCTTTTGCGTGTCGGAGCATGGCTTCCCGCACAAAAGCGGCCCCCATCATGCCTCCTGAGGCGCCGGTTATCAGGGCTGTTTGCCGAAGCAATTTTCCGCCGGTGGCAATATCAGCCTTTTGCAGGGTCTGCATGGTCCACAGAGCCGCGCGATGGCCACCGCCACTGGCACATACCAGCACCAGTTTGGGCTTGGGATTTTCCAGGGTACGGTTTTTGGCCAGCCAGTTTTCCAATATTTGAAGGGTAGCTGCTTTATCGGCCTGTATTTGTGCCGGGGTGGCCATTTTTTCAAAGGCATTATAATCATACACTGCCCGGTTCTCCCGGGTATAATCAAGCCCGTATGCACGGTTCCGGTAATTGAACAAGCCCCAACCCGTCAGGATATTAACCATAAAAATGGTACTCAGAAACACGGCTGTTCCCCATTGCCTGAACCAGAACCGGATGGCGCCGTACAGAGCCATCACAATACCGGCCAGCATATAAATGGTGGCGCCGGCGGGAATACGCGCCCACTCTTTTTCCATAAAAATACCCTGAGCCATGAGGAAAAAAAGGCCCACAATGAGCACTACCACTGCATTCCAGTGGTTCTGGCGGAACACCTGCTCCAGCACTTTGGGGTCGTAGTGCGATACGCTGCGCACCAGTCGCGCATGACAGCGTTCGGTCAGATACGTATCTACCCGCCAACGCGTGGCGCCAATCTGGATGTCCTGTACACTGGGCAGGCGCTGCCGCAACAGGAGTCGGCCGCCCAAACGTGGCGTCCAGTGAATATTGTATAAATCCTTGTTGGTAAGGTGAAAATAGGCGGCAAACAAGCCTGTGGTAATCAGGGTTCCGAGGATAAAACCGGCAATATTCCAAACAATTTCTGTACTGGAGGTCAATTCATCGTGCCACTGGAACCAGGTGGTGCAGATGAGCCAAACGGTCAGGAATCCCAGTGGAACCAGGCTGTTGTTGAGGCAGTATTTGGTAAATGGCGCGCCCAATGTGGCCAAAAACGGAAACCTGTTGGAACACAACAGGTAGGTAGTCAGGTGCCAGATCATCACCAAACCACCAAACGCGATGCCGCTGATCAAAAAACTCAGAAAATTCACCTGCCCGTGATATTCGGGGGTGAGCATCAGGTAGTGCATCCCGAAAAACCGGCCCGCCAAACCTGCGCTAAAGGCCACCAGAATGGTCCATACCACCAATAAAATGAGGTGACTGCGCAGGTGCAGCACAAACAACCGAACCGGGAAAGAATAGTATATTTGAAGTAACTGGGGCATGAGTTATCCGTAGAACGCAATATTTGGAAAAAACGTTGCGATTTTTTCGGAAAGTTGGATTTTTAAGATGTTACCCCCTGCCCCGGCGAGGTATTGCCCCACAATGCCGTTAATAAAAAAACCAGGTAAAAAAGTAATCATATCCAAAATCCAACGTCTATCCCGAGTACTCGGCACCAGCAGTCCAATGTCCACCATCATGCAATCCGCAACATACCGCCATTCCGCCCTGGCTGGCTTGTTTTTCCTGATACTGACGTTTCAGGGGGAAGCGCAAACCCCGGCCCAAACGGACAGCGCCGGCGTTTGCACAGACCCCGGCGTGGTCAGATACATGCGGGTGGCTATTCATTTTTTACTGCGGGAAGAAACGTACACCGAAACGCTTAAAGACGACTGCAACGCGGCCATTGCCCCCTATGAGGTGCATTATTCGGGTCCGGGAAACTTTACTGAAACCGACGACGGTGTAGGCAACACCGACTACAACGGTTTTATGCACGCGGAAAACGTGATTTGGCTGGCCAATAAAATGTTGGCCAACAACCAACAGCAATGGCGGAAAACTCCGGGCGTAACCTACCCCGAAACCCCGCCGCTGCTCAACCTGCAATACCTTCTGGTTGGGGTGTATTTTCATCGGGATGATGCCGCTTTCAAGCCAGGCGCCGGGTTTAATATTCACCGCAAGTACGATGTTGATTCCAACCGGGTTGTTGATGTGTATTGTTTGCACAACCCGAAATTTGGCCGTGATGGCGATGCGTTTCAGTTCGGAGGAGCCAATAAATTTGTGTTCCTGAATGATTACCGGCACTACATCAAGCCTTACTGCCGCGAATGGTCCAAAGTGAACACCGCGCGCAGCATGAACCACGAAATTGGACATACCCTCGGACTGGCGCATACCTGGGAAGGCATTGATTATTGCGAGGATACCCCGGAGGGTTTTCTGTACGACCACATTGATGGGAACCATTGTTACCCCAGGAGAGCCAATTGCTGGACCTACGATCCATCGAAACCCGGATGCCCCAGAAAACCCTGCGACGACTGGTCGAAGGTTTCCAACAACATCATGGATTACAACCACTGGGATCCGGCCTGGACCCAATGTCAGGTAGACCGGATTAATCTGAACCTGCAGGGCAACGGGAAAGCCTATATTTATCCCTGTCATAGTTGTGCGCCGCCTCAGGCCTTTTTTTACATCCAGAGTCCGCAAAACATCTGTGAAACAGGTTGCCATGTTTGGATGAATGCCCAGCCTTCGGTGCATGAAGACCTGTCGCTGATTGAAATCTGTGAGGTTTCCGCCAATCAACCGGAGGTTTGCATTGGCGGGTATTTCAGTTCAGGCTGGTTGAGCGGTTTTTTGGCAGAGATTAACCTGTCGGAATGGTACCCTTTCCGGCCAGGCAAGGTGTACCGGGTACGACTTACGGTTGAAAACACGGAATGCCCCGGGGTGGATGTTTATGAGCAACTGGTGTACACGCGGTGAGTCAGACTACCGGACATTTGGATTTTAGGCTTTAGACCTGATTCTGCAAGAGTTTGACTTACAGCTTTTATAAAATAAATCCAATGTCTATTGTCAAAATATCCAGTAGTCTGGATTTAGGCCCCTAATTTTTCACCACCTTATGCATGGAGGCCCTGCCCGCAGTATCTCTAACCAGCACAAAATACAATCCACCTAGCAACCCTGAGGCATCTACCCTGATTCCATTTTGGCGCTCTTCTATTGGGCAGGACATGATTTGTCCAGCCACATTCATCACAAGTACCTGGTAAATACTTTCTGGCGAAGCCGTTTCTAAAAGAAAATAGGAGCTACATGGGTTTGGGGATAACGTAAATCCTTGCACTACCGGCTTTTGATCTGCATCCAAAAAAGTGGGGTCATTACATGGCCCGGGGCCATAGAATGTAGCCAGAAATAATCCGGGGAGTTCTTTCAAGCCTTGGCCTTGTACTTCTTTTTCAATTTTTAGATAATTCCAACATTGGTTAAACGGAGGCTCAGGATCGGCGAAATGCTCTATGTAAACAGATGAATCAGACATACAATGGAAGTCACATACATCCGACCAATTCTCCAGAAAAAAAATATCCCAGTCGCGAGTTAGGATTACATTTTTGCAAGATTGAACGGGAAAAAGGGAGTTGCTGTAAAAAAACCGGACTGGAGGATATTTAACATTGAAAACAATTTTTGTGAACGCACTAAGTGTACAGGATGAATCAAAAAACAAGGTTTCTGCGTCTTCAATAATTATTTTAGAAGTTCTACGCAGAAAATCATTCCCATGAATAGCTCTCATGTCAAGTATGCTATCAAATGGCGTAGGTATGGAGGCTTCCCCAAACTGGAAATTTAAATTTTGTGAGGATGCAGATAAGTCATAACCTAGTATAACCGAATCCCGATTTCCCAAACTGTCTTCGGCATACAGTGTAAATTGAAAAAGAGGGGTGGTTTGGGCCAAAACTGTTAGCGGGGTAGCCATGAAAATGGCTCCAAGCACGTAAAGAAGCTTTTTCATGTCTTAAAGTTTTACAATGTTTTTAGTGTAAATCCCGCCATTGAAGATGGCTCGAAGCGCGTAATTACCCATGCTCTTTAATTCATAATAAAAGATCCTTCTATCCTGCCGATAAATAAGCCCTGGCTGCATGACACAACCAGGGCTTATATACTCCAAAACTAGTGGTGAACCTAAATTAGTTTGGCTTCTTTGGCAGGTTGCGGTCGCTTACAGTTGGCTGGTTGCCTTGCTGCTTGCGGCGCTCTTCCATCATTTTTTCCATTTCAGCGCGCTGCTCAGGCGTTGGTTTGTTTGACAAACCGCCAGGAGAGATACGCGGTGCGTTTGGATCAGCCTGCTGACCGTTTGCAGCGCCTGTAGCGCCTTGTGGCTGATTTTGCAACGGACGGCTTTGAGCAGGCATTCCTTGTGGGAAACGGCTGTCGCGAATCTGCATGTTGATGTTATCGCGGCTAACAGAACCGGAACCGTGGTGGCCCAGGATCGGAGCAATAGCCAGACCAACGAGGCAGGTGAGCTTGATCAAAATGTTCATAGACGGACCAGAGGTGTCTTTGAACGGATCGCCCACGGTGTCGCCCGTTACAGCTGCTTTGTGAGGGTCAGAGCCTTTGTAGTACATCTGACCGTTGATTTCCACGCCTTTTTCGAAAGATTTCTTAGCGTTATCCCAAGCGCCACCGGCGTTGGATTGGAAGATCGCCCACATAACACCGCTCACGGTAACGCCGGCCATGTAACCACCCAGCGCTTCCGGACCCATGATGAAGCCCACCAGGATCGGGGTGATGATGGTGATAAGGCCAGGAGCCAGCATTTCGCGCAAGGCAGCCTTGGTGGAGATTTCCACACACTTGCCGTATTCCGCTTTGCCGGTACCTTCCAGCAGACCCGGAATTTCGCGGAACTGACGACGAACCTCTTCTACCATATCCATTGCTGCCTTACCCACGCTCTGCATGGCAAAGGCGCTGAACACTACCGGAATCATACCACCCAGGAACAGGGCAGCCAATACTTTTGCTTTAAAGATGTTGATACCCTCGATGCCCGTGAAATCCACGTATGCAGCGAAGAGTGCCAGTGCTGTCAAAGCTGCAGAAGCGATTGCAAAACCTTTACCGATAGCCGCGGTGGTGTTACCCACAGAGTCGAGTACGTCGGTGCGGTTACGCACTTCCTTAGGCAGTTCGCTCATTTCAGCAATACCACCGGCGTTGTCGGCAATCGGGCCAAACGCATCAATGGCCAGCTGCATGGCCGTAGTGGCCATCATGGCAGATGCGGCGATAGCCACACCATAGAAACCAGCGAGTTCGTATGCACCCCAGATAGCGCCGGAGAACATCACGATAGGCATCCAGGTAGACATCATACCGGTAGCCAGACCAGCAATTACGTTGGTAGCATGGCCGGTACCAGACTGGCGAACAATATCCATCACCGGCTTTTTACCCAAACCGGTATAGTATTCTGTAATAGCGGAAATCAGAGCGCCTACGATAAGGCCCACCATAGTGGCGTTGAACACGTTGGTGCTGGTGATTTCCTGTGAGCCCTGACCGAAGAAACGCATGGTCATGGTTTCAGGAAGCATCCATTTGATTACCGGGAAGCACACAGCAGCTGTGAGGATGATGCTCGCCCAGTTGCCGGTATTCAGCGCACGCTGTACGGTTGCGGCATCAGCATCTTCACCATCTTTTATTTTTACCAGCCACATCCCTACAATGGAAAACAGGATGCCCAGTCCTGCAATTAATACCGGAAGCAGGATTGGACCCATGCCGCCGAAATTGTCCTGAATGCCACCGGAGTCGCGGATCACGGAGTTACCCAGTACCATGGCTGCCAGTACCGTAGCTACATAAGAACCAAACAGGTCGGCGCCCATACCGGCTACGTCGCCCACGTTATCGCCTACGTTGTCGGCAATAGTGGCCGGGTTGCGCGGGTCGTCTTCCGGGATACCTGCTTCTACTTTACCTACGAGGTCAGCGCCTACGTCGGCAGCTTTGGTGTAGATACCACCGCCTACGCGAGCGAAGAGTGCAATAGATTCAGCGCCCAGGGAGAAACCTGCGAGCACTTCCAGTACGCGGCTCATTACGGTGTAACCGCCGCTGGCATAGGAGCCGTTCATGAAGAACTGGAAGAACACCACGAACAGAGCGCTCAGACCCAATACAGCCAGGCCAGCTACACCGAGGCCCATTACAGAGCCACCGTTGAAAGATACTTTCAGGGCGTTTGGCAGGCTGGTACGTGCCGCCTGTGTGGTGCGCACGTTGGCTTTGGTAGCAATGCGCATACCCAGGTTGCCGGCCAGCGCAGAGAAAACGGCGCCGATAACAAAGGCAACCACAATCAGAGGGTGGCTGGTATCGGCTTGAGTGCTGAGCCATCCAAGAAGAATACCGGCTACCACTACGTAAATAATCAGAATGCGGTATTCAGCTTTCAGGAAAGCCATAGCACCTTCTGCAATGTGCTTGGCAATGCCTTGCATCTTTTCGTCGCCGGCGTCTTGTTTGGATACCCATTTTTGCAGGAAAAACATGTACACCAGACCCACGACACCGAAAATCGGAAGTAAATAAACCAGAGATTCCATCTCTTATATATTGTTTTGACGTGAAAGTTTGTAAAAAACGGCGGCAAAAGTAGGGAAAGAATCTATTAACCCCGATAAAAGTTAAAAAAACCGGGCTATTTATCCATGAAAATCATCGGTCCGTCGTCAATTAGGCCCTTTACCCCGTCTTTATCCCTTAATTTTGCCCATAAAAAAATATGAGCGCGTTGATCCGGTTGCTGTTTTCGGTCCTGATGCTGGGCCTTTTTATCACAGGAGTGTTCTATGTGGTGGCAAATTTCCTGAGCGGACTAGCCTTTAACCCGGCTTCGCGGGCATGGCGGGAGCTGGTGCAGAAGCTTCGCACGCGCAACCGCATACGCGCCGGACAAACCCTTATGCCCCTGAACACCGAAACGCTGTCGCACCTTTCGCTCAAACCTAAAATACTCAAAAAGGCCGGCTGGCGCGACGGGATTTTTGAAGGCGTGTTCAGCACCATTTACCAGGAACCTGTGGCGGTTTTTGCCGGACAAAAAAGCGGCAAAACATCAGCGGTGGTCGTTCAGGCCGCCGACCGTGAATTCATTATCCGGCAAAAAGGAAAAGAAACCGAAGTCTGGCTCAATGGCGATCCATATGCAGTACTGGTAGATGGCGTACTACTATCGGCCGGAAGACAGGGGAAAATGCTGGCCAAAATGGATCTGGATACTGATTTGCGTCAGTGGCCGGTAATCATCGGGCAGGGAGAAAGCGCTACGCTGACCAATCTGGAACGGGCGGTTTCACCTATACCACGTGCGGTGGGTTTGTTGCGGCCGCTCAGCGCGGAAGAAGAACAGGCGTTGCTGGTACTGGCAATTATTGAGGGGAAAAAGATGGTTTGATGGGGGATTCCCGCAGTTGTTTCCCGCAGATCTCGTAGATGTTTCCCGCAGATTTTCGCAGATTGAACCGCAGATTTTCGCAGAGGCGTTGGGTTGGGCTTTAGCGAAATGCCTGGTGATGCTTTTACGGAGGTTTAGCGTACTCACAAACGATGCCCTGTCACCCTGAGCATAGCGAAGGGTCTGGTGGTGGATTCACACAGCGTGGGTTTCACACAGATTTTACACAGATTTATTGCACAGATTTTGCACGGAGAGTGGGTTTCCCGCTGATTTTCACAGAAGCGGGCGTCCAATTGCCGGGCCCTTTAGGGTCCGGGAGAAGGGGGAGGGGGGGGGTAAATTGAGAGTCTCACTTAGATTGAGACTCTCAATTTACCCCCAAAAACAAAAATGACTATCAGCCTGCTATTGCTGATAGTCATTTTTGTTTCTAATTACTCAAATCCCCAACCGAACGCCTCATTTATTCCCCAAACAACTCCTTCAACTTAGCCCCCAGTTGTTCGCCGCGCAGATTGCGGGCAATGATTTTACCCTCGCGGTCGAGCAGCAGGGTTTGCGGAATGGAGGTTACGGAGTACAGGGCAGCATGTGCGCTTTGCCAACCCTTGAGGTCGGAAATATGGTGCCAGGGCAGACCGTCCTGTTTGATGGCATTTCGCCAGGCATTGATCTCACGGTCGAGGCTCACACCCAGGATATCGAATCCTTTCGCGTGGTATTTATTGTAGTTGGCAATTACGTTGGGGTTTTCTTTACGGCATGGACCGCACCAGCTTGCCCAGAAATCTACCAGTACCACTTTGCCGCGCAATTGTTTGAGTGAAAACTGGCTGCTGTCTGGTGTCATGCCAGCCAGCTCCGGTGCTTCAAAACCGGTGAGGAATGTAGAAGCTTTTTTCACCTCTGTGTCCAGCGCCGGAATTTCACCCAGATCCTGACTGCGGTAAGCATCAATGTAGCTTTTGGCCACCATCGGGTATTGCGGGCTATTGTTGGCCTTCAGGGCCGATACAATTCCACCCTGAGCCATACGACGGGCTTTGCTGCCGGCCGGTAATTTGGCCAGGTAAGCCTCTGCGGCCTGAATTGCCTTTTCATGGGCCACACCCATCTGCATTTGCTGAGCAATGAAAGACTCGAACGCGTTGTACACATCCGGAATGGTTTCCAGAGCTTTATCCGTCAAATCTACCCAGTTAAACCAGTTTTTAGCATAAAATTCGGATTCTGAACCGCCCTGACCCACAAAATCCGGGGTCATTTGCAGAGACGCTGAATGCCACAGCAACGGGTTAGCGGTTTTGAGAGAGTCCAGGTATTTCATTTTGCGCTGCACGAGGCTGTTCACGCGCTCGGCCATGGTATTGCGCAGGTTGCCGGTTGAGGCATTGAACTGAGCGCGCACCTGAGCGCTTTCTGCAGCAAACTGGCTGATACGGAATTGCATAGCCTCCAGCGCCTCATTGGCCGGAGAATTCCGGGTGCGGGCTTTGTGCATAAACTGGGTGTTGCCCCAGAGCGTTACCTGTTTTTCCTGACCAAGAATTACCTTGGTGGTAGACTGTTCATTGGCGCCTACGCTGTAAAAACGGGCAGGTCCGGCCGGAATACTGATCACATAAGCGCTGTCTGCGCCGCTTTTGCCTGCGCTGGCTACTACTTTTTTCGCCAATCCAACGTGTTCGTAGAGGTACACTTTATCGGCGCTGGAGTTGGTGCCGTAGAGGCGACAAGTAAGCGTAACACTGCCGTTACCGTTGGTGGAAGCAGCCTGAGTAGCCTTCGGCTGGGTATTTTTCTGGAATGCCCACAAGGAGGCAGGCATCAGAAATGTAAGGAGAAGGAGTTTTTTCATGTGCGGAGAAATCCCATTTTGGTCAAAAATGAGGGCAAAATTAGTGCCTTGTTTGTTGGCATTTGCGCAATAAAAAGTTAAGGGTATACATATTTGTTAAGAATACACCTCATGGACGCTTTTCGGCGTTTAGGTTTCAGACCCAGGGGCATTACCTGAAGTTCCGGGTATTCAATAGCAGCGAACCTGTATAAAAAGTTTGCCTTATACCGATATGCCGTTTGGAACTTATGTTGTAATTCCTTATCTTTGAAAAGCTTTTAAAAATAACACTAACACGCAAACTACCTAGTTATGCTTAAGACCTTATTATCTGTATTCCTCCTATGGGGGGGCCTTCAAACTATTACATTTGCCCAACTCACCTATAAACTGGAAAAATGGGGCAAAGTACCAGACGCCGACTTAAAACTTACCCATTGCAGTTTCGACAGCGGCGCTTCTTCCATGATTTTGCAGGATGTTGGCAGTTTGGAGCTTACGTACACACGCGACGGCTGGCGGGTGCTGTTCAATCATCGGCGCAGGATCAAGATTTTTGACGAAACTGCGCTGGAACAGGGAAATCTGCGGATTCTTTACCGTGCAGACCATGATGTGGAAAAATTCAAGGATCTGGATATTCAACTCATTTTGCCCACTGGCGAAGTGCAAAAGGTGAAATCCGACAACGTATTTACAGAAAAAATCAACAAATACGTGTCTGCCAAAAAGGTATTCATCCCCAACCTGCAAAAGGGCTGCATCGTGGAATACCGATACGAACTGGAGTCGGCCTTCATTGCCTCTCTGTATGAAACCTGGTTTTTTCAACAGGATATTCCCGTTCGCTGGAGCCAGCTCAGCACCACCATTCCGCAATACTTCACATATGTGTACCTGATGCACGCTCCACGCAAGTTCGACCTGAATGAAAACCATCAGGAGAGCATCACATCAGCCTTTACCAATCCTTATGGCGCCAGTGTTACCACCTTTGGCCTGAGTCATTTGCCTGGTATAAAAGACGAGCCGTTTATTACTACCCTGGAAGATTACCGCGCGCATATCGGTTTTCAGTTGAGTGAGGTGATTTATCCCGGCCGCTCTACTGAAAAATACCTGACCTCCTGGGAAGAATTGGCCAAAAAAATGGAGGAAGACGAAGACTTTGGGGGGCAGTACAAGAACGACGGCAAATTTGATAAAATCTGGTCGGCCTTCCGGAAAGAAGTGCCGGAAAGTACGCCAAGGGCAGAATTGCCGGAAAAGGTGCTGCGTTTTGTGAGCACCAGCATTCAATGGAACGGCGAAAACAGGCGCTTCCCTGAAGCCACTCTGGATGCCGCCTTTATCAAAAAATCCGGCAGCACCGCTGATCTAAACCTGGCAGTTGTGGCGCTGCTGCGCAAATTAAAATTTGATGCCGTACCGATGCTGATCAGCACCCGTGATCACGGTATGATGTACGATTTGTATCCCTTTGCCGATCAGTTCAACACCGTGGTTGCTTTTATGCTGGAAGGAGAAGGTGGCCAGTTGCTGGATGCCACCAACCCCAAGCGCCCGGTGGGCTGGATGCGCGCCGAATGCTACAATGGACAAGGCTGGCTGGTAGATCCGAAGCGCCCCAACTGGGTAGATATCAATGCACCGGAATTCAGCGAAACCTGGCTTGGCTACGCCAAACTCAACGAAGAAGGCGCCCTGGAAGGTCATTATACCATCATAAAAGGCGGTCCGGCAGCCACCCAATGGCGCTCAGAAATGGAAGGCGAATCAGAAGCCGCGTTCATAAAAAGCAACTTTGCAGCAGAATTTTCAGAACGGACGGTAGACTCGATCGCTTTTTCAGAGCTGAATCAACTGGACAAACCACTGAAAGTAGATTTTCACTGTGTGGTGCCCAGCGCGGCCACGCCGGTGAACGATTTTTTATACCTGAGACCTGTATTGGACTACTTTGTGGTTAAAAACCCCTTGAAAAGCATACACCGCAGCTTCCCGGTCAATTTCATCTACCCGTACAAATCGCAGTATGTACTCAATATAGAGCTGCCTAAAGGATACCTGCTGGAAGAAATTCCGCCGGCAGCACGCATTTCTTTGCCAGAAAACGGGGGCAAAATTCAGTTTTCCGTAGGAAAAACGGATGAATCCCACATTCAGGTGATCCTTAAAATGAATATTACCAAACAGGAGTTTCTGCCTTCGGAGTACGACGCGCTCAAGCAGTTTTTTGACCTCATGACCGAAAAGGTGCAACTACAACTGGCATTGAAAAAAGTATAATTAGTCTGGCCAACCCCTTCAAATTGATTTTTTCCGCATGAAACCATTTTCATTGATACTGATTTTCCTGGCGCCGGCATACTTAGCCGCTCAGATAGAATACTCCATTGTCGGCATTACCCCCGAACTGCTCAAACACGCCAACGTGGTGGTTCGGAACCACGAAACTGTTTTCCGGTTAGAGGCCGATGGAGGCGCTACCATGGAAGAAACCTACGTGGCTACCATCCTGAACGAGGAAGGCAAGAGCGCCTCGGTTATGGCTGAATCTGAAGACCCGTTCCAGAAAGTTAAAATGCTCAAAGGCAGGGTATTCGATGTCATGGGCCAGTTGGTGCGCAGCTCCAAAGACGAAGACGTTCAGGTATTTGGCGGGGCAGCCGAGTATGAATTTTCAGACAACCGGACAAAATACCTACAGCTGGAATATCCACAGTTTCCATACACCGTGGAATTCCGGAAAAAAGTGGTGATGAAAAGTTTTTTGTTCGCACCTGCCTCCATTCTCCAGTCGTTGGGGGTAGCCGTGGAACACTGGCATTATCGTTTGGAAGCGCCAAACGGATTCCGGTTCCAATGGAAAAGTCAGGGCGTAGACCTCAAGGTTAAGGAATCTCAAAAAGGCAATACCAGTATTTGGGAATGGGATGCCGGGCAGTTGAAGGCCCTGCCGGATGAGCCCTACAATCCTTATTTCGGAGATATAACGAGCAGCCTCATGTTTGCTTTTGAGGAGATAAGTTATGACGGCGCCAAAGGGAAATTCAAAGATTGGAAAACCGTGGGCGAGTTTTTTTATGGGTTAAATAATAATCGGGAAACACTCACACCACAAACGGTAGAGCTGGTGAAAAAACTCACGGATGGCAAATCTACCCGCGAGAAAATTGCCATTTTGTACAAACTCACACAGGAACAGTGCCGCTACGTCAGCATTCAGCTTGGCATTGGAGGCTGGCAAACCCTGGAAGCGGAATTTGTAGACAAGAAAAAATATGGCGACTGCAAAGCCCTGAGCAATTACACACAGGCCTTGCTGAAAGTGGCCGGCATTGAATCCTGGGAAGCCAGCATTTATGGCAGCGATGAGGGCGCCCCGGCCTGCGACGAGTCTTTCCCCCGGCCCTTGTTCAACCACATGATTTTGTACATACCCTCGGAAGATATGTGGCTGGAATGTACCAGCAAATCAAATCCTGCGGGGTACATGGGCGAGTACACGGCAGACCGGTGCGCGTTGTTGTTTACGCCACAAGGCGGAAAACTGGTAAAAACACCGGCCCTTAAACTACAGGATAACTTTGAGCATACCAGCACAACTCTTTTGCTCAGAGAAGACGGAGCTGCCCAGGTGAGCGGGAAAACTTTTTATGGCGGCGCCCGACAAGACGATTTACGGCACTATGCATTGGAGGAAACAAAGGAGGTGTGGGAAAAGACTTTTACGCAGCAGGCCAAATTTTCCATTGGTAAACTGGGAAAACTGGCGCTGGACGCCAACCGCGAAAAGCCCGAGGTAAGCCTGGATTTTCAGGTCGAATCGCCCAAATACGCTACGGTATCAGGCAAACGTATGTTCGTGCCGCTTACCAAAACCAACTCGTTCAAGCTTTCCCTGCCCGCCAACGAAAACCGGGTTTTAGATCTGCAAATGATGCAATCTTATGTGCTTGCTGATACCTTTGTGCTGCAATTCCCAAGCGGGTATGCGGCGGAAAATGTTCCTGCAGGCAAAAAAATAACCTCGGAATACGGTGTCTACGAACTTAAAACAGAAACCTTATCCGATGCCGTGCAGGTGATTCGCCTCATTGAAATGTATCCTATTCAGGCGCCTGCCGCGAAATACAACGAGGTGCGTCAGTTTTTCCTGGATATTACCAAAGCAGATGCCCAGCAAATGGTTTTGTTGAAAAAGACATGATCGACGCATATCGTACTCTATCGGCTGCCAGTGAGGGCGAATTTAAAGATCGGGGCAGCAAATTTTTGGCATACGCCTGGCCGGTACGGTCGGAAGCGGAAGCCCTGGTACATCTGGAAGCCCTGCGCAAGGAGCATTTCAAGGCCCGGCACCATTGTTTTGCCTGGCGTTTTGGGCCTGATGGAAGTCGATTCAGAGCCAACGACGACGGCGAGCCCAGTGGCACTGCGGGCCGGCCTATTCTCGGACAAATAGATTCTTTCAACCTCACCGACATTGTGGTGGTGGTGGTAAGGTATTTCGGCGGCACCCTGCTGGGCACCTCCGGACTCATCCAGGCATACAAGGAAGCGGCGGCAGAAGCCCTGCGCCATGCAGAGATCAAAGAATGCCTGGTGAAGGACCATTTCCTGCTGGATTTTGACTACGCCCTTATGCCAGACATCATGAATGGGGTAAAAAAACTCGAACTTGAAGTCCTCCAACAGTCGTTCGACGACCGTGGCCAACTGGAAATTGGCATCAGAAAAAGTGAAACTGAGGCAACCCTTTTGCGTTTTAAGGCCCAATTGTGGAAAGTCAGTGAAGAAGAAGCCGCCGGTGTAGATTGGCCTGCAGGCTTGAAGGTGACGGGGGACGGGGGACGGTGAACGATGGACGATGGACGATGGACGATGGGAACCTACACAAGCCAGGCTAAGTACATTCCTTTTTGCCAAGAAATAATTTCGCATTCTGGCTTGTGTAGGTTCCCATCGTCCGTCGTCCATCGTCCATCTATCAGGCATCATTTTTGCTTTTCAGGGCCAAATCGAACGCTTTGCGCGAAAACTTGTTTCTAACGCACCAATTTGACGGAATTTTGGACGTTAGACTGCTCGAGGTTGAATTTTAGTCCGGGGTAATGGACCGTACCAACCTCAAGGAGCGCCAGTCCAACGTCGGGCAGTCTAACGTCCAAAGTCCATATCACACACTTAAATATGAAACTCAAACTCATTTTGTTGTTTTGGTTGCCAGCCGTTGTATTGACGGCGCAATCTGATCCTGCCCCGACTGCACCAGCCCCTCCGGTGTACACCCCTGGTCCGGGCAAAGCCAAACCTACCCGTCTTTTCCCGCTGGAAAACGATGGTACCACATTTGCGAAAGGCATTACGTCCAGCGACCTGAAATCACTGGTATACGCACTGGCTTCAGATTCTATGCAGGGTCGTGAAACGGGGGAATTGGGTCAGCAAAAAGCGGCGCAGTTTATTGCCAAACAGTTTAAAGATGCCGGTTTGCCTCCAAAGGGCGACAAAGGTTTTTTCCAGAAAATACTCCTTCAAAGCATGACCTGGAAAGATATTGCCTTAAAGGTGGGCGATCAGGATTTTTCCAACCGCAAAGACTTTTACGTGTATCCGGCCTTCAACCCCGACCGTCCGCTCACAGAAATCAAGGAGCTGATCTTCATCGGTTACGGCATTGAAGATCCGAAATACAATGATTATGGCAAGGCTGAAGTAGCCGGTAAAGCTGTGATTATTTACGACGGCGAGCCGCTGGATAAAGACGGCAAATCGCTGATCACCGGATCCGAGTTTCGTTCCAACTGGAGTCTTGACTGGCGCAAAAAAGTGCAGCTGGCCAAACAAAAAGGCGCTACTGCGGTGATTATCATCGACCCTGCTTTTGAAGAAAATCTAAAAAAGAACCGCAAGGCTATTTCTGTAAACGGCTGGAAACCAGTAGGTACGGGCACGGAAGCTATTTCCAACGACTTCATTCCCAATGTATTTGTGTCGCCGGCTACAGCTAAAGTCATTCTGGGTGATAAGGCATCCAAGGTTGAATCTGAACTGGCCGACCTGAAAAACGGCGGCAAATTCAAGCCGGTGAAGGTGAAGGCAAAAATGGAACTTCGGCTGGATAAAGATGCCAAAACGCTGGAAGGCTCCAACGTGCTGGCGGTGATTGAAGGCACCGACGAAAAGCTCAAAAAAGAGTTCGTTTTTGTTACCGCGCACTACGACCACCTGGGCATGTCTGACAGCACCGTGATTTACTATGGCGCCGACGACAATGCATCGGGCACTTCGGGTGTCATTGAAATTGCGCGGGCATTTGCCGAAGCTAAAAAGCAAGGCGTGGGCCCAAAACGCACCGTGGTTTGCATGCTGGTAAGCGGCGAAGAAAAGGGCTTGCTGGGTTCCAAATATTACACGGAATTCCCGATGTTCCCGCTCGATAAAACCATTGTGGATATCAATATCGACATGATCGGCCGGGTGGATGATCGGCACAAGGATAACCCTAATTACGTGTATGTAATTGGTTCTGACCGAATCAGCACGCATTTGCACGACATCAACGAGATGGTGAACAGTGAGCAAACGAAACTTGAGCTCGACTACAAGTACAACGCAAAAGACGATCCGAACCATTTCTACGAGCGTTCAGACCACTACAATTTTGCGGAAAAAGGCATTCCAATCATTTTCTACTTCAACGGCACCCACCCTGATTACCACCGCCCAACGGATACCGCCGACAAGCTCAATTATGATGTGATGGCCAAACGCGCCCAGCTGGCATTTTTTGTTGCCTGGGAAGCTGCCAACCGCAGAGAACGCATCATTCCGAATGTGAAGCAGGAAAAAGGCAAGACCGACTAGTGGTGAACCTAAGGCGGTTTACGACCAGAGTGTGTCTGAGAGCATGCTAACAAAAAGGCGCGAAGACGCGAGGAGAGCAAAAGATATGGCGATAAACAACATCGCCAACCTGCTCTCACGCCTTCGCGCCTTTCCCTTTGTTTATTCCTATGAATGTTATAAGAAAAACAGTTTCGGCCATTTTGGGTAATGCTGCGCCAACAATGGAGCGTTTTACCCTTTTTTCTGCCAAACTGGAAAAGGAGTATACCATTGATGCGTATTTGCCAGGAAAACACAGCAAAAACAAATCAAATCAGTTTCCTTTTATACTCTTCAACGATGGCCAGGATTTGCCCCGAATGGACTTTTCGGGAATTTTGCAAAAGTTATCCACGGGAAATTCCGGCCAACCCTATCTGATCTTTGGCATTCATTGCAACGAGCGTCGGATCCGGGAATACGGAACTGCCCGGCAGCCGGATTATAAGGGGCGCGGAGATCTGGCGCCAGCCTACACACAGTTCATCCTGCAGGAATTGTTACCTCACCTGCGTTTGCGCTTCCCTTTATCTGAAAAACCAGCAGATGCCGCCTTTGCCGGGTTTTCGCTCGGCGGATTATCGGCGCTGGATATAGCCTGGGCACATCCGGAGGTATTTGGCAATGCCGGAGTATTTTCCGGATCGCTGTGGTGGCGTTCGCACGAAGTACGCGATGAAGACCCCGATGCCGACCGTATCATGCACGACATCATACAACAAACCGCTCAACCAGAACTCCGGCAGCGGTTTTGGTTCCAGTGCGGCGGACTTGATGAAACCGATGACCGCAACAACAATGGCATTATAGATTCCATTGACGACACCACGGACCTCCTGCGTGCCCTGCGCAACAAAGGTATTCCGGAGCAAAACCTGCGTTATCTGGAACTCCCCCACGGCCGCCACGAGCCCGCCACCTGGGGCGAAGCCATGCCCGACTTCCTCCACTGGCTTTTTGAACGCGGGGAACGCGGATGAATACGGAACGCGGATGACGCGGATGACGCGGATTTTAGGCTGCCTTCGGCAGCTTTCTTTCCGTGAATTAGAAATGCAGTAGCTTTTCAAAAACGAAATTGCCGCAGGCAATTCTCAAAATCCGCGTCATCCGCGTTCCGTATCCATCCGCGTTCCCCGCGTTCCACCAGCGGTCACAAATAAAAAACCGCCCTCCTGTTTACCAGGAAAGCGGTCTATCGTCACTTTTCAAAACCTTCAGATTTATCAGGTAGCCACTCACTCACTCATTCACATCCTAAGCTACCATCCCAACTTCCTGTTCCATGAACAGATCCACGCCTGAGTTTTCGCAGGTTTGGAGCCATCCGTGTACGTCTGGCTGGAGACCCATACGGAGTTGGTTGATGTGTTGTTTCAAACGGGTACCTACCGGGCGGTGGGTTTCATCTACCGGAGGCAGTTGCATTTTGCGGTCGCGCCAGGTAATTTCATCAATATGGCTTACTACAGCGGCAGTGCCTGCGCCGAAGCATTCCTGGAGGGTTCCGCGCCAGTAAGCATCGGCAATTTCAGCGATGCTGAGCAGGCGGTCTTCCACGGTGTAACCCCATTCTTTGAGCAGGGTAATGAAAGAATCGCGGGTTACGCCGCGGAGGATGGTGCCGGTGGTAGCGGGTGTAATCACCTTGCCATCGATCACAAAGAAGAGGTTCATGGTACCTACTTCCTGCACGTATTTCTTTTCTACAGCGTCCATCCACATCACCTGATCGTAGCCGGCAGCTTTAGCGCGCTGGGCCGGGAGGAGGGATGCACCGTAGTTGCCGGCGCATTTGGCTTCACCGGCGCCGCCCTGGGCAGCGCGTGTGAACACCTCCTCCACCCAGAGTTTAATGGGCTTCGGGTAATAGGGGCCTACTGGTCCTGTGAACACCAAAAAGCGGTAGTTCTCAGACGTGTGCACACCGAAATATTCATCGGTAGCAAACATTAATGGGCGGATATACAGGGCGTGGTCGTCGCCGGCCGGAATCCAGTCGCGGTCGAGATCAACCAACATCTTCAGTGCCTGAACGAAAAGTTCTTCCGGGATCTGCGGCATACACATCCGCTCGGCGGATACGTTGAAGCGGCGGGCGTGCATTTCCGGGCGGAAAAGCACTGGTTCACCGTGAACTTTAGTTGCTTTCATTCCTTCAAAAATACTTTGGCCGTAATGGAGCGCAAGGTTTGCCGGAGAGATACTCAAATTAGCAAACGGTTCGATACGAAGGTCGGTCCACTGTTTGCCGTCAAAGTCGGCAACAAACATGTGGTCAGCAATCACTTTCCCGAAAGGGATGTTGTTAAAGTCAACAGAGGAGAGTCTGGACTGGGTGGTCGGAGTAACTTTGACCGGGAACTTTACAGCCATTGTAGAGGGAGTTGACTAAAGGGTGAAAACCTGGTTGGAGAACGTCACAAAGGTAATTATCTTTGTTGTAACTCAAAAAATTTTATTCTAAAAACCGTAAAATCGTTGCGGGGTTAACAGAATTATTGTTTCTTTTGTTCGCCTTTTTCACGAAATAATATTTTTCAACACGCTTTTTAACATTTGATCACAAAGGCTTACGCGCCTGTTTTTACCATGAAAATTCAAAAATCTTTTTTCCAATTTTTTTTGCCGGCAGCCACTTTGGTCTTGCTGAGCGGGCTTGCCAGTGCCCAAAATAATGCTTACCGCCGCCCGCCTGCAGATGTGGCAGCCATTGTGGAAGCCAAGCCTACACCACAGGTAAGCATGAACCCAACGCACGATGCGCTTATGCTCGTTGACTACAATCCCAACCCCGGCATAGCTACCCTGGCCCAGCCATTTCTCAAACTCGGCGGCCTGCGGGTGAACCCGCAAATCAATGCCCGCCAGCGCATCACCGAATTTACCGGCGCTACCGTCCAATGGTTTATGAGCGGCAAAAGCGTTACCATTGAAATGCCTAAGGTTGGACGCATGTCTGGTATGCCCTCCTGGTCGCCCGATGGCAAACGCATCGCCTTTGCCGTGGATGTAGCAGATGGGGTGCAGCTCTGGGTAGCCGATGCCCAAACAGGTAAAAGCAGGCGCCTTGGCAATTTTAATATCAACGATATGCTGGGCAACGCTTTTATGTGGATGGAAGACAGCGACCGCCTCTGTGTAAAAAGCATCCAGGCCAATCGCGGCGCCGCACCTCCGGCAACCGTAGTACCCACCGGCCCTTCCATTGAAGAAACCTATGGAAAGGTGTCGCAGGTAATGACTTTTCAGGATCTGCTGAAAAATGAACACGACGAAAATCAGTTTCAGTTTTATGGTACCAGCCAATTGTTGCTCATCAGCGCCACCAGTGGTAAAACCCAGTTGCTGGGCAGCCCGGGGCTTTATACCAGTATCGACTGGTCGCCGGATGAACGTTTTGTATTGGTTACCCAGCTGCGCAAACCATTTTCCTATCGCGTACAGTTCAGCAATTTTGCCCGGAAAACAGATATTTGGGATCAAAACGGCAAACCTGTGCGCACCGTGGCCGAGTTTGGCGTAACGGACGAAATTCCGCGTCAGGGTGTAGTAACCGGTCCGCGTTCTATAGAATGGCAGCCGCTGCACGATGCGCGCCTCATCTGGGCAGAAGCTCTGGATGGCGGCGACCCCAAGAAAAAGGCAGATTTCCGCGATAAGCTAATGATGCTGGATGCGCCGTTCAGCGGCACACCCCGCGAACTGCTGCAAACCAAACACCGCTACTCCGGCCTGGAATGGCTGGCTGCCAAAGATGCCGGATTGCTCACAGAATACGACCGGGATCGGCGATGGATTACCACCTATCACCTGAATTTGATGCAGCCCGCGAAAAAAGACACCCTGTTTGATTTGAGCATAAACGACGATTACAATACTCCCGGCAGTCCGGTGTACGATCGTTTGGCCAATGGAGATTGGGTGGTTGCCCAGGATGGCGACTGGTTGTATTACGATGCCCCGGGCAACTCTGATGCCGGGCAATATCCACGTCTGGACCGGATAAACCTCAAAACCCGGGAAAAACAAACCCTGTTTAAATCCAAAGACAAAACTTTTGAAGAATTTATTGCCTTTGCGGGTAAAGACCGCAATCAGATTGTAACCCGCCACCAGAGCAAAACGGAGGTACCCAATTTTTATTTACAGGGCTTGAAAGATCCCTCACGCAAGGCATTGACCACCTTTGCCGATCCGGCGCCACAGCTCACCGGCATTGAAAAACGGGTGGTGAAGTACAACCGCCCGGATGGTGTTCCGCTTTCCGGCACACTCTATCTCCCGGCCGATTATAAACCCGGGCAAAAACTTCCGCTGTTTATCTGGGCTTATCCGCTGGAATACTCTGATAAAACAACGGCTGGGCAGGTGCGCGTAACCGACAATACGTTCACCTTCTATCGCAACGACTCTCCTTTGTTTATGGTAACTCAGGGCTATGCGGTACTCATGGATGCCACCATCCCGATTGTGGGCGATCCGGAAACCATGAACAATACCTTCCGCGAACAGGCTACAGCTTCTGGCCGGGCCGCCATAGATTATCTGGATTCGCTGGGCATTATAGACCGCAATAAAGTAGGTGTAGGCGGTCACTCTTATGGCGCGTTCATGACAGCCAACCTGCTGGCCCACAGCAATGATTATGCTTATGGTATTGCCCGTTCCGGCGCATACAACCGCACGCTCACGCCTTTTGGATTCCAAAGCGAACGCCGCAACTATTGGGAAGCCAAAGATATCTATCTGAATGTATCGCCGTTCAATTACGCCGATCAAATCAAAAAACCGCTTTTACTCATTCACGGCGAAGCTGATAACAATTCCGGCACCTTCCCAATACAGAGCGAACGACTGTACCAGGCTATCAAAGGTACCGGCGGCACCGCCCGACTGGTATTACTGCCCCACGAAAGCCATGGCTACCGCGCCCGGGAAAGCGTACTGCATGTGTTGAGTGAAATGTTTGATTGGGCTGGCAAATACGGCGGACCAGCCAAGCCATAAACCCGGATGCAGGATGAAAGATAATTTTTCCGTCCAGGCAGCCCAATATGCCCAGTTTAGGCCCGGCTACCCGGCGGCCTTGTTTGATTTTTTATACGGCCAATGCCAGGCGTTTGATCGCGCCTGGGATTGTGCCACGGGTAATGGGCAAATGGCAGTGACTTTGGCGCAGCGTTTCCGCGAAGTAGACGCAACGGACATCAGCGAAAACCAGTTGAAAAACGCTACACCCGGACCTAATATCCGGTACCGTACAGGAAAGGCGGAAGCGCCGGATTTTCCAGACCACTCACTGGATCTGATTACGGTGGGGCAAGCAGCCCACTGGTTTGATTTTGCGCGTTTTTATCCGGAAGTCAACCGGGTCTTGAAGCCCGGCGGAATTTTGGCATTGATTGGGTATAACTTGTTGAAAGTGAATGAAAATGTTGACAATGTGATTACTCACTTTTATCAAAATACCCTGTCTGGATGCTGGGATGCCGAGCGTCGGTTGGTGGAAGAAGCCTACCAGACCATTCCGTTCCCGTATACCGATATTCGTTTACCGGAAATGGATACCCGGTACAGCTGGACACTGGATGATTTGCTGGGATATCTGAGTACCTGGTCGGCAGTGCAGCACTACGTCAGAAAAAATGGCCATTCACCAATTGATGAATCCTTGAAAGAAGCCCTTGAAGCGGCCTGGCCAGTGGAGGAAAAACAACTGGTTCGTTTCCCGATTTTTGGTCGGGTGGGTCGGGTTAATTAGGCTCACCCGATTCACGATTGGCAAGCAGCATTTCGCTGCGGTTCATGTTTTTTGAGTAAGGTTTGAAACAGGCCTTGAAAGAGGTTTAATCTTTACAACATGCACCATCCCGAAGTTTTCAGGATGGTGCATGTTTTATATTAGGCAGACAAGAGGATATGGTCTCATTTTACCAGTGTTCGGCGGCTAAACCCGCCGTTACACAACCGATACCTCCATCACCAGATTCACCTCATCATTCAGCTCAACGGTTTCGCCGGATACCTGATCGGCCAGGGTGAGGGAATTGGCCAGTACCTCTTCCTGAATATACGCCCCGAACTGTGCTACAGCAGCTTCGATGGCCGCGTGCCGTTCAATGCGCACTGCAATACGGTCTGTAACGTTGAAATCCTTGTCTTTGCGCAGGTTTTGGATACGGTTCACCAGATCGCGTGCGGTACCTTCCGCCAGCAGTGTATCATTGAGGGTCACATCCAGGGCTACTGTGAGTGCGCCTTCGGAGGCCACTTTCCAACCTGGCAGGTCTTCGGTGGTGATCACGAGGTCTTCCGGTGTGATGCTGTAGTTATTGCCGTTCAGCGTAACCGCCAGGGAGCCTGTTTTTTCCAGATCGTTAATTTGTTCGTTAGTCAGGCCGGCAATCATCGCTGCGGCATCTTTCATATCCTTGCCGAGTTTGGCGCCAAGGGTTTTGAAATTGGCTTTGGCGCCTTTTTTCAACAAACCGCTGGCATCGGTAACATATTCCAGCTCTTTCACGTTGATCTCACTGAGGATCAGGGCTTTAACACCATCTACCTCAGCAATAAAGGCTTCGTCCAGCACGGGCAGCAATACTTTTTGTAGCGGCTGGCGAACGCGCAGTTTTTCCTTTTTACGGATGCTGAGCGCCAGCGAACAGATGCGCTGGGCATAGTCCATACGTTTTTCCAAATCCTGATCCACCTTGGAGGCGTCTGGCTGAACCAGATCCGTGAGGTGTACAGAATCGTGGCGCAAAGGAGTGTTATTGGCCTTGGCCGCGCCACGAATCGGGTCGGTGAGGTTGCGATACATCCAGTCGGAAAAGAAGGGCGCAACAGACGACATGAGCTGGGTGGTAACCATCAGACACTCGAACAAGGTTTGATAGGCTGCCAGCTTATCATCGTTCATATCCCCTTTCCAGAAACGCCTGCGCGACAAACGCACGTACCAGTTGGACAGGTGCTCATCCACAAAATCTTCGATGGCACGGCAGGCTTTCGTTACGTCGTAATCATCCATGGCTGCGCGATATTCCGCTACCAGGGAATATAGTTTGGAGATCACCCAGCGGTCCAGTTCACTGCGCTTATCATACGGGAACACGTTGGTTTCATCGTGTTTGAACCCGTCGAGGTTGGCGTAGAGTGCAAAGAAGTTGTAGGTGTTGTACATCGTCCCGAAGAGCTTGTTACGCACTTCGAGGATGCCCGATGTGTCGAATTTCAGGTTATCCCAGGGGTTGGCGTTCGACATCATGTACCACCGGGTGGCGTCGGCCCCGAATTCGGAAAGTGTATCGAAGGGATCCACCACATTGCCCTTGGATTTCGACATTTTTTCGCCGTTTTTATCCAAAACCAGGCCGTTGGACACTACGTTTTTGAACGCAACAGAATCATATACCATACCCGCTATAGCGTGCAGGGTATAGAACCAGCCGCGTGTTTGGTCCACCCCTTCTGCGATAAATGAGGCTGGGTACGACACATCAAAAGGCGCCTTGAAAGGTTTGTCGTCGCCGTTTTTCAGCTTGTCATAATCCAGGCCCCACTGCGCATAAGGCATCGCACCTGAGTCGAACCATACGTCAATGAGGTCGGTTTCGCGGCGCATTGGCCGGCCACTGGGCGATACCAGCACCACCTCGTCAATGAATGGTCGGTGCAGATCTTCCGGCAGGGTTTGGTTGAGGCCCAACTTTGCATTGGCTTTTTCCACTTCAGCGCGCAGCTCCACTGTGGAGCCGATGCATATCTCCTCCTCACTGTCGTCGGTACGCCAGATAGGAAGCGGTATGCCCCAGTAGCGGGAACGGGAGAGGTTCCAGTCCTGCAGGTTGTCCAGCCACTGACCAAAACGACCGGTTCCGGTGCTTTCCGGCTGCCAGTTGATCGTGCGGTTTAATTCTGCCAGGCGTTCTTTGGCCGCCGAGGCACGCACGAACCAGGAGTCGAGCGGATAGTACAACACCGGCTTGTCGGTACGCCAGCAATGCGGGTAGTTGTGCTTGTATTTTTCAATTTTGAAGGCCTTGTTGTCTTCTTTCAACCGTAGTGCGATCAGCAGGTCGGTTGGTTTGAAATCTTTATCGGCCTGTTCTTCTTTGGAATAGTATTCGGCTTTTACGTAGCGGCCGCCGAATTCCGGCACTTCTGTCACGAATTTTCCCTGACGATCCACCAACGGCCAGGGCAGATCGGCATTTTTGTCGTTAGGCAAGCCGATAAACGGAATACCTGCTGCTTTGCTGGCCCGGAAGTCGTCGGCGCCAAAGTAAGGGGCGGTATGCACCACGCCGGTACCATCTTCGGTGGTTACCCAGTCGCCCGGGATCACGCGGAAGGCATTGGCCTCGAGTTCGGGTGTAGAGGCGGCTGGTGTAGGGAGCAATTGTTCGTAGCGGATACCAACGAGGTCTTTGCCTTTGATGCCGTCTTTGGCTATTGTATAAGGCAGTTTTTTATCGCCTACCTTGAAGTCTTCAAACGGCTGATTTTCGTCGGCAGCGTTAAAATAGCCGGATACGCGGGCTTTGGCGAGCACGATGCTCACGGGCGCGCCGGTGTAAGGGCTGAGGGTTTTGATTTTAACGTAATCGATGTTCGGCCCCACGGTGAGTGCCACGTTGGAGGGCAGTGTCCAGGGCGTGGTGGTCCAGGCCAGGATGCGCACATCTTCATCAGCCGAATCGAACAGCGCAGCGGAGGCTTCGTCGCGTTTAACCTTGAACATAGCCACCACCGAGATATCCGTCACCTCTTTGTAAGTGCCAGGCATGTTTAGTTCGTGCGTACTCAGGCCAGTACCGGCAGCAGGGCTGAAAGGTTGGATGGTGAAACCTTTGTAGAGGAACGGCAGGCCATCGGCGGTTTTTTTGTTGTACAGGCGTTGGAGCAGGTACCAAACCGTTTCGATGTATTCGTTTTCGAACGTGATGTAGGGGTTGTCCAGATCGGCCCAGTAGCCCATGCGGATGGTTAGGTCGTCCCATAGGTTTTTATACCGCATAACCGTTTGGCGGCAGGCGGCATTGTATTCCTCTACGGTTACTTTTTTACCGATATCTTCTTTGGTGATGCCCAGTTCTTTTTCCACCTGAAGTTCAATGGGCAGGCCGTGGGTATCCCAGCCGCCCTTGCGTTCTACGCGGAAGCCTTTGAGGGTATTGTAACGGCAAAAGAGGTCTTTTACGGTACGGGCCATCACGTGGTGGATGCCGGGCTTACCGTTGGCAGAAGGTGGACCTTCAAAAAACACGAAAGCATTGTTTTTCGGGCGTTGATTGACCGAATGATCAAAAATCTTTTCGTTCTCCCAAAATTGGCGCACTTCAGCGTCGATGGCGGGGAGATTCAGGTGTTTGAATTCGCGATACATATCTGTGAGTGGATGGAGTCTGAGTCAAGTTAAGGGTCAAAGGTCGGAAAGTTCTTGTTCCAGTTGTTCAATGGTTGGAAATGAAGATTGAATATCCACAGGAAGATGCTGTGTTAGTATCCATTGGCTGACGCCAATTGGTTTATTGATATCTCTAAGGGCATATTCAACTTCAATTCGGTCTTTCGTTTTACAGAGGATAATTCCTATACTAGGTTGATCATTTTCTGCGCGGAGTAATTCATCGATTCCAGAAAGGTAAAAATTCATTTTTCCGGCATATTCAGGAGCGAACTCTTCCATCTTCAGCTCTATTGCTACGAAAGATCTTAACCGGATGTGGTAAAAAAGCAAATCCAGATAATAGGTTTTTTCGCCAATTTTTAGCGGATATTGATGTCCAATGAAAGCGAAACCCGCACCTAGTTCCAACAAAAAGCGGGTGATATGGTCTGTCAATTGCTTCTCCAAATCACGTTCATGCATTGCCGGGGTCATGGCCAGAAAGTCAAATAAATATGGGTCTTTCAATGTTTGTTGGGCCAAATCAGCTTGTGGAGCAGGTAAGGTTTGGGCGAAATTGGAGATGGCTTTTCCTTGTCGTTCGTGCAGACGTGTTTCCATCTGGAGTGCCAGGGTATTGCGAGACCAATTGTGCTCCATTGTAGCCTGGAGATAGAAACAAGCTGCTTCTAAATTTTCAGACCGACTGAAAATCAATATGTTATGCCCCCAGGGAATTTGTCCAACAGCTTGTTGGACAAATTCGTCGGCGGAATGGTAAACCCGATAAAATTGCCCCATATAAGCCAAGTTGGATCTTGAAAATCCGCTTACATGTGGGAACTCACTTTTTAAGTCAAGAGCCAATGCATCTAAAACAGCCTTGCCCCATTCACTTTTTTCCTGCTTTTTGGCAATCATTTCTCCTAACTCCCAATACAGGCCAATGAGCTGCTTGTTCACTGACAAGGCAGCTTTAATCTGGGAAGCATGTACTTTTTGCTTTACCTGCTCAAGCCAGAGGCGATATTCTTCCGTGGAGAAAATAGAATCCATGAAGCAATGGTTAAACTAAATAACTCAAGACCCCGCTCGGCGCACACCGGGCGGGGTCTCGTGTTCTTCCAACAACAGTACCTCGTCAGGTGTGCTTACACTGCCGAATAATAATGTTGATGGAAATTATAGGTTGAAACATGGGGCAAAGGTAAGAAATATCAGGCAGGGACTGAAACCTTGGTATTTTTTTTAGCCGTTTTTTTTCTTTTTTCAGCAAGATCCTTTCTTAATCCTTCCGTTCTTGTGTTGACAATACGGAGCCATGCCTCGGCGGGCTCCTCCAATAAAGAAGCTGAAGCGATTTCTTTCCACTCCCAAACCTCCGTTTGAGCTTTGGATATTTTGTTTTTATTCTTCATCCGACATCAACTCTAAAGGTGTAATGATTCTGATTTGATTGGAATAGCCTTGGGCCAAATTTACAATATTTATTCGATTTTCCCGATTAACATTGGCTAAATGCTTGTAGTTCCAACTTACCAAGTAATCAATTTTATGCACAACACAGACGGCCACATGTAATGCGTCATAAATCTTCTTTGGAGGAATAGCCCCAGCTTGAAGATATGCGCTGGCAAGCAATACAATCCGGGGATTAGTTGCCTCTAGTAATTCCAGGTTAAAGTCCGAAATTACCTGAAGTAGCTTGTCTTTTTTGATTTCGGAAGGCGTTTGCTGGATTTCATCCAACACGAATACCGACACGAGTGATTGGTAAACGTTCCTAGCTATAAACCGTTCAAAAAAGTCGATAGTTTCCATTTGATGTTCGGGAGAATCATCTGCGAAAAGGAAATTGATTACTGAGGTGTCCAAATAGATTTTTTGCATTTATCAAAGTTATATAAACGATTAATAATTTCCAAATTTTCCATTTCTCCTCATTCCCAATTATGTTTGCCCCATCACATGCAAACACCCGATCCTAACCCATTATGGCATATCATTGCCAATCCGGCGGCCCGCAGCGGCGCCATGGGCCGGCATTGGCCTGACATAGAGCGTCTGCTGCAGGAACTGGGCTTTGCCTACTCTGTCAGGTTCACCGAACATCGGGGCCATGCCGCCCGAATCATAGAAGACATTCTGCTCAAAGGCGGCAGGTATATCATGGGCATTGGCGGCGACGGCACCAACCATGAACTGGTGCACGGCTTGTTCAGCCAGACCTTTGTGCCGCCTGCAGAGGTGTATTACACGCTGCTGCCTTTTGGTACCGGCAACGACTGGGCGCGCGAACACGGCATACCCGTAGATCCGCGCCGTAGACTGGAGCAACTGAAACTCGGACAAGTGCGTTTCCAGGATATAGGTCAGGTGCAGTACCAGCGCGATGGCCAAACGCACTTGCGGTATTTCGTGAATGTAGCGGGCATGGCGTACGATGGGTTTATTGGTCAAAAACTCACCGAGCATCCCGCCAGAAACAAAGTACACTACCTGCTCAAAGTAGCCCAATACCTCAATGCCTACCAACTGAGCAGGGCCCGGATAATATTCGACGGGAAAACGGTGGAAGATTATTTCTACACCATCAACATAGGACTTTGCCGCTACTCAGCCGGCGGCATGCAACTGGTGCCACATGCTGTGCCCGACGATGGCTTGTTTGCGCTCACATTCGCCCGCAAGCTCTCCAAACTGGAGGTTTTGCTGCAAACACCCCGTTTCTACAACGGAACCCTGCTCAGTCATCCCCGTATAGAAGGACATCAGGCGCGACGTATACGGGTAGAACATCTTGACAATACGCCCACCCTGCTCGAAGCCGATGGTGAATACCTGGGAGAAACTCCCGTGGAATTCCATATTTTGGAAAAGGCATTAAGGCTGGTGGCGTAGGTGGAAAAGTGTTTTTACCACTAAGAGCATGTTGGGGATTTTCTTACCGGGCCAAAAACTTGTCCTTTTTCCGCCATTTTTCACCTTTTTTCAGTCACGTAACTCAGGCTATGCTTCTTCAAAAACGCAAAAACTGACGAAAAAAGCTCAAATTTTTGACT